>CALMJU010000071.1 GCA_937864465.1 uncultured Acidobacteriota bacterium
TCGCGATCCGGCTCGACAGCCCGGGGCCGATCCTGTACCGGCAGAGCAGGCTCGGGCTCCGGGGAAGAAAGTTCTTCCTTCTCAAGTTCCGCTCCATGGTCCAGGACGCCGAGAGCAAGAGCGGACCGGTTTGGGCGCGGGAGGGCGATCCCCGGGTGACTCGCGTCGGACGGCTCCTCCGGGTCACGCGCATCGACGAGCTGCCGCAGATCTTCAACGTCTTGCGGGGCCAGATGAGCTTCGTGGGACCGCGTCCGGAACGCCGGCACTTCGTCGAGCAGCTCGAGAAGACCATCCCCTTCTACCGGCTCCGGATCGCGGTGCGCCCCGGCGTCACGGGCTGGGCGCAAGTGATGTACCGATACGGAGCGTCGGAGGAGGACTCGGTCGAGAAGCTCAAGTACGACCTCTACTACGTCAAGCACCTCAATCCGCTGTTCGACCTCTGGATCGTCCTCAAGACGGTCAAGGTGGTGCTGTCGGGCGAGGGGGCCCGCTGACGCCGCCTCCGCCTGCCCGCCTTCTGTCCGCACCTCGTGTCGGGTAAGCTCTGGCCGCGATGGGCTCCTCTTCGAATGGAACGGTCGAGTTCGGATGGTTCGGGGACTTGGTGCGCGTCCGGTCGGACGACAGCGAGGCGACCGCCTTGCTCCAGAGACTCTGGGGCGGCTCGCCGGGGCCGGCATCGCCCAGGGCGGTCCGCGAGTTCCGGGTCTTCCTCCGCTCGGGGGGCCCTCCGTCGATCCGAGGCCCTCGAGGGACTCGCGCTCTCGACGCGCGGTTCGCCCTCTGGCAGGTGTACGACTACGTCCTGCAGGAGCTCGCGGGAGCGATCGGAGACCGGTTCCTGCTCCACGCCGCGTCCGTGGAAAAAGGCGGCCGGGCGATCGCGATCGCGGGCCCCCCCGGCTTCGGAAAGACCACGCTCTCGCTCCATCTGGCCTTCCGCGGTGCGACGATCCTCTCGGACGACGTGACGGCCCTCACCCGGGGCGTTGCCGAGGTCGAGGCGCCGCCGAGGGCCGTGCACGTGAGGGGCGGCTCGCGCGCGACGCTGACTCCCCCGCAGATCGAGCGGCTGTCCCGTGGGGCCGTCCATCGAGACGAGGACGGCTGGACGGTCGCCGCGCGCGACCTTCGGGGAGACGCAGCCGGCCCGATCCCCCTCGCGGCGATGGTGCTCCTCCGATCCGGAAGGAGCCAGGAGACGGAACCCGGGTCCCGTTGCTTCGACCTGTGGCTCGCGTCCGGCCACGATCCGGATCTCGTGACCGAGCTCGGGAGCCTTCCCGGTGTGTCGGAGGTCGGCCCGTCGCCGTTCGGGGAGGGCGCCTGGCGCGTGCGCACGGGCGCCGCCGGGCCGCTGGCGACCTGGATCCGGGAACGAGACCCGGCGATCGTCGCGGCGGTGGAATCGGATCTCGACCGGCCCGATTTCGAGGCCTCCCCGTCGCTCCGGCGGATCGGGCCCTTCGAAACCGCCGTGGAGCTCTGCCGCGGCTTGCTGAACCGCCGCCCGGGAAGCGCCCTCGATCGGGAGTTCCGGGGACGCGAGGGATTCCTCGTGGCCGAGGTCGCCGCTTCCCTGCGCGGGGTTGCGCTGGCGCAGATGACCCCGGGGCGGATCGAGGAGACGGTGGCGCTGCTCGACCGGCTGGTCGAGACGGGAGATGTCTTCGGAGAGGCTTGAAGAAAGGAGGCTGCGGCATGCCGTCGGGCCCGGAGCGGCCGAGACCCTCGGGACGGTTCCTGGAAAAGGACCTGGGCGACGAGTATCTCTTCCTGCGAGCCGACGGGAACCGCTTCCACGTCCTCAACGGGAGCGCCCGGGAGATCTACCTCCTCTGCGACGGCAGCCGCACGGTCGAAGAGATCGTCGCGGCGATGCTGGCTCGGTATCGCGTGGACGAGCGGACCGCCACCCTGGACGTCGAGGAAACGCTTCGCGGGCTCGCCGAGATCGGGCTCGTCGATCGCGGCTGATCCAGGCTCGCCCCGTCAGGCGGTCGCGCTCTCGCGACCGACCTCGTTCAGGAGACGCAGCACCTCGAGCCGGAAGTGCTCGAGCTGCAGCGGCTTGATGAGGCAGAGGTCGGCGCCGGCGTCGTACATCCTCCGGATGATGTCCTGCTCGGGGAACGCGGTGATCGCGATGACCTTGATGGCGCGCGTCGCGGCGTTCTGCCGGATGGACCGGCACAGGGAGAGCCCGTCCACCCGAGGCATGCGCACGTCCATCACGACGAGGTCGGGCCGCTGCGCGCCGATCTTGATCCCGGCCTCGTACCCGTCCGCGGCCTCCTCGATGCGCAGGGCGGGATCCACCTCCGCGAGCACTCGGCGCACGATCTCGCGGATGTCGGCCTCGTCGTCCACGACGAGCACCGATCGGGACCTCTCGGCGCCGTGGAAGAACGCCTCGTCGATCGGGATCTCGAACCTCTCGAGGAAGGCCCGGAAGTCCTCGAGGGCAACGCGGTAGTGCCCGCCCGGCGTCGAGAAGGCCCGCAGCTTTCCCGACTTGATCCACTTGAGCACGCCGTCGTTCGTCACGGCGCAGTAGTTGGCGACCTCCGACGTGGTGAAGAACCGCCGGCCGCTCTCGTTCTCGAAGGCCATGGGGCGACTCCTATCTAGGGACTTTGCTGTTTTTCGGTGCTTTCGTGGGCGGAATATAGGTTTCGCGAAACGGATGTGCAACCGATCGGATGCAGAAACGTAATCGCGGCGCGCCGCGACCGCCGTCGGATTGACGGGTCTTGGGGTGGATGGTAGTATCCGCGGTTGCTCCGAAGGGCGGATTTTCACGCGATTCCGGGCTGGAACGGACCGTAGCTCAGCTGGATAGAGCAACTGGCTACGAACCAGTAGGTCGGGGGTTCGAATCCCTCCGGTCCGACCATCGTCGCGTGGAGGCGGGCCGGGGGCCGGATGGACGAGCGGTTCATGCAACTCGCCCTGGACGAGGCCCAGCGGGCTCGGGCCGCGGGGGAGGTCCCGGTCGGGGCGATCGTCGTCGCCGACGGGAGGGTCGTCGGCAGGGGATGTAACGCCGTCGTGGCGAGGACGGATCCGGCGGCTCACGCGGAGGTCCTCGCCATGCGCGACGCGGCGTCTCGGCTGGGCAATTACCGGCTGGTCGGAGCGAGCCTGTACTGCACCGTCGAGCCGTGTCTCATGTGCCTCGGGACCGCCATGCACGCGCGCATTTCTCGCGTCGTGTACGGGGCCCCGGACCTCAAGGTCGGGGCGATCGGGCGGCTCGAGGCGCTCCGCGCCTCGGGGGCCGACTTCAACCACCGGTTCGAGGTGGTGGGAGGCGTGCTCGCGGAGGAGGCCGCGGAGCTGCTGCTGGATTTCTTCCGGGAGAGGCGGGCGGCGGCGAGGGCCGCGGCTCCCGGGGACCTCGAAGGGGAATGCGGAGAGGTACCGAAGTGGTCGTAACGGGGCCGCCTCGAAAGCGGTTTGTCTCCGTGAGGAGGCACGTGGGTTCGAATCCCACCCTCTCCGCCAACTGACGGGTCGAGCGCCGGGCGGATCCCGGACGAAGAGTTTCGGAGAGATGACCGAGTGGCTGAAGGTGCACGCTTGGAAAGCGTGTGTACGGGTAACCGTACCGTGGGTTCGAATCCCACTCTCTCCGCCACGGAGGAGTTGGGGGGCCCGAGCCCTGTGCACTGCGGCTCCGTGAACCCCGCCAGGCCCGGAAGGGAGCAACGGTAAGCGGGCCGCCGCAGGTGCCGCAGGACCACTTGGGCCCCGTCAGAATCCCGAGCCCCGGCGACGCGCGGCGCCGCCGGGGCGAGGGGGCGCGAATGTACCAGGTGCTGGCGCGGAAGTGGCGTCCCCAGAGTCTCGACGATCTCGTCGGGCAGCAGCACGTCACGCGCACGCTCCGGAACGCAGTCGAGGCGGGCCGTCTCGCCCACGCCTTCGTCTTCGCCGGGATCCGAGGCACGGGGAAGACCACGGTGGCGCGCATCCTCGCGAAGTGCCTCAACTGCGAGCGCGGCCCCACGGCTTCCCCCTGCAACGAGTGCGCGTCCTGCAGGGAGATCACGGGAGGACGGTCCATCGACGTCCTCGAGCTCGACGCGGCCTCGCGCACCGGGGTGAACGACATCCGGGAACTCCAGGAGGTGGTCTCCTTCGCCCCCGTCCGGGACCGGTACAAGGTCCTGATCCTGGACGAGGCCCACATGCTCTCGAAGTCGGCGGTGAACGCCCTCCTCAAGACGATCGAGGAGCCCCCGCCGCGCGTCGTGTTCATCCTCGCGACCACGGAGATCCACAGGATCCTCCCGACGATCCTCTCGCGATGCCAGGTCTTCGAGTTCCGCAGGATCTCCCCTCGCGAGGTATCGGGGCTCCTCCGGAAGGTCTGCGATGCCGAGGGGATCCGCGTGTCCGACGCGACGGTCGAGCGCATCGCCCGCGCCGGGGAAGGATCGGTCCGGGACTCGCTCTCGATTCTGGAGCGGGTGCTCGCCTTCTGCGGCGACGAGATCGGCGACGAGGACGCCAGGCTCGTGCTCGGCGGCGTGAGAACCGAGGCGCTGGCGGATCTCACCCGCTCGATGGCGGATCGAGACGCGGCGGGGATGCTGCGGGTGCTCGACGGCGTCGTGGAGGAAGGACACGACCTCGTCCACTTCTGGAACGAGACGGTCTCGGTCCTGCGCGACCTCCTGCTGGCGCGGGTCCTGCCGGGGCGCGAGGATCTCCTGACGCGGTCCGCGGAGGAGACGGCGTCCCTCGAACAGGCGTCCCGCGGGCTCTCGCGAGAGGACCTGACGAGGGCGTTTCACATCGTGGCCGACCTCGAGCCCGCCCTCCGGTCGTCGAGCCAGCCCCGGTTTCTCTTCGAGGCGGCGCTCGTCCGGCTCGCGAGCCTCGGCGCGGTCCGGCCGATCGAGGAGATGCTGGCGGATCTCGAGGCCGGCGGGACTCGCGATCCGGAGCCGACGCGGAGCTCCCCGACGCCGGCGGCCGCCTCCGAAAAAAAAAAGGCTGACCCTCTCTCCGCTCCCGGCCCGGCCGGAAGCGACGCGTCCCGCTTCCTCGAAGCGGTGAGGCGCGACCGCCCGATGCTGGGCGCCGCGCTCGACCAGGCGGCGGCCGTCGAGGTGGCCTCGGGCTCGATCCGGATCTCGTTCCCGGCGGCCCGGGAAGTCATGCGCCGCGTGACCGAGCGCGAGGAGAACCTCTCGTTCCTGCGGAGCTGCGCCGAGGCGGTCCTCGGCGCCGGGTTCGACGTGCGCGTCGGATCGTCGGACGCCGCGGGAGCGGAGGGCCGCGGCGCCCCGGCGCCGCCCCGCCCTTCCGCGCCGTCCACGCCCAGCGGCGACGAATCTCCGCCCTCGCCGTCCCGGCCGCCGGCCGGCGCGGACCGGCAGGATCTGCTCGATCGCGCGCGCTCCGAGCCGGGCGTTCGGAAGCTGCTGTCGGAGTTCGGGGCCCGGGTCGTCGAGATCCGACCGCTCGAGGAGACCCCTTCCACCCTGGTCCCTCCGGATTCCGTCGCGACGGAGGATCCCGCATGAATCTCGGCAAGATGATGAAGGATCTGCAGAAGATGCAGGAGCGATTGCAGGCCGAGGTCGAGACGCTCGAGGTGGAGGCGTCCGCCGGCGGCGGCGCGGTCACGGCCCGCATGAACGGGCGAAAGCATCTCGTATCGCTGCGGCTCTCCCCGGAAGCGATCACGCCGGACGACCCGGGAATGATGGAGGACCTCATCCTCGCGGCGGTCAACGACGCCGTCCGCCGCGTCGACGCGGAGGTCGAGCGGCTCACCCAGGGGATGGCGATGGGAGTCAAGATCCCCGGGATGCGGTGAGCGGTCGATGTCCGGACTCGCCCCGGCCGTCGAGCGCGTCGTCGGAGAGCTGTGCAAGCTCCCCGGGATCGGGAGGAAGACCGCGCAGCGCCTCGTGTTCCACCTCCTGCGGGCTCCCGCTTCGGAGGTCGCCGCCCTCGCGGCGGCCCTCGCCGAACTGCCGGAAAAGGTTCGCGCCTGCCCGACCTGCTTCCACCTGTCCGAGGGAGGGCTTTGCCCGGTCTGCTCCGACCCTCGCAGGGATCCGTCCGTCGTGTGCGTCGTCGAGGAGCCCGCGAACGTGCTCGCCGTGGAGAGGACCGGCGCGTTCCACGGCCTGTACCACGTGCTGGGCGGCGTCCTGTCTCCGCTCAAGGACGTCGGGCCCGAGGATCTGCGGGTGAACGAGCTCGTGGAGCGCGTCCGCTCCGGGAAGGTGGCCGAGGTCGTGCTCGCCCTCGGCTCGAACGTCGAGGGGGAGGCGACGGCGGTCTACCTGTCGCGGCTGCTGAAGCCCCTCGTGCCGGCCGTGACGCGGCTCGCGCAGGGGCTCCCCGCTGGGGCCGACCTCGAGTTCACGGACGACCTCACGCTCGCGCGGGCCTTCGAGAACCGGAGGAACTATTGACCCGCGCGGCGGCGTGCCGTCGGCTTGCCTCGGCAGGCGGCCGAGCGTTAGATTAGCGGCGGCGCCCGGCGCGACCGCTCGGGCGGAGAGAGGGTTGCCTCGTCGCATGGCCGCCTCCGATCTCGTCCTCCTGGAGAAGGACCACGCGCGGCTGACCGTCGTGCTGGAGCGGCTGCGGCTGGACGCGAACGCGAAGCTCGTCTTCCTCCTGGACAAGAACGGCCAGCAGATCGCCCTCGCGGGGGATCTGGGCGCCGTCGATCCGACGTCGCTCGCCTCGCTCACCGCCGGGAACGTGGCCGCGACGGACGGCCTCGCCAAGCTCGTGGGCGAGAAGGAGTTCTCGATCCTCTTTCACGAAGGGGAGCACGATCACCTCCACATCAACACGGTGGCGGCGCGCGCGATCCTTCTCGTGATGTTCGATCTGCGTTCCTCGCTGGGCCTGGTCCGCCTCCGGGTGAAGAAGGCCACCGCGGAGCTCGTCACGATCATCGAGGAGATCGTCGCGCGGTCGGAGGCGGGAGGCGCATCGGAGTCCCGAGCCCTGACGCCGTTCGCGGAGATCACGGACGAGGACATCGACGCTCTGTTCGGTTGAGGCGGCGCGGCGCCCCCTTGACTCGCGGCTCCCGACCTCCGACGATATCGCGCGATGACGTTCATCAACTACGCGGCTCGCGAGATCAACTGCAAGATCGTCTATTACGGCCCCGGCCTGGGGGGGAAGACGACCAACATCCAGTACGTGTACGACCGCACGGGCTCCGCGACCAAGGGCAAGCTCATCTCTCTGGCCACCGAATCCGACCGCACCCTCTTCTTCGACTTCCTCCCGATCGAGTTCGGCGCGATCCGGGGCTTCAGGACCCGCTTCCACCTCTACACGGTTCCCGGTCAGGTGTTCTACGACGCGTCGCGCAAGCTCATCCTCAAGGGGATGGACGGGGTCGTGTTCGTCGCGGACTCGCAGGAGGTCCGCATGGACGCGAACCTCGAGTCCATCCGCAATCTCGAGGAGAACCTGAAGGAGCACGGCTACGACCTCAAGCGGGTTCCGTACGTCCTTCAGCTGAACAAGCGCGATCTCCCGACCGCGGTGCCCGTCCCGGAGATGATCGCCGCCCTGCGCGTCAAGAACGAGCCGGTCTTCGAGGCCATCGCCACCCGAGGCGTCGGGGTCTTCGACACCCTCAAGTCGATCGTCAAGGGGGTGCTGCTCGACCTCCGGAGCCGCTGAGGCCCGAGGGCGCCCGCCGGGCGAAAACCTCGCCGCCGCGCAGGCCGCGGGGGCGCGCAGCTTGACACTTTCCGCTCGTTGCTCTAGAGTTACGCGTTTGTCGGCCGGGAGGAACGGAACCATGTACGCTGTGATCGAGTCGGGCGGCAAGCAGCACCGCGTTCGCGTCGGCGACGTCGTCCGCGTGGAGTCGCTGCCCGCGCAGGCCGGCGACCCGGTCGCCTTCGACCGCGTCCTGATGGTGGGAACGGGAGACGGCAGCCGGATCGGCACGCCGACCGTGGCCGGCGCGAAGGTGACCGGAACGGTCGTCGAGCTCGGCCGAGGCTCCAAGGTGATCGGCTACCTGTTCAAGCACCGCAAGAACTCGAACCGGAAGCGGTGGGGCCATCGTCAGGCTTACACGGCGGTCAAGATCGAAGCCATCGAGGCGTGAGCCGGGGAGAACGCGATGGCACACAAGAAAGCAGGCGGCAGTTCGAGGAACGGACGCGATTCGAACGCCCAGCGCCTCGGAGTCAAGCGCTTCGCCGGCCAGACCGTGCTCGGCGGGACGATCCTCGTCCGCCAGCGAGGCACGCCGCTGAAGCCGGGCCGCAACGTCGGCCGCGGGAAGGACGACACGCTGTTCGCGCTCGTCGACGGAACGGTTCGATTCGAGAACCGGGGCCGCCTGGGCCGCTTCGTCAGCGTGGTTCCCGCCGGATCGTAGGCGCCGTTCCCGTCGGGCCTCGGCCCGACCCGGCTCCGCTCCGGTCGGTTCCCCCCCTACGCTCCTCTCCCGAGAGGCGTGTCGCCGGGCGCCGGCGGCCTGTACACTACGCCCGATGTTCGTGGACGAGGCGAACCTGGAGGTCGCGGGCGGCGACGGGGGGAACGGCTGTCTCTCCTTCCGGAGGGAGAAGTTCGTCCCGAAGGGCGGGCCCGACGGAGGCGACGGAGGCGACGGAGGGTCGGTCGTCCTGGTGGCGGACGCGGACATCCGCACGCTCCTGCCGTTCCGATACCGATCCATCTTCCGCGCCGAGCGGGGCCGTCACGGGCAAGGGGCCTGCAAGGCGGGCCGATCCGGACGAGACGTCGTGGTCCGGGTCCCACCGGGAACCGTCGTCACCGACGCGGAGAACGGCACGGCGCTCGCCGACCTGGCGAGAGCGGGGGACCGGTTCGTCGCCGCGCGCGGCGGAAGGGGCGGACGAGGCAACGCCCGCTTCGCCACGCCCACCAACCGGGCGCCGCGGCGTCACGAGCCGGGGGGGACCGGAGAAGCGAGGCGCCTCCGGCTGGAGCTCAAGCTCCTCGCCGACGTCGGCCTCGTAGGCATGCCGAATGCGGGGAAGTCGACGCTGATCTCCAGGATCTCGGCGGCCCGGCCCAAGATCGCCGATTACCCGTTCACGACACTCGCCCCCCACCTCGGCGTCGTCGACCGCGGGGACTTCCGGTCGTTCGTGGTCGCGGACATCCCGGGGCTCATCGAGGGCGCGCATCGAGGGGTCGGCCTGGGGCACCGATTCCTCCGGCACGTCGAGCGCTGCCGGCTCCTCCTCCACCTCGTCGATCCGACGGCGCCGGGCCGCGACCCGGTCGCGGACATCCGCGTCGTCGAGGCGGAGCTGAGGCGGTACCGCCCGGAGCTCGGCCGGAAGCCCCGCATCCTCGTCCTGACCAAGAACGACGCCGTCCAGGACGAGGAGCCGGTGAGGAAGGCGCTCGCCTTCGCGGCGCGGAGGCGCATGCGCTGCCATCGGATCTCGGCGGCGGCGGGGACCGGACTCGAGGCGCTGCTCGACGACGTCGTCGCGGCGCTCGACCGCTCGCCGGGAGGCGGCCCGTGACGCCGCCGCCTCCCGCCGTCGAGACCGTCGGTGTGCTGGGAGGGACCTTCGATCCGGTCCACGTCGGGCACCTCCACGTCGCGTCGAGCGCTCGCGGGTCGTTCGGGCTGGGGCGCGTGCTGCTCGTGCCGTGCGCGCGCCCGCCGCACAAGCCGAGGGCCGACGTCACCGACGCGTCCCACCGTCTCGCGATGCTCGCGCTCGCCGTTGCGGGCCGGGAGGGGCTCGAGATCGCGACGCTCGAGATCGATCGGGAGGGCCCCTCCTACACGATCGATACGCTGCGGGCCCTGCGGGACGGCTCGCCTCCCCTCCGGCCCCTGCTCGTCGTCGGCTGGGACGCGTTCCTCGACCTTCCCACCTGGCACCGGAACGCCGAGCTGCTCGAGGAGTTCGACCTCGTGGCGGTGCGCCGTCCCGAGGAGTCTCCTCTCGCCAAGGAGCGAAGCCCGGACGCCGACCTGGCGGCCCGCATCCTCGACGTCCCGCCGGGGGACGGCTCGGGGGCCCGCCTGCTCGAGGCGCGCGCCGCGAGGGGCGGACGCGTGTACCGTCTCTCCGTCCCGCCCGTTCCCGTCTCGTCCCGCCGGATCCGGGCGCTCGCGGAGGCGGGGGAGCCGCTCTCCGGCCTTGTGCCCGAGGAGGTCGCCCGCTATATTCAGGCCCACCGCCTCTACGGGCGGAAGGAGGAGCCGCGCTGACACGGGAACTCGCCGCCTGCATCGAGGCCGCCCGGGAGAAGAAGGCCGAGAATCTGGTCGTCCTCGACCTCCGGCCCCTCAAGGCCTTCACGGACTTTTTCGTTGTGTGTCACGGCACGTCGGGCCGCCACGCGCTGACGATCGCGGAGGGCGTGGAGGAGAAGCTCGCCCGGACGCTCGGACGGAAGCCCGGCCACGTCGAGGGGCGCCGCGCCGCGGAGTGGATCCTCCTCGACTACATCGACTTCATCGTGCACGTCTTCACGGCCGACCGGCGAGCGTTCTACGGCCTCGAGCGCCTCTGGGGAGACGCACCCCGGCTCGAGCTGCCGGACGAGGTGCCGAAGGGCCTCGCGCGGCGGCGCCGCGCGAGGTCCCCGGCCTGAGCGGGGGCGCCGGTGCTGGAATTCGCGACGCGCGACGCCGGGTTCCGCCGCCTCCTCGATCTCGCCGATCGCGCCGCCCGGTCCCGGGCGAACGTCCTGATCACGGGGGAATCGGGAACCGGCAAGAACCGGCTCGCGAGGTTCCTCCACGAGCGCAGCAGCCGGAGCGCGGGCCCCTTCGTCGAGGTCGCGTGCGCCAACCTGCCCAAGGAGCTGATCGAATCGGAGCTCTTCGGCCACGAGCGCGGAGCCTTCACGGACGCGCGAGAGGAGCGGGGCGGGCGGTTCGAGCAGGCGTCGACGGGCACGCTGTTCCTCGACGAGGTCCAGGAGATCGACCCGGCGCTCCAGGCGAAGATCCTCCGCGCGATCGAGGAAAAGCGCTTCGAGCGGCTGGGCGGCACGCGCACGCTTGAGGTGGACATCCGGATCCTCGCGTCCACCCGCGAGGACCCGGCTTCCCTCGTCGCCCGGGGCCGGCTCCGCGAGGATCTCCTGTATCGCCTCGACGTCGTGCGCCTGCACATCCCTCCCCTGCGGGAGCGCCCCGGCGACGTTCCGTTGCTGGCGCGCGCGTTCCTGGACGAGGCCGTCGCCCGGCACGACCTGACGCCTCGCAGGCTCTCCCCCGCCGCGATCGCGGCCCTCGCCCGTCACTCGTGGCCCGGGAACGTCCGCGAGCTCCGCCACGCGATCGAATCCGCCGCCGTTCTCGCCGGCGGCGAGATCCTCGAGGCCGCGGACCTCCCCGCGGGCCTCTCCGTGGCGAGCCCGGCGAACCTGCGCGCGGCCGCGTCGGAAGGGATGACGCTCGACCGTCTGCAGGAGGCGTACGTCGACGAGGTCCTCCGCCGTACCCGAGGGAACAAGTCCGCAGCGGCGAGGATCCTGGGCATCCATCGAAAGACGCTCCACGAGCACCTTCGCGCGCGATCCGGCCGGGCGGCCTCGGGGGAGCCGGGCGGGGAAGGCTCTTGAAGATCCTGCTTCTCTCGGTCGGGAAGCCTCGCGACCGGGAGATCTGCGGCCTCCACGAGCGCTACGCGGAGCGGATCCGGAATCTCGGCGTCGAGTACGAAGCCGGCTGGGTACCCGAGGTCAAGTCCGGAGGCCGGTACTCGGACGATCACGTCCGCGAGCGTGAGGGGCGCTCGCTCCTCGCCGCCCTCCGGCGAGCGGGGCGGAAGGTCGCGCTCGACCGGACGGGCGAGGCGATGTCCAGCGAGGAGTTCGCCCGGCGCCTCGAGTCCTGGGTGTCCCCCGGCGTCGCGTTCGTCGTCGGGGGCCATCTCGGCCTGCACGCCGACGTGCTCCGCTCGGCGGACAGGATCTGGTCCCTCTCTACCCTGACCTTCCCTCACGAGCTGACGCGCGTGCTCGCTGCGGAGCAGATCTACCGGGCCCTGACGCTCCTTCGCGGGATCCCCTATCACCGGTGAGGTCGGCCGGAGCCTCGCCGGGCCCGAGCGGCGCCGGCGGCTCATCTTGACGCTCCACGGCGCCTGAACTAATCTTGCCTCGGCCCCTCCGCGAAGATCCGTTCGGGAGCCTTGGGGCCGTCCCGGAACCCTGGCCATGAGAGTCCGCACCTTCCTCTTCATCCTCTTGGCGGTAGGAGTCGTCTACGCGTCCGCCTCCCTGTTCATCTCGAACCGCGAGGTGCTCGAGCGCCCGTTCCGGTTCTGGGGCGGCGTGGATCTCCCGGTCGGCCTCACGCTCCTCATGTTCCTGCTGGTCGGCGTCGGCATCACGGTGCTGGCCGGACTCACGCGGGAGGTGGGGATCCTCGTCGATCGGTCCCGGCGGCGCCGGGCGACGCGCAGGGCGGAGGAGATCGAGGAGGAGTACACGCGCGGGCTCACCGCCGTGCTCGAGGGGAGATCCGAGGACGCGCTGCGGCACTTCCGCGCGGTCCTCGAGCGCGACAGCCGCCACTTCAACACGCTCCTGAAGCTCGGCGAGGTCCTGCGTGCCGAGGAGAGGTACGGCGACGCGATCGAGTACCACCGCAAGGCCCACCATCTGAAAGAGGACGACCCGAGGCCGCTGTACGGTCTCGTCGAGGACTACGAGGCCAAGGGAGACCTCGACAGGGCACGAGCGGTGCTCGGCAAGATCCTCGCACTGAGCAAGCAGTCGGTCCCCGCCTGGCGCAAGCTGCGCGCGCTGCACATCAAGGAGCGAGGCTGGGCCAAGGCGCTCGAGGCGCACGAGCGCGTCGAGAAGTACGCGAACCCGGACGATCCGCGGGATGCGGCCGACCGGCAGGTCGGCCGCGGCATCCGCCACGAGATCGCGCTCGAGGACCTCCGCGCGGGGCGCACCAAGGAGGCGATCGCCGCCTTCCGGCGTCTCGCGAAGGGGTCCCCTCCGTTCGTGCCCGCGCACGTCCGCCTCGGCGAGTCGCTCCGGCAGGAAGGCCGGGACGCGGAAGCGGTCGAGGTGTGGGAGCACGCCTTCGAGACCACGAACTCGCCGGTCTTCCTCGAGCTCCTCGAGGAGCACTTCCTGGAGCGCGAGCAGCCGATGCAGGCGATCGAGGCGCTCAAGCGGTGCGCGGGGCGCGCGCGCCGCGACACGCTCGCGCGCTTCCACCTCGGGAAGCTCTATTTCCGGCTCGAGATGCTCGACGACTCGCTCTCCGTGCTCACGGCGCTCGAGGGACGGACCTCGTACGCGCCCACGCTTCACTACCTCGTCGGGCAGATCCACGAGCGCAGGAAGAACTTCCGGGAGGCCGCAGGCGAGTACCGCAGGGTCATCAAGGAAACCGAGCTCGCGCAGCTCGAGTACCGGTGCCGCTCGTGCGGGACCCGTGCCCCCGAATGGACGGATCGCTGCGGCGCCTGCGGCGAGTGGGGCTCGGTGGAGATCGATTTCCGCGAGGAGATGTCGATCGAGGAGATGGGCATCCCTCCGGCCCCCGTGTACACGAGCCGGACCTGACGTCCTTCGTCCCGAGTCCCCGAAGCCTCCCAGGAGCCCGCCGCCGGTGGCGATGCGCAGGGTGCTCGCGCTCTCGCGGCGCCGGGTCCTCCCCCTCCTGGCGGACGCCATCCTTCCGGCGGACTGCCTGGCGTGCGGCCGGCCTCTTCGCGTCGAGCACCGGCTCGGGGCCTGTCTGGAATGCTGGGCCCGCCTGCGCCCGCTCCTGCCCCCCCTCTGCCTCTCGTGCGGCCTGCCCGCTCCGAGGGACTCCGACCTGCTCGGGCCGGCGGGGGGCAGGTGCGCCGCGTGCGTCCTCGATCCTCCGCCGCACGGCGGAGCGAGAGCGGCCGTGGCGTACGACGACGACGCCCGCCGCTTCCTCCTCGCGGCGAAGCTCTCGGGCCGGCGGCGCCTCCTGGAGCCGCTCGGGGAGCAGCTGGCCGCGGCGGTCCGGGCCTCGGGGCTCGCGGAGGGGTGCACCCTCGTGGTCCCCGTCCCGGCCCATCCCTGGCGGCGTCTTGCCCGCGGGTACGATCCGGCCGGAGACCTCGCCCGTGTCGCGGCGAGCCGGCTAGGTCTCCCTCTCGGAACTCGATTCCTCGCCCGCAGGATCCTCGCGGCGCCGGCGGCGAAGCGCCTTCCCGCCGTCCGGCGCGCGAAGGCCGCGGCCGCCGCCTTTCGCGCGCTCCGCCCGACCCGCGGAGAGAGGGTCTTGCTCGTCGACGATGTGATGACTACCGGCTCCACCGCGGCGGCGTGCGCGATCGCGCTCGTCCGGGCGGGAGCCGTCGAGGTTCGGGTGGCCGTCTGGGCCCGGACGCTGCCCGGGAGCCCTGCCGGGCCGCGTGGCCGGAGGCCGGACCGGCGCCTATAATACGGTGCGCGGCGCCCGCTCCTGCGGAAACGCGCGTCGCCGAAGGATGCTTTCATGCGCGATCTCGTCGCCGTGGTATCGCTCGCCGCCCTCCTCGCCGCGCCGGCCCTTGCCGCCGGCGACGAGCCCCTCCCCGGCGCCGTCAGGGCCGTCCTCGAGCTCAGCCGGCAGATTTACTACGCGGGCGAGCCCCTTCAGGTCCGGATCAGCGTCGGGAACGAAGGGCCGGCGGACGTTCGGAACCCGGTGAAGACGCCTCTTCCGCGCGGCTTCGAGGTTCGCGCCGCGGAAGGCAAGGCGCTCGACGCCGAGGGGATCGAGAAGCTCGCGGAAGCGTCCCGACCGTCCACGCTTTCCCCCGGCTACTCGTACAGCGTCGTGATCGACCTCGCGGAGCACTACCCGGCGCTGCGCTCCCCCGGCACGTACGAGATCCGATGGGCGGCGGACGGTGTCGCGTCGAAGACGGTCGTCGTGCGGCTCATCCCGCAGTACGACGCCGCGAAGGAGTACCGGGCGCGCATCGAGACCGACGAGGGGACGTTCGTCATCGAGTTCTTCGGGAAGGCCGCGCCGCTCGCGACCAAGGCGTTCGTCGACATGGCGAACACCGGCTTCTACGACGGCCTGATCTTCCACAAGGCGGTGAGCGACCAGTTCATCGAGGGAGGCGATCCCCAGGGCAACGGAGGAGGAGCGCCGCCGTTCCGCTACCCGGCCGATCCGACGACGATCCCGCCGATGGCAGGGACGGTGCTGATGAAGCCGGTGAGCCCGACCCCCCCGACGAACGGGTCGCAGTTCATCGTGCTGGTCAGGCCGGAGCCCACGTGGACCGGTCAGGCCACGGTCTTCGCTCAGGTGGTGGAAGGGCTGGATGTCGTCCAGCGAATCTCCCGGCTGCCCACGACCCAGCAAGCGGCGCAGCCTTACTTCAAGCCCATCAAGGACATCCGAATCCTCCGGGTGACGGTCTTCGAAAAAAACCCCGCGCGGTGACGAAGGGCGCGGTGTTCCCGATCGCGCGGCGCCGGAACGCGCCCGGGCGGGCGACTCGGTGCCCCTCCGGGAGACGAGAAGGCGCGGGCTGGCTAGGAAGCTGGCGAACGCTTGCTTGACCGGCGGGCACCTTCACCGTATAGAGATTGCGGCCCTTTGGGAAGGCACGGGTCTTGGTTATCGAATCTAGAGCGAAAGAGGGTCCGGGGCCCGAGGCGCAACGTTCGGTGAGGGACGATAAACGGCTTGACGATCGAGTGAATGGCCGTATAAGTAGGTTACTTCGCTGTCATTGAGGCTTTTAACTTGGAGGTTCCCGTACCGGGGAGGTCATGTTTATGAAGAGAGTGATTCAGGTTGTTCTGATGGCACTCGTCGCTGTCGCACTCATCGTGCCCGTCGGCGCAGGCGACACCTTGAAGGTGGGTGACTTCCTCACCCAGATCGCCCAGGCGAAGAACCTGCCGGCGACGAACGGTGCCGCCGCGTACGAGTCGTTGAAGTCCGCCGGGATCACGCTGCCCAACCTCGACGTCAACGCGACCCTCACCGAGGGGACGGTGACGCTGATCGCCGCGGCGCTCGGCATCAACGTGACGACCAGCAATCCGACGGCCGTGTTCAGCGAGAGCCAGGCGACCGCGTTCGTCACGACGTTCGCGTCGGAGATCCAGACGGTCGGCGGGGACGGCGTCGACCAGCCCGCCGTCGACATTCCCTACGGTCTCCAGAAGGGCTACACCTGGAGGAAGGGCCAGACGAAGTCTCGCACCGAGCCTCTGTAATCGGGAGAGCACGATCGGGCCCCTGGGTCCGGTCGGACGGCCCGGTCCGGTAGTATCCTGACAGGCCGCCATCGCGTCGAGCGGTGGCGGCCTTTTCCATGTGAAGGGGGCTCGCAACGATGCCGTCGCCTCGAGGTGTTCGTGCCGGCGCTCTCGTTCTCTTCTTCGTGTCGGGCGCGACCAGCCTCGTGTACGAGGTCCTCTGGCTCCGCGAGCTGATCCTCATCCTGGGCTCGACGCTGTTCGCGACCAGCGCCGTCCTGTCGAGCTTCATGGGAGGCCTGGCGGCGGGATCGTACGCGGCCGGGCGCCTCGCGGATCGGCGCGCGATCGTTCCCCTGCGCATCTACGGCCTCCTCGAGCTCGGAATCGGGCTTTGCGCCCTCGTCGTGCCGGCGCTGTTCCGCGGGCTCACCCCGTTCTTCGCCGCCGTGTGGAATGCGGGCGCCTCCGACTCGTTCGTCGGCTTCAGCCTCGCGAAGGTCGTCGGCACGCTCGTCGTCCTTCTCCCGCCCACGTTCCTGATGGGCGCCAGCCTCCCCGTTCTCGCGCGGCAAGTCGCCGACGACCCGGACCGGATCGGCGGAAGCGTCGGCTGGCTGTACGCGGTGAACACGTTCGGCGCCGTCGCCGGAACCTACGTCGCCGGCTTCGTCGCCGTCCCCGTCCTCGGCGTCCGCGTTACGTCGTGGGCGACGGCGGCCGTGAACGTGACGATCGGGATCGTGGCGATCGTGCTCTCCCGAGGCGCGGAGGGCCCGATCCGGGCGGCCGGCTCCCAGGCGCCGCCGCCCGCCGGGACCCGGCGCTCCCGTCTCGCGCTCGCCGTTTTCGCCGCCTCCGGCTTCGTCGCAATGGTGCTCGAGATCGCCTGGACGCGCGGCCTGTCGCTGATCCTCGGCAGCTCCGTCTACGCGTTCTCGCTCATGCTGATCGCGTTCCTGATCGGCCTTGCGGCAGGCAGCGCGGCCGTCTCCGGGTGGATCCGGAGGCGTCCCGGCGTGGATCTCGGAGCGGTCCTGGCCTTCCTGCTGGGCGCCGCGGGCCTGCTGACGTACGCGACCTCGTTCCTGTTCCAGGCGATGCCCCGCCTGTTCGGGGAGATCTACTTCCGCTGGGGTTTCAGTCCGGACGGCTGGTTCGCGGTACAGCTCCTGTTCGGGCTCGCCATCATGTTCCCGGCCACGTTCGCCTCCGGCGGGATCTTCCCGGTGGTGCTCCAGATGGTGGCCCGGGACCTCGATACGGTCGGCGGCGCCGTCGGCAAGGCGTACTCCGCCAACACCGTCGGCACGATCGCGGGCTCGCTCCTGGCCGGCTTCGTCGTCATCCCGCTGCTGGGCGTGCGCGCCACGCTGATCGCGGTCGCGGCCGCCCTGCTCGGTCTCGGGCTCGTCGCCTCGATCGGACTCGCCCGGGGCGGCCGTCTGGGACGCCGGGCGATCGTCGCTCCCCTCGCCGCGGCGCTGCTGCTCGTTCTCCTGGTGCGGCCCGCCTGGAACACGGTCCTGATGAACAGCGGCGTCTACATCAACGTCGTGGACCTCCCGGCGGGGGCGACGTGGGAGGACTTCTTCCGCTTCGCGGTCCAGAACACGAAGCTCGTCTTCTTCCGTGAAGGCCTGACGTCTTCCGTGATGGTGGGCGAGCAGCCCGCCGCGAACCACAACCGCTTCCTCTCGGTCAACGGGAAGGTCGAGGCCTCCACGAGCGGCGACATGGAGACCCAGACCCTCTGCGCCCATCTGCCCTTGCTCCTGCACCCCGACCCGCGGGACGTCCTCATCGTGGGGCTCGCGAGCGGGATCACGGCGGGCTCGGCCGCCAGCCATCCGGTCCGGTCGATCCGCGTCGTCGAGATCGAGGGGGCCATGGTGCCGGCCGCGAAGCATTTCTCCGCCGCGAACGGCAATGTGCTCGAGGATCCCCGGCTCGTCGTCTCGATCAACGACGCCCGCAACGAGCTGACGTACTCCGACCGGTCGTACGACGTGATCGTCTCGGAGCCGTCGAACCCCTGGATGACGGTCGCGTCGAACCTCTTCACCGAGGAGTTCTTCCGGCTGGTCCGGACGCGCCTGCGGCCGGGGGCGATCTTCTGCCAGTGGATCCAGACCTACGGCCTCGCGACGGACGACCTCCGCTCCGTGGTCGCGGCGTTCCGGGCCTCGTTCCCCGAGGCGCTTCTCTTCGAGACGTTCGAGGGGACCGATCTCCTCCTGCTCGGCTCGGACCGGCCGCTGCGGCTCGACCTCGACCGGATCACCGCGAGGATGTCGGAGCTGCGCGTGCACATGGACCTGACGCGCGTCGGAACGAGGAACCCCGCCGATCTCCTCCCGCTCCTCCGCCTGGGAGCGCCCGAGATCCAGCGATTCGTCGCCGGGGCGGAGCGGAACACGGACGACAACGCCCGGGTCGAGTTCTCCGCCCCGCGTACCCTCTACGAGTTCACGTCCGGGGAAACGCTCGCGAAGATCGCCGAGATCGCCGTCGATCCGATCGACTACGTCGATCCGCGTCCTGCGTCGCGGGTCGAGGAGGACAGGCTGCGCCTCCGGCTCGCCAAGGCCTGCCTGGACCGGCGTCAGGCGACCCGGGCCAAGCGGATCGCCACGGAGCTCCTCAAGGGCCCCCTGGACGAGGAGGCATCCAAGTTCTTGAAGGACAACCGCTTGATCTGAGACGGCGGCGCCCCTCGCCGGTCGGCGCCGGCTCCCCCCGCGGCCCGTCTCGGCTCAGGCGAGACCGGCGGAACCCGCGGGCATTGCGCTCCCCGGCTTTCGACGCCCGGATGGAGGCCGGGCCCTTCGAAATGGGGCGGTGGGGGCAGCCTCAGGAACCGCAACAATTACAGAATCGAACCGGGAAACTGCGGGTCGCGCCGGGCATTGGATCCGCGGGCCGGGGCAGACAGTCGGCTCGCGGTTTTCCGGATTGTCGCACCGGCACATTCAGCGTATATGGAACCGGGGGGTCGGGTCGGTTCCGCAGCCCTTGGGGCCGCCAAGCGAGGGGGACGCCGTGGTCGAACGCCGGCGATTCGTCTATGAATGGATCCTCGTAGTCCTCTTGCTGACCAGCGGGAGCGCGGCCCTCGCCCAGCAAACGGTGTACGTGGACGACGCGACCTGCCCCGGAGTGGGGGACGGCTCTTCCGGGAATCCGTACTGCAAGATCCAGGACGCGATCTGCTACCTCAAGAACAACGTCTCGGCAGGGGGCACCGTCCTGGTCCGCCCGGGAACTTACTACGAGGCGGTCCGCTCCTTCGTCAAGATCAGCGTCGTCTCGACCGACGGCCCGGCGGTCACGACGATCGACGCGACGAACAAGCCCTGCATCACCTCCACCTGCACGGTGAGCACGACGACGCCGTGCTCCGCGGTCATGCTGAGCTCGGTCAGCGGCGTCGGCCCGACGACGGCGGACCGGTTCGAGGGCTTTCGCATCGTCGGCGGGAAGGGCTACTACTGGGGCTACGAGCCGTACACGGTCGTCGGGGGGGGCATCTTCGTCTTCGGAAACAGCGCTCCCACGATCACCCGCAACGAGATCGTCGGAAACGCGGCGGTGGACAGTCGGGCGACCTTCTACTACGCCGGCGGGATCTACATCGCGGGCAACCTCCTCGGAGGGATCGGCGTCGCGCGGCCGGTGATCACCCGGAATCTCATCGAGGGGAACACCGTGGACCCGGTCGCCGGCAACAGCCAGAGCAAGATGACGTACGGGATGGGAGCCGGCATCTACGCGGGGGGCGACTCCGCGGCGCGGATCGAATCGAACACGATCCGCGACAACGTGGCCGGGAGCCGTGCGAAGTCCTGGCAGGTCGCCAACGGCGGCGCCATCGCGATGTACAGCCGTTCCGAAGCCGGCACCACGTTCGTGTCGGGGAATCTCATCCTCTCCAATTACGCGGCCGATTACGGCGCCGGGATCCAGGCCGGCTGCTTCATGGACAACGTCTACGAGATCCATCCCGGCACGGGAACCGTGGAGAACAACGTTTTCGCATCGAACGACGCGAGCTTCGGAGGCGGCATCGCCACGACGTCGTCCGAGGTGCTGTTCCGGTCGAACACGTTCGCGCAGAACGTCGCCGCGTACGGCGGAGGCGCATACTTCGACCAGGCCCACGGCGACAATCCCGTAGTCGATGCGACCTTCGTGAACAACGTGGTGGCGTTCAACACGGCGATCTGGGACGTGCTGCATCCGGGCGGCGGGCTGTACGTGTACAACGTGAACCCGGTCGTACGTTACGACGACCTGTTCGGCAACTCGCCGGAGAACGTCGCGGGAACGAAGACGGACGCGGACTACGTCGGCGTGAACGGGACCATCTCCGCCGACCCGCGGTTCGCCAACCGGGCCACGGGCGATTTCCACCCGGTCGCCGGGAGCCCCGTCGTGGACGCCGGGGACAACACCAACGCGCCGAGTCTGGATCTGGACGGCCTGCCGCGGCCTCTGGACGGGAACGGCGACGGGAACCCCGTCGTCGACATGGGAGCCTATGAGTTCGCTCCGGACACCGACGGCGACGGGATCCCGGACGTGCTGGACGACGACGACGACAATGACGGCGTACCCGACGAGTCGGACTGCGCTCCGCTCGTCAAAGGGGTCTCGTCGATCCCCGGCGAGGTGGAAGGCAGCCTCCGTCTCGACAAGACCGGCGGCGGGCGCCTCTCGTGGGCGCGCGGGATCCAGGGGCACACGACGAACGTGTACCGCGGGACGCGTGTGCCCGGTCAGCCGTGGTCGTACGACGAGACATGCCTTGCGAACGAGGTTCCGGGCGTCGAGTACACGACCTCCGAGAATCCGCCGTCGGGCGGGCTCTACTACTACCAGGTGAGCGCAAAGAACACCTGCGGAGAGAGCCCCATGGGACAGGCCTCCTCCGGCGAAGACCGCTACCCGCTCGTATCCTGCGAGGCCGCGAACCGGGACACCGACGGCGACCAGGTGAAGGACCTCGCCGACAACTGTCCGTTGTATTCCAACCCCGCTCAGGAGGACGACGACCGCGACTGGATCGGGAACGCATGCGATCTTTGCCCGCTCGTGCCGGATCCCTCGCAGGGAGACATCGACGCCGACGGGGACGGCGACGCCTGCGACAACTGCGTCACGGTCGCCAACCCCGACCAGGCGGACGGCGACGCCGACGGGTACGGCGACGCCTGCGACAACTGCGTCACGGTCGCCAACCCCGACCAGGCGGACGCGGACGGGGACCTCTTGGGAGACGCTTGCGACTCCTGCACCGACCTCGACGCCGACGGCTTCGGCGACCCGGGCTACCCCGCGAACACCTGCCCGACCGACAACTGCCCCTCCGTCTCCAACCCCGACCAGGCGGATCTCGACGGAGACGGCCTCGGCGACGTCTGCGATCCCGACTTGGACGGGGACGATGTGGCCAACACCGAGGACTGCGCCCCCGCCGATCCGTCCGCCTGGGCCGTGCCGATCGAGGTCCAAGGACTGGCGGCGAACGACGTGCCGCCGATCCGGGTCGAGTGGCTGCCCGATCCCGGCGGAGCGGTCTACGACCTGATCGGAGGCACGCTGGCCGCGCTCCGTGTCGACGGCGGCGTGGCGCAGGCGATATGCCTTGCCAGCGGGCTGACGGAGACGTACTGGGACGACCCGCGGCCGGCGCCGGCTCCGGGCGATGGGGACTACTACCTCGCGCGAGCGCGTAACCTTTGTGGCGAAGGAGGTTATGGCAGCTCGACCTTGGGCCTCAGAATCCCGTTGGCTCCCTGCCCCTGAGTAGCCCGGCTCTCTTCTCCCGGCGCCCGAGCCCAGGTCCGGGCGAGGGCGCGGGTTTCCGTCTCGCGGTTGTATCACCGCGGGACTTCATCTATAGTCTGCGGCTCCGGCCCGGGTGGCGGTATGCTCTGGCACCGACGCTGAAACGACCCGGAGTCACGAGGGGAGCTCGGCCATGAGATCCAGGCGGTATCTCGCAACCATCGCACTCGCTCTTCCTTTCGTCCTCGCGGCCCTCGGCTGCGTCGACAACGAACCGTTGCCCGTCGCGAACGGCTCTCTGACCGTCCACGTGGCGATGGAGCCGGTCGCCGGAGCGCGGGAGGATTCGAACCCGGCGTTCCTGTACGGCCGCGGGATGATCGCGAGCCTCCTCCTCATGCCCCTCGACAGCCGGGCGCTGGAGACCTGGGGAGAGTACGGAGTCGAGTACGTCTCTGCGATCCAGGTGGCGGACATGATCACCGTGTCGGTCAACGACCTCGATTCGGTGGTCATCCCGCACGGCTCGTATCGCCTCGTGAGCGTGACGTTCAACAACTTCGACTGGAACGTCGTGGCGACGGACCCGCTCCTCGACCCCGGGAAAGGAAAGTGCGACACCGCGACGGGCAAGGTCACGTCGGTGTCCATGCCGGTCATGCAGATCGATGGGTCCAGGGCCTTCGCGCCGGACGGCGACTTCTTCGTCACCGTTCCGGAGGACGGACCCGGTTCTCTCACGATGGTGATCGACGGGGCGGCATTGACGGCAGCCGTCGACGAGCGGGTGTCCTGCGTCCTCCTCCCCAGCGGCGTCTGGGATCAAACGGCCGTCTTCACGGGCGAGCTCTATCCGACCGACATCGCGCAGTTCATCTTGTTCCGATAAGCCGACGATCCGCGAGGGTCCGGCTCGAAGCGGGGGCGCGAGGGTTCCTTGGTTCCGGCGGCACGGATTCCGGTCTGGGTTCTCGCGCTCGTCGCCTCCGCGGTCGTCGCGTGCGGGTGCTCCTCCGAGAAAATCCTCTACCCGGCCGCCGGCAGCGTGACGCTCCGGGTGACCGACGGGGCTCTCGGACGTCAGACTTCGGCTCCTCCCTCGTTCCAAACGATGCGCTGGGTCCTCGAGGAGGCGGTCATCGAGATCGAGGGATTCGGCGACTACGACGCTCTCGGCATCGTCCCCTGCCACGCTTCGGCGAACGTGCTCGTCCAGGCCGACCTCGCGAGCCAGTGCGGCGGGTCGCCGCTGTCGCTCGGGGCCGAGGGAACTCGCGGCATGGGCGTCCGCCTCACCGTGTCCTCGATGGAGATGCGCCGGGCGTGGCGGCCGGACCTTCCGGCAGGAGGCGATTACGACGGCGACGGCGTGGAGAACGGCACCGACAACTGCCCGCTCGTCCCGAACCCCGACCAGGAGATCCTGACCGACGCCACGAGCGGAACGGCATGCACCGCGCTCGACTGGTACACGGGCCTCTACACCGACCCGGACGCCGACGCGGACGGCGTGGCCGACGGATACGACAACTGCATCTGGCTCGCGAACACCGACCAGGCGGACTCCAACGGCGACGGGATCGGCGACGCCTGCTCGCGGACCACGAGGGTCGTGCTGGACGCGCAGCCGCTCCGGCTGGAGCTGGCCCCCCTCTCCGTCACAGTCGCGGCTTCGGAGCTCACGAGGATCGTGGTCGACTTCGACAACAGCAAGACGCTGGTCGACTGCGATTCCGGCCTGACGGTCTGCCGCCTGGATCCTTCCCGGGTTTCCCTGACGGTCCCCTGAGCGCCGGCCTCGCGGAGCTCCCGCGCGGGTAGATCAGCCCCGGATCTGGCGGCGCCGCCGAGGACGAGAGGCGGATCCCTGGGCGAGCACCGAATCGACGAAGGCCGTCAGCACCGACGGCTCGACCGGCTTCGCGAAGCATCGCACCGCGCCGCACTGCAGGATCCTGGCCTCGGTCTCGCCGTCGAAGAAGCCGGTGATCGCGACGATGGTCGTCTTCGACGTGTCGGGATCCCCCTTGATCGTCCGGCACACCTGGAATCCGTCGATGCCCGGCATGCGCAGGTCGAGGAGCACGACGTCGGGACGGAACGTCGCGACGAGCCGCCCCGCCTCGAAGCCGTCCGAGGCGGTCATCACCTCGTAGGGCTTCGATCGCGACGACATGTACTCCGCCAGGACTTCCCGAATGCTCGCATCGTCGTCGACGACGAGCACTCGTGGCCTTCCCGAACCCTCGCGCAGCGAGTCCGGCACGGGGATCCCGTTCTCCTGCATGAAGCGAACGAGGTCCTCCCGGCGAATCCTCCGATGCCCCCCCGGCGTGCGGAACGCCGGGAGACGCCCGGCGTTGACCCAGTTGATGATCGAGAGCGGCGACACGTGGCACAGCTTGGCCGCTTCGAACGTCGTGAAGACCGGCTTCTGACTCATGCCGTTACCTGAAATAATTACAACAATTTCAACTTTGCGGGTACAATATGTCGTAGCCTGTATCGCTTGTCAAGCGTCGGGAAGAGGAAACCCGAGCCGCCGTCGATCTCGGCGGGCTCCGTCTTCCCCTGAGGCGGAAGGGACTGCTGGATCCTCGCGCGGGCCGCTCCGGCGCCCGGAGCGTCCCCGCTCAGGACGAGCGCAGCTCTCGCCGTCCGTGTTTCTCGAGGATCTTCCGAAGCGGCTCGTCGGGAATCGCGCCGGGGATCATGCCGATCGCCTCGCCTCCGTCGAAGAAGATCATCGTGGGAACCGAACGGATCCCGAACCGCTCCGACGCGAGCGCGCTCTCGTCCACGTCGACCTTGACGATCTTCACCTTGCCGGCGACCTCCGGGGCGATCCGCTCGAGCGCGGCTCCCAGGGAACGGCAGGGCCCGCACCAGGCAGCCCAGAAGTCCACGACAACGGGGAGCTTCGACTGCAAGACTTCCCGATCGAAGGTCTCATCCGTCGCGTGAACGATCCCGGATACCACATCCATCGCGCTTGCCGTGTCTCCCATCGCGTCCTCCCGCGCCTCTCCGTCTTCGAGTGGAAAGATGCCGCGAGAGGCGTCCGGGATACGGCCCGAGGCTCAGCGATCCGGCCACGTCGGGCTCGAGCTCCGGCCCCTCGCGCGCTGCCGGGCGGCCCGGGGCGCCGTGTCCCCGAGCCGATCGGGATGCGCGGCGCACGCGCGAACCACGTCGAGGAGCTCGTCGATGCGGAAGGGCTTTTGCAGGAGCGCCGCCCCGCACGCTCGGATCCTGCGGAGCGTGCCGTCGTCCAGCCGGTAGCCCGTCATGATCGCCGTCCGGCTCGCCGCGAGGGGATCCAGACGGGCGAGATCCTCGAGCCAGTCGAGAGGCCGCCGGCCCGGCATCGTCAGGTCGAGCAGCATCGCGTCCACGGCCACCGAACGCCGGATCCACTCGGCGTCATCGACGCTGCCCGCGGTGACGCAACCGTGGCCCTCCTGCTCCAGGATCTCCCGGATCATGTCCGCCACCGATACCTCGTCGTCCACGGCCAGGATGAGCATGGCATCCTCCCCCCGCTCCCGGCTGCCTCAGCCGGCAAGCGACCCTCCCGGACGGTTCCCCGATGGCAACCTCTCGCCGTCCAGAAGAGCTCGACAATCATGAGAGTACCGGCATCCGTGGTGCGGGCCGCGCGGGGAGAGATCGTCGTTCCGGCCCGGAGACACCGGCGTTGCGGAATGGCAACCGGGAGCGAGGGTGCCGCCCGGCTCGAACCCGAGAGGGATGGGGTCGCCGAGGACGGCGGAACTTCACTCGTCCGGGCTGGAGTCCGACGTCTCGGCCTGAGCAGTGAGCTTCGCGAGCTTCCGAACGTCGCCGGTGATCTCGATGAGACCGCATTCGCGGCACATGACCGCGCGGGTCATGACGTCGGACGTTTCGAGCGTCAGGAATCGGATCCCTTCCGGCCGGAACGCCGCCCGTGTGAGCCCGTGGAGGGCCCCGACCGCCAGCGCGACGCCGCCGCATCGACTGCATTTCGCGGATGGCACGTTGCCTCCTCCGAGGAACGATCCCGCTCCTCGTCCGGACCGATCCCCCTGCTCTCCCTCCGAAGGCGTTTTCTCCGGGATCCAGGCGGGAGAACATAGGTCCGCCGTGCCCGAAGGGCCAATCCGGCCTGGCCCAGGCGTCGGGATCCGGCCCGGTCACGAGACCCGGACTTCGAATCTCGGCGGACGCTCGAGGTGCTTCTTGACGGCGCACGACTGGGCCGCGCGGACGACGGCTTCCCGGTATCGCTCCGGAAAGTCGTCCGGGAGGCCGATCGTCAGCTCGATCCTTCCGATCAGTCCGGTGGCGGGGTCGACGTGAGCCTCCTGGCGAACCGTCAGGCCGCCGACGGGGAGGTTCCGTTGCCGGCAGAAGCGGTAGACGTAGAAGCCGGCACACGTGCCGATCGAGGCCAGGAAGAGGTCGAACGGAGCCGGTGCCGAGCCGTCCTGGTCGGTGGCGACGGTCACCCCGTCGTACCGGGCGTCCACGCGGTCCCCTCCCGGGAACAGAATCGTCATCTCCTGGGCCATGAGCCCTCCGGAGGCCGCTCGCCGCGGCCGGAAGGATCCAGATGCGATCGGCGGGCGACGGTCACGTTCTGCCCGCTCCGAAGGGCCCCCTCGTGCCGAAGGAGCCAGATCTTGCGCTCGATCCCTCCACCGTAGCCGGTCATCGAGCCGTCGGCGCCGACCACACGGTGGCACGGGACCACGATCGCGACCGGATTCCGGGCGTTGGCGACCCCGACGGCGCGAACGGCATCGGGCCTCCCGACCGCCCCCGCGAGCTGCGCGTAGCTGATCGTCGTGCCCGCCGGAACGAGACGGAGCGTGATCCAGACCCGCTGCTGGAAGTCGGTGCCCCCCGCATCGATCTCGACCGGGTCGAGCGCCCGAAGATCGCCGGAGAAGTACCCGCGGAGCCGCGAGACCACCCCCCCGGGGTCCGGATCCTCCTCGACGATCTCTCCGCCGAAGCGGCGGACGAGCGTCCTCTTGAGCTCGGCGCAGCGGTCCTCGAATCCGAGGCCGCAGACGGACCTCCCGGCCACGTAGATCACCATCGGCCCGATCGGAGTCTCGATTCGAGCGAACCCCAAGGGCATGTCGGTCCTCCCGGACCGCCATCCTCCCCCAGTTCCCGACCCGGGCCAAGCCCCGGGGGGCGCCGTCCCGACTTCCGGCTCTCCGTTCGAATCAGGGAGGGGGGGCGGGCGGCTCTCCCGCCCCGGACGAGCCACCCGCCTCGCGATTTCCCAGGCTCCATTCCCGAATCCGTGCGACCCCCATCCGGGGAACCCACTCGTAGCGGATGTGGAGAACGGTCCCCTTCTCCACGCCCTCGCGGTTCTTCTCGGTCAGCGGGATGCGGGCCCAGCTCCGCTCGATCTCGACGAACGCCTCGGCGACGACCTTCTGCGAGGGCGCGTATCCCGGAGGATCCTCCACGATGCGATCCACGGAGAAGTCTCCCTCCGCTTCGCGCTTGCCCGCCTCCGGGTTGAAGAGGGTCGTCAGCAGAACGGCGAGCATGGCCAGGAGCGCCGCCCCGATCGCCACGGTCCCCGCCCAGTACGCGATCCTGCGGAATACCGACTGCTCCTTCCTGTGCTGGGAGCCCTTCGGGTACTTGACCATCGAGGTCAGCATCCCCGTCGTTCCGCGCCGTCTTGCCTTCTTGGCCATCGTGCCGCCCTCGCCGGTGAGGAGCGAATATACGCCGCTTCGCCCGGAAGGGAACGAGTGCGATGCACCGCGCCCTCGGCCGCGGGGATGCGGGCTCAGTCCAGGCTCTTCCGGAAGCGGAGGGCGGCCAAGGCGAACACGACCGACGCGTAGCCGACCAGGACGAGGCTCTCGGGCCAGAGCACGTCGAGGCCGGACCCTTTGAGAAAGAGCCCCCGGATGACGTGGTTGTAGTAGAGGAGCGGGATTCCCTTGGACAGCCACTGGAACAGGGGGGGCATGTTCTCGACCGGGAAGATCAGGCCGGAGAGGTAGACCATCGGGATCATGAAGCCCAGCGTGGACGTCATCATCGCCTGCTGCTGCGTCCTGACCACGGTCGAGACGAGGAGCCCGAGGCCGAGCATCGTCACGAGGAAGGGGAGCGTCAGGAGGAACAGCAGGGGGTACGAGCCCCGGAACGGGACCCCGAAGAGGAACACGACGAGCGCCGAGACGAGCGCGAGGTCCACGAATCCGACGGCGGCGAACGGAAGGAGCTTGCCGAGGATGATCTGCCAGGGGCGGATGGGAGTGACCGAGAGCTGCTCGAGCGTGCCGATCTCCTTCTCCCGGACCACCGCCATCGAGGGGAGGATCATCGTGGTCAGCATCAGCGTCAGCGCGAGGATCGCGGGCAAGTAGAACCAATGGGTCGTGAGGTCGGGGTTGTACCAGATGCGCGGCACGAGGTCGATCGACGCGGCCGGGGCCGGCGCGGCCCTCTCCGCCGCCTCCGCGCGCGCCGCCGCCATCTCCGCCCCCGCGGCGGCCAGGATGCGCGACGCGTAGCCGAGGCCGACCACCGCCGAGTTCGCGTCCGTGCCGTCCGCGATCACCTGGATCCGGGCGGCGCCCTTCCCCGCCGCCGCCTCGCCGTAGCCGGCTCCCAGAACGAGGGCCACCTGCGCGCGGCCGCGGACGAGCCACGGCTCGATTCGCCCCGTCAAGTCCTCGGTCCCCGCCAGCCGGAAGTATCCGGACCCGAGGAAGCGGTCGAGCATCTCGCGGCTCGCCTGCGTCCGGTCCTGGTCCACGAGCAACAGCGGGATGTCCCGGACGTCCAGGGTCGCCGCGAAGCCCAGCGCGACGAGCTGCACCATCGGACCGATGATCAGCGCCGGGATCATCTGCCGGTCGCGCAGGAGCTGCAAGAACTCCTTCGTCACGACGTGGCGAACGACCGAGAGCGCCCTCATGCCGCCCTCTTCCGGAGCCCCGCGTACGCCAGGCTCACCGTGACGGCCGCGAAGAGCACGAGAAAGAGGAGCTCCGGAGCGTAGGGGCCGAGGCCGGTCCCCTTCAGGACCACGCCCCGCAGGAGCGTCAGGTAGTAGCGCGCGGGCACGATCCAGGTCAGGAGCCGCAGCGGGAGCGGCATGGACCGGATCGGGAAGATGAACCCCGAAAGGAAGATCGCCGGCAGCATCGCCGAGAGGATGCCGACCTGGAACGCCATCGCCTGCGAACGCACGAGGCTGGATACCAGGATCCCGTAACCCAGCGCCCCGAACAGGTAGATCAGGGTCGCGACCAGCAGCGCGAGGTAGGATCCTCGCACCACGACGCCGAACAGCAGCCGCGCGGCGGCGAGGATGACGACCGACGCCGCCAGCGAGATGCCGAGGTACGGAAGCGTCTTCCCCAGGATCAGCTCCGCGGGCCGGAGCGAGGTCACGCGAAGCTGCTCCATCGTTCCGCGCTCCTTCTCCCGAACGACGGAGAGCGCGGTCGACAGGACCGCGGTGATCATCAGGATGAAGCCGACGAGCCCCGGGACGAGGAACTGGGTCGAGCGGAGCTCGGGGTTGTACCACACCCTCGGCTCGTAGAGGATCGCGGGCTCGCCTCGCGCGGCGACGGGCGAGATCCCGGCGGAGACCGACGCGGAGAGGGCCGATGCGTAGGCGAGCGCGTTCGTCGCCGTGTTCGCGTCGCTTCCGTCGAGGATCAGCTGGACGCTCGCCGTGCGGCCGGCCGCGAGGTCCTCCGAGTAGCCTTCCGGCAGGACGAGGATCGCCTTCGCCTCCCGCCGCTCGAAAATCCGCTCGAAGTCCGCTCCCGAAGGGAGATCGGCCGCGAGATCGAAGTACGTGGAGTTGACGAACGAAGCCACGAGGTCGCGGCTCGCGGCGCTCCGGTCCCGGTCCTCCACGGCGAGGCGGACGTGGCGGACGTCGAAGTTGATGGCGTACCCGTAGATCAGGAGCATCATGGACGGCATCCCGAGCAGGAGGAGCAGGCTCAGGGGGTCCCTCGCGGTCTGACGCAGCTCCTTGCGCGCGACCGCCGCGATCTTCCTCATCGCTCCCCTCCGGATGCACCCCGCGCCGACTCCTCGGCCTCGATGTAGTGGATGAAGACGTCCTCGAGGGACGGGACGATCCGCTCCGCCGAGGCGGGAACGTTGCCGTCCCGCTCGAGCGCCGCGAGCACCGCCCCCCTCCCGCCCTCCTCCTCGTCGACGACGACGTGGAGCGCGGCGCCGAACACCGCCGTCTCCAGCACGCCCGGCAGGCCCGCCAGCCGGTCCCCCGCCTCGAGCGGGCGCGGGCAGGAGACCTCGAGAACGGCGCGGCCCGCGAAGACCTCCTTCAGCTCGCGGACGCTCCCGAGCGCCACGAGGCGTCCCGCGTGCATCGTCGCGACGCGGCCGCAGTACTCCGCTTCGTCGAGGTAGTGCGTCGTCACGAGCACGGCGACCCCCTCTCCGGCCATCGCGTCGATGAGGCCGAAGAAGCGCCTGCGCGAGATCGGATCGACCCCGCCCGTGGGCTCGTCGAGGAACAGGACCCGCGGTCCGTGGAGCACGGCGCAGGCGAGGGCGAGCCGCTGCTTCCAGCCGCCCGGCAGGTCGCGGGTCAGGAGATCCCCCTTCCCCTCGAGTCCCGCCATCGACGTCGCCCACCTCTCCCGCTCGAAGAGCTCCTGCCCGGCGAGGCCGTACACCCCCCCGAAGAAGCGGAGGTTCTCCCGCACGGTCAGATCGTCGTACAGGCTGAACCTCTGGGTCATGTAGCCGATCCGCCGCTTGACCTCCTCGGGCTCCTCCCGGACGTCCACGCCGAGCACCGAGGCCGTGCCGGCGGTCGGCGTCAGGAGCCCGCACAGCATCCGGATCGCTGTGGACTTCCCCGCGCCGTTGCTCCCCAGTAGGCCGAACACCTCCCCTTCCTCGACGGAGAAGGAGAGATCGTCCACGGCGGTGAACCTGCCGAACCGCTTCGTGAGCCCCCGCACTTCGAGCGCTCGCGCCACTCTCACCTCCCGGCCGCCCGGTCGAGTCTCGCCTGTGCGGTCCTGAGGCGCGCGAGAGCGTCGGTGCGCTCGAGCCCCGCGCGCAGGAGCCCCGTCTCGGCGTCGAGGAGCTCGGAGGAGAGACCGGCGCCGGCCCGGTAGCGCTCCGCCGACACCCGCCGGTTTTCCTCGGCGGACGCGACGCTCCGGGAGGCGACCCCGACCGCTGCCCTGGCGGTCTCGACGTCGAGTGTCCGGGTCGTGACCTCGAGGCGAATCCCGCGCTCGAGGTCGTCGATCTGCCTCCGGATGGCGACGGCCTCCGACTCCGCGCGCGCGGCCGCCGCGGACGCCCTGCCGCCGTCGAACACGGAGAATGCGAGGCCGATCCCGACACTCCACGTGTCGTTCCAGTCCGGGCGCGGGGGAAGGTAGCGCGAGGAAGGGTTCGCGTACTCCCATCCGGCGCCCACGCTCACCTGCGGCCGGCCGGCCGATCGTTCCACGCGGACGACGGCCTCGGCGGCGGCAAGGCGCGCCGCGAGGGCCGCCCGCTCCGGGCGAAGGGCGACGGCGTCTTCGGCGAGCGATCCCGGCGCCTCGGCGGGACTCTCCGCGGGCTCCAGGGGCTCGACGGGCTCGATCCGGGCGCCGGGCGGGAACCCCAGGAGCCGCGCGAGGCTCGCCTCCGCAGCGGCAGAGCCGTTGGCGGCGGCGAGCCTCGCCAGCTCGGCGCGGTCGCGCTCGACCTCGATGGCGAGCACCTCGTTCCGCGCGGCCATTCCGAGACGCTCGCGGTTGCGCGCGTCGGCGAGGTGCGCCTCGTAGGCGGAGATCCCCTCCCCGAGGACTCGCTCGCTCTCCCGCGCGGTCACTAGCCACCAGTACGCCACGGTCGTCTCGAGCACGAGATCGGCGTCGCCCGTCTCGATCTCCCTCCCGGCGGCGTCGCGGCTGCGAAGGGCCGCGGCGATCCCCCCGTCGATCCGGCCCCCCGCGTAGAGCGGCGCCGTCACGCCCAGCCGGGCTCTCCAGGCGTCCGGGATGTTCAGGAACACGGGCGCCGGGCCGTCCGGCACCTGCGGCGGGTACTCCGGGACGTCGGAGTACCGCGTGTATCCCGCGGAGAGGTCGACGAACGGAGTCCGCAGCGCCCGGGCCTCTCGAACCCCGGCGTCCGCGGCGGACTCGAGCGCGCGAAGTCGCGCGAGCCTCGGGGACTCCGCCCTCGCGCGGTCCACGGCCTCGGCGAGCGTGAGCCGGAGAGCGTCCGGCGCCGGCTCCCGCGCGCAAGCGGCCGCGCAGAACGCCGTGGTTGCGACGATCCCCAGGACGAGGGGCCCGAGCCCCTGACCGTGCTCCCGGCACCCGCCTCTCATCTCGATGCCTCCTCGTCCCGGATCCTGGCGATGAATACGTCCTCGAGCGACGCCGCCACCGGGCGGACCGATTGCACCTCGATTCCCTCGGCGGCGAGCGCCGCCGCGACCCCGCTCGCCGCGGAGGACGGGTCGCCCGCCGCTCCCTCCTGGATCGTCGCGTGGAGCCTCTCGCCGAACACCAGAACGTCCGAGACGCCGGTGCGCGCGGCGAGAATCTCGGCGGCGCGCCGCCGCGGCGTCGCGAGCACCTCGAGCACGGTTCCGCGCGCGGTCCCCCGGATCCGCGCGGGCGTGTCCAAGGTCAGCAGCCTCCCCCGGCTCATCAGGCCGATCCTCCCGCAGCGCTCGGCCTCGTCCAGATACGGCGTCGTGATCAGGAAGGTCATCCCCGCCTGCTGGAGCCCCGAGAGGATCTTCCAGAAGTCGCGGCGGGAAACCGGGTCGACTCCGGTCGTCGGCTCGTCGAGAACGAGCAGCTCGGGGGTGTGAATCAGGTTGCACGCGAGAGAGAGCTTCTGCTTCATCCCGCCCGAGAGCCGGTCGGCGAGGCGTCGCCGGAACGGGGCGAGGCGCAGCGTCTCGAGCAGCTCGTCCCTGCGCCCGCGGAATTCGCGGACGCCATGCAGCTCCGCGAAGAAGGCGACGTTCTCGTCCACCGTGAGGTCGCCGTACAGGGAGAAGCGCTGCGGGAGGTAGCCGACCCTGCGGGACAGCGCGCTCGCCCCTCGGATCGGATCGAGGCCGCAGGTCCTCATCTCGCCCGAGTCGGGCGCGAGAAGGCCGAGGACCATCCGCAGCGTCGTCGTCTTCCCCGCCCCGTCGGGGCCGATGAGCCCGAGCATCTCGCCCGGCGCCGCCTCGAACGACACGGCGTCCACCGCGAGGACCGACCCGAAGCGCCGCGAGACGCGGGCGGCGGAGATCACGGGCTCGCCGCGGCTCACGGCGCCGCTCCCGCGGCCCGGAGGCGCGCCTCCGCCGGCATCCCGGGCTTGAACAGGCCGTCCGCGTTGTCGAGGCCGATCTTGACCCTGTACACGAGCTTGACCCGCTCGTCCCTCGTCTGCACGTTCTTCGGCGTGAATTCCGCCTGCGACGCTACGAACGAGACCTTGCCCGCGCGGCGCTGGCCGTCGTCGGTGACGACGTCCGCGTCCTGCCCCAGGCGTATGCGGCCGAGGTCGGGCTCGGCCACGTAGACCGTCAGCCACGCATCCTCCAGGTCCGTCACGACGCAGAGCCTCGATCCGGGTGCCAGGACCTCTCCGGCTTCCGCCACCTTCTCCGTGACGACGCCCGCGAGCGGGCTCCGCACGACGGCGTCCGCCACCTGTTGCGCCAGCTGCGCGACGCCGGCGTCCGCGGAGGCGAGCCGGGCCCTCGCCTGCGCGATCTCCTCGGGCCGGGACCCCGCTCGCAGCTTCCGCTCCGTCTCCGACGCCGCGTCGAGCCTGGCCTTCGCCGCGTCCCGCCGGGCGAGCGCGTCGTCGCGCGCCCTCTCCGTGCCGGACCCCGCATCGAGCAGCCCCTGGACGCGGGCGAGCTCCTTCGCCGCGCCCCCCAGGTCGGCCTTCGCCTGCGCGACCTGGGCGGCGGCCGCCGCGACATCTTCCTCGCGCGATCCGGCGAGGCGGAGGCGGAGCTCCGCCTCCGCCTGGCCGCGCTCCGCGCGCGCGCGGTCGAGGGCCAGATCGAGGTCCGTCGTGTCGATCCGCGCGATCTCCTGGCCGGGCTCCACCAGGTCCCCCTCGCGGATCGGGAAGGACTCGAGGGTTCCTCCGACCTTCGTCGAGATCCGGACGTCGGTCGCCTCGACGTACCCCGAGGCGAAGATGAGGGACCGATCGCGATCGTTGCCGCAGCTTCCGGCCGCGAGCGCGAGAGCCGCGAGGACGAGAGCATGGAGCGTACGGAGCATGGCGTTCTCCAGGACCCCGTGGGGTCAGGCTGCCGGGGACGCGGGATTCGCGCGAAGCCCGGCGAGCAGCAGGGCATGGAGGTTCCCGACGTAGCTCTCCGCGTCGAGGAACTCGGGAATCGGGATCTTGCCGTCCCTTGTCAGGCGCTCCCGCATCGGCTCGGTTGCCGGGAAGAACAGCAGGCTTCCCATGAGCGCGAGGTGGGTGAGGACCGGATCCACGGGACGGAACTCCCCCTCGGCGATCCCGCGCTCGATGATCCCGCGAACCCGCAGGAATACGCCGACGAAGTGCGGGAGGACCCGGTCCGTCATGTGCCGCCCTCCGGACATCGCCTCCCGCAGCATGATCGCGGGAAAGTGGGGCCGCTCCGCGACGAGCCGCAAGAACGCCCGGGTGAACCGCCCGAGCGTCTCCCCGGCCGGCAACCCCTCGTCCAGGATCGCCTGAACCTCGCCGGCGGCGTGCGCGAAGGTCGTGGCCAGGATCTCCTCGTAGATCCCCGCCTTCCCGCCGAAGTGGTAGCTCACCATCGCCTTGTTCGCTCCGGCCCGGCGAGCGATCTCGTCCACCGTCGTGCCGTCGAAGCCCCGGGCGGCGAAGAGCTCCGCGGCCGCGGACAGGAGCGAGTACCGGGTCGAATCCATGCCTCGGCCTGAGCGAGGCCGGGGTCCCGTTCGGTCGTCCATCATCGAGTTAACCATCCATTTGTTTTAACCAAACATTCGGTTGCAAGATACAGGGGCCAAACCCCGGCGTCAAGGGGGGAGAGCTACCCGGCGGGACCTTCGCTTGGGCCGACCCCTACGATGCGGTCGACACACGGGAGCAGGATCGAGAACTCGTCCGCGGCCCTCCCGCCGAGGGAGGCCGAGTGCACGAGGGCGGCCGCGCCCGGAAGATCGAAGCGCAGCCCGACCTCCCACCAGACACCCCGCCGCCGCACCTCGTCGAACGAGCCGGACCAGTCGGAGCCGGACTCGAAGACGAGGCGCGACCCTTGGGGCCACCCGGCCGCGGCGTAGACGCGAAAACGAAACTCGCGGTCGGCCGCGATCCCGGCCAGGGCGGCCCCCAGGCCTCCGTGGCGGCACAGGAACTCGAAGCGGCCGAACGCGTCGGCCGCAGGGTCCCAGCCGAGGCGGATCGCGACGTAGTCCTCGTGGACACCGACGTTGAGCTGGGGCCCCGCCTGGTATCCGTGGCTCTCGTGTGAGACCGCGAGCCACGTGCAGAACGGCTGATACCCCTGCGGCCAGTCCAGCCGCGGGAGGTGCGCGTGCAGAGGCGCTTCCGTCCGAGGCCCCAGGATCTCGAGGAGGTCCTCGCCGAGCAGGCGGAGACCGGGATGAAAGCCCTCGACGATCGCCCGGCGCCGCGACTCGCGGTCGCGAATCCCGAACGCCCGGAACGCCTCCTGCGGCAGGCCCCGGAACCTCGCGGCGGGCCGGAAGAGCATCGCCATCACTCGCCACCTTCTGGCCTCATTCTCCTTCGAAGCGGAGCCGGAGCCAAGTCCGCGCCGCCGGCGATCGGGCCCACGCGGGTGCTGCGAAGGAGCCCCGCGGTGGCGTACACTTCCGGCCCCGGACGCCGTTCCACTTCGCCGGAGCCGTCCCCGCCGAGGGACCGCGGCTCCGGCTCGAGAGGGTTCGACATGAAGCCACGAAACGTCCTCGGGTTCGCGTGGGTCGTCGTCGCGCTCCTCGCGCTCGCCCCCTCGCCGGCCGCGGCGCAGGACATCGCCTCCTTCGAGAAGAAGCTCACCGAGCATCGGCTCCCCAACGGGCTCACGTTCCTGATCTACGAGCGAGAGGGAGCGCCCGTCGTCTCCTTCTTCACGTACGTCGGAGTCGGCGCGGCGCAAGAGGTCCCGGGGATCACGGGAATCGCGCACATGTTCGAGCACATGGCCTTCAAGGGAACGAGCAGGATCGGCACGAGCGACTGGCCGGCGGAGCAGAAGGCCCTTGCCGCGGTGGACGAGGCCTACCACGCGTACGACGCGGAGCGGCGGAGGCTCGGCTCCGATCCCGCCGGAGTGGAGAAGCTCAGGAAGGCCTGGAAGGACGCTCAGGAGGCTGCCGACGCGTACGTCGTCAAGAACGAGTTCGGGGAGATCATCGACCGCGAGGGGGGGGTCGGGCTGAACGCGGGCACGGCCTCGGACCAGACCGTCTTTTTCTACTCCCTTCCCGCCAACAAGGTCGAGCTCTGGGCCTACCTCGAGTCCGAGCGCTTCCTCGACCCCGTCTTCCGCGAGTTCTACAAGGAGCGCGACGTGGTGATGGAGGAGCGGCGGCTGCGCACCGAGAGCCAGCCGATGGGCCGACTGATCGAGCAGTTCTCCTCGGTGGCCTACCAGGCCCACCCGTACAAGCAGCCGGTCGTCGGATACATGAGCGACCTGATGTCGTTCTCCCGCGAGGACGCCGACCGGTTCCGCCGCACCTACTACGTTCCCAGCAACATGACGATCGCGATCGTCGGGAACGTCAAGGCCAAGGAGATCTTGCCGGTCCTGGACCGGTACTTCGGGCGTCTCCCCTCCGCCCCGCCCCCGCCGCCGCTGCGAACGGTGGAGCCGAAGCAGATCGTCGAGAAGACCGTCGTCATGCCGGACCGGTCGCAGCCGGTCTACGTCGAGGCGTACCACCGGCCGGACGCGAGCGATCCGGACGATGCCGTGTACTCCGCGATCTCCGACATTCTCTCCTTCGGGCGCTCGTCCAGGCTGTACCGCAGCCTCGTGCGCGACAAGAAGATCGCCGCACAGGCGTCGGCCTTCTCCGGGTTCCCCGGCAGCAGGTACGCGAGCTTGATGCTCTTCTTCGCCATGCCGACTCCGGGCCACACGAACGAGGAGGTGCAGGCGGCCATCCGGGAGGAGATCGAGAAGATCCGCACCGAGCCGGTGACCGACGAGGAGCTCGATCGCGCGAAGAGCCGGGCGAAGGCCGACCTCATCCGACGCCTCGACTCGAACTCGGAGATCGCGGGCCAGTTGGCTTCGAACCAGGCGCTCTTCGGGGACTGGCGCGAGATCTTCCGCGCGGTCGAGAAGATCGAGAAAGTCGCGAAGGAGGACATCCTGCGGGTGGCCCAGTCCACCTTCCTGTCCACCAACCGGACCGTCGGGATGATCGCGAACACCGATTCCCCGACCACGAAGAACTAGAGGAGGCAGGACCATGAATCGCACGAACCTCCGACTCGCGATCGCGACGGCCGCCGCAGCGGTCCTCCTCGCGGTTCCCGCGGCCGCCCAGGTCGAGAGCTACAGGGACATCCGGTACCCTCCTCTTCCCGCCTTCCGGATCGACAAGCCGCTCGTGTACGAGCTCAAGAACGGCATGACCGTGTTCCTCATGGAGGACCACGAGATTCCGCTCATCGAGGTCCGCGCCCGGATCCGCACGGGCTCGCTCTGGGAGCCCGCGGAGAAGACAGGCCTCGCCGACCTCGTGGGAACCGTCCAGCGCACGGGCGGCGCCGGCCGCATGACGGGCGACGAGATCGACGATTTCCTGGCGAACCGGGCGGCCGTCCTCGAGACCGCCATCGGCCCCGACGCCGGCACCGCCACGATGAATTGCCTGAAGGAGAGCTTCGACGACGTCTTCCGTGTGTTCGCGGACGTCCTCCGCGCGCCCTCCTTCTCCCAGGACAAGCTCGACCTTGCGAAGATGCAGGCGAGCGCCCGCATCGCGCGCCGCAACGACAGCGTGATGCAGATCCTCGGGCGCGAATTCCCGCGGCTGGTCTACGGGACCGACTCCCCGCTGGGGCGGATCCAGGAGCACGCGACGATCGCCGCGGTGACGCGGGAGGACCTCGTCGAGTGGCAAAGGCGCTTCTACGTCCCGAACAACGTCTACCTCGGGATCGTCGGCGACTTCGACACCGCGGAGATGAAGAAGAAGATCCAGGCCGCCTTCGGGGAGTGGGCCAAGGGCCCGGCGGCGTCCCTCCCCCCGCCGTCCTATCGGAAAGGGCCGAACCCCGGCGTCTGGTTCATCGAGAAGAGCGACGTGAACCAGGCGTACGTCGCGATGGGCCACCTCGGAATCGAGATGAAGAACCCGGACTACTTCGCCGTTGAGGTGATGAACGAGGTGCTCGGAGGTAGCTTCGCGAGCCGGATGTTCAGCAACGTTCGCTCGAAGAAGGGGCTCTCGTACAACGTGTTCGGCTACGTCGGCTCGGGCTTCTACCATCCGGGCGTGCTGCGGGCAGGCCTCCAGACCAAGGCCGGCTCGATGGCCGCGGGCGTCGAGGCGGTCAAGGCCGAGCTGGTCGGCATCGTCGAGAACCCCCCGAACGACGAGGAGATGAAGCGGGCCAAGGATGCGATCCTCAACTCGTTCGTCTTCAACTACGACTCCAAGGCGAAGATCCTGGGACAGCAGATGACGTACGCGTTCTACGGCCTGCCGGCGGACTTCCTGGATCGGTACAGGGCCAACATCGAGAAGGTGACTCGCGAGGACATCGCGCGCGTCGCCGGGAAGTACGTGCGTCCGGGGCAGCTCACGCTGCTCGTGATCGGAAGGGCCGAGGACTTCGACCGGCCGTTGTCCTCCTTCGGCGCGGTGCAGAACGTCGACATCACGATTCCGCCCCCGCCTCCCCGGGGGCCCAAGGTCGCGAAGCCGGCTGCGTAGCCCGAGCTCGAGAGCCGGCGAGGAGGGCCGCCGGGGGGCCCTCTTCCCGCGCGCCCGCGCGCGTCCCCGGCGCGGCGAGATCGGCATGCGGTACCCCTTCGTCCTGCTCGACGCCGGAGATACGCTGATCGGCCCGCGCGAGTCGTGGGGCGCCGTGTACGCGCGCGTGCTCCGCCGGCTCGGGCTCGACCGGACGGCGGAAACGTTCGACCGGTCCGTCCGGCGCGTCTGGCGCGATCTGGAGCGGACGGTTCCCCGAGGGGTCGATCGCTACGCCTTCTTCGACGGCGGGGAGGACGGCTACTGGCTGCGCTTCGTCTCGGGAGCGATCGCGCTCGCGGCGGACGGCGAGGCTCCGGCCGGTCTCGCGGAGGCGGCTCTGCCGGTGCTTCGCGAGGCCTTCCGCGATCGTTCCGCCTGGACGGTCTACCCCGAGGTCCGGGAGGTCCTGGGAACGCTTCGCCTGCTCGGCGCGCGGCTCGCGATCGTCTCCAACTGGGACTCTCGCCTGCCCCACCTTCTGGACATCCTCGACCTCGACGATCTTTTCGACGGCATCGCGGTCTCCCACCTGCTCGGGTTCGAGAAGCCCGATGCCCGCATCTTCGAGGCCGCCCTCGCGATGATCGGGGCGGAGCGGGATCGGACGATCCACGTCGGCGACCGTCCGGAGATCGATCTCGAAGGCGCGCGCGCCGCAGGTCTCGCCGCGGCGCTCGTGGACCGTCGCGGCCGCCTGGATCCCGCCCTGGGCGCTCTCGCGGACCTCCGCGCCCTGCCCGCCGTCGTCCGGGAAGGGCGACGCTGAGCGGGTCAGATCCTCAGGATCTGCTTCCTCTTGGCCTCGAACACCGCGCCGTAGTCCGCCTCGCTCGTGAGAAGGACGGAATCGATCACCCCGTCGGGCCGGATGATGAAGACGGTGGGCGTCGAGGAGATCAGGTACTGTCGCCCGATCTTGAAATCCTGGTCGAGGAACGTCGGAAGCGTGAGCTTCTCCCGCTGGACGTACTCCTCGGTCCGGACCCGTCCCGCCTCGCCGGACACCTGCGCGGCGGTCACGATGTTCACCTCGTCCGGATGCTCGCGGAACCAAGCGTCGATCGCGGGAAGCGACTTCCTGCAATGCGGGCAATCCTGGGCCCAGAAGATGAGGACGTTGACCATGCCGGCCCTGAAAAGGCTCGAGAGCGTGCGCGTGCCCTTCTCCCCGGCCATCGGCGCCTCGAAATCCCGGTATCGCTCTCCCACCATCTCGACCGCCGGATAGTAGTTCGGGAGCATGCCGTACGTACCGAGACGTCCGGTCTCGGCGACGCGGCGGATCGCGTCCGCGAGATCCATCTTGTACTCGAGGGCCTGCTTGAGGCTCCCGCCGTTCGAGAGCCGGAGGCGCCCCTCCTTGTCGAAGATCGAGATGCTCGGGATGCGCAGGATCATGAGCTGGAACGAGATCGTGGGGCCGTCGTCGTAGAGGACGGGAACCCGCAGGTTCAGCTCGCGAACGCGCTCCCGCAGCTTCGCGACGTCCATCGTTCCGCTGAGCGTCGTCACTCCGTACACGGCGATGCGCTCCGTCCCGAGCCGCACCGCGAGATCCTGGACGTCCCGCAGCACGGCGACGGAGCGCGGATCTCCGGCCGAGAAGTAGCAGAGCACGATCGGGGTCTTCCCGACGGCGGCCTGGAGATCGATCCGGTCCGCGCCCCCAGGGCCGGCGTTCAGGTTCGCGTAGGCGCCGAACGGAATCGGCTCGCCGAACGACGCCGTCTTGCGGGAGGGGAGCTTCGGCGACGGCACCGTCTGCGCCGCGACGACGGCGGCGGTCGCGAGCGCGGGGAGGAGGAAGAGCGGAACCCAACGACGACGGCCTTTCGCTCGCATTCGATCCCTCGCAGCGTCGGGCGCCGCACCCCGGGGGCGCCCCGTCGGTACAGGCTCCTCGATTATAGGAGACCGGGCGCTCCGCCGCCTTCCTTCCGGCTCTCCCGCAGCTGATCGTCGTAGAGCCTCCGATAGAGGCCTCCCGCCGCGTGGAGCTGCGGATGCGTCCCCTCCTCGACGATCCGCCCTCCCGAGAGCACGTAGATCCGGTCCACGTCCACCAGGCTCGTCAGGCGGTGCGCGATCAGCACGACCGTCCGGCCCCGGGCCCGCTCGAGGAACCGCCCGAGCACGACGCGCTCGGTCCCAGGATCGAGGGCGGAGGTCGCCTCGTCGAGAACGTGAATCGCGGGGTCCTTGAGCAGCGCCCTTGCGAGCGCGAGGCGCTGCCGCTCGCCTCCCGAGAGCCGCAGCCCCTGCTCTCCCACGAGCGTGCCGAGCCCTTCCGGAAGCGAGGCCAGGAACTCCCCGAGGCCGGCGGCCTCGAGCACCTCGCGAAGCGCCGGATCCGCCGCGCGCGGCGCCGCCATGCGCAGGTTCGCCGCGAGCGTGTCGTGGAAGAGCTGCGTCTCCTGTGGGATCAGCCCCACCGCGAGGCGCAAGTTCCTGAGCGGCCAATCGCGCACGTCCACGCCGTCCACGCGCACGGAGCCGCGGCCGGCGTCCAGATAGCGCGGGAGAAGCGCCGCCAGCGTGGACTTACCCCCTCCGGACGGCCCGACCAGCGCGACGATCCTCCCGGGCTCGATCTCGAGGGAAACGCCGTCCAGAGCCGGCGCGCCGCCGGGCCAGGTCAGGCCGACCTCCCGGAGGTCCAGCGCCCCACGCACCCGCGCCGGGGCGCGGGCCCCGGCCTTCTCCCGGACCTCGGCCGGGGTGTCGAGGAGGTCGAAGACCCGCCCCAGCGCGGCCCGGGCGACCTGCAGGTCCACGTTGATCTCGATGAGGCCGCTGATCGGGCGGAGGAGGCGCGTCGCGAACGTGTAGTAGGCGACGAGGCTCCCGACCGAGAGCGTGCCAGCGAGCACCCGCGACCCGCCGACCAGGAACACGACGACGAAGGCCCCCGTGTTGACGACGTCCGAGAGGGCGACCTGCCAGGCCCCGATCATGGAAAGCGTCAGGTTGGACTCGATGACGGGACGCGACACGCGCACGTGCCTCCGGGCTTCCGCCCGCTCTCTCAGGAACTCCTGCACCAGCCGCATGCCGGTCAGCCGCTCCTGGAGGAACGAGTAGAGGCCTCCGTAGGCCTCGCGCGCCCGCGTTCCCTCGGCCCTCAGCCTGCGGTTCACGCGGACGATCCAGAGCAGGAGGAGCGGGTACGCGAGAGCCATGGCCCCCGTCAGGATCGGATCGAGCCACAGCAGGAGCACGACGATCCCGGAGACCGTGAGCAGGTCGCTCGCGGCGTTCACGACCGTGTGCGCGGCCGCGCGCTGGAGGACCTCGACGTCCGACGTCAGCCTCGCCAGGATGTCTCCGAAGCGCTCCCCCCGGAAGAAGAACGGGGACATCCTGGACACGTGCTCGAACAGGCGAGCGCGCACGTCGAACAGGATCCGGAGCCCCGAGTAGCTGTAGAGCCAGACGGAGAGCAGTCGGAACGCGAACCGGAAGACGAGCACGGCCAGCAGGAGCGTCGAGAAGGTCCAGAGGGCCTGCCGGTCGCCGTCGCCGAGCGCCCGGTCGATGATCGCCCGGAGGATGAGCGGATCGACGAGGGCGAGAGCGACCCCGATCACGACGCAGAGGCCGATCTCCGCCTGAAGCCCGAGGTACGGCCGGACGAAAGTTCCGAGAAAGCGGCGGAAGAGACCCCGGCGATGCGGATCCGATCTCTTCACGGCGCGGCCTGCCCCGTCACGCGCTCGAGGAGGAGGCGGCCGAGCGAGACGCGCTCGCCGACCCTGATCCTCGCGGACCCCGACATCCCCTCCTGGAGCGGCCCCGGGCCGCCCGGTCTAGCGGAGAGCCCGATCTCCACGGTGAACCCGCCGGCGTCCTGCCGTCTCTCGGCGACGCGCTCGACGGTCCCGTGGAGGGTCCCGTGGATCAGCCACGGGAAGCCTTCGAGACGGATCGTCGCCGGCTGCCCCGCGCGCACCGAGGCGCGGCCCGCGTCGGCGAGCGTTCCCTCGAAGCGCCCGGGCGCTTCGCGATGGACGCGCAGCACGCCCGCCCCCTCGCGCACGGCGCTTCCGACGAGGTCGGCGAGGCCGTCGCCCTCGACGGTCCCGTCCGCGGGCGCACGAACCTCGGAGGCCGCGACCCTCGACATCGAGGCCTCCCACGCGATGCGCTCCGCCTCGATCTCCCCGTCGAGACGCCGCCCCTCGGCGTCGAGAGCCTCGAGAGCCGCTTCGTGCTGGGCCTCGAGGAGCGCGATCGCCTCCGCCGCGCGGGAGCGGGCCATCGTCGCGAGCTGGAGGTCGAGCTCCGCCTTGCGGACCTCGATCCGCCCCACGATCCCCTGCTCCCCCAGCCGCCGCGCCGCCGTCGCCTCGATATCGGCCCGCTCCTCCTCGACGCGGGCCCGCTCGAGCACCGCCGCGGCCTCCTCTCGCTCCCGAGGATGCACCGATTCCACGAGGCGGCGCCGCTCGGCGATCCTCGCCTCGCGCTCTCCCCGGAGTCCCTCGAGCCGGGCCCGTCCGCTCGCGGCCTCGGCCTCGAGCTCCCGCGTGTCGAGCCGCAGCAGGACCTCCCGATCCCGCACCGCCTGCCCGGCGCGGACGAGAACCGCCGCAACCACCCCGTCCCGCGGCGCGCACGCCTGCACCGTGCCGCCCGCGAGCTTGCCGGGCGAGACGACGACCCGATCGACCCGCCAGAACAAAAGCACGGCGCCGGCGCAGAGAGCGAGCGCCGCGACCAGGAACAGGAGAGGGCGCACGAGAGGAAGCCGACGCCTGGTTCTCATTCCCTCACCGAGCGCGGAGACGCCCTTCGTCGCAAAGCCCCCGGCACTGCGGGCCTCCCCGCCGGAAAGACGTTATGATACGCCGCATGCTGCCAACCTTTGTGCATATCGGACTACCCGAGTCTCCATTCGGCGCGCGCTTCGCGGAAGCGGTCCGCTCGCTCGGCATCGCCGCGGAGACGGCGTCCATCGACGCGACGATCGAGGGGGGCACCGTGACGGTGCGGCCGGATGCGGTTCTCTGGGAGAAGATCCCCCTCCTCGATGCCGTGGCCGTCGTCGTCGAGGCGCCGCTGTTCCCCTGGCCTCAGCCTCTGGGAGCCGCGCCGCGAGGCGCCGGCGGCGCCGCCCCCCTTCCGTTCGCGGTCGAGCGGGAGGCGCGGTCCCTGGCGCTGTCCGCGCTCTCGCTCGTCGCCGAGAGCCGCCCGGTCTGGAACCGCCCGGCGGCGGCGCACCTCGCCGCGTCCCGCGCCGTCGCCCTGGCGCGGCTCGAGACGGCGGGGATCCCGGTCCGGGCCTGGAAGCTCCTTCCCGCCCCGGAGCGCGGCGACCGAGAAGACGGGATCATTCTCGACTCGGTCGGCCGCGACCGCTGGCACAGGCCTTCGCGTCCGTCTCCGGGCGAGCCGGCTCTCGTGCTGGGTCCGGTCGCGGGGGACGTCGTCTCCGTCCTCGTGGCGGGAGGCGCGGCGGCGGGCGGCGAGCGGCACCCTTCCGCGGCGGCCTGGTCCTCGGGGTCGCCCGGCGCGCCGCTCGCGTCCGCGGCCGTTCCGAAACCGCTCGCGGACGCCGCGATCGCCGCGGCGCGGGCGCTCGGACTGGACATCGCGGCCGTCGCGCTCGCGGGGGACCCGGCCGCGACACTTCTCGTCGAGACGGGGCCCGATCTCTCGGTCTGGGACGATCTCCTCGACGGCGGGCTCGCGCCGTTCCTCGCCGGGCGGCTCGCGGCAGCCGCTCTCGCCCGATAGGAGCCGAACCGTGAAGGCCTCGAGATACAACCGGATCTTTCTGGCCGAGAGCGGGACGTGGCTGGCGTTCAACGCATGGTCCACCGCGCTGGCGGAACTCATCCCCGAGGATCTCCCCTTCATCCGGGCGATTCTGGCCGATCCCGACGGCACGCCTTGCGACACGGCGCACAAGAGGGAGATCCGCGAGGCGCTGGTCGGCGCGCACTTCCTGGTGGAGAGCGACGTCGACGAGATCGCCGAGCTGAAGACGGACATGCTCCGGGACCGCTACCGGACCGACGAGCTGCACCTGACCGTCGCGCCGACCCTGGACTGCAACTTCCGCTGCGACTACTGCTACGAGGACCACCTCCGCGTCACGATGAGCCGGGAGGTCCAGGACGCCCTGGTGCGCATGGTCGAGGAGCAGGCCCCTCGGATCCGGACGCTCTCGACGACCTGGTTCGGAGGCGAGCCCACACTGCCCGCCGCCTGGCGCGTCGTCGAGCGCCTGTCGACCGCGTTCCTCGATATCGCCGAGCGGCGCGGAATCGACTACAGGGCGCAGCTGGTGACCAACGGCTACCTTCTCGACCGGAAACGTGCGGAGGGGCTCGAGGCGTTGAAGATCCGGGAGGTCCAGTTCACCGTGGACGGCCCCCCGGAGATCCACGACGCGCGCCGCGTTCTGGCCGGCGGCCAGGGGACCTTCTGGAGGATCGTCGAGAACCTCGAGAAAGGACACGAGCTGGCGCAGTTCCAGCTCCGAATCAACGTGGACCGGCGAAACGCTCAGGCGGCGCTCGACGTCGTCGGGATCCTCGCCGAGAAGGGGATCGCCCGCAAGGTCCGTCCCTACCTCGCGCAGGTGACGTTCGCAGGGTCGGCGTGCGGAAACATCCAGGAGAGCTGCTTTTCGAGCGAGGACTTTGCGGCGACCGAGGTCGGGCTCTATCGCGAGGCGCTCCGGAGGAACCTGCCGCTCTCGCGGTACCCCTTCCGGATCCCGGGCGCTTTCTGCACGGTGGACCGCGTCAACTCGTTCGTCGTCTCCCCGTCGGGCTCCATCTTCAAGTGCTGGCATCAGGTCACGGCTGGCCCCGATGTCGCCATCGGACACCTCCTCGACGGCGAGCAGCCGTTCCACCGGGTGAACGAGGTGAAATGGCTCACCTGGGACCCCCTGGAGAAGGAGGAGTGTCCGTCGTGTCCGGTCCTCCCCCTCTGCCACGGGGGCTGTCCCTTCGAGGCGCTGCGGAGGGCCGACTCGCCGCGGGGCGCCTGCGAGCATTACAGGTTCCATCTCGACAGGATCCTGGAAATCCAGCACGCGCGCGGTGCGGCCTCGGGAAGCGAAGCCGCGCCGTCCCGCGGGGGGGCGGGAGGGAGCAACCCGTGATCCGGATCGCCCTGATCGGACCGAAGGACAGGCCGGAGATCGGCCGGCTCGCGATCCGGCTCGAGGAGCGCGGCGCGGAGCCGGTCTTCCTCGACTCCCGCGCCGACCCGGCGATCGCCATCGCCCCGGACCGGATCGAGGCCTGCGGCCAGGATCTCGACCGGGTGCGGGGCGCCTACGTGGCCGACCTCGGCATCCGGTCGCCCGGCGCCTCGGTGGCCGCGAACGACCCCGGCGTCCCGGCAGGAGCCCGCCGGTCGCTCGCCGCCTCGCTCCGGCACCTGTCTTCGTGGAATGCGCTCCTGGAGAAACTGGGGGAACGGGGACCGGTCGTGAACCCGCCCACGACCCACGACCTCCACTCCCTGAAGCCGTTCGAGATCTCGGTGTACGCGGGGGCGGGCCTGCCGGCCCCCCCGACGGTGGCGACCAACGATCCCGCGAGCCTCCTGCGGCATCTCGCGGACGAGGGGGCCGACGGCTGGGTCGTCAAGGGGATGGTCGGAGGCTACACGCACACCGAGACCGTCGAGACGCCCCGATCCGAGGAGGCGGCGGGTCTGCTTCTCCGCGACGGCCCGCGCATGGTGCAGCGCCGGGTCGAAGGGGACAACGTGCGCGCGTTCGTGCTCGACGGTGCGGTGGTCGGGGCGGCGGAGGTCGTCTCGATCGAGGGATGCGAGATCGACTCGAGGCGGGGCGAAACCCGTATCCGGCGCATCGAGATCCCCGAGGCGGCGGCCCGGACCGCTGTGTGCGCGGCGGCGCGATGGGGGATGCCCTTCGCCGCGGTGGACTTCATGCGCGACGCCCGCACGGGCGAGTACCGGATCCTCGAGTGCAACTCCGCCCCGTTCTTCGTCGTGTTCGAGGGGCGGGCGGGACTCGACCTCTCGGGGAAGCTGGCCGATTTCCTTCTCGGGAGATGACGGACGGAACGCACGGCCGCCCCAGGAGCGGCGGCTCCGTCGTCGTCCTCTCACCGACGGGAAGAACCGTCCGTCCTCAGAGCGTGTCGTCGCCGCAGAAGCGCGGATCCTCGGAGCAGAGGGCGCAGTCCGTGTGGTAGAGCCTCTTGCAGTAGCCGACCCGAACCGACTCTTGCGAGCGAACCACGAACTTCATCTCGATTCTCCTTCTTGCGTTTACGTGGAAAAGCCTGCGCCCGGGCGGCCGATCCGCCTCGAGCGCAGGCTCGACGGTCGTGCGCGAACCTAGTAGATCGGGTCGTCACAGAAACGGGGATCCTCGGAGCACAGGGCGCACAGCGTGTGATAGAGCCCGCACACGGACTTCCCACGCCTTTCCTGCGAACGAACCACGAACTTCATCTCGATCCTCCTCTTCTCCCGCGCGAACCGCGCGGGATCTCCTACGACACCCTGGATCCTCGGAGCACGGATCGCGCCCGGCGAAATGCCCGCGCAGCCTGGCTCCGAAGTGCCTGTCTCGCGACCCTTGAGTATACGCAGAACCACGCGGCAAATCAACCGTAAGTCCTTGCAACGATAAGCGATATAAATTCGAAATCTTCTAGGAGACGGCAGGCGCCTCGCCTGCCGGAACGCGAAGCCGCGGGGATGCGTAGGGGATCCGGGGGCGATCACGGGGGCAGCCACCGCAGCCTCCGACGGAGGGCGGCGGCTGCCCCCTAGTGCCGATGGCTAGTACAGGACGTCATCGCAGAAGCGGGGATCCTCGGAGCACAGGGCGCACATCGTGATGTACAGCTTGCACGTGGGCTTGACATTCCTTTCCTGCGAACGAACGACGAACTTCATTGCGACCCTCCTTCTCGACCGCACGACTCTCGTGCGGCCAAAACCACGAAAACGAACACCGAACCGTCCCTACCCGCTCCGGGAGCTTCCCGGGCCGGGCGACGGGCGATCTTATACGGCGAGCCCGTCCAAGATCAAGGGCCCGCGACTTCCTTCGACTTCCTGCAGGAACGCTCGATGTTCCGCCGCCCCGGGATCCCCAGGGATCGACGCGGAGATCGATCGCCTCGAGGTCACTCGCAGCCGCGAGGATCCTCGCTGCAGAGCATGCACAGCGTGTGCTTGACCCCGGGCGGCAAGGTCGTATTCGGGAGATGCCGATCCTGGGGTCCCACGACGAACTTCATGCGTCCTCCTCTGCGTCCTGGCCCGGAGCGCGCCGAGCTCTCGGACGCCCGGTTCGGTCCCGAGCGGAATTCCTCAGTCCCAGTTGCCGCAGAAGCGGGGATCCTCGGAGCACAGGGCGCACTCCGTGATGGCCCGAGTGCACACGCCCCTGCGCGAGCCGCCGTCCTGCGACCGAACGATGAATCTCATCCTGTCTCTCCTTCTCGCCGGCTCTCACCCGCTGAAGGAAGGGCCGGCGACTGCTTCGACTCCCTTTTGCGCTCGGGCGATCCGGACGCTCGGGGCCGAGGGTAGGGTGTACGCAGGCACAGGAGAGAAATCAAGGGCGCCGCGCGATTCCGATCGAGGAGACGGCGCAGGCGTCCGGCGCGTCGCAAATTCCAATAAATCAAGGAAACCGGGGCCTTTCCGCGGAGCGTGGCCGGCCGGAACCCTGGGGAATTTCGATCCGCCGGGTTATGCTATCGAGCCGTGGCGATCGCGCCGCCCTGCTTCGCGCCGGGGCGGCCGGCGGAGCGGAGGGGTGGCAGATGACCCGAACGTTCGAGGATCCCCTCCTCACCAAGATCCACGGAATCCTCCGCGCCGAGGTGGATTCGAACTTCGACTTCCTGGAGCCTGGACCGATTCCATGGTCCTCTCCGAGGAAGCCCGCGTCGGCCTCGTCCGTGGCGCTCCTGACCACCGCGTCCCTGCACCTGAAGGGGGACGTTCCCTTCCGTGCGCTGGAGGACCGGTTCGGCGACACCGGTTACCGCACGATTCCGTTGAATGCGAGGCCGGAGGATCTGGACCTCGACGCGCCGTACGTGGACCGCCGCCACATCTCCTCCGACCCCGAGGTCGCGCTTCCGCTTCGAGCCCTCGAAACCCTCCACCGAGAAGGAATCGTGGGGCCACCCGCCCCGAGGCACGCGAGCGTCTCGGGGGGCCTCGTGAGGCCGTATCCCGGGCTCCTGGAGACCTCGGATCGCCTGGCGGCGATGTTCCACGAGGACGGCGTCGATGCCGTGCTGCTGCTCCCCAGCTGCCCTCTTTGCGTCCAGACGGTCTGCCTCCTGGCCAGAGAGTTCGAGAGCCGGAGGATCGCGACCGTCTGTCTCACGCTCGTGCCCGAGCTGAGCCGGATCGTCGGCGCCCCGAGGACCCTCTCGGTCCGCTTCCGCTTCGGCGCGCCGTGCGGGGACTCGGGGAACGGCCCCGTCCATCGGACGGTCCTTCGGGAGATGCTCGGCCTCCTGGACGAGGCGACCGAGCCCGGAACGTTCCGGGAGTCGGGGCTGCAGTGGAAGCGCACCCCCGCATGAGCGCCCCCACGCACGGCGGGAAGCGGCCGTCGCGGCGCCCCCCGGCGATTACGATTTCTTGGTTGTCGGGTCCGGACGCGCGGACCTATAGTCCCCGTATGCGAGGGCCGTCGATCGCCCGTACGTCGCTTCGCGGAATCGGCGCGGCGAGCCTCGCGACCGCGGCGGGGGCGCTGGTTTGCGCCCTGGGGACGGCCGGATGCGCGGGGCGAGTCCCGCGCCCGGGCGGTGCGGAGGCCCCGCACGAGATCCCCGAACCGGCGCGACCGGACGTGGCGGCACGGCCGGAGGAACCGTCACCCCAGGAAGAGCCCGAGAGCCCGACCGGTGTGTTTCATCGCGTTCTTCCTGGGCAGACGCTGTGGCGCATCGCGAAGGTGTACCGAGTCCCCCTCGACGAGATCCTGCGCGTAAACGGGATCGCCGATCCGGAGAGAATCGAGGCCGGACAGCAGATCTTCATCCCCGGGGCGGGACGCCTCCTCGAGGTCCCTCCGTACCCTGCGCCCCTGCCGGATGTCGCGGCCCCGGCCCCTCCCGGACCCGAGATCGCGGAGCGAAGCGCCGGCGATTTCGAGTGGCCTGTCGCCGGGGGAGAGATCCTGTCCCGCTTCGGAGCTCGCCGCCGCACGCACCGCCACGCGGGCATCGACATCCGGGGCCGCCCGGGTCAGGAGGTCGTCGCCGCGCAGGACGGCGTCGTGACGTTCAGCGGCAGCACGCGGACCGCCTACGGCAAGCTCGTGATCCTCGATCACGGAACCGGGTTCGAGTCCCTGTACGCGCACAACCGGGAGACCCTCGTCGCCGCGGGCGACACGGTGAAGCGAGGTCAGCCGATCGCGCGGGTGGGCAGGACGGGCAACGCGACCACCCCGCACGCCCATTTCGAGATCCGCAGAGGCGGCGTGCCGGTCGATCCGCTCCCCTACTTCCTGAGCGTCGCCGAGGTTCGGCCATGAAGATCGAGGTCCGCTGCCCGAGCTGCGGGCGAGGATATCTCGTCGAGGAGTCGAGGATCCCGCCGGGGGGCGGTCCGGTCGCCTGCAAGGCCTGCGGTGGGGCGATCGAACTCCCCTCGCCGCACCCCGCGGCGCCGCCACGGCCGGCTCCCTCCCCTCCCGCGCCGCAGGCGCCGGCGCCGAAGCTCTCTTCGAGCGATCCGGTTCCGGAGGTCGTGCGGACGGATCCCGTCGCCGGGTCGGGGGAGGTCGTCTGCCCGAGATGCGGCCTGCATTTCGACGCCGGCAGCGCCGCGCCGTCCCGGGCCAGCGCGGAACGGCCGGGGGTGCTGGTCGTCGAGGACCTCGAGTACTTCTTCGAGATCGCCCATGACGCGCTGGCGGCGAGGTTCGACGTCCATGCGGCCAGGAGCCTCCGGGAAGCTCGGCATGTGCTCGCCTCGAGGAAGATCGACGCGATCGTCCTCGACCTGACGCTCGAGAACGGAGAGAACGGACTGAACCTCCTTCGCGAGCTCCGCCCGAAGCCCTGCCCCGTGATCATCTACACGGCCGAGGACGAGACGGAGCTTTACGGAGAATCCTGGGAGCGGATGCGGGCGCTGGGCGCGGACGATCTCGTGCTCAAGGGAATGAACGCGGGCGACGCCCTCGTGGCCAAGATCGCCATCCTCCTCGGCGAGGCCGATCCGTCGGGCAGCTGACGGTTGCGACCCGTCCCGGGAGGCGTTCGGTCCCCGGGCCCCGCAGCCCGCGCGAAGCCCGGGTCGAACCGGTCAGAAGTGGAAGGCGACGCCGAAGAATCCCGAGAACCCTCCCAGTTCGAGCGTGCCGAGCCCCTCGAAGTCCTGGCCGAGGTCGGCGTTCGCCCAGGAGTAGCGCCCCTCGAGGAGGAAGCTCCAGGCCGGACCCGCGGGGATCTCGATTCCCGCGAGCGCGTGGATCTCCGGCGCGACTCCGTCGTCCTCGAAGTGGGCCGGGAACACCTCGGGTGGATCGTACGTGAAATCGAGGAAATCCCCGTCCTCGACGTACTCCCAGAAGAGGAGGCCCGCTCCTACGCCGAAGTAGGGGACCGGGTGATGGACCGCGTACTGGCCGCGGGCGCCTCGGTACGCGAGCCTCCCGCCGGGAAGGAAGCGAATGTCCACGGTGACGGGCGTCACGTCCAAGCCGCTGTCGTGGAGAATCGGGAACCCGCTCTCGTCGATCCAATCGCGGTAGGCGGAGCGGACCGTGGCGTCGTAGAAGTCGATGTTGAAGCCGACCTCGAGCGTGTTGCTCACCCCGGTGACGAACGTGACCCCGAAGACGGCGTCGTCGAAGTCGCTTCCGTCGAGGGTGAAGGTATCGGCGGTGTCGTCCCAGAAGCTTCCGTCCCCGGTCGGGACGAACCACCCGAAGCGGAACTGAAGGCTGTTCCCCGCCGGCGACCTCGGTTGGGCCTGAGCGGGAACGGCGGCGATCGCGGCAACGGCCGCGAGCACGAGCAGGATCGCGTGGCGTCTCATGGGTCCTCCCCGGCCGCGGCGTGCGACGCTCGCGAGCGAGCGCCCGCGGCCGGCCCGCCGAAGTGCAACGCCCGAGCCAGCGAGCGGGCCCGGGAATCCGACGCGCTTTTGGGGGATCTCGTCGCGGAGTGTCCACTCCGCGCGACAGCCGGGACCTCTGGCGGGGTCAGGATCCACGGGCGGCCGGCTCCCCGGATACGGGGAACCGGCCGTACCGCTGCCTTCGGTCTAAGGTCGGATGTGGATCTCGATCGGCTCTTCGGTCTCGATCGTGAGCTCCGTCCCGGCCGGCAGCTCGATCTCCTCGCCCTTCGTCTTCGCGGCAACGGCGCCACCGGCGGCGGCCCCGGCCAGCGCACCGAGGAGTGTCCCTTTCGCCTTGTCGTCCTTGCTCAGGGCGCGGCCCAGCAGGCCGCCCACGGCTGCCGCCCCGCCGATCGTCGCCGCGTCCTTGCCGCTCTCGCTCTTCCCCGTTCTGGACAGCGTCGCCCGGATCGGGAGCGCATCGCCGGATGGCAGCACGGCGCCCGTGAACGCCGCGACGAGCTTCGCGGTCCCGCCGATCTTCCCGAGCGGCACGGCCTCCATGATGACTCCCGTGACGGTCGAGCCCTGGGGCAGGGCCACGCGGCCCTCGTAAACGACGTCCTTTGCGACCCTGGCCTTGAAGGTGTCACCGGCCTTGCTCGTCCGGCTACCGATGGGATCCACCATCACGAGGTCCACGGACGTCCCCGGGGGAAGCGTGACCACGATCATCTCCTCGGGCGCCCGCGGCTCCTCGGGGGCCTGCGCCTCCGGCTCCGCCTCCCGTTCCACGGGTGAGGGCTTGGCGGCCGGCGCGGTCCGCGGCTTGGCGGGAAGAGGCTCCACGGGAGTCGGCGCCTCGGATGTCGACGCGGGAGCCGGCGCTTCGGACGCCGGTGCGGCCGTCGGGGCTTCCGCGGAAGGCGCCTGAGCGGGCGGTGTGCCGCCGCCGCACCCGGCAACGGCCAAGGCGGCCGTGGCGAACACTGCGAACATCGAGATCCTTCGGAACTTCATGGCAGGAACCCTCCAGCCCCCGGAAGTTACCGTCCGTGGGGAACCCCCGCGAGAGAGCGCCGCTCCCTTCCGACGGCCGGCGCCCCTGGCGCGGGAAACCCGCACAAAAGGCGAAGGGGGCCGCCGCTCGGCGGCGACGGCCCCCTCTGCGCCGTGACCGGTCTCGGGGCTACTCGAGGACGCGGATGACGACGCGCCGGTTCTTCGCTCGGCCGGCGGAGGTCGCGTTGTCCGCGACCGGCTTCGACTCGCCCATCGAGATCACGCTCATCGCGTGCAGCGGAACGCCGCCCGACTCGTTGAGGTAGGTCATCACGGCCTTCGCGCGCTTCTCGCCCAGCTCCAGGTTGTACGCCTCGCTCCCGATGTTGTCCGTGTGCCCCTCGATCTCGAGGTACACGGCCTTGTCCATCGCCTTGATCTTCGCGGCGAGGTCGTTGAGCTCCGCGGCCGCCTCGGGCGGGATCGCGTCCTGGTCGAACGAGAACTTCACTCGGTCGTCCGACAGGGTGACCGTCCAGAGGATCTTGCCCTTGGCGAGCTTCGCGGCCTCATCCGCCCTCGTCATGGCCTGGGAGCCGATCTCCACGGCCTTCTCGGCGGTCCCCCGAACAGCCTCGATCTTCTGGTCGGTGTCCGACTTCAGATCGGTGACCCGGCGCTCGTTCTCCTCGACGCCGCTCTCCACTCCCTTGATCCGCTGGTCCGTCTGCTCCTGGTCCTTCCGATACACCTTCTTGGTGACGCAGCCCACGGACAGCACCAGGGCGACGACGACCAGAACCGCAACCACCGCCGACGTTCGCTTCATCATCAAAGTCACTCCTTGAAAAATGTCCCTCGCGTCCCAGCCGTTCCGCTCGCGGGCCAAGGACTCCGGGAACCGCATCCAGCGCCGTTCGCCCACATCCGGGACCCGACGACGCGTAACTCTATTCCGGTCCTGCCCGAACTGCAACTGCCGACGGCTCGGGAGGAGAACAAGCGCCGTGCCACGGCGCGAGGCGCCAATCCGGTCTAACTGGCGCACTTCCGCGGGAGGGGGCGGGAACTTTCGACGCTGGTCATGTAGGAATTCCCATCCGGGCGGCTCGGCGAGAGCCCAGGGGGGGGAAGCGTCGGGCTTATCGGGTAGCCCGATCAGGGGGTCGCGTAGTACCCCTTGCGGGTCGACACCACGTAGCGGTTCTTGCGCGTCTCGAGCTCGATGCTCCGGTACCGCCCGTTCCACAGGGACCGCGTCGGCTTGTACCCGATGAGGTACTGGAACCGGAGCTCCTCGTCGATTCGAGCGACGGCCTCCTTCAGCTCGTCGGGATCGTGAACCGCATAGGCCGTGCCGCCCGTCTCCTCCGAGAAGAGGCCGAGAACCTCGAAATTCGTTCGCAGCTCTCGCTGCTCCGGCACCAGGCCCGGCGGAAGCGACGAGAAGCCGACCGTGTAGATCGGGACGCTCGCTCGCTTCGCCGTCTCCGCCGCCTCTTCCAGCGTGATCACGCTGGCGTTGTCAACGCCGTCCGTGATCAGAACGATGGCCTTCTTCCCGTCGCCGCTCGCCTGGACGAGGCCGGGAGCGGCGGCGACGGCGTCGTGAAGAGCGGTCTGCCCGTAGCCGATCTGCACGGCGAGACGCAGCAAGAAGAGGTCCCGGTCCGACGTGAACTCGGTGACCCACGCCACCTGCTCGTCGGCGAAGCAGATCAGGGCGAAGCGGTCCTGCGGCCTGAGCGCGTCGACGAAGTACCGGATCGCCTCCTTCGCCGCTTCCAGCTTCCCGCTCATCCGCATGCTTCCGGACACGTCGAGCATGAACGCGATCGAGACCGGCGTGGCGGTCTCGGACGTGAAGAACTGAATCGTCTGGGGGATGTGGTCCTCGCGCAGCGTGAAGTCCTCGCGAGCCAGGTTCCTCACGATCCGCCCCTTCTTGTCCTCCACCGTCGTCGGCAGGAGCACGAGGCGCACCTTCTCGACCTCGACGTAGCCGCTCTGGAGGATGCGCTCCAAGGCCGCGTCGTCGAGCGGAACGCCGGAGGCGACGGCGGTGGCTGCCGAGCCCTCCCCACCGCCTCCCTCCGCAGCCCCGGGCTCGGCGCGGCTCGTCGTGGAGACGCCGAAGCCAAGGGCAGCTGCCAGGAAGAGTCCGAGGATCGACTTCGCTTTCCGAATCACGCCGCTCTCCCTCTTGTTCTCCCGTTCCAATTTGCAATTCGCAGGCCAGGAAGTCAACCGGCGGCGGTGGTAGGGGCCTGCGGGACCGAGACGAGCGAGGGAGAGGGCCGCTAACTCCTAGGATCGAGAACGAGGTAGCCGTCCGCGTCGAGCCGGCCGGAGAGCTCCGACGTGACCCACCCCGGACCGGAGACCATCGGCCCTTCGACCTCGAGCCGGCCGTCCGCCCTCGTCCGAACCGTAAGCCCAGGAACCGGCTTCCCGGCGGTCCCGGGCCGTACGGCATCGGGGCGATTGACCGCGACGAGCCCGCAGGCTTCCGGCGCCGACGCCCCTTCGAGCAGCGGGAACCCGGCGTCCAGGAAGAAGGAGATCACCGAGGGATCCGACGGAGGGCCGAGCGGGACGAGCGCACGCATGCGGCCGCCGGTGATCGCCCGCACTCGGCCGAGGACGAGCGCATCCGCCAGCCGCCAGCGCCAGGGACGGGCCGACGGCAACCGGCCCGCGGCGAGGTCCGGAGCGCCTCGCCTCCCGCCCTCCGCGAGGGCCAGCCGGAGGAGCGCTCCGGCCACGAGGGCTTCGGCCCTCATGGCCCGCATCAACCGGTCGCGAAGCGCCGTCAGGCGATCCGACTCCATCAGGAGGATCTCCGGCCGCAAAGCGCCGAGGATCGCCGCGGGATCGCCGCCGGACGGGAGCGAGGAGAATCGGGCGCCACGGCCGAGGCACGCCAACGCGAGGACCAGGACCGCCGGATCCGAGACGGGGAGCGCCGCCGCCACCGTCTCGCCGGAAGCGAGCCCCAGGCAGTCGACGAAGGCCCGCGCGCCCGTGGCGACCGCCGCCCCCGTCAAGCTGGACGACTGCAGCGTGCCGGCGGATCGGGCGAAGCGCAGGGCCACCGTCCCCGCCTCCCGCTCCGCCAGCGCCGGGGGCTCGCTCTCCCCGTCCTCCTCGGAACGGAAGCGAGCCCCGGCCGCGCACGCGTCCGCGACGGTGATCGCGGCGGCCAGGACGCCGGGGGAAGCCCGGCAGAGCATCGCCAGATCGAGCGAGGGCAGGTCCGGGCGCAAGCCGAGGACCACCGCGAGACACCGCTCGTCCTCCACCAGGACCTGCCGCGCCTCCGCGCTTCGCAGCGCGTCCAGAAGATCGCCGGGAGGAAGGCCGGGATCCAGGAGAACCGGAACGCCTCCGGCGCGAAGGATCGCCAGGAATCCGAGGAGAACGTCCCCGATGTCCCTGGAAACGACGGCCGCGCGATCCCCCGGCGCGAGCCCGTACTCGGAGAGCGCGGCCGCGAGGTCGCGGGAGCGGCCGTCGAGGTCCGCCGCTTCCTCCGCGACGATCCCCCCGGCCGAGGGGATCAGCAGGGCGCCTCCCGCGCGCGGAAGCGACTCGATGAGGTCGAGGAAGGGTGCTTTCGGCATGCCTCGCGGAGCGCGCCCGGTTTCCGGCGCCCCCGGAGAGCGCGCGGGAGGCCCCCTCGCCTCCCCCGCGCTCCACCGGAGCCTCGGTTCAGAAGCGCCAGCTGAATCCCACGCCGAACAAGTTCACGGACGACTCGTACCGGCCGTCCACGACTCCCGTCGGCGAGCTCAGCGGATCCCCGTCGTTCGCGTCTCGATCCTGGAAGAAGAGCGGCATGACGTAGGCGTCAAGCGCCCAGCTCTTCCCGTGGAACCCGTACCCCACCGAGATGCCCAGACGGTCGGCGTCCGGAATGCTCGGGCGCAGCGTGTCGTCCGGAATCGGGCCCTGGTCGAAGACGGCGCCGAAGCGGAGCTCGTGCCGCTCCGCCATCGCCCACGCCGCGCCGAGCCGGAATGCGAAGGTGTCGTCCCAGTTCTCCGGGAGAACGATGTCGGTCACCGCGGGCGTCTCGTTCTCGAAGTCGATCGCCAGATGGTCGAACCTCGACCACTGCGCCCAGGAAACGTCGAACTCGACCTCCCAGTCCGCGAATCCGGTGTACGCGACGCCCAGCGCCGCCTGCGCCGGCAGGTCGAGGGTCGTCGTCCCGGGGCCGTCGGGGAAATAGAGCTCGAGATACTCGTTCACCCCGGTGAACGCGACTTCCCCGTCGATGTCCGGGGACAGCTCTGCGCGATAGGTCAGGCCGGCCTTCCATTCCTCGGTCGCGAACTGGAAGGCGAGGTTCCAGCCCCAGTCGTCGCCCGTTCCGGTGAGGTCCGACGCTCCAACCACGGTGCCTGGAGGCAGCTCCAGGAAGGAGCTCTGATCGAACTCCCGCGAGAACTCCTTGACGTCGGCGTAGATGTAGTCGATCCCCACGGCGAAGGACCATCGGTCGTCGATCTTGAAGGCGAGGTTGGGATTCACCACGAACGTCGCCAAGTCGACCCGCTTGCTCGAGAACGTGATCGGCCGGTCCTCCCACTCGCTCGCGAGGCCGAACGGGGTGGTCACGCCGATGCCGAAAGCCATCCAGTCGTCGATCCGGTGCGTGAAGTAGAGGTTCGCCGGCGTCGCGTTGTTGGTGACCGCGTCGAACTTCACCTCCGTCGGAAGGCCGTAGGCGGGGTCGGACGTCGTGATCGACGTGTCCCGGCCGATCGGGATCAGGTTGGCCCCGAAATGGAAGTTCGTCCCTTCCAGCCGGACCAGGGCGGCCGGGTTGTACCAGTTCGCCGCGGCGTCGTCCGCCCGAGCCACCCAGGCGCCCGCCTGCGCGGACGCCTTCGCGCTCTGCTCGTAGATGCTGAACCCGGACCCGACCGCGGGCGTCGCGCACGCCAGGGCCAGCACGATCACCAGCCAGATTCCTCGATTCCTCATGATGCCCCCTGTCACGGACCTTCGTCCGGGACCGCCTTGGCGGCCCCCGGGGTCCGAAATAGGCCCGGACCCGCCGGACCGGCCGGGAGCATAGCACGCGACACCCCGGTTTCTGCACCGATGCAGCAGCAAAGGCGCCGGCGCGGGTCCCGGAAAAGGATGCGCCTTGACGGCCCCCCCCCTCTCCCCATATAAAGACGGTCTTCTGGGCATTGGGCCGTCGTCGAAGGCCGTTCGCGCCGGGCGGGTGCGGTCCGCCGTCGCGACCGAGGAGGCGATTCGTCATGGCGTGGAAGCGGTTCCTTGCGTGGGCCGGCGTGTTGTCGACATTGGCGTTCGGGGGAACCGCTGTCCTCGCGGAGGAGACGCCGCAGGCGCCGGCGCCGGAAGGACAGCCCGCCGAGCCGGCGAAGGCCGAGGAGTCTTCGAAGCCCCGATTCTGGGGGGATCGCTTCGCGCTCTACATCGCGGTGGCCGGCGGCGGCGCCTGGTCGGAGCGCACGATCGACTCGTCGATCACGACGTCCGGGAACTCGGTTTCCAAGAGCGAACTCGATCTCCAGGACGTCCTCCACGGTCGGTTCACCGTCGGCTGGCAGCTCCCGGCCAACCGCGGCCACCTGCTGCTGTCCGTGAACGGCTTCCGCGAGGACTCCTACGTGTTCTCGGCGTTTGGGCTTTCGTCTTGGGCGGTGGAGAGCATCGACGAGGACGGATCGCTGAACGCCTCCGCGTACGACGAGCTGCTGCGCTGGTGGCGTGTGCGGGCCACGGACGGCCGGCTCAAGTCGACGTACACGATCCCCCTGCTGGTGAACGGGAGCATCCTCTACGACGTCGAGGACCCGCGGACGTACGCCCAGCGGGAGGGTGCGACGGCAGTCGACCTGCAGAACGAGATGCAGACGTGGGACGCGTTCTACCAGCGAGAGTTCGGCGGGCGGCGATGGAGCGCGCGGTGGTCCGCGGGCGGCCGCTACTTCCTGTACGAAGGAACCGTCCCCGCGGCCGCGTGGCTCAACGACGGCGACAAGTTCGGGTACGGCTACACGGACGGCGTCGGCCTCCGCCTGCTCCCGCTGAAGCAGAAGTCGAGCGGGATGGGCCCGACGGCCTCCCTGGAAGCGCAGTTCCACCTCTTCCGGGACCACGTCGTCCTGTACGGGCAGGGGCGGATCGCCCTGATCTACGAGAGTCTCGAGGTCGATTCCGGGCCTTTCTTCACCCTCGTGGATCCGCAGGACGGGGTCGTTCTGGCGGAGGCCCGGGTGCTGGAGGACCGGGTGAAGACGGCCTGGCACGTGACCGCCGAGGTGGGCGCGCGAATCCGGATCCTTCAGGGGGTCACCGCGGAGATCGGGTACGGGCAGTCGTCCTTCCAGGACAGCGTGCTCGTTCCGACAGAGTTCTTCATCCCCCAGGTCGCGACGGACGTCGAGGGCGGCACGTCCATCCTGTACAACACGCGGGATCTCCTGTTCGGCGTCGTTCACGCGGGGCTCAGCTTCCAGTTCTGATCCCCGTTCGCCCCCTCGCGAGGCCCCCGGCCCGGCGCGAAGCCGCCCGAGGAGGGAGTCGATGAGCGAGGCGATCCTTCTGGGCGGGGCACGCATCGGGCGCGCCTTGCTGCTCGCGGCGCTGGCGGCCGCGTCCCCGGTGATCGGTGCCGGCGCCGACGAGGATCGACGGGCGGAATGGCTCCGGTTCGCGGCGGAGATGGCCGGCAACGGCGACTGGCGCGAGGCCCGTTACCGCTGGGAAAGGATGCTGGTCTCCGACACCGACGATCCGAAAGTCCTCAACAACCTTGCGGTGGCGCACGAGGTCCTGGGCGATCCCGAGCGGGCAGCGGAACTGTACGAGAAGGCGCTGGCGCAGTCGGGGAACGACTCGCGGATCCGGGAGAACGCGGATCGCGCCTTCTCCTTCCGGCGGGCGGCGTCGGCCGAGGCGGGCCCGGGACGCGGCGCGGACCGGACGGACACCCCTTCGCCCAAGGTCTCACGCAAGGGCCGCGGCTCCGCCGTCAGTCTCCCCGTGAAGCTCCCGCTCCCCGCGCGGCTTTCGGTCCCGGAGAACGGGAGCTTGCTGGTCGCCTCCTTCCTGGGACGCGAGTCCGACCTCTTCGACACGGGGCGGGAGCTCGTCCGGTTCCTGCGGACGGAGTTCCGCAAGAAGACGACCCTCCGCGTCCTCGACGTCACGCCGCCGCCGGCCGTCCCCGAGCAGCCGCTCGGGGATTTCGTCGCGAACGCGGAGTTCTGGAAGCATCTCGGGAGGACCTACGACGCCGACCTCGTCGTCTCGGGGGTCGTCGAGTTCTCCCGCCGCGACGCGTCCGGGTTCGGCGAGGTGGACATGGTCAGCCCGGTGACGGGCCAGAAGGTCCGGCGGACCCAGTTCGTGGAGCAGGAAGAGTTCGCCTTCGACGTCGACGTCATGTTCTTCGACGGGCGCACCGGCGCCCTCCTCTTCCGTGACCGCCTGCGGCGGACCGCCCTCTTCCGCGGCTCGTCCAACGACCCCCTCACCGCCTTCTACGGGCTGGCCGAAAACTTCGCCGCGGACGTCCTTGCCGTCGTCTCCCCGCGCACCCGCGAAGAGACGAGGTTCATCTTCCGGGGCTGACGCCGCCGCCCCGGGGGCTGGAGCGCGGTATGCCGATCCCCGCGGTCTCGTACGATAATGGTGCGTCGCGGCCGCTCGGGGCGGGGGGGGACGAGGGGCTTCTCGCCGGGCGCGGCCGATCGCGGGAGCCGCCGATGAAATCTCCCAGTGCCCTCGCCGCCGTCCTGGCCGTCGCGGTGCTCGCCGCGGTCCCGGCCCAGGCCCAGCAGTTCGGGCAGAACAAGATCTCCTACGAGCGGTTCGAATGGAAGGTGTACCCGTCGCCCCACTTCGACGTCCACTACTACGGGGCCGACGAGGCGTTTCTCCAGGAGGTCGTCTCCTACGCGGAGAGCGCCTATCTCCGGATGTCCAGGGACCTCGATCACGAACTCCGGTTCCGGGTGCCCCTGATCGTCTACCGGAACCACGCGGAGTTCTCCCAGACGAACATCACGATGGACGAGCTGCCCGAGGCGGTCGGCGCCTTCGCCGAGCCCGTCCAGAACCGGATGGTCGTCCCGCTCGATCAGCCGCCCGACAAGCTCTACTCCCTGATCGCCCACGAGCTGAGCCACATCTTCCAGTACTCGATCTTCTTCGAGGGTTATCTCGGGCGGGCCCTGCGCTCGAACCCTCCCGCCTGGATCATGGAGGGGATGGCCTCCTACCTCGCCGGCGACGAGGACAGCATCGACCGGATGGTCATGCGGGACGCCGTCGTCGCGAACCTCCTGCCGCCGATCCAGGACCTCGCTTACCCGACCTTCCTCGCATACCGATACGGCCACGCGATCTTCGACTTCATCGAGAGCGAGCACGGCAAGGAGGGCTTCCGCAGCTTCGTCTACGAGTACCGCAAGGTGCTCCTGACCAACAACATCGAGAAGGCGATCAAGGAAGCCTTCGGCTACGACATCGCGGAGTTCAACCGGAGGTTCGTCCGGTACCTCCAGAAGAAGTACCTGCCGGTGCTTCTGGAGAAGAAGGCGCCCGAGGACTACGGCAAGGAGATCGGCCTCAAGAAGGAGGGCGTGTACACGTTCTCTCCGACGATCTCGCCCTCTGGGGAGCTCGTCGCCGTCCTGGCGTCCCCGAAGCTCGAGATCGACCTCCTGGTGCTGTCCGCCGACGGCGGCCCCCGCGTGCGGAGCCTCACGCCCGGATGGACGAACCGCTGGCAGTTCCTCGTCGCCGAGGCGTTCGAGGGGCGTCGCGACCTCTCCTGGTCGCCCTCCGGAGACGAGGTCGCCGTCTTCGCGCGGCACGAGAACCGGCGGCAGCTCCTGATCTTCGACGCCCTGTCGGGAAGGCGCCTGCGCACCGTGGACCTCCCCGGTATCGCCGAGTGCGCGAGCCCCGCCTTCTCCCCCGACGGACGGAGGATCGCCTTCGAGGGGAACCGGGACGGGACGGTGGACGTCTTCGAGCTCGACCTGGAGTCGGGGGAGATCCGCAACGCGACGGCGGACGACGCCTTCGACGCGAACCCCTGGTACGCTCCCGACGGGAAGTCCCTCGTCTACGACCGGAGGGTCGGCCGTTTCTGGAAGATCTTCTCCGTGGATCTCGCCGACCCCTCGCGCAAGCGGCAGCTCACCTTCGGCCCGGGCTCCGACATCCAGCCCGCCTACTCCCGCGACGGCCGCACGCTGTTCTTCGCGTCGGACCGCGGACCCGAGGAGATCTTCAACATCCACGCCCTGGACCTGGCGTCGGGCGAGGTCCGCAGGTACACGGACGTAGTGGGCGGCTGCTTCTCGCCGGTCGAGTCCGCCGAGAGGGAGGGGGAGCGCCAGCTCGTCTTCGTCTCCTTCTTCCGCGGGACCTTCCGGCTCTTCCGCATGCCCCTCCTTCAGCCGGAGGCGCGCACGGAGGCGGTCCTGGACTCCGAGGAGCAGCCCGAGATCGAGGCGTTCGAGCCCCCGCTCCGCCTCACCCCGGATCTCGTGAAGATCCGCCCCTACCATCCGAAGTGGGACCTCGAGATGCCGCTCTTCGCCGTCGGGGTCACGAACGACGGGACGATCCTCGCGGACGCCGCGGTGCAGTTCTCGGACCTCCTGGGGGACCAGCGCATCCAGGTCCTCGCCTCGTCGGTTTCCACGTACTCGAACATCGCGGCGACGTACCTGAACTTCAAGCACCGCGCGCGCTGGGGAGCCACGTTCTTCGACTACCGCGATTACTACGTGGACCTCTACTACGACACGGCCGGGGAGTCCCGGGAGCAGATCCAGCGCACGACGGGAGGCGCGGTGTTCCTGCAGTATCCGTTGAGCCGCCATTACCGCGCCGAGAGCTCGCTCGGCGTCATCGACCGGAGCCAGGACTACCTCGCCATCGACTCGATGAGCGGCACGATCGTGGCGAACACCATCCGCGAGCGCTTCGCGATCCTGGGGCTGTCGTTCACGGGCGACACGACCCGGTTCCAGTCGTTCGGCCCGTTCCAGGGGAAGCGCTTCACGATCGGCGCGACCTGGGGGGCGGACATCGGCAGCGACTACCCAGGGAACCTGCTCGAGTACGAGCTCGACTTCCGGGCTTACAAGCAGCTCACCCGCAGGTCCCTCCTGGCGTTCCGCGCGGCGGGAGCCTGGAGCGCCGGGGACCGGCCGACGTACTACTCCCTCGGCGGGATCAACGTGCTTCGCGGGTACGACTACCGGGAGTTCTTCGGCACGCGCGTGGCCTGGGCGAACGCCGAGCTGCGCTTCCCGCTCGTGGACGAGATGGCGTTCCCGTTCGGCGTCCTGCGGGACGTCCGGGGGTTCCTGTTCGCCGATCTGGGCGCCGCGTGGTTCGAGGGGGACGTCTTCTACGACCCGGAGACCGGACGGCTGGAGGACTTCCAGCTCTGGGACTCGGAGAACGACCGCCTCCAGAGCGGCCGGGGATCCTACGGATGGGGGATCCAGCTCCTGTTCCTCGGAGGGCTCCAGTTCAACTGGGCGTGGTCGCACCGGATGGACTACACGACCTTCGACGAAACCGGCGCGCCGGTCGCCGCGGACAAGGGCGGGACGCGGACGGACTTCTACATCATCTACGACTTCTAGGGCGCTAGGGCAGCCGCGACGCGCGGCGCACGGCCACCCAGGCCGCCGCCGTCCCCACCGAGACCCCGACGGCCGCGAGAAGGAGCCCGTGCCGGAGAGAGAGCGGCTGCGAGGCCACGAGGTCGACCACCGCCCTCGGAGCCGCCTTCGCCCAGGAGAGGAAGAGCCGCCGCGACGCCTCCGAGAGAACGATCCCGATCGTCGCCGCCGCGAGCCCCTGGGCGACGCCGGAGACGAGGAAGGGCCCGCGCACGAGGGCCGGCGACGCCCCCACGAGGAGCATGACGTCGATCTCCTCGCGCCGCGCGTGGACCGCCAGTCTCACGACGCCCGCGATCACGAGCACGACGACGGAGAGAACGGCGAGCGCCGCGGCCGCGCCGCCCGCCCGAGCCAGCCGCAGCGAGGCGTCCAGCCGGTCCAGCCACTCGAGATCGAAGCGAACGTCCTCGACCCCGGGAACCCCCCGTAGCGACGAGGCGACGCTCCTCGCGGCCGCGGCCGCGCCGGCGCCGGGGACGAGGAACGCCTCGAACGACTGCGGGAGCGGGTTCTCGCCGAGCTCGGGCACCAGGTCCGCGAGCGAGCCGAACGACCGGCGGAATCGGTCGAGGGCCTCCTCCTTGGTCACGAAGGCGACGCGGGAGACGCCGGGAGATGCGGAGAGCCGGCGCCGGATCCCGTCGCGCGCCTCGTCGGTCGCGGAATCCTCGAGGTACACCTCGACGCGCACGTCCCGCTGCCAGGTCTCGAGCCGGACGCGCACGTTGTCGACGACGAGGAGAACCAGCCCCGCCGCGAAGAGAACGGAGGCCAGGGTCGCCGTCGCCAGCGCGTTCACGCCCGGGTTCGACCGCCACTCGTCGGCCGCGTCCGCGACGAAGTACCGCAGCCTCGAGAGGAGCGCGCTCACGAGGGTCTCCCGCCCGTGACGACGCGGCCACGCTCGAGCACGATCGCCCGGCGCTGCATCCTCCGGATCATGTCCCGATCGTGCGTCGCCACCACGACCGTGGTCCCGCGCGCGTTGATCTCCCGGAAGAGCCTCATGATCTCGACCGAGAGGTCGGGGTCCAGGTTCCCCGTCGGCTCGTCCGCGAGGAGGATCTCGGGCTCGCTCACCAGCGCGCGCGCGATGGCGACCCGCTGCTGCTCCCCTCCCGAGAGGGCGTCGGGGAGCGTCGACAGCCGGTGCTGGAGGCCGACTCCCCGAAGCGCCTCGTAGGCTCGGCGCCTCTGCTCCGCGGGGGGAAGGCCGGCCACGTTCAGGACATAGGCGACGTTCTCGAGCGCGCTCTTCCGCCGGATCAGCTTGAAGTCCTGAAAGACGACGCCTAGGATCCGCCTCAGCTCCGGCACCCTGGACCGGGGCAGCGCCCCGACGTCCCACCCGCCGATCCGGATGTGCCCCTCGTCGGGGAGCTCCTGCCGGAGGAGGAGCCTCAGCAGCGTCGTCTTCCCGGCGCCCGACGGACCGGTGACGAAGACGAATTCGCCCTTCGAGACCTCGATGTCCACGCCCCGGAGCGCGGTGACCCCGTGCGGGTAGCGCTTCGCGACCCCCTGCGTCTCGATCATCGAGGCGCCCCGCCGCCGGCCGCTTTCCGAAGAATCGCGGCTCGCCCTCTCACCAAGACCGGTTGATCAGCACTTCGTGCGCGAGGATCTCGCCGTCTTTGTTGAAATACACGGCCACCGGCTTCTCCGGGAGCTTGATCTTCGGCAACGGCGTCTCCGCCCCGTCCACGATGAACATCTTCTCCTGCTCGCCGGGGTTCCTGGGCCTGGCCGGCCACCTCATCTGCTTCCCGTCGGCGAACTCGAAGGTCAGGAACGCCCGGGTCTTGAAGTAGACGCCCGGGATCTCGATGTTCTTCTTCCCGGCGAGAATGCGCTGCTTGATCTTCCCCTCGAGCAGGAACTTGCCGTCTTCCGTCTGGCGCACGTCGTACAGGAGCGCGTACTGCGGGAGGCCCAGCCCTCGGATCCACTCGTCGAAGAACCAGTCCATGTTTCCGCCGAACGCCCGCTCCGCGACCCGCTGGATGTCCAGCGTCACGATCTGCTTCTCGGCGAACTCGGCGGCGAGGTCCTTCAGGAACCGGAAGAACTTCTCGTCGCCGAACGTCTCGCGCAGCACGTGGAGCGCGTAGGGCCCCTTGTTGTAGATGTTCGCGAGATAGGCCCCGCCCGGGTTCTCGCCGCCCCAGACCGCGGCCCCGTTCTCGACGCTCGACAGCAGCTCGAAGCTCATGATCGTCCGGCGCCAGTCCTGCACCTTCTCGTCGTACGCCTTCCGGCCGCGCGTGTTCTCCACGAAGAGGGCCGCCATGTACTCGGTGAGACTCTCCACGAACCAGTAGTGGCGCTCGTTGAGGTTCCCCGTCAGGCCGCCCCACCACTGATGGCCCGTCTCGTGCGCGACGACGTCCTTGTTGAACTTCGAGATGTCGGAGGAATCGGCCGCGCCGAGGTTCGCCACCCAGCCCTCGCCCCGGAACACCCCGAACCCGAGGTAGATGATCGAGGCCGGCGCCTGCCCGTAGAAGTCCCCCAGCGGATCGCAGACGAGGTCGAGCTTGTCGTACTTGTAGTCCTGGCCCAGGACCTCTCGATAGAGGTTCAGGGCGTTGACCGCCTGGTCGGCGATCGCGGAGAGCTGCTTGGTCCGGATCCCGCGCGCGCCCCCTTCCATCTTCGCCATGCGGTCGATGATCTCGTCCTCATCCCGGACGATCTCCGTCTCGTCGAGCGTGTGCGTGGACGTCTTGTCCACGTAGACGCGCACCGGGATCTCCGTCCCGTCCATCTTCGTCGCCTTGATCTTCGGCCCGTCGTCCAAGTAGTCGCCGAAGATCACGGTGGGGAACGACACCGGCGTGTCGGAGACCCACCGCGTCACCTGGCACCTGCCCTCCTTCTTCTCCATGGCCTTCCGGCCGGGCCCGAGCGCCCTGTACTTGTCCTTCACGCGGACCGTCATGTCGAACTTCTCGATCGGGTCCGTGAAGCGCACCAGCGGGATCCAGCCGAGCCGGTCCATGGCGGAGTACGAGGGGTTGATCTTGTAGATGCTGTCCTGATTCCGGAACTTCATCTCGAGCGAGAGCTTCGTCCCGGGCGCGAGCGGGGCGGGGAACACGATCAGGCCCGAGTACGCCCCCGTCTTGACCCACGTGAGGTCGTTCCCGTCCCCGTCCTGGAGCACGTTGATCGTGAGCTTCGGATACTTCGTCTCCTTGCGCTCGTCGCCGGGCCGCCGCAGCCGCGAGATCCGGAACGGGAGCTCCCGGATCGCCCGCTTGATCGTGATCCCGTACGTGAAGTCCCCCTCGACCGCCTGCTCGTCCTCGAGGCCGATGTCCACGCTCCCGACGAGGCTGTCGAGATCGAAGTACCGGGCATCCTGGTCCTCCCTCCGGTCGAGGTCGTAGACGCTGGCGCCCGAAGCGAGCAGCTCGTCCGAGTAGTAGCCGAAGACCGTGTATGGGAACGCCTGCCCCTCGAAGCCGGGATCGGAGGCGCCGAAGTTGACGTCCCAGGGTTCGTAGTTGTCGTAATCGAGCCAGATCCAGCGCTCCTGGCCGCCCTGCCGCTTGATCGACACGTTCCACGTCTTCCGGTCCTTCTCGAGGGGCAGTGCGAAGCCGTGGAAGGGGTTCTCCTTCCGGTTCCGATCGTACTCCCGCAGGGCTTCGTCGTAGAGCCTCTGGAGCTCGGGGAGCGTCGCCTCCCTGGCGACCTTCTGCCGCCCCGCGAAGAGCGAGCCCAGAAACGCCTCGAGACTCGCCCCGTCTCCCCTCAGGACCACGTGGCCCGGCTTGAACACGAAGTCGTTGGGGTACTCCTGGAGCATGATCTCTCGGTACATGGCGTAGTAGCTGAGGTTGCGGGGAGGCGTGTACTCGTAGGCGAGGTCGGGGGCTACGAGCACGACCACCGACGGCTTCCCTTCGAACCGGGTGACGTAAGCGCTCCCCTTGCCCGCCGTCACCTTCATCCCGTAGCGGTCGAAGGTGAAACCGTCGAAGTTGTGGAACTCGTCGAGGCTCCTGTCGCCCCGCCGGAGCCCGTCCCACGAGTCGAGCAGCTCCTCCTTGGAGATCGCCCACTTGCCGGAGGCGTCCTTCGAGAGCGTCAAGCGGTAGCGCTCGACCTTCTCGACCGTGTTCTCGGCCGTCATCTTCTGGAACGACGCCGTGTACGTCGAGTCGTCTACCTTCCAGTACTCATGGGAGAAGACGGCCCGGACGTTTTGGATCCCCTCGGCGCTCTTCTGGTCCGCCAGGTCGGCCACCCTCTTCTGGAGGGTCACCGTGAGCGCTTCCCGTACGTCGTCCGGGATCGCCGGGATCTCCGCGGCCGCGCAGGGCATCGCGGCGACCGCCGCCAGCAGCGAGGCAAGAGCGGCCGCCCTCTTGACGGCTCGAAACATATCGCGCGTGGGCATCTCGACACCTCCGGTGCGCGCAGCACACGAAGCCCGCTCTCGAAGCCGGTCCCCCTGCGTGCCGCGCGCCTGGCGGAATTCTACCGCACGAACCGGCCCCAAGGACCCTGGTACGAACCGGGGAGGACCGGGTTCACGGGAGCCCGTACAACGCCTTCCCGTCCTTCCCCGAGTCCCTCAGGAGACCCGCCGGCCGGAACCGCTCGCCGTGCGCGTCCGCGAGACGCGAGAGGCGGTCGACGACGGTCGGGAGCCCGATCGCGTCGGCCCAGCGGAGAGGCCCGCCGCGGGAGGCCGGGAAACCCGCCCCGAGCAACATGGCGACGTCCACGTCCCTCGGCTCCCTGGCGACGCCGTCCTCCAGGCAGATCGCGGCCTCGTTGACCATCGATAGGACCATCCGCTCCTGGAGAGTCTCCCCCGGAAGCTCGGCGCGCCGGGCCGCTCCGATCAGTCCCGGGACCCTCGGGTCCGTCCTTCCGCGCCGGCCGTCGCGGTAGCGGTAGAAGCCGCCGCCGCCCTTCACTCCGAGTCTCCCGCTCTCGACCAGGGCGCCGAGCGCCGCCGAGAGCGCGCCGATCCGCTTCCCGAACGCCGCCTCGAGAATTTGCGCGGCCTGCCTCGCCGAGTCGAGGCCCATCGCGTCGAGGAGCTCGAAGGGGCCGACGGGCATCCCGAAGGCCCGCATCGCCGAGTCGACGGCGTCGACCCGGAACCCTTCGGCGAGCAGGCGCATCGCCTCCCCGACGTACAGCATCACGATCCGGTTGACGAGGAAGCCGGGCGAGTCGCGCACGACGACCGGAGTCTTTCCGAGCTCGAGAGCGAAGGCGTGCACCGTCACCACGGCCTCGGGCGACGTCCGCTGGCCCGCGACGACTTCCACCAGCGGCATCCGGTGGGGCGGGTGGAAGAAGTGCAGGCCGACGACCCGCTCCGGACGGAGAGCCCGCGCCGCGATCTCCGTGACCGGGAGCGTCGAGGTGCCCGTCGCGAAGATCGCCCGCTCCCCGATCCGCTCCTCCGCCTCGGCGAGCGCCTCCTGCTTGACGGCAAGGTCCTCGACGACCGTCTCGACGACCAGGTCCGCGCGTCCGAGTCCGTCGAGCCCGACGCCGGGAGAGAGGAACGCCATTCGCGTCCTCGCGTCCTGCGGCGACAGCCCGCCGCGACGGACCTCCGCGGACCAGCTCCGGCGCGCGGACCGCAGCCCGCGGAGGAGCGGCTCCCACCCGAGGTCCCTCATCCGGACCGGGATCTCGCGGTCGGCCACGAGGTGCGCGATGCCCGCGCCCATGACGCCGGCGCCGAGAACGAAGACCTTCCGGATCTTCCGGGGGGTCGCCTGGAAGCCGCCCGCGCCTCGCTTCAGCTCGGCGCGGCTGCGGAAGAGCCAGACCAGGTTCCGCGACGTGCGGGTCGGGAGAAGCTCCCCCAGGATGCGAGCCTCGAGATCGAGCCCCTGGGGAAGCGGCTGGGAGAAGGCGGCCTCGACCGCCTCGAGGGCCCGGAACGGAGCCGGATAGTCCGCGGGCGCGATACGCGCCGCGGTCCTCCGCCTCGTGTTCGAGATCACCCTCGATCGGAGAAGAGGGATCCCCTCGACGGCGAGGACGGCGAGGGGCCGGCGGCGCCGGACGAAGGGGCGGCGTCCCGCGACGGCGGCGCGGAGCGTCTCCCTCGCCTCGTGCTCGAGCTTCGGCGCCGGAACGATCCGGTCGACGAGGCCGATCCGCTCTGCGCGGCGAGCGTCCACGGGCCTTCCCGTCAGGATCAGGTCGAGCGCGTGCACGAGCCCGACGAGGCGCGGGAGCCTCTGCGTGCCGCCGAACCCCGGCACGATGCCGAGCTGGATCTCGGGCAGTCCGATCCTCACGGCCGGGCCGTCCGCGGCGATGCGGTACGTGCACGCCAGCGCCAGCTCCGTTCCCCCCCCGAGGCACGCTCCCCCGATCGCGCATGCCGACGGCCAGGGCGCGTCGGCGATCTTCTGGAGCACGGTCTGCCCGAGCCGGGACGCCTGCACTGCGTCCCAGGCGTCCTTCACCGCGGCCATCTCGTCGATGTCCACACCCGCCAGGAAGGACCCCGTCTTCCCGCTCAGGAAGAGGAGCGCCTTCACGCGCTCGTCCCCCCGGGATTCCTCGATGAGGCGACCGAGGCGCTCGAGGACCTCTCGCGTCAGCAGGTTGACCTTGGCGCCCGGCCGGTCGAAGACGATGCGGAGGATCCCGTCGGGGCCCGTCTCGTGCCGGATGCCGTCCGGAGGCGCGGCGGCGCCGTTCATGTCCGCTCCAGGACGAGGGCCGCGCCCTGTCCCCCGCCCGCGGAGAGCGCCGCCAGCCCCAGGGACGCGTCTCGCCTCTCCATCTCCAGGAGGAGCGTCAGGACGATGCGTGCGCCGCTCGCCCCGAGGGGGTGCCCGATCGCGAGGGCGCCTCCGTTGACGTTCAGCCGGCCCGGGTCGATCGGCCCGATCGGCCCCGATCCGAGGTGCTCCTCGCAGAACGCCCGCGACTCCAGCGCCCGACGGCACGCCAGGACCTGCGCCGCGAACGTCTCGTGGATCTCGACGAGGTCGACCCGATCGAGCGCAACGCCGCCGGCTCGCTTCAGCGCGAGCGGCACCGCGAACGCGGCGCCCAGCCCCATCCGCGCCGGGTCGCAGCCCACGGCGGCCCACGCCCGCACCCGCCCGAGAACGGGCAGACCGAGCGCTCGGGCGCGCGAGGCCGAGCCGAGGACGAGGGCCACGGCCCCGTCCCCGAGCGGAGAGGCGTTCCCCCTCGTGACGGTGCCGTGGCGCGGATCGAAGACGGGAGCCAGGGCGGCGAGGCCCGAGGCCTCGGCGCCGCGGCGGATCCCGTCGTCCCGGGCCACCGTCGCGTCGAAGGCGGGGGGGACCGGCACGGGAACCACCTCCCGTTCCATCCTCCCCTCCTCCCAGGCCGCGGCGGCGAGGCGGTGGCTCGCCAGGGCGAACGCGTCCTGCTCCTCCCGGGTCACGTCGAAATCGCGCGCGAGCCGGTCGGCAAACGCGCCGGTCGGGTGGCCGGTCACGAGATCGGCGAGACCGATGGAGAGATCCGGAGCGGTCCCGGGACGCCGCCCCCGGCTCCCGGACGCCGAGGAACGGCGAGGAACGGCCTCCAGGAATAGCGGAGCCGGCGCGCGCCCCTCGCGGGACGCGTCCCGGCGAAAGGGGGACGCGGTGGACGAGGACTCGACGCCCGCGGCGATCACCAGGTCTGCTTCCCCCGCGCGAATTCGCGAGGCGGCCGCGGCCACGGCCTCGAGCCCCGACGCGCAGCTCCGGTTCACGGCAGCCGCGGGCATCTTCCTCGGGAGCTTCGCGAGCATCGCGACGACGCGCCCGAGGTCCGCGGCGCCGGGCGCGCCTCCGACGTTCCCGAGGATCAGCTCGTCGACAGCGTCCGGATCGACCTCCGACCGCTCGATCGCCTCGCGCACCGCGACCCGGCCCAGCTCCTCGGCGGAGACGCCTTCGAGCCGCGTCCGGACGGGCGCGAAGGGCGTCCTCACGCCGGCGACGATGACCGCATCGCGATCCTGGAGCACCCGACCTCCGGCTCCGCCCCCCGGGGCTCAGCCCTCCCGCTCCCGGGCCAGGCCGTACGCCTCGAGCTTCTTGTAGAGATTGGATCGCGGCGTGTCGATCGCCTTCGCGGTCGCCGCGATGTTCCAGCCGTTCTCCTCGAGCTTCGCCAGGAGGTAGGCCCGCTCCGCCGCGTCCTTGAACGACTGGAGCGAGGTGCCCGCGTGCGGGATCACGACCGACTCGCGGAGCGCCTGCGCTCCGGCCTCTCCGTCCAGCGGCGCCGCGAGGCCGGCGGGAATGTCCTCCGGGCGGATCGTGTCCCCCGGCGTCATGATCAGGAGGCGCTCCACCGCGTTCCGGAGCTCCCGGACATTGCCGCGCCACGGCAGGCCCCGGAGCACGCCGAGGGCGTCGGGGGAGAAGCGCTTCGCGCGGCAGCCGTTCTCCCGGCAGAAGTTCTCCGCGAACCAGGCCACGAGGGCGTCGATGTCCTCACGACGCTCGCGCAGGGGGGGGACGCGGATGGGGACCACGTTCAGCCGGAAGTAGAGATCTTCCCGGAACCGCCCCGCCCCGATCTCCGCGGGAAGGTCCTTGTTCGTGGCGGCGATCACGCGGACGTCCACGGTGAGCGTGCGCGCCGCCCCCACGGGCTCCACCTCGCCGTCCTGCAGCGCCCGGAGCACCTTCGACTGCGTCTTGACGCTCATGTCGCCGATCTCGTCCAGGAAGATCGTGCCGCCGTCCGCCTGGGCGAACTTCCCCGCCTGGTCCCGCGTCGCGCCGGTGAACGAGCCCTTCTCGTGCCCGAACAGCTCCGATTCGATCAGCTCCTCGGGGATCGCCGCGCAGTTGACCTTCACGAACGGCTTGGAGTCGCGCGGGCTGTTCCGGTGGATCGCGCGGGCGACGAGCTCCTTGCCGGTCCCCGACTCTCCCGTGATCAGGACCGACGCCTTCGTCGGCGCGGCGAGGGCGATGTCCTCCTGCACCCTGCGAAGCGCGGCGGAGTCGCCGACGAGCCGGAACCGCTCCTCGAAGGAAAGCCGGAGGTCGCGGTTCTCCTCGCGCAGCCTCCTCTGTTCCAGGGCGTTGCGGAGGACGAGCAGGACCCGATCGCTCTCGAGCGGCTTCTCCATGAAGTCGAAGGCGCCCCGCCGCGTGGCCTCGAGGGCGGTCGCGATCGTTCCGTGCCCCGACACGACGACGACCGGCACGTCGATCCCGCGCCTCCGGATCTCGGAGAGGACCTCGAGGCCGTCCATCCTCGGCATCTTGATGTCGAGGATGACCGCGTCGGGCGAGGCGGCGTCGACTCGATCGAGGGCCTCGGGTCCGGTGGCGGCCTCGGTCACGGACATCCCGGCGTATTCGAGGACCATCCGGAGCGAGGAGCGGATGTCCGCCTCGTCGTCGGCGACGAGGACCAGGGGCTTCCGGGCGGAACTCATGGGAGACGCCGTCCGAAGACACGCATCGCCGGGCGAGGATACCACACGCCGACGGCGCCCCACGGGGGCAGCGGAGCTCCCTCCGTGTCGCCGCGCCCGGGTCCGCCCGCTTCCGGCGCGGCGGGGACGGTTCCCCGCCGGATCACTCCTTCGAGTCGCCTCCGGGAACGCGCATGAAGAACACGCGCGAGATGCCGCCCGGCGCGACGGCCTTGATCTTCACGGCGTCCCCCGCCCCGACCCGCCGGACCGCCTCCCTCCAGGCGGCGATCCCCGGGACCGGCTCGTCGTTGACGGCCGTGATGACGAACCCCCGCACCACGCCTGCGGCGGCGGCCTCCGAGCCGGCCTCCACGTCTGCGACGAAGACGCCCTTCACGGACTCCGGGATCTCCTGCCTCTCGCGCAGCGCGGGGCTCAGCGTCTCCACCCGGATCCCCAGGTCCTCCGACTCGGTCGGCGAGCCCGGCTCTCCTTCGTCCGATCCGCCGCTCCGGCGCCCGGCGATCAGGTCCGTCGCGTCGGGGCGCGTCGCCAGCTCGACCTCCACGGCGAAGGGCTTCCCGTCCCGGAGCCCCTCGAGGCGGACCTTCTCTCCGGGGCGGCGCGGCGCGACGCGGCCGAGCAGGTCCCGCCCGTTTCGAACCGGGGCGCCGTCCACCTTGCGGATGATGTCGCCTTCCCGAACGCCCGCCTTCTGCGCCGGCCCGTCCTCGGTGACCGACTGGACGAACACCCCGCTCTTGTCGGGCAGGTCGTTGTACTGCTGGGCCGCCTCGTTGATGTCCGTCATGCTGATCCCGAGGTAGCCGCGCCGCACCTTCCCCGACTCCCGGAGTTGCTCCATGGCGGACCTCGCCATGTTGATCGGGAGCGCGAAGCCGATCCCCTCGGCCATGCCGCCGCGGCTGATCGCCATGTTGATCCCGACCACGCGTCCCGCGACGTCGAGGAGCGGCCCGCCGGAGTTCCCGAAGTTGATCGCGGCGTCCGTCTGGATGAAGTTGGCGAGTCCGGCGTCGGTGTCCCCGATCGGGACCTGACGATCCTTGGCCGATACGACGCCGGCGGTCACCGTCTCCGAGAGCTGGAACGGATTGCCGATCGCGATCACCCACTGGCCGATCCGGAGCTTGTCGGAATCGCCGAGAGGGAGGGTCGGCAGCCGCCTGCCCGCGGGATCGATCTTCAGGAGGGCGAGATCGATGTTGGGATCGGTCCCGACGATCTCGGCCGTGTAGCGGGTCCCGTCGTTGAGGCTCACGTCCACCTTGACCGCGCCGTCGACGACGTGACGGTTCGTGAGAACGTAGCCGTCCTCGGAGACGAGGAAGCCGCTCCCCCCGGACTGCTCGCGCCGCTCCTTCGGTGCGGATCGGCGGTCCTGCGGGTCCGGCCGCTCGAAGAAGAAGCGGAAGAACGGGTCGTCGCGGAACATCTCGCGCGGGTCGGCCCCTCCGGAGTCGGGCTTCCGGACGGACGTCGAGACGATCTGGACCACGGCGGGAATCGACGCCTCCACGACGTCCGCGAAGTCCACGGCGCCCGCGGCCGGCGCGGGAAGGGACGCCGGCGCGGCTGCCGATGCCGGGGCCGCGGGAGGCGCGGCGAACATCACGCGGGGCGCGTTCAGCTTCCCGCCGATCACCATGCCGAAGACGATGCTGACGCCGACGACGGCGAGCATCCACGCGAAGCTCGACTTCCGACTCATGTCTCGACCTCCGGGCGGCGATCCGCCGCGGTGAATCCCGCGCGAGAAACGATCCTCCGCGGGCCGCTGGCGCGGCCGGCCCGCGTCCTCCGGGCATCGGCTGCGGGGCCCGCCGTCACCGCGGATCACGCGGCGCCGCCCGCGCGCGCTGCCTTGCGGCCGGTGACGGGGAGCAGTTCGTCCAGGGCGGCTCGCAGGAGCCCGACGTCCACCGGCTTCTCGAGGACGCGGTCCACGCCGAGCGCCCGCGCCTGTTGCTTCACGGCATCGTTCAGGTAAGCCGACACCAGGATGCACCGGGCTCGGCACTCCCGGCGCCGCAGCTCGGCCAGCAGGGTCAGGCCGTCCATCCCCGGCATCCTGTAGTCGAGGAGCAGGAGGTCGACGCCCGTCGTGCCGGCTCGGTCCTGGAGCACCCGACGAGGGTCGTCCTCGACCGTCGCGCTGTACCCCGCGCGATCGAGGAGCCGCCGGTAGCAGGACAACACCGAGAGGTCGTCGTCCACCGCCAGGACCCTGTATCGAGCCTTCCCGTAGGGAGTCATGTCCGCCCGTCCGCGTGGCAATCCGCGTGCCGGACCTGAGCGCGCCTTGCCGCGCCAATTTCCACGCCGTTCCGGGCTTTCGCTCCCTCTCCGGCTCGCCGCCGGCGCCAAAACGGCGCGGGTCGAGGGGAAGAACCCGTCAGCCTTGCGGGCCTTCCGGCGCCCCCCCCTCCGTGGTACGCCCCGCGAGCCGGTACTCCTTGAGCTTCCTCTGGAGGGTCCGGAGTCCGATCCCGAGGATCTCGGCGGCCTGCGTACGGTTCCCCCCGGTGCGCTCGAGGGCGGAGAGAATCGCCCGCCGCTCGATCTCGTCCATCGTGAGCGGCGCACTCTCCGGCCCCCCGGGGGCCGGCTCGGGGGCGGCCCACGCGCCGTCCGGCCCCCCCGCCCCCCCCGTCGCCGGCTCCGCCTCGCCGGCGCGATACTCCTCGGGAAGATCGCCCAGCCCGATCTCCGGGGAAGGCGCGAGCACGACGAGGCTCTCGACCAGGTTCCGCAGCTCCCGGACGTTCCCCTCCCAGCGCGCCCCCCAGAGCGCTTTCATGGCGTCGGGGGCGAATCGCATCCCTTCCCGGCCGTTCTCCTGCGCGAACTGCCGGAGGAAGTGGTTCGCCAGGACCGGGATGTCCTCGCGCCGCTCCCTGAGGGGCGGGATTCGCAGCGTCACGACCTTGAGCCGGTAGTACAGGTCGCTGCGGAAGCGGCCCTGCTCGACCGCGGACTCGAGGTCGGAGTTCGTCGCGGCGAGGAGGCGGATGTCCACCTTGATCGTCTCGGTGCCGCCGACCCGCATGAACTCGCGCTGCTCGAGCACGCGCAGCAGCTTGACCTGCATCTCGAGAGGGAGCTCTCCGATCTCGTCGAGGAACAGCGTGCCCCGGTCGGCGAGCTCGAACTTCCCGAACTTCCTCCCGGTGGCTCCCGTGAACGCCCCCCGCTCGTGGCCGAACAGCTCCGACTCCAGGATCTCCGCCGGGATGGCGGCGCAGTTGATCGGAAGGAACGTCGCGGCGCGCCGCGGCGAGTTCTCGTGGATCGCGTTGGCGACGAGCTCCTTGCCCGTTCCCGACTCCCCGACGATCAACACGTTCGAGCGCGTCCGCGACACCAGCTCCATCTGGCGGAAGAGGGCTTCCATCGCCTTCGACCTGCCGACGAGCTTCCCGAACTTCTCGCAGACCCGCAGCTCGAGCTGCTGGACCCGGTCCGCGAGCTGCCGCTTCTCGATGATCGCCTCGGTCCGCCTCCGGAGCTCGAAGAGGTCCACCGGCTTCGTCAGGTAATCGTCGGCGCCCAGCTTCATCGCCTCGACCGCCGACTCGACGGACGCGTGGCCCGTGATCATCAGGACGCCGACGTCGGCGTGGATCTGTCTCGCTGCCCGCAGGACCCCGAAGCCGTCGGTCCCCGGCAGCATGAGGTCCGTGATGACGAGCGAGACGCCGTCGTTCGAGCGCAGGTAGTCGAGGGCCGGGTCCGCCTCCGGGAAGTCCGCCACCTTGTGGCCGAGCTTCGACAGATACCGCGTGTACGCCGCCCGGCTTCCCTCGTCGTCCTCGATGATGATGATGTGGGCAGGCTCGCTCATGCCGCGGCCATTCTAGTGCAACGGGGCCGCGAAGTCGCGGCCGCGCGGCGGGCCGGAGCCCGGTTCAGCGCTTCGCCCCGGCCTTCGCGAGCGCCGCCTCGAACTCCTCGGGCCCGATCACCCGGATCCCGAGGAGGCGCGCCCGATCGAGCTTCGACCCGGCGTCCTCTCCCGCAACGACGAGATCGGTCTTCGCGCTCACGCTCGACGCGACGCGCCCGCCGAGCCTCTCGATCGCCTCCTTCGCCTCCCCGCGCGACCGCGCGGGGAGCGTCCCCGTCAGCACGACGGTCTTGCCGGCGAACGGCGACTCCGCGGGCGGCCCCGCGGCCGGGGCCGCCTCGGCCCGCATGTTCACGCCGGCCTCCGCGAGCCTGCGGACGAGCGCCCGGTTTCCCGGCTGGTCGAAGAACAACCGGATCGCGGCGGCCGTCTTCGGGCCGATCTCGGGGACCTCCTGGAGCCGCTCGACCGGCGCCGCCTCGATCCCGTCCATCGATTCGAACGCCGCCGCGAGGTCGCGCGCCGCCCGCTCGCCCACCTGGCGGATCCCGAGCCCGAACAGGACGCGATGAAGGGGCAGGGCCTTCGAGGCTTCGATCTCATCCAGGAGATTTTTCGCGGACTTCTCCCCCATCCTCGCGAGCGCCGCGAGCGGCTCCGGCGCGAGCGCGTAGAGGTCCGCGACGTCCCGCACCAGGTTCCCCGCCAGGAGCTGGTCCACGAGAGCCTCTCCGAGCCCCTGGATGTCCATCCCCCCCCGCGAGGCGAAGTGGAGGAGCGTCTCGCGCCGCTTCGAGGGGCACGAGGCCCCGGTGCACCGGGAGGCGACCTCTCCCTCCTCGCGCGCGACCGCCGCCCCGCAGGCGGGGCACGAGCCGGGCATGGCGAACGGGACGGCGTCCTGCGGTCGCTTGGGGAGCACGACCGACACCACGCGGGGAATGACCTCGCCCGCCTTCTCGAGGAACACGGTGTCGCCGACGCGGACATCCTTCCGGCGCACCTCGTCCTCGTTGTGGAGCGTCGCCCGCGAGACCGTGGTGCCCGCGAGGGAGACCGGGTCGAGCTCGGCCACCGGCGTCAGCACCCCCGTGCGCCCGACCTGCACGACGATCGCGCGGACCCGCGTCGTCGCCTGCTCCGCCGGGTACTTGAACGCGACCGCCCAGCGGGGGAACTTCGATGTGCCGCCGGCGCGGGCCTGGAGGGCGAGCGGGTCCACCTTGACGACCGCGCCGTCGATCTCGTAGGGAAGCGCGTGCCGCTCCTCCCGGAGCTCCTCGATCGCCCGGAGCACCTCCTCGAGATCGCGGCAGCGGCGGTTCCTCGGGTTCGTGCGCAGCCCCGCCCCGCGGAGCAGCGCGAGCCCCTCCCAGTGCGTGGCGGGAGCCTCCCGTCCCTCGACGACGGCGGCGACGTAGAAGATGCAGTCGAGACGGCGGGACGCGGTGACTCGGGGGTCGAGGAGACGCACGGACCCGGCGGCGGCGTTTCTCGGATTCGCGAAGGGGGGCTCGCCGGCCTCCTCGCGCTGGCGGTTGAGATCTTCGAACGCCGCCCGGGGGAGGAACACCTCGCCGCGGGCCTCGAGGTACGGGATCGGGTCGGCGAGCCGCAGGGGAATCGAGCGGATGGTGCGGACGTTCGTCGTGACGTCCTCTCCGACGCGGCCGTCGCCCCGCGTCACGCCTCGATCGAGGACCCCGCCGCGCCAGATCGCCGAGATCGAGAGCCCGTCGATCTTCGGCTCGACGACGTACCCGGCGCGGGCCCCGTCCAGGGCCTTCGAGAGCCGATCCTCCCATTCGCGCAGCTCCTCCTCGGAGTAGGCGTTGTCGAGGGAGAGCAGGGGCGCGCGATGGCGCCACGTCTCGAAGGCCGCGGCGGGCTCGCCGCCGACCCTGCGGGTCGGGGAGTCCTCCGTCGCGAGATCGGGGAATTCCGTCTCGATGGCGAGGAGCTCGCGCTCGAGCGCGTCGTACTCCGCGTCCGCGATCTCGGGCGCGTCGTCGACGTAGTAGAGCTTCCGGTGACGGGCGATGAGGGCGCGCAGCTCCTCCGCCCGTCGTGCCGCGCCCTCCCGCCCGGACGGGCCGGTCACCGCTCGGACCCCGAGGCGGAGGGCGGAGCCGTTCCCGGATGCCGACGGGGAAGGCGGATCCGGAAGACGGTGCCGCGCTCCCGCCCCGAGCCGACCTCGATCGTGCCGCCGTGGCGCTCGATGATCTGCCGGGCGATCGGGAGCCCGAGTCCCGTTCCGCCTCCCCGGTTCGAGTAGAAGACCTCGAAAATCCTCTCGCGGTCCGCCTCGGGGATCCCCGGCCCGTCGTCCTCGACCTCGACGACGACCTCGCCTCCCGCGCTCGCGCGGGAGCGCAGCACCACGTGTCCGCCGCCGCGCAGCACCTGCCGCGCGTTGACCAGGAGATTCATCAGGGCCTGCTTGAACTGCGTGACGTCGATCTCGACCGTGGGCAGGAGCGGCTCCACGTCGAGCGAGAGATCGACCTCGCTGCGCCGGAAGTCGGCCTGGAGGAACCGCACGACCTCGGAGAGCACAGCGTTCAGGTCCTTCGACTCGAAGCGCGGCTCCGACGGGCGGGCGTACGCGAGGAAGTTGTTCACGAGGCGCTCGAGACGCTTGATCTCGCTCTTCGTCGAGTCGAGAAGACCGGCCCACTCCGCGTCGTCGAGGGCCGGCACGCCCCGGAGCTCCTCCTCCAGCATCTGCAGGTTCATGTTCATCGCGTTCAGCGGGTTCCGGATCTCGTGCGCGAGGCCGGAGGCCAGGAGCCCGACGTAGGAGCGCCGCTCCGCGGCGAGGCGCGAGCGGTCGAGGAGGCGGTTCTTGCGGAGGAGATACAGGACGTACAGGAACCCGAGCAGGAGAACGACGATTCCGAACCCCGTCGCGACGGCGACCTTCATGCGCAGGGAGGCCCCGAGGTCCTCGATCTCTCGGTCCGCCGTCTCCTGGGAGACGCCGATGCGCACCTCGCCGGCGGGCCGCGAGCCGCGCCGGAGCTGCGTCGTGATGATCCTTTCGTCCGGGCCGGGCGACGGATCGGGCGGGGCGCCGTCGCCGGCGTCGGGACCGAGCTCCCGGCGCCCGACGTAGGCGAGCCGGGCCCCGAACCGGTCCCGGACCTCGACGTGGGTCAGAAAGGGTCTGGCGAGCAGACTCTCTCGGAGAACGGGCACGAGGGCCTCGGACTTCTGCCGCACCGCGTGGAAGTCGATGCCGAGGCGGTCCCCTCCGAGCACGGCGACGGCCTCCGCGATCCGTCCGGCCTCCTGGAACGCGATCTGCGTCCGCCGGGCCAGCACCATCCGGCTCAGGTCCCGGAATGCGAGGAAGCCTGCCGTGCCGATGAGCGCGACGAGGAGGAGCGAGAACAGCAGGAAAGCGCGGACCGTCTCCCCCCCGACGGTCCCGGAGAAGGGCTCCCGGAGCCTCCGAAGCCGCGCCCTCATGCGCCCCTCTCGCTCCACCCGGACCCCGGTCTGGGCCCGGCCACGGACGTAGTCTAGCAGCGGCCGTCCGGAGCCTCCCGGAAGGCCTGCGGACGAGAGTGCTGCAAAATCACCGCGAAGGGACCTCCGGGGCCGTTGCGGCCGTTGCGGAGCCTTTGGAAACGGAGTATTGAAATGCTGTAAGATTCGTGCAAAGCGCGAGTTGGCGCGCTGCGGGCCCGGGGAAGGGAGCGGTCAGGACCGAAGGGACGGACCGGCCAGGGGGCCGCAGCGGAGACGGGGACCGGGTCGTAACGGGGAGGAGGCTACGGCTCATGGAAGCACAGGCCCAGGCGAACTTGAAGGGTAGCCTCCGGCTCGGAAACTACCTCAAGCGCCTTCGTGCCGGGTACGGCTACTCGCTTCGCCGCGTGGAGGAGCGTGCTCGCGCCGAAGGGGGCGAGATCGACAACTCGCAGCTCAGCCGCTACGAGAAGGGGATCTGCTACCCGTCGTTCGACAAGCTCCGGGTGCTGGCGAGCGTCTTCAACGTGTCGATCCAGGCGTTCTCCGACGTCGTGGATCTCGAGGCCTACGAGGAGCTGAAGCCCGGCAGCCTGGACGCCGACGAGCTCGTCGACGCGGGGGCTTCCGCCCTCCGGGCAGGCGAAGTGGCCCGTGCCTTCGCCTGCTTCGAGCGAGCCGTCGAGCTGCTCGAGGCCGTCCCCGCGCGAGAAGGATCGGCGGAGAGGCTGGCGCAGGCCCGTCTCAACCTCGCCGCCGCCCTGAGCCGTCTCGGGAAGCTGTCCCTCGCGGAACAGGAGCTGAGGAACGCCCTGCGCGGGCAGGGCGATCTCCCGGCCGCCGTCCGGGCGCGCGCCCTGCTGAACCTGGCGAACGTGCACGCCGACCAGGGAGACACGATCCTCGCCGAGCTCGAAGCCGAGAAGGCGGCCGCCCTGGCCGACGCGGAGAAGCTCGACCTCGTGTCGGCGCGGTCGCGTCACACGCTCGGAAGGGTTCTCGCCGACCGCAGGATGCCCGCCGAGGCGGTCGGGAGATACCGCGAGGCGGCGGAGATCTACGCGCGCTGCGGCGACGCATACGAGGCCTGCCGGGTGCGGGTGAACATCGGGCACTGCTACGTGTCGCTGGGAAAGGGACGAGAGGGCGCGCGGCTCCTTCGCGTCGCCCTCGACGAGGCGAAGGCCCTGGGGTTCCGGTACATCGAGGCCTACGCGTGCAGCTGCCTCGGAGAGGCCTTCTACCGGCAGCAGGAGTTCCCGAGAGCGCAGGGGTTCTTCCGGCAATCGGACGCGCTCGCGGGCTCCTCCGAGCACAGGTACGCCGACCTGCTGTTCCTCAACTCGTTCTACGAGTGGAGGATGGCGGGAGGCCAGGGCAATCCCACACGGGAGAAGATCGCTTTCGGGCGGATGAAGGCCCTTCGAACCAGCCTGGAGCGCCGGTTCGCCGAGGTGGACACCTTCGACGCCTACGTGGAAAGGGGGCGCTCCGATGCATAACCTGCGCGCTCTCTGCGGTGTTGCGCTCCTCGCGCTGACGGGAGCGGGTGCGGCCCTCGCGGGCCCTCTGGACCTGCCGGGGCAGTACTCTCGCGGCGTCGACGGCGGTCCGGTTCTGATCGAGCAGCCGGGGACCGGCGCCACCTTGGCCATCTGGTCGTATCGCGGGAGGGGCGAGTACGACCTCGCGATGGCCCGGCGAGACGCGTCCGGGAGCTGGAGCGACGTCGTCTTCCTCGGCCGGAACGATGGCCTCGATCAGGTGACCCCAGCGGTCGCCGCGGACTCGTGCGGCACGGTGTACGTCGCGTACGCCGTGCGCGAGACCGCGCAGATTCACCTGACCGTCGTGCCGCCCGGAGGCTCGGAGTGGACACCGCCGATCCCGCTGACTCCACTCGGGCAGCGGCGATTCGCTCCGGCTCTCTCGGTCATCGGGAACCGCCTGGTGGCCGCCTGGCGCACGTTCAGCGGCGCGATCGAGATCCGGCACTTCCCGCTCTTCGTTCCGACGGCACCGCTCGGCATCAACGACGGCCCCGATGGGATCGACCCGCTCGGCGCGGGCGGCGGCACCGACGGGGTCAGCTCGAGGGAGTGACGCCGTCCGGCCGCGGCAGGGGTCGCTGACGCCCGCGTCGGGCGTCAGGCAGGCGCTTACGCTTTGGTTTCGCCCAAAATACCCTAGAACTAAATAATTGCTGCGTCTTGACAGCCAAAAGGCCTCGCCTTACTATGCGGCGGTGGTCGAGAGTGGAGCGAAGTGGCCCACCGGGGCCATGCTCCCTCCTTATCCACGGTCGGCGCAACGTTCCGGCTCCGGCGCGAGGGCCTGACGGCTCGAAGCGGTCGGCGGCCGGGCGGCGCGCAGCGCCGGCGGCGAGGTCGAAGCGATGCTCCGCGGAAGCGCGGTCGCCAAGGTGGACGAGAAGGGGCGGCTCAAACTGCCGTCGGCATTCCGCGCCGTCATCGAGGAGCAGTACGGAACGGAGTTCTTCGTCACCAGCCTGAGAGGCGAATCGGTCCGCATCTACCCGCTGGAGGTCTGGACCGGAATCGAGGAGAAGATGTCGCGCGTCTCCTCGCTCGGTCCGTCGGTGGCCCGCTTCAAGAACTCCGTCAACTACTACGGGCAAACCGCGGCTCTCGACGGCCAGGGCCGCGTGCTCCTGCACCCGCTGCTTCGAGAGCGCACGGGCGCGCGAGGCGAGGTCGTCGTCCTCGGCCAGCAGAACTTTCTCGAGGTCTGGAACCGCTCCGCCTTCGAGGAAAGGCTCCAGGGGGACCCGCTCACCGATTCCGACCTCGAGGCACTCGCGGAGATGGGGATCTGACGCGAGCCTTCGCGACGCCGCGGGGAGCGGCTCTCCGGGGCGGACGATCGAGGGGGGCATTTCTCGGATGTTGGCGAGCGCGCACATCGAGGACGGAAGCCGGCGGGCCGAAGCGCCCCACCGCCCGGTGCTCGCGAGGGAGTGTCTCGAGCTGCTCCGCCCCGCTCCGGGATCGGTCGCCGTCGACCTCACGCTCGGTCCCGGCGGACACGCCGAGGCGCTCCTCGAGGCGACCGGACCCGACGGGCGCGTGTTCGGGATCGACCGCGACGCCGACGCGCTGGCCTACGCCTCCGAGCGCCTCCGGCGCTTCGGCGACCGCTTCGTCCCGATGCGCGGCGACCACCGAGACCTGCTCGACCTGCTCGCGGGCGTCGGCGTCTTCGCGGTGGACTCGATCCTCGCGGACCTCGGAGTCTCGTCGCTGCAGCTCGACGATCCTCGGCGCGGCTTCTCGTTCCGGTCGGACGGCCCGCTCGACATGCGGATGGACCCGACCGGAGGACCGTCCGCGGCCGACCTCGTCGCCACGCTCTCCGAGGAAGAGCTCCGCGGGATTCTCAGGACGTACGGCGAGGAGAAGCTCGCGGGGCCGATCGCGAGGGCCGTCGTGCGGGAGCGGGCGAAGCAGCCGCTCCTCCGGACCAGGGAGCTGCGCGACGTCGTCGAGCGCGTGGCCGGCCGGAGGGCCGGGCGCTCCAGGATCCACCCCGCGACCCGGACCTTCCAGGCTCTCCGGATCGCCGTCAACCGGGAGATCGAGGGCCTGGAGAAGCTCGTGGCCGACGCGGTGTCGATCCTCCGGCGCGGGGGGAGGCTCGCGGTGATCTCCTTCCACTCCCTCGAGGACCGCACGGTGAAGCAGACGCTCCGGTCGCTCGCGGAGCGCTGCGTCTGCCCGCCCGGTCTTCCCGTCTGCGGCTGCGGGCGGGAGAACCTCGTTCGAGTGCTGACGCCCCGCCCGGTGACCCCCTCCTCCGGGGAGGTGCGCGACAACCCGAGATCGAGGAGCGCGCGGCTGCGCGCCGCGGAAAGGCTCTGATGCACGTCCCCGCCGCAGCCCCCGAGCGCCGCTGGAAGAACGTTCCGCTCAGCCGAGAGCGCGACCCCCGTCGCTCGCGCTGGCTCTTGACCCTCTTCCTCGGCGCGGTCGCCTCGCTCGTGCCGCTCGCCGTGTACGTGGTCCACCAGATGGAGTGCGTCCGCGTCCGGTACAAGATCGAGGAGATGCGGGGAAAGCGAGACCGTCTGGAGGAGACGGAGCGACGGCTCCGGATCGAGAGGGCGACGATCCAGTCCCTTCCGAGCGTCGAGGCGAGAGCCGGCTCGGAGCTGGGGCTCGTCCACCCGGGGCCAGGACAGGTCGTGGTCGCCAAGACCGCGTCGCCCGGCCGGGGCGCCGCGGCGTCCCGCGCCCCCGACGCTCGTGCCGAAGCCCGATGACCGGCCGCGAGGCGCGCGCGGAGGAACGAGGCTTGGAAACGACGGTACGCGGCCGCGTCGCGCTGTTCGCTCTCGGAGTGGCCGTGCTGGCCGCGGCCATCGGCGCCCGGCTGCTTCAGCTCCAGGTCTTCCGAGCGGATGAGCTCGCGGCGAAGGCGGCGCGCCAGCACGAGCAGATGATCGACATCGGAGGCGGCCGCGGCGCGATCCTCGACCGCGAGGGTCGAGAGCTGGCGGTCAGCGTCGCCACATCCTCCCTGTTCGCGCACCCCCAGCGCGTGCAGGACCGGCCACGCGCCGCCCGCCTCCTGGCGCGCGTCCTCGAGATGCCGGAGTCGAAGATTCTCGAGAAACTCCGATCGGAGGCGCCCTTCGTGTGGATCCGGAGGCGTCTCGATCCGCAGACGGCCAAGGCCGTCGAGGCGCTCCCGCTGCCGGTGGGCCCGGGGAAGCCCTTCGGATTCGAGACCGAGGGGAAGCGGTTCTACCCGCAGGGAGCGCTCGCCGTCCAGGTCGTCGGGTTCGCGAACATCGACCAGGAAGGCGTCGAGGGGATCGAGAAGGTCTTCGACGAGACGCTCCGCGGGGACGCGGCGAAGTACCTGGCGGTGCGGGACGGCCGGGGCGGGATGGTGCTCCAGCTGGCGAAGGCGCCGTCGAAGACTCCCGAGGACGTCGTCCTGACGCTCGATCTCGCGTTGCAGCACATCGTGGAGCGCGAGCTGGACGTGGCGTTCCGGGAGAGCGGCGCGAGGTCGGCCGCCGCGATCCTGCTCGATCCCGCGACCGGGCACGTCCTTGCCCTCGCGAACCGCCCGACCGCCGACCCGAACCGGTACGGCGAGGCGAAGCCCGAGCAGAAGCGGGACCGGGCGGTCGTGGACCAGTACGAGCCCGGATCCACGTTCAAGGTGATCACGGCGGCCGCCGCGCTGGAGACCGGCACCGTCACGCCCGAGCGGCTCTTCGACTGCCAGAACGGCGCGATCCAGATCGCCGGCCACAGGATCCGCGACCACCACCCCTACGGTACGCTCAGCGTGCGGCAGATCCTGGAGGAATCGAGCAACGTCGGGATGATCAAGGTCGGCCGGACGATCTCGCCGGCGCGGTTCGACGAGTACGTGCGGAGGTTCGGGTTCGGAGCACGAACCGGGATCGAGCTCCCCGGCGAGCAGCAGGGGATGGTCACCCCGCTCCGTCGCTGGTCCGCCCTCACCGGCGCCTCTCTGTCGATCGGCCAAGAGGTCGCGGTCACCGCGCTCCAGCTCGCCTCCGCGATCGCGACGGTGGCCAACGACGGCGTCCGCGTCCCGCCGAGAATCGTCCTGGGCACGCGAGACTCGTCCGGGTCGCTCCGCCCGCTCCCGGGCCCCGAGCCCGAGCGCGTCATCTCGACGGCCACCGCGAGGACGCTCCGCGGCATCCTCGAGGGGGTCGTCGCGCGGGGCACGGGGCGGAAGGCGGCGGTGCCCGGGTACCGGATCGGCGGGAAGACGGGCACCGCGCAGAAGGTCGACGCCCGCGGCGGCTACTCGCATTCGCAGTTCGTCGCGTCGTTCGCGGGCTTCGGGCCGGCGGAGAACCCGCGCCTCGCGGGGATCGTCGTCCTCGATTCCCCCGCGGGAGGCGTCTACTACGGCGGCCAGGTGGCCGCGCCGGTGTTCGGCCGAATCCTGGCGGACGCCCTCGCCTGCCTGAGGGTCGCGCCGGACGAGTGCGCGCCCATCCCCGCGGAGGCCGAGCCTTCCGGGTCCGCGAAGCGGAGGCCCGAGACGCTCCTCGCCCGGAAGGACGAGGAGCAGACCGCGGCCGACGACGCCCCCGTCGCCACCGGACCCGGCCAGGTCCCGGACGTCCGCGGCCTCAGTCTACGGGAGGCCGTCGTCGCCCTCGCCGACCGCAACTACGGGGCCCGCGTCGAGGGGAGCGGCGTCGTTCTCGCGCAGGCGCCGCCGCCGGGAGCCGCGGTCGCCGCGGGCGTCGTCTGCTCGATCCGGCTGGGCGCCCCGCCGGAGCCGCCGGCGCGATCCGCGGCCGAGGGGAGATCGTCGCGCGCGATCCCGCGCGGGAGGAAGGGTTGAGCGCGCCGCGTCGGCTCGGCGAGATCCTGGCGGGAGCGGGCGTGCGGCCGCTCGATGCGGTCGAGAGCGACCCGCTCGTCACGGGCGTCGAGATCGACTCGCGAAGGATCCTGCCGGGCCACGTCTTTTTCGCTCTCCCAGGGCTTCGCCTCGACGGCGTGGCCTTCGTACCGGACGCCGTGGCGCGCGGCGCCTCGGCCATCGTGGCGGGCGCGCCGCGCCCGTCGTCCCTCGACGCATCGATCTCCTGGATCCGTGTCGAGGACCCGAGGCGCGCGGCGGGCCTCTTCGCCCGCGAGTGGTTCGGCCGCCCCGACGAGGCGCTCCCGATCGTCGGGATCACGGGGACGAACGGGAAGACGACCGTGTCCTACATGGTCGAGTCGATCGGGCGCGCCGCGGGGCTCGAGCCCGGCCGGATCGGCACCGTCGGCTACGCGCACGGCGGACAGGAGCGCTCGGCCTCCCGGACGACTCCCGAGGCCCCCGATCTCTTCGCGCTCCTGGCGCAGATGCGCGATCGCGGCGTGCGCGTCGTCGCGCTCGAGGTCTCCTCGCACGCGCTCGCTCTGCGACGGGTCGAGGGACTGAGGTTCGCGGTCGCGGCCTTCCTCAACTTCGGCCGGGACCATCTGGACTTCCACGGCGACGCGGAGGCGTACTTCGAGGCGAAGGCGCGGATGTTCGACGAGCTCCGGCCTCCCCAGATCGCGGTGCTTCCCGCCGACGACCCGAAGGGGGCCGCCCTCGCGGGGCGGACCCTGGCCGAGACGATCACCTTCGGCCGCGACTCCGCAGCCGACGTCCGGATCGAGGACGAGTCCTGCCGCATGGACGGCTCGGCGGCGGTCCTGCGGGTGGGCGGGCGGCGGCTCGCCGTCCGCACGCCCCTTCCGGGGAGGTTCCACCTGGAGAACGCCGCCGCCGCCGCCGCCTGTTGCACGGCGCTTCGCATCTCCGACGCCGCGATCGTCGAGGGGCTCGCGGCGCTCCGCGCCGTGCCGGGTCGCACGGAGCGCGTGGACGAGGGCCAGCCGTTCGCCGTGCTCGTGGACTTCGCCCACACCGAGGAGGCCCTCGCGCGGCTCCTCGACGGCGTCCGAGAGCTCGTCGGCGGCCGACTGCTCGCCGTCTTCGGCTGCGGGGGGGAGCGCGACCGCGGCAAGCGCCCCCTCATGGGCCGCGCCGCCGCCGAGCGGGCCGACCTCGTGTTCCTGACGTCCGACAACCCCCGCAGCGAGGACCCGGCCGCCATCCTGGGAGAGGTCGAGTCCGGCGTCGCCTCGGTCGCGGGAGGGCTCGAGCGCTGCCGGGTGATCCGGGACCGGGCCCAGGCCATCGCGGCCGCGATCTTCGCGGCCCGTCCGGGCGACGTCGTCGTCGTCGCCGGCAAGGGGCACGAGACGACACAGTCGTTCGGCGATCACGTCGAGCGCTTCGACGACCGGGAGGCCGCGGCGGCCGCGCTCGCGGCCGCCGGCTGGAGCGGAGGCAGCCGTGCCCGCGCTTAGCCTGGGGGAACTCGCGGCCGCCGCGGGAGGAACGCTCCTCCGGGGAGAGCCGGCGGCGCGCGTCGCCTCGTTCTCGATCGACACGAGGACCCTCTCGCCGGGGGGCGTCTTCTTCGCCCTGAAGGGGACCCGCTCCGACGGGCACGACTTCCTCTCCGCCGCGGCGCGCGCGGGGGCGGCGTGCGCCGTCGTCCAGAGGGTGCCGGACGAAGCGGCGGAAGCGCCTGCGGCGCTCCTTCGAGTGGACGACGTCGTCGCGGCGCTCGGCCGGGCCGGCGCGGCCGCGCGGAGGCGCCCGGGGCTTCGGATCGTCGCTCTCACCGGCAGCGCCGGGAAGACGACGACGAAGGAGCTGATCGCGGCCGGGCTCTCGGCCCGCCGCCGCGTGCACTGCACGCGAGGCAACCTCAACAACCATCTCGGCGTTCCGCTCACGCTCCTGGGATGCCCCGACGAGGCGGAGATCGCGGTGGTCGAGATGGGCATGAGCGCGCCCGGCGAGATCGCCGCGCTCTCCCGCATGGCCGATCCCGACGTCGCGCTCGTCACGAACGTTCGCCCCGTCCACCTCGAGTTCTTCCGTTCCGTCGACGACATCGCGGCCGCGAAGGGAGAGATCTACGCCACGCTCCGGCCCGAGGCCGTGGCGGTCGTCAACCTGGACGACGAGGCGTGCCGGATCCAGGCGGCCCGTCACCCGGGCCCCAGGGTCACGTTCGGCCGCGACCCGTCCGCGGACGTCGTTCTCGAGGGGATCGCCGACCGGTTCGTTCCCGGCGCGGAGCTGACCTTCCGCCACCAGGGGAAAGCGAGCACCGTCCCGCTCCGGATCGGAGGCGCGCACGCGGCGCTCGATGCGCTCGCCGCGCTCGCCGCAGTGCTGGCCGCGGGCGAGGACGTCCCTGCGGCGGCGAACGCGATGGCCTCCGTCGAGCCGCCGCCGGGACGCGGACGGGTTCATCGCCTGGCGGGCGACGCGATCCTCGTGGACGACTCCTACAACAGCAATCCGGCGGCCCTCGCGTCGGTGCTCGGGACGGTGCGGGCCGCGGAGGCGGCGGGGAGGAAGGTCCTCGTGCTCGGCGACATGCTCGAGCTGGGGCGCGACGAGGAGGGATTCCACCGCGAGGCGGGCGAGCGGGCGGCGGCCGCGGGAGTCCAGGTGCTCGTCGGAGTGGGGCCGCGTGCGAAGGCTGCGGTCGAGGCGGCGCGGCGTGCGGGCATCGCGGAGGCCTGGCACGAGCCGGACGCGGCCGCGGCGGCTCGGTCGGTGCCGCAGAGGATCGGGCCGGGAGATCTCGTCGTCGTCAAGGGCTCCCGGGGAATGCGTCTCGAGCAGGTGGTCGAAGCTCTGCTTCGGACCCGCGGGGAGGCTGCCCGATGATGTTCCATCTGCTCTACCCCCTCCACGAGCACTTCCGGGTGTTCAACGTCTTCCGCTACATCACGTTCCGCACCGCGATGGCGGTCCTGACCGCGCTGGTCGTCTCGTTCATGCTGGGACCGGGGCTGATCCGGCGCCTCCGGCACTTCCAGATCGGCCAGGAGATCCGCGAGGAAGGCCCCGCATCGCACTACGCGAAGCGCGGCACCCCCACGATGGGCGGCCTCCTGATCATCACGGCCGTCGTCCTCCCGACCCTCCTCTGGGCGGACCTCGGGAACGTCTTCGTGTGGATCGTCGTCGTCTCGATGCTGGCCTGCGGGGGCATCGGCTTCGCCGACGACTACCTGAAGGTCGCGAGGAAGCGGAATCTCGGTCTGACCGCGTCCCGAAAGCTCGCCCTGCAGGTCGCGGTGGGGCTGGCGCTGGGCGTGTTCCTGATCTGGCTCGCGACGACCGGGGCGTTCACGACGCGCCTCTCCTTCCCCTTCTTCAAGTGGATCCTCCCGGACCTCTCCTGGGGATACCTGCTGTTCGTCGTCCTGGTGCTCGCAGGCTCGGCGAACTCCGTGAACCTCACCGACGGGCTCGATGGGCTCGCCATCGGCTCGGTGCTGATCGTCTCCGCCACGTTCACCGTCCTCTCGTACGCGGCCGGAAACGCGATCGTGGCGGACTACCTGGGGATCCAGAACGTCAAGGGGACGGGAGAGCTCACGGTCTTCTGCGGCTCCCTCGTCGGGGCGAGCCTGGGGTTCCTCTGGTTCAACTGTCATCCCGCGGAAGTGTTCATGGGCGACGTGGGCTCGATGGCGCTGGGGGGCGCGATCGGCACCACCGCGCTCCTGATCAAGCAGGAGTTCCTGCTGGTCATCGCGGGAGGGCTCTTCGTCGTGGAGCTGATGTCGGTCGTTCTCCAGGTCGCCTCGTTCCGCGCGCGCGGCGTGAGGATCTTCCGCATGTCCCCTCTCCACCATCACTTCGAGCTCGGGGGCTGGAGCGAGACGAAGGTGGTGATCCGGTTCTGGATCGTCGCCATCATCTTCGCCCTCCTCGCCCTCGCGACGCTGAAGCTCCGGTAAGGACGGGATGACGACGCGGGCGCTCTCGAGGAAGAAGCCGCGCGTGGCGGGGCTCCGCGCCCTCGTCGTGGGGCTCGGCCGGAGCGGGCTGGCCGCGGCTCGTCTCCTCGCATCGGAGGGGGCGCGCGTCCTCGCCGTCGACCGCAGGGGCGAGGCGGAGCTCGGCGGCGCGGGCGCCGCGGCGCGCCGCGCGGGGGCGGAGGTCCGCTTCGGCGGCCATCCGCCCGATCTCGCCCGGCATGCCGGCCTCGTCGTGACGAGCCCGGGCGTGGACCGGGAGGAGCCGATTCTCCGGGCCGCGCGCGATCTCGGCGTGCCCGTCTGGGCGGAGGTGGAGCTCGCCTACCGCTTCTGCCGGGGCCGCGTCGTCGGCGTGACAGGGTCGAACGGGAAGAGCACGACCACCTCGATGGCCGGCGCGATCCTGCGGGCGGCCGGGATCCCGGGGGGCACCGGGGGGAATCTCGGAACGCCCTTCACCGACCTCCTCGAGCGCGACGCGGAGAACGCGGTCCACGCGGTGGAGCTGTCGTCGTTCCAGCTCGAGAGCCTGGATCTCTTCCGAGCGGACGTCGCGATCGTGCTCAACCTGAGCCCGGACCATCTCGATCGGTACGGCGCCTACGAGGACTACGCGAGGGCCAAGGCCCGGCTCCTCGAGACGCAGGCTGCCGACGGGCAAGCGATCCTGAACGCCGACGATCCCGAGAGCGAGCGGTTCGAATCCTCGGTGCGCGGAAGGCTCTTCCGGTTCTCGACCCGGATCGAGGTGCCCGAGGGCGCGTTTCTGCGCGGGGGGCGGCTGGTCTCGCGCGTGGGGGGGCGCGAGGAGGAGATCCTGCCGGTCGCGGATCTCCCCGTGCCCGGCGAGCACAACGCGGCGAACGCCCTCGCCGCCGCGCTCGCCTGCCGGCTGTCGGGGTGCGGGGCGGATGCGATCGCGCGGGGACTCCGCGCCTTCCGCGCGCTTCCGCACCGGCTGGAGCTCGTCGGGAAGCTCGACGACGTAGCGTTCTACGACGACTCGAAGGCCACGAATCTCGACGCCGCCGCCCGGGCCGTCGCCTCCTTCCGTCCGGGGACCGTCCTCGTGATCCTTGGCGGCAAGGACAAGGGAGGAGACTGGCCCTCGCTCGCTCCCCTCCTGAGGACGCATGCTCGGGCGGCGCTCCTCGTGGGGCAGGCCGCGGCCGGGATCCGGTCGGCCCTCGAGGGCGCCGTGCCGCTGCAGGACTGCGTCACGATCGAAGCCGCGGTCCGCGCGGGCTACGAGAGCGCGCGCCCGGGCGACGTCGTGCTGCTCGCGCCGGGCTGCGCGTCCTTCGACCAGTACCGGAACTTCGAGGAGCGCGGCGACGACTTCCGGCGCGCCGTCGAAGCGCTCCTTCCCTCGCGAGGCCGCGATGCCTAGGCGCATGGGGTACGACCGCTGGCTCTTCGTCACCGCGGGGCTTCTCGTCCTCGGCGGGATCCTGATGGTGGGAAGCGCCTCGCACTACTTCGCCATGAGCTCGGGGATGAGCCCCTGGCACTTCTTCGCAAGGCACGTGGTGTACGTCGTCCTGGGCTCGGCCGCGCTCGTCGCCGCGATGCGGTTCCCCTATCGGCGGCTCGACGACGCGCGTTTCGCTCTCGGCTCCGCGGCGGCGTGCGTCCTGGCGCTCGTGGCGGTCCTGGCGATGCCGGCGGCCGGAGGGGCGCGCCGCTGGTTCCCGCTCGGGATCGCCAGCGTGCAGCCCTCGGAAGTCGCGAAGCTCGCCCTCATCCTCTTCCTGGCGTACGTCCTGTCCCGAAGGGAGGAGAAGGTCCACGAGACGCTCGCGGTCCCGCTGCCCTGTCTCGCGCTGACGGGCCTCATGGCCGCCCTCGTCGCCATCGAGCCCGATCTCGGCTCGGCCGTGATGCTCTGCGCGATCTGCGGGACGATGCTGTTCGTGGCGGGGCTCCGGTGGTCCTGGATCGGCGCGGCGGCCGGGGTGGCGTTCGTCGGAGCGGTCGTCGCCGTCCTGGCGGAGCCGTACAGGATCCAGCGCATCCGGACGTTCTGGAATCCGACCGAGGACCTGCAGGGGTCGGGCTTCCAGCTCTGGCAATCGCTGATCGCCGTCGGCAGCGGGGGCCTGACGGGGACGGGCCTGGGACAGGGCCGCCAGAAGGCGCTGTTCCTCCCGGCCGCCCACACGGACTTCATCTTCAGCGTCGTCGGAGAGGAGCTGGGGCTCCTCGGAACCGGGCTCCTCCTCCTCGCCTTCTCGATCCTGTTCTGGAGGGGGATGCGGGCGGCGATGAGGGCGCCGGACCGCTTCGGCTTCTACCTCGTCCTCGGGACCACCGCGCTTCTGACCCTCCAGGGGTTCATCCACATGGGAGTCTGCCTGGGGCTCCTGCCGACGAAGGGACTGCCCCTCCCCTTCGTGAGCTGGGGAGGGTCGTCGTTGATCGCGAGCATGGTGGGGATGGGCTGGATCCTGAACGTCTCGCAGTACTCGAACTGAGAGGAGGTCGCCACGAGGGAGATCGTCGTCGCGGGGGGAGGGACGGGGGGACACCTGTTCCCGGCGCTCGCGGTGGCGGACGAGCTGAGGCGGCGGCACCCCCGGGCGCGAATCGCGTTCGTCGGCGGCCGCCGCGGCCTCGAGTCGCGGCTCGTGCCGGAGGCGGGGTACCCGCTGCGCACGCTGCCGCTCTCGGGGATGAAGGGGGCGAGCCCGGCCGCCAGGCTCGCGGCGGCGGCGGCGGCGGGGTGGGCGACGGTCCGATGCGCGGCCTGGATGCTCCGGTCGCGGCCGGACCTCGTGGTCGGGGCCGGCGGATACGCGTCGGGGCCCGCGGTGCTGGCGGCGATGGTCTTGAGGATCAGGACGCTTGTGATCGAGCAGAACCACTTCCCGGGAGCGACGAACCGGTGGCTGGCCCCCCGAGTGGACGCGGTGTGCGTCCCCTCGGAGGCGGCCCGCGAGCGGCTCGGGGGGCGCGGGATCGTCACCGGGAACCCGGTCCGCGCGGAGTTCGCCTCCATCGGTCCCCCGCCGGGCCGGGCGGAACTGTCGATCCTCGTCTCCGGCGGGAGCCGCGGCGCGAGCTCGATCAACCGGGCCGTCGTGGGAGCGCTCCCGGAGCTCGGGCGGATGGCGCCCCCGCCCCGCATCGTCCATCAGACGGGCGCCGCGGACGAACGTCCGGTGGCCGAGGGTTACCGGGGCTTCGCGGGGTCCCACGAGGTGCGCGCTTTCCTCGGCGACATGCCGCGCCGCCTCGCCGAGGCCGACCTCGCGGTCTGCCGGGCCGGCGCCACGACCCTCGCGGAGCTCGCCGCGGCGGGCAGGCCCGCGATCCTCGTTCCCTACCCCTTCGCCGCCGACGACCATCAGCGTTGGAACGCCGAGGAGGTCCGCGCCGCGGGCGCGGCGACGGTCGTGCTCGACGGCGAGCTGAGCGGGCCCAGACTCGCGGCCGAGATCCGGGCGCTCGCGGGGGATCCCGAGCGGAGGCGGAGCATGGCCGCCGCCGCTCGCTCGCTCGCGAGACCCGAAGCTGCGGCGCGGATCGTGGACGTCGCCGACGCCCTGCTCCAGGGCGGCGCGCCCGGGGAGGAGCGCCGTGTTCCGTAAGGCGAGGCGGCTGCACTTCGTCGGCATCGGCGGCTCCGGCATGAGCGGCATCGCCGAGGTGCTCGTGAATCTGGGCTATCCCGTGTCCGGCTCCGACCTCTCGGCGAGCGCCGCAACGCGGCGTCTTCGGAAGCTCGGCGCGGAGGTGCACCGCGGCCACCGCGCCTCGAACGTCGGCCAGGCCGACGTGGTCGTGGTCTCGTCGGCGGTCCGCGAGGAGAACCCCGAGGTCGTCGAGGCGCGCCGGCGGCGGATCCCGGTGATCCCCCGCGCCGAGATGCTCGCCGAGCTGATGCGGATGAAGTACGGGGTGGCCGTCGCGGGCGCGCACGGGAAGACCACGACGACGGGCATGACCGCGGCGGTCCTCGGCGCCGGCGGGCTCGACCCGACGGTGGTCATCGGCGGGCGCTTCGGCGCGTACAAGTCCGGCGCCAAGCTCGGCCGGGGCGAGGTCATGGTCGCGGAGGCGGACGAGTCCGACGGCTCCTTCCTGAAGATGAAGCCGACGATCGCCGTCGTGACGAACATCGACCGCGAGCACCTCGATCACTACGCGGATCTCCTCGAGATCCAGGACGCGTTCGCGCGCTTCCTGTCCCGGGTGCCGTTCTACGGGACCGTGGTCGCCTGCCTCGACGACCCGAACGTCCGGACGGTCCTCGCGCGGGTGGACCGGAGGGTGATCCCCTATGGGCTCTCCAGCGAGGCGGAGATCTCGGCGACGGACGTGAAGATCTCGGGGTTCGGATCGTCCTTCGTCGCGCGCCGGTCGGGAGCGCGGCTGGGCTCCGTCGAGCTCGCGGTCCCGGGGCGCCACTCGGTCTACAACGCGCTGGCGGCCCTCGCCGTCGGCCTCGAGATGGACGTGCCGTTCGACGTCTGCGCCCGGGCGCTCCGCCGCTTTCGGGGCGTCGACCGCCGGTTCCAGCTCCGCGGGCGCGCCCTCGGCGCGATGGTCGTGGACGACTACGGGCATCATCCGACCGAGATCGCCGCGACGCTCGCCGCCGCCCGGGAAGGGTTCGGCGCGAGAACGATCGTCGTGTTCCAGCCGCACCGCTACACGCGCACGAGGGCCCTCCTCGAGGAGTTCGGGAGCGCCTTCTTCCTCGCCGACCGCGTCATCGTCACCGAGATCTACGCGGCGGGCGAGGATCCGATCCAAGGCGTGGACGGGGCGGCGGTCGCGGACGCGCTCGTGCGGCACGGCCACCCTGCGGTGACGTTCGAGCCGAGGCTACGGGAGATCGCGGGAATCCTGCGCGAGGCCGTGCGCGAGGGCGATCTCGTCCTGACGCTCGGGGCGGGCGACGTCTGGAAGGTCGGCGACGAGCTGGTCCGGTCCGCCAGGGGGCGGGCCCGCGGCCGGAGGAAGGCGTGATCGAGGAGCTCGGCATCCCGCCTGCCGGAAACGACCGGCGGTACTGGAGGCGGCGCCAGAAGCGCGAGGTGCGCCAGGCGCGGCGCTCGCGGACCGCGCTCCGGGTCGTCCGGTCGGTGTTCCTGGACATCGCCGTTCTGGCGGTCCTCGGGTACGTCGGCTACGAGACGTTCGGCCACGTCACGACCGCATCGCAGTTCGCGCTGCGCCGGATCGAGGTCGAGGGGGCCGTGCGGCTCTCGCCCGAGGACGTGAGGAAGCGGCTCGCGCGCTTCGAGGGACGGAACGTCCTCGACGTGGACCTCGAGGAGGCGGCGGCCGCAGTGGCGTCCGATCCGTGGATCGCGAGGGCGTCGCTGATGCGCGTCCTGCCGGACAGCCTGCAGGTGAAGATCGAGGAGCGGAAGCCCGCCGTGCTGGCGCTCATCCGGGGGACCGTGCACGTCGTGGACGACGGCGGCTTCGTCATCGGCCCGGCGGCCGCGGGGTTCGTCCTCGATCGCCCGCTCCTGACGGGACTGGACCGTCTCGACCGCGACGCTCTCCGGAAGGCGCTCGTCGTCGGCAGCGCGGCGATCGCGGGGCTCGGCTCGGCGAGCCCCGCGCTGGCCGCGGAAGCGTCGGAGATCGACCTGTCCCGCCCGGACCGCCTGCGGGTAGTCCCGCGGGGGCGGGGGCCGGTTCTCCTGCTCGATCCCGAGCGGATCGAGAGCAACGTGGCGGATTACCTCTCCCTGCGGGGAGAGATCGAATCGCGATGGGGTGAGATGTCCCGCGTGGACCTCAGGTGGAAGGACAGGATCTCGATCCTCCCGGCCTCCCGAGAGCCGGGATCGGAGAGCGACTGAGCCATGGCGAAGAACGAACGGTACATCGTGGGTCTCGACGTGGGCACCGCGCGGGTCTCCTGCGTGGTGGCCGAGATCAAGGAGCAGGGGGCCGTCGAGATCGTCGGCCTCGGCGAGGCCCCGTCCCGCGGGCTGCGGAAGGGGGTCGTCGTCCACCTGGAGCCGACCGTCGAGTCGATCAAGGCCGCCGTCGAGCAGGCCGAGGTGATGGCCGGCGTCAGCGTCGAGTCGGCGACGGTGGGGCTCGCGGGGGGCCACGTCCGCAGCTTCAACAGCCGCGGGGTCGTCGCCGTGACCGGACGGGACCGGACGGTCTCCCGCGACGACGTGAGGCGCGTGCTCGACGCGGCCCGCGCCGTGAGCATCCCGCAGGACCAGGAGATCCTGCACGTGCTCCCCCAGGAGTTCGTGCTCGACAACCAGGGAGGGATCGCGTCGCCGGTCGGCCTGAACGGCGCGAGGCTCGAGGCGAACGTGCACATCGTGACCGTCTCGACGACCTCGGTGCAGAACCTCGTGACCTGCGTGAACCACGCGGCGATCGAGGTGCGCGACACCGTCCTCGAGGCGCTCGCGGCGTCCGAATCCGTGCTGAGCGCCGACGAGAAGGAGCTCGGCGTCGCGCTCATCGACGTCGGAGGCGGAACGACCGACCTCGCGATCCTCGAGCGCGGCTCGATCTGGCACACGGCGGTGCTGCCGGTCGGCGGGAACCACTTCACGAACGATCTCGCCGTCGGGCTGAGAACGCCGATCCCGGACGCGGAGAAGATCAAGATCCGGCACGGATGCGCTCTCGCGTCGCTCGTCGACACCGACGACGCGATCGAGGTCGCGTCGATCGGCGAGAGGAAGCCCCGCCTCCTCCAGCGGCAGGTGCTGGCCGAGATCCTCCAGCCCCGCGCGGAGGAGATCTTCCATCTGCTCCGCGAGGAGATCGTGCGGGCGGGCTTCGAGCGGATGCTCAACGCCGGGCTCGTTCTGATCGGAGGCGGAAGCCTCCTGCCCGGAATGACCGAGGTCGCGGAGCAGGTCTTCGACCTTCCGGTGCGGCGCGGACAGCCGGGAGGCATCCAGGGGCGGGTGGAGCCGGTGTGCGGGCCGCAGTACGGCACCGCGGTCGGGCTCGCCCTCTACGGCGCGCGGCACCGGGATCGGAAGCCCCGCGAGCGCGCGGGGGCCCCGCGCGGGTTCCTGGTCGGGGTCGGCGGGAAGGTGAAGGCGTGGTTTCACGAGATGTTCTGAGATACCGTCGTAGCCCCAGCGCCGCCGCACCGGCGGGCGGCGGGGGGCTCGCGGCGCACGACGTGCAACGCACGACGAACGCGGGGGAGAGCGAATGATCACGATGGACGATCGCGACCGCTCGGGACGGCCGCTGCACCTGGCCTTCGACGACGGGCAGGCGCAGCCGGCGAGCATCAAGGTGATCGGAGTCGGGGGAGGCGGCGGGAACGCCGTGAACCGGATGATCGCCTCGAGAGTCGCCGGAGTGGAGTTCCTGGCCGCCAACACCGATTGCCAGGCGCTCCGGGCGAACCGGGCCACCGTCAAGCTCCAGCTCGGTGCCAAGCTCACGAAGGGGCTGGGAGCCGGGAGCAACCCCGAGATCGGCCGGAGCGCGGCTCTCGAGGACACCGAGAAGGTCCTCGAGCTTCTCACCGGGGCGGACATGGTGTTCGTCACGGCCGGGCTCGGGGGCGGCACCGGGACGGGGGCGTCCCCCATCATCGCCAATCTTGCCCGCGAGCTCGGGGCGCTCGTCGTCGCCGTCGTGACGAAGCCGTTCGCGTTCGAGGGGCGGAGACGGCGCGGCCGGGCCGAGGAGGGCCTCGCCGCCCTGCGGCAGGTCGTGGATACCGTCATCACGATCCCGAACGACAAGCTCCTGCACACGGTCGAGAAGGGAACGCCTCTCGCCGAGGCGTTCCTGATGGCGGACGACATCCTCCGGCAGGCCGTTCAGGGGATCAGCGACCTCATCACGGTGCCCGGGGAGATCAACCTGGACTTCGCCGACGTCAAGACGATCATGTCGGGAATGGGCATGGCGCTGATGGGGACCGGCGTCGCCGACGGGGACCATCGCGCCGTCGAGGCCGCCCAGCGCGCGATCTCCTCGCCGCTCCTCGAGGACGCCTCGATCCACGGCGCCCGCGGCGTCCTCATCAACATCACGGGCGGAGAGGACATGACGCTGCACGAGGTGTCGGAGGCCGCCAACATCATCCAGGAGGCCGCGGATCCGGATGCGAACATCATCTTCGGCACCGTGATCGACCGTGCGCTGCAGGGGAGCGTCAAGGTGACGGTGATCGCGACCGGCTTCGTGCGCGACGATCACCGGGCCCTGGCCGCGGCCCATCGGGCGACGCAGGAGACCGCCGCCGCGGTCCCGGTGCGGACCCCCGACCGCTTCCTCCGTGCGGGCGGGCGCGATGCCGTCGAGTTCGACACGACGGACGAGGGGTTCACCCCCAACTTCGCCGGCATGAAGGACGACCTCGACGTGCCGGCCTTCTTGCGCAAGCAGATGGACTGACGACCGGTGGCCGAGAGAAGGTCGCGGATCCAGGCCCCGTCCCGGGTGCTCGTCATCGACGACGAGCCCGAGACCGCGGGGATCCTGCGCGCCTGGTTCCGCGACGAGGCCTGGGACATCCTCTGGTCACCGGACGGCGAGGAGGGGCTGCGCGTCGCGGCCGCCGAGAAGCCGGACCTGATCCTGCTCGACCTGAGGATGCCGGGCCTCGACGGGCTGGCGGTCGCCCGCGGCCTCAAGAGCAACCCCGAGACGCAGTCGATCCCCGTGATCCTCCTCAGCGCGAGCAAGGAGACGAAGGACAAGGTCGAGGCCTTTCGCGCCGGCGTGGACGACTACGTGACGAAGCCGTTCGCCGCCGAGGAGGTGGACGCCCGCATCCGCGCGATGCTCCGCAAGCGCGATCTGTACATCCAGCTCGACTCCGCCAAGCAGGCGCTCCAGACGACGAACCGGCAGCTCGAGGAGATGCTGATCGTCGACGAGAAGACCAAGCTCGCGACGTTCCGCCACTTCCAGCGGCGGCTCTCCGAGGAGTGGCTCCGAGCGCAGCGGTACGGGACGCCCCTCTCTCTCGTCATGCTCGACCTGGACGACTTCAAGCGCCTGAACGATTCGCTCGGCCACCCCGCGGGCGACAGGGCGCTCCGCGAGTGCGCGGCGCTGGTGATGGGGGGGGCGCGGCAGACCGATCTCCCGGCGCGCTACGGGGGAGAGGAGTTCGCCATCATCCTCCCGCACACGGACGGCGAGATGGCGGTGCGCGTCGCGGACCGGATTCGCCGCGCCGTGCGCGAGAACGTGTTCCTCGAGAACGAGACGCCGACGCGCCTCACGATCTCCGCGGGCACCGCGACCTACCCGTCGCATCCCGGGGTCGACAGCGCCGAGTCGCTCCTCCGCGCCGCGGACCGGGCGCTTCTCTGCGCCAAGCAGGCAGGCAAGGACCGCGTCGTGTCCGACGACGGGACACCGCCGGCCCAGGTGATCCCCTTCCCGAAACGCTCCGGAGTCTGAGGACGGCGCCGGCGGCCTCCCGCCGCCGAGGGGGCCGGCGCTTCCGCGTCATCGGAGCTCCTTCCAGCCTTCGAACACGTCGCGAACCGCCTTCTCCACGACGTCGAGCGTGACCGCGTAGAAGCGCCGCGCCTTCTCCGGATCGAGGACGGGAGCTCCCTCCCCGTGCGTCTCCTCGCGCTCGAGGAGGATGCTCGCCGGGAACGGACGCGCCCGCACGCCGTCGCGCAGCGGCGCGCGGCGGATCGTGGTCGCGCGGGCCGTGTCCACGCTCTCCGGGCAGATCGCCAGGATCAGGGCGGTCTCCCCGACGCCCGCGTGCCCCGACACGACGTCGCCGTAGATCTCGCCGCGGCGCTTCTCGGCGAGACCCCACCATTCGATCGCGACCGAGAACACGCGCTTCTCCGCCCACAGGCGTCTTCCGACCTCGCCCACCTCGTGGCTCTGCCCGCCGTGGCCGTTCATCAGGACGATGCGGCGGAAGCCCGCGTCCGCCAGTCCCGCCGCGGCCTCGTACAGGTACGCCTGGAACGTCGCCGGCGTGATCGCCGTCGAGCCGGGGTACGGAAGGAGCGTGTTGGTCAGCCCGTAGGGCACGGCGGGCGCGACCAGGGCATGGAGCCGCGGAGCGAGGTCGCGCGCGAGGGCCAGCGGGATGAAGACGTCGGTCCCGAGCGGGATCGCCCCGTGCGCCTCGACCGTCCCGACCGGCAGGATCACGGCGTCGATCTCGGACGGCACCCGGCGCCGGAACGTCTCCCAGTTCCAGTCCAGCATGTCCCAGCTCATGGCTTCCTCCCCCGGCGCGCCCGGCGGCCGCCTCCCGCTCCCGCCCACGCGACTCCCCCGACCGCGACCGACAGCGCGATCCACGCCGCCACGTCTCCGACGGCGCCGTACGCCGACCTCCCCTCCGGGAGCGGGAGCTCGCGAACCCCCACGGCCTCGGTGTCGAGGTCCGTCCAGTCCCGGTACCGCCCCAGGGGATCCACGAACCCCGAGATGCCGGTGTTCGCCACCCGGACGAACGCGCAGCGGTTCTCGATCGCGCGCAGCCGGACCACGTTCGCCTGGAACCACTGGAACCGGGTGCGGCCGAACCAGGCGTCGTTCGTCAGGATCGCGATGAAGTCCGACCCCGCGTTCCGGACCCGGCGGGCGAGGTCGCAGTACAGCTCCTCGTAGCAGATCAGCGTGCCGACGCGAGCCTTCTCCGCGGGGAGCGGCTCGATCCGCGGCCCTCGCGTGAACCCCCCCGCGAGCCACCTCATCTCGCCGCCCCGGCCGGCGAGAAACCGCCCGAGCACCGGCTCGAAGGGGATCCCCTCGACAAACGGCACGAGGTAGATCTTCGCGCTCCACGCCGGGTCGATCCTCCCGTCCGGGTGGACGAGTAGGGCGGCGTTGTAGAAGGAGCTCTCCGCCGGCCCCGGAACGCGGAGATACTCCACGCCCGCCACGATCGCCGCCCCGGTCTCGCGGGCCAGCGCCTGCGTCTCCCCCATCGCGAGGGTCCGCGGATCGGAGACGACGTGGCGGAGCCGCCACGGCCGCGCCGTCTCGGGCCACAGGACGATCTCGGCGCCCTGCCCCGCGGCCCGGCGCGTCAGGAGGGATAGCGTCCGCCATTGATCGCTCTCGGTGTCGTCTCCGTGCTTGACGTCGAGCGGAACGTTCGGCTGCACGAACCCGACCTTCACGGTCCGGACCGCCGTCGGGGGATGGAGCCAGGCCCAGGCGTCGTAAAGGAGAACGGCCGCCGCGAGGACTCCGAGCGCGGCGGCGGCCCGCCGGCCCGCGCTCTCGCCCCGCCTTCGGATCCACTCGTACGCCAGGGCGTTCGCCGCGAGCACGAACGCGCCGACGCCGTACGGTCCCGACAGGTCCGCGAACTGGACGAGGAAGGGGTACGGCGACAGCGTGTGACCGAGATGATCCGCGGTCATCCGGACGTCCGTGAAGCTGCGCGCCCACTCGAGGGCGATCCAGGCCGCCGGGAGGGAGATCGCCCAGGGCCATCGCAGGACGCGCCGGAGCCTCGCCGCCACCGTGACCGCCGTCATCGCGAAGAGCGCGAAGATCGTCGCCAGGCCGACGTAGAGGATCCCCGCCAGCCAGGAGAAGCGGAGCATCGCGTACATCCAGTAGAGGATGCCGAAGTACGCGACGACGCCGAAGAGGAACGCTCCGCGGAGCCGGTCCGCCAGCGGCTTCGATGCGTTGTCCTCCAGCCACCAGAGGATCGGGACGAACGCGACGAAGTTCGGGAGCAGCGGCGGCAGTCCCACGTAGGACAGGCCGAGGAGGACGCCCGACAGGACCGGAAGCCTCCACGGGCTCGACGACCATCCGCTCACGCGCGCGACGCTCCGCTCCCGCCCAGGCGGCGGGCTGGAAACTGTTCACCGTCGCCCGCTCCGTGTCAATGCCCGGTGCTATGATGCGCGCATGGCAGCCGCAGGCAGGGAGACCGAGATCAAGCTCCCGTTCCCGTCGGCCGCCGAGGCGGCGCGCAGCCTTCTCTCCATCGGAGCGAGGCTCCTTCGCGGGAGGGAGCTCGAGGACAACGTCGTCTACGACTCGCCGTCCGGGGATCTGCGGCGCGGGGACCGCCTGCTTCGCCTGCGCCGCGCGGGCGGCGTCGCGATCCTGACGTACAAGGAGCCGGTCGAGGGAGGGTTCCGCCACAAGGTCCGGGAGGAGCACGAGACGCGGATCGAGGACGCCGGCGTGGTCGAGCGCATTCTCGAAGCCCTCGGCCTCGTGCCGTGGTACAGGTATCAGAAGTACAGGTCCGTGTTCGAGATCGGCGGCCTCGAGGCGTCCGTCGACGAGACCCCTCTCGGGTGCTTCGTGGAGCTGGAGGGCGAGGACGCCGCGATCGACCGGATCGCTTCCGCCCTGGGGTTCGGGCCCGAACGGTACGTGGTCGCGACCTACCGGCAACTCCACGAGGAAGCGGCGGCGGCCGGGCGAATCGAGCCGGGCGATCTGGTTTTCCCGTAAGGGGGCTGGCGAATCCGATGAAGGCGATGGTCCTGGCTGCGGGGCTCGGGGAGCGCATGGTCCCGCTCTCCCTCGTCCTGCCGAAGCCCGCGATCCCGGTGCTCGGGCGTCCCATCATCCTCGAGGTGCTGCGAGGGCTGGCGCGGGCCGGAATCCTGGACGTCACCGTCAATCTCCACCACAAGGGCGACCGGCTGGCCGAGCTCCTGGCCGAGGGACGCCCGGGCCCGGCCAAGATCCACCTGTCTCCCGAGAAGAGCATCCTCGGCACGGGCGGCGGGATCCGGCACGCCTCCAGGTTCCTGACGGGCTCGGGGACGATCCTCGTCCGCAACTCGGATTTCCTGGCGGACATCGACCTCTCCGCCGCCGTCGCCGCGCATCGCAGCTCCGGCGCGGCGGCCACTCTCGTCGTCGCCCCCGCGCGGCCGGGCTACAGCGAGCTGGCGGTCGATCGGGACGGGCGGGTTCTGTCGATCGGCGGAGAGCCGCCCGTCGACCCGGGGCGCGTCGCCGGCCGACATCTGTTCACGGGCTGCCACCTCATCGAGGAGGAGGTCCTGGACCTCATTCCTCCCCGCGGCCCCTCCGACATCGTGCGGCACGTGTACCGGAGGCTCGCGGAGGAAGGCCGTCTCCACGCGGTGGCTCACGACGGCTTCTGGTGGGAATTCGGCACCCCCCGCGAGTACCTCGATGGGTCGCTCCGGTTGCTCGGCCTTCCCGCCGACGTGCGGCGCCCGATCCTCGAGACCGATCCCGTCCGGACGTTCGGCTCCGCCTCGGTCGCGGTGGGTCCGGGCGCCGACCTGCACGCGGGGGTCGAGTTCCACGGGAGGGCTGCCATCGGCTTCGCGTGCATGATCGCAGAGGGGTGCCGGCTCGAGGACACGGTGGTGCTCCCCGAAACCTGGCTCGGGCCGGGATGCCGCTTCCGGCGGTGCATCGTCGGCCCGGCCACGGAGATCCCGGCGTCCTTCGAGGCCGACGGCGCGATGGTGTGCGCGGACCCGGACCCGCGCGCGGAGCTTCCCCCGGGGACGATCCGCTCCCAAGGCCTTCTGATCCGCTCGTTCGAGGCGGGCGCGCCTTGAGAGAGCCGGCCCGCCGGGAGGTCCTCGCCCTCGTCGAATCCCTTTTCCCGGGCGCTTCGCTGCGGGCGCTCGCCGGGGACGCGTCGACCCGGCGGTTCTACCGGATCTCGCTCGCGGACGGCGGGAGCCGGGTCCTGATGGACTACGGAGCGCCGTTCGAGGGAGAGACCGACGACGTCGTTCTCGCCAGGGTCTTCCGCGAGGCCGGACTGCCGGTCGCCGCGATCGAGCACGAGGCGCCGGAGACGGGTTGCCTGGTCCTGGCCGATCTCGGCGACCGCACGCTCGAATCGGCGCTTTGCGACGCGGCCGCGGTTCGGGACCCGGCGAGGATCGAGATCCTCTACACTGCGGCGATCGATCTCGCGACCGCCGTCGCCGTCCGGGGATCGACCGCGCTCGCACGCTCGGAGAGGGCGGCGGGGCCCGCGCTGGACGCCGAGCGATTCCGCTTCGAGATGGATTTCTTCCTCGAGCACTTCGCGGGGTCGCTCCGGGGAGTCCGCCAATCCCCCGCGGGGCTTCGAGAGGCCCTTCACGCCCTCGCGGAGGCCGCCTCGGCCGGTCCTTCCCGGGTGCTCTGCCACAGGGACTTCCACAGCAGGAACCTGATGGTCCTTCCGGACGGGTCCCTGGCAATGGTCGACATCCAGGACGCCAGGTGGGGCCCGGACTCGTACGACGTCGCGTCCCTCCTCCGGGACGCCTACGTGGACATGGACGACGGGCTCGCCGGACGGATGCTCGAGAGGTACCGGCGCTCGCTTGCCGTCCCCCCGCCGGCAGAGGAGTTCGCCGCGCGGTTCCGGGTCGTGGCGGCCGAGCGGATGATCAAGGTCCTCGGAACCTTCGGCTATCAGGCGGCCGTCCTCGGACGGCGCGGGTACCTGGCCGGCGTTCCTCGGACGCTCGCCAGGCTCCGCGAAAGCCTCCCAGCGGCCCCGGAGACCCGCGCCGTGGCGGACGCCCTGGAGAGGGCCGGCCTGCTCGAGGAGCCCGGAAGCCCCCCGACCCCCCTGCCCGGTCTCACCAGTCCACGAGGAGCGCGGGGCTGACCACCCCGGGCAGCACCCGCCGCACCGGCCCGAACGATGAGACACAGCGCTGGACCAGGTCGAGAGGCCTGGCCTCGACGTACGTCGGCCCCGGCGCCTCCGCCACCCAGCGGTCCGAAGCCAGGCGGTGAATCCGCAGATCGTGGACCCGGGGCGTCCTCGGCGGGGCTTCCTCCGAACCTCCGAGGACGAGCAGGGTCGTGAACAGGGCTTCCGGCGGGTCCCGGAACGACGGCCGCCACGAGTGTCCCCGCCCCTCCAGCGCCCCGACGGCCCGGTGCCCGTCGGAAAGAGCGCGCCGCCCGGCGGGGAACCCCGCGTCATCGAAGCGCCCCCCGGAGACGCCGTCCGGATCGAGGGGATCGTCGACGACTCGCCAGCCGGAGCCGACCGGTGCCCCCGGCGCCGCTCCCCGCCCATGCACCGCTGCCGCCAGGTGGCGGACCAGCTCGCCTGCCGCCCGCCCCTCCAGCACAACCGGGCCGCGGGTCCACTCCCCCCGACCGGCGGAGGCCGTCGAAGCGGTCCATTGCTCCGCCCATGCGTCCACGGATAGAGAAGATATCCGCCTGGCGGCAACCGCGAGCGCGCCGAGAGGCCGTTCTCGGCCCGCGCTCCCCATCGCCCAGACCCGGTTCCGGGAGCGCATGGTGGCGATGCCACCCTGTCCGACCAGGACCTCGACGGTCCGGCCGGCCTCGATCCAGCCGGACACCGGACCTCTCTCCACCCCACCTCGAGCCCGGACCAACGCGTCGAGGGCGAGGTCGAGCCATTCCTCCATCGCTGCTTCCTCGAGGAGCGGGCCCTCGTCCAGGTCCAGCTGGAAGGAGCCGTCCCCGGCGCCCCACGCCCGCGGGCCTTCCTCCTCCCCGCCGACGGGCTCCGAGCTCCGCGCAGCCTCGATCGCCCACAGGAGCGAGGGAGCTCCGGCGCCCGACGACGCTCCGAACGTCCAGCGGCCGACCGGGTCGGCGAGACGGACGGCGATCCCTTCCTCGCACCCGGCGAACCGCAACGGTCCGGCGGACCAGGCTTCCCTGGCGATGCGCGTTCGGGTCGTCCAGCGGTGATAGAGCTCGATCCGCGCCTCCGGGGCGACCTGCTCCGCGAGGGAGAGGAGCGACGCGGTGCGTTCGGGCTCCGGCTGCGGGATCACTCCGCGATCCTCGCGGGGAGCCTGCACATGGCCCATGAGCGAGCCATGAGCTCACCTTCGCCACGTGGTCCGTGGTCGATCGCGCGTAGCAGGCAAGATTGAGAAAATTTCAAGGTACGACCCTGACTAGCCCTGTGCGGAATGTCGGCGCGCCGACGCTCGTGGCCAGGGGCTGACCATCGCGCAAGCACGAGCCGACGCACGTGTCGAACGCGAGATCCGCGGCCACGCGATCGAGCATGGACAGCGCCGCGAGCGTGGGCACCTCGATCAGGAACGGGAGCAGCGGTGTCTCGACCCGGCCATTGACGATGCTGTCGCCATCGGTCACGCGGAACGTCGCGAGCCCTCGACCGGTGTCCACGCTAGCCGTCTCGATCCTTCGAACGTGGATCCCGCGCGAGAGCCCTTCGAGCACCTCCGCCGGGTCCAGTCGACCCGGCGCGAGGAAGGTGCATCCGATCCGGGGTCGCACGCGCTGCTGAAACGAGGATCGTCTCCCGTGGCCGTTCGGTTCCACGCCGGCGCGACCCGCCGTCCCGCGATCGTGGACGAGCCCCGCCACGCGACCCTCCTCCACGAGACACACCCGCCGGGCTTCGACCCCCTCGTCGTCCCATCGCCAGGGCGCGCGCCCGAGAGCGGGGTCGTCGAGGACGGTGAGACCCGGGGGGCCGACCCTTCTCCCGGCCGGCGCCAGCAGGGACTCCCCGCTCTCGACCGTGTCGGCCTCCAGCGCGTGGCCGATCAGCTCGTGCAGGAGGACGCCGCCCGCGCCGGAAGCGAAGACCGCCACAACCTCTCCCGGCGAAGCCCGCACCGCGCCTTCTCTCTCTCTCGCCCGGCCCACCGCCGCGCTGCACATCCTCTCGGCGTCGACGGCCTCTCCCGGCCGCAGAGCCTTCTCGACGACGGCGCTCTGCCCCATGGGTCCTCGGATCTCGAGCCGGATGCGCGCTCCCCTCCGTTCGTCCTCGCACAGCGGGATTCCCGCCCCGACGACCCGTACAGATTGAAGAAACGATACCCAACGGGCACCGGCGCGCAGCGGGCCTCCCCCCCATGCCCGGCGAGCCTGCGCGAGAAGGACTTCGACCGCCTCCCGCGCCCCGGACGGATCGAGGGCGGGAGCAGGCCCGGGCTCTCGGGCCTCGCCCCGACCACGCTGCGGGAGCTGGAGCCCGAGGACGACGGCTGCGGCATCGTCCGGCACCGGATCGGAGACGAAGCTCTCGCGCGAAGGGTCCGTCCCGACTGCCGACAGCCCCGCGAGGCGCGTGTGGACCACATCGAAGACGCCGTCGAGGCCGGCCACCACCCGAAGGTCCTCCCGCTCCTCCTGGAAGAGCGCGCGAACGGGGCCGGGCGCCGCCGGGAGCCCGGCCGCGCTCTCGAGCGCTTCCCTCCACGCGCGGTTCCGATCGGCGCCGCCGAAGGCCAATTCGCTCCGTTTCATCCGGTTGAAAGGCCGGTATCCGCGACCTATGTTCTAGCCGGGATGCCGCCGGGGGGCCATCCACGCGGGGGCCAACCTGCGACACCGCGCCGCCGGCTTCGAGCTCGGGATCGGCTCGCGTTCGCGCCGGCTGCCAAGGGTCGTCCGATGTCGAATTATAGAATACTCCTTCTCGACTACGAGCCTCGCAGCATCGCCCAGACCAAGTTGCCGCTCGAGGCGGCCGGGTTCGAGGTCGAGGTCGCGACCGACGGCCTCGCGGGGATCGAGGCGTTCAACCGGATGCATCCGGACCTCGTGCTCATCGAGGCCATGCTTCCCAAGAAGCACGGGTTCGAGGTCTGTCAAGAGATCAAGAGGACGCCCGAGGGGAAGCGGACGCCGATCGTGATCACGACCGGCGTCTATCGAGGCCACAAGTATCGCTCGCAGGCGCTCCACATCCACGGCTGCGACGAGTACCTCGAGAAACCGTTCGCGTCCGACCTGCTGATCTCGCTCTGCACGCGATTCCTGAACGGCGGGAAGACGGCGGCTCCGGCCGAGGCCGAGAGCCCCGAGCCGCTCCAGGCGTCGGAGGCGCTGTCCGACATCGCGAAGGTCGTCGACGAGATGTCTGCGACCGAACCGTCCCATTCCTATGCGGCGTCGATCGTCGCCGACCTGACCGAGGAGGAGATCATCGCCCGCCTGGACGCTCTCCTCCCGGGAGATGCCGTGGCCGGCCAGGCGATCCGCCAGGAGAAGGCCGCCGAGCCTCGGGAAGTGACCGAGGAGCCCTGCGCTGCCGAGGCCGCCCCTCTCGATCCGGCCATGCCGCCCGCCGAGGACCTGCTGGAGCCCCTGACGGAGGAAGAGGAAACCGGGACGCGGGAGGCCGCGGAGCCGGGCGTCGAGGATCGAGCCGGCGCAGAGGATCTCCCGGAGGCCGCGGTCGAAGCGGCCGAGCCGCCCGAGGCGATGTGGATCGGCGCGGAGGAGACGCAGGAGCCGACCGAGGAGAGGGCGGCGAGCGCCGCGCCCTTGCGGACCACGGTCTCGCCCGAAGCCGAGGAGGAGGCCATCGAGTCTCTCGTCGAGGAAAAGTTCGCGGAGATCCTCGACGAGAAGCCGGAACCCGAGAGCCCCCAGGTCGTGCCGTTCGACGCGAGCCGTTCCCGCAAGAAGCGGCGAGAGCGATCCGGGGCCCCCTCGCGTCCGGCGTCCGTCGCGCCCGCGGCGGACGCGGTCGCGGCGGCGCAGCCGGCGCTGCCGGAGGTTGCCGAGGACG
>CALMJU010000072.1 GCA_937864465.1 uncultured Acidobacteriota bacterium
CGTGACCGATCGTCCCCACGTTCACGTGCGGCTTCGTACGCTCGAACTTCTCCTTGGCCATCGCTCCTTGCCCTCCACGACCGGACGCCTAGCGCCTCACCGTCCCGGACACCCGGGCCACGACCTCCTCAAGGACCGCCTTGGGAACCTCTTCGTAGTGCGAGAAATGCATCGTGTAGTCGCCCCGCCCCTGGGTCATGGAGCGGAGATCCGTCGCGTAGCCGAAGATCTCGGCGAGCGGCACCGCCGCCTGGATCGCCTGGAGGCCCGGCCTCGACTCCATGCTCTGGATGCGGCCCCTCCGGGAGTTCAAGTCGCCGATCACCTCTCCCATGTGGTTGTCGGGGACGACCGTCTCCACCCGCATCACAGGCTCGAGGAGAAGGACCCCCGCCCTGCGGCAGGCTTCCTTGAACGCCATCGAGCCGGCGATCTTGAACGCCATCTCGGACGAGTCCACCTCGTGGAACGACCCGTCGAAGAGCTCGACTTTGACGTCCGCCATCGCGTAGCCCGCGAGCGTTCCCGCCTCCATCGCCTCCCGGACGCCCGACTCCACCGCCGGGACGAACTCCTTCGGGATCGCGCCCCCGACGATCGCGTTGACGAACTCGAACCCCCCGTCCCGGCCGAGAGGCTGGACGCGGATCTTCACGTGGCCGTACTGCCCGCGGCCTCCCGTCTGCCGGATGTAGCGCCCCTCCGCCTCCGAGGATCCGCCGAGCGTCTCCCGGTACGCGACCTGGGGCTTCCCGACGTTCGCCGACACCCCGTACTCCCGCTGAAGCCGGTCCACGAGGATCTCGAGGTGCAGCTCCCCCATCCCGCCGATCAGCGTCTGCCCCGTGTCGGGATCGGTGTTCACCCGGAACGTCGGGTCCTCCTGCAGGAGCCTGCGGAGGCCGGAGCCCAGCTTCTCCTGGTCCGCCTTCGTCCTCGGCTCGATCGCCAGCCGGATCACCGGCTCCGGGAACTCCATCGCCTCCAGGAGAACCGGCGCGCGCCCGTCGCAGATCGTGTCCCCGGTGCCCGCGCTCCGCAGGCCGACGATCGCCGCGATGTCGCCCGCCCAGACCTCCTTGATCTCCTCGCGCTTGTTGGCGTGCATCTTGAGGAGGCGTCCGATGCGGTCCTCGGTCCGCTTTGCCGGGTTCCAGACCGAGGCGCCCGTCGCGAGGGAGCCCGAGTAGACGCGAACGAAGGAGAGCTGACCCACGTACGGGTCGCTCATGATCTTGAACACGAGGGCCGAGAACGGCTCGTCGTCCCCGGGGCGGCGCCGGACCGTTTCGCCCGTCTCGGGGTTCGTCCCCTCGATCGGCGGCACGTCGAGCGGCGACGGGAGCAGGTCCACGACGGCGTTCAGCAGCGGCTGCACGCCGCGGTTCCGGAACGCCGCGCCGCAGGTCACCGGCGTGAACCGCATCGCGCAGGTTCCCCTGCGCAGCGCCGCCCGGATCTCCTCGGCGCCGAGCGCCTCCCCCTCCAGGTATCTCCGGAGAAGGCCGTCGTCCACCTCGCACGCCGCCTCGACCGCCTTCTCCCGCGCCGCGCTCGCGGCCGGGAGGAGATCTGCGGGGACTTCCGTCTCGCGGAAGGCCGAGCGCGGGGAGTCGTCGACCCATTCGAGCGCCTTCATCTCGAGGACGTCGACCACCCCCCGGAATCCCTCCTCGGCCCCCCACGGGATCTGCACCGGGACCGGCCTCGTCTTCAGCCGATCCTCCATCATCCGGCAGACCCGGTCGAAATCCGCCCCCGAGCGGTCCATCTTGTTGACGAACGCGATGCGCGGGACCCGGTACTTGTCCGCCCGGCGCCACACCGCCTCGGACTGCGGCTCCACCCCGCCCACGGCGCAGAACACCGCGACCGCCCCGTCGAGGACTCGGAGCGAGCGCTCCACCTCCGCGGTGAAGTCCACGTGTCCGGGCGTGTCGATGATGTTGATCCTGTGATCCCGCCAGAAGCATGTGGTGGCGGCGGAGGTGATCGTGATCCCCCGCTCCTGCTCCTGGGCCATCCAGTCCATGGTCGCGGTCCCCTCGTGGACCTCGCCGAGCTTGTACGTGATCCCCGTGTAGAAGAGGATCCGCTCGGTGGTCGTCGTCTTCCCGGCGTCGATGTGCGCCATGATGCCGATATTCCGGATCCTCTCGAGGGGTGTCTGCCGCGCCATGTCAAAGAACCTTGCGCCCCCGCTTGCGGCGGGTCGCTTCCTCACGAAACCGCTGAGAACCCTTGCGGCGGCGACGCCGCCGCCCTTCGCTCCTCCCCGCCGGTCACCACCGATAGTGGGCGAACGCCTTGTTCGCCTCCGCCATCTTGTGGGTGTCTTCCTTCTTCTTGAACGCGCCGCCGCGGAGCGCGGAGGCGTCGAGCACCTCGTTGGCGAGCTTCTCGCGCATCGACTTCTCGCTCCGCTCGCGGGAGTAACCGATCAGCCACCGGATCGCCAGCGCGGTGCGGCGCTCCGGCCGGACCTCCACCGGGACCTGGTAGTTCGAGCCGCCCACCCTTCGCGACTTCACCTCGAGGACCGGCTTCACGTTGTCCAGCGCCTTCCGGAAGATCTTGACCGGATCCTCCTTCGTCCGCTCCTGCACGATCTGCATCGCGCCGTAGAAGATCCGCTCGGCGGTCGACTTCTTTCCGTCGTGCATCAGGCAACTGATGAACCTGGTCACGAGCGGCGACTGGTAGACCGGGTCCGGAAGGACCTCGCGCTTCGGGACCAAACCTCGTCTCGGCATGCGCGCCCCCTAGGACTTCGGCCGCTTCGCGCCGTACTTCGAGCGGCTCTTCCGCCGCCCCTCGACGCCCATCGCGTCGAGCGTGCCCCGGATCACGTGGTAGCGGACTCCGGGAAGGTCCTTCACTCGCCCCCCCCGGATCATGACGATGGAGTGCTCCTGCAGGTTGTGCCCCACCCCCGGGATGTAGGTCGTCACCTCGATCCCGTTCGTCAGCCGCACCCGGGCCACCTTGCGGAGGGCGGAGTTCGGCTTCTTGGGCGTCGAGGTGTACACCCGCGTGCAGACCCCCCGCTTCTGCGGGCAGGCCCCCAGCGCGGGGCTCTTCGTCCGGCTCTTCAGGGCCTCCCGCCCCGCTCGAACCAGCTGGCTGATCGTCGGCACGTTCCTCGATCTCCTCCCCCGCGGCGCCTGCCGCTCGCGGGGACACACTGCGCGCAAAACTCGCAGAGTCTAGCAGAAGCGCCGACCGGCGGTCAAGGGCCCCGTCCCCGGCCGGCTCGTCCCGGCCCGACCCGCCCGACCCCGAGGATCAGGCGGGCTGCTTCCCCGACTCCGAGCCTGCCGCCGCCGCCGCCGCGCGGAGCATCTCCGCGAAGCGGTCGGTATCCAGGTCGAGCTCCGGCTCGAGACCTTCCTCGGGAACGATCTCCTCGAGATCTTCCGGCGGCGGCGGGCCGTCCGGCTGGATCTGCAGCGCGCGATACGTGTCCATGCCGGTCCCGGCGGGGATGAGCCGCCCCATGATCACGTTCTCCTTCAGGCCGCGCAGGTAGTCCACCTTCCCCGAGATCGAGGCCTCCGTCAGCACCCTCGTCGTCTCCTGGAAGCTCGCCGCCGAGATGAAGGAGTCGGTCGACAGGGACGCCTTCGTGATCCCCAGCAAAAGGGGGCGCCCCCTCGCCGGCGCGCCTCCTGCCGCCAGGACGCGCTCGTTCTCCTCGACGAATCGGAACCGGTCGACCTGCTCGTCCACGATGAACTCCGTGTCGCCCACCTCCTCCACCTTGATCCACCGCATCATCTGCCGGATGATCACCTCGATGTGCTTGTCGTTGATGTTCACGCCCTGGAGACGGTAGACCTCCTGGATCCCGTCGAGCAGGTACTTCTGGAGCTCCCTCTCCCCGAGGATCTCCAGGATCTTGTGCGGGTCCTTCGGGCCGTCGGTGAAGGCGTCGCCCGCGCGCACGTGCTCTCCCTCCTGCACGTTGACGTGCAGGCCGCGCGGGATCGAGTACTCCCGCTCCTCTCCGTCCTCGGTGCGCACGATCACCTTCCGCGAGCCCTTGACGATCTCGCCGTAGTGGACGGTCCCGTCCACCTCCGCCATCACGGCCGGGTCCTTCGGCCTCCTCGCCTCGAAGAGGTCCACGACGCGCGGGAGACCGCCGGTGATGTCCTTCGTCTTGGTGGTGGCGCGGGGGATCTTCGACAGGATGTCCCCCGGCATCACCGGCTCGCCGTCCTGGACCATCAGGATGGCGTTGACCGGCATGAGGATCTTCCGCGTGACCGTCCCCGAAGCGTCCACGATCAGGAGCTGCGGGTGCTTCTTCTCGTCCTGGCTCTGGACGATGATCTGGCGCGAGAAGCCGGTGAGCTCGTCCACCTCCTCCTGCATGGTCACGCCGGTCTCGATGTCGTGGAACCTCACCGCGCCCGGGACGTCCGTGAGGATGGCGTAGGTGTACGGGTCCCACTCGGCCAGCTTCCGATCCGGCTCGACGGCCTCGCCGTCCCGCACCTCGAGCACCGCGCCGTACACCACCGTGTACCGCTCTCGCTCCCGCCCCTCCCGGTCCTGGATCACGATCGCGCCGTTCCGGTTGATCGCCACCGGCTTCCCGTTGCGGTTCTCGACCCAGTTGATGTTCTGGTACCGGACCGTGCCCGCCCCGTTGCACTCGATGCTGCTCTGCTCTTCGATGCGCGCGGTCCCCCCGATGTGGAAGGTCCGCATCGTCAGCTGCGTTCCGGGCTCGCCGATCGACTGTGCGGCGATCACTCCGACCGCCTCCCCCAGCTCGACGAGCCGGCTGTTCGCGAGGTTCCGCCCGTAGCACCGGATGCAGACGCCGCGTCGGCACTCGCAGGTGAGGACCGAGCGGATCCGCACCGTCTCGACGCCGGCGTCCTGCACCGCCGTCGCGAGGTCCTCGTCGATCCGCTGGTTGCGCGCCACGAGGACCTGCCCCGTGAGCGGGTCCTTCACGTCCTCGAGTGCGACCCGGCCGACGATGCGGTCCCGGAGCTCCTCGATGATGTCGCCGCCCTCCTCGATGCGCGACACCTCGATCCCCTCGATCGTCCCGCAGTCCTCTTGGGTGATGATGACGTCCTGCGCCACGTCCACGAGCCTGCGGGTCAGATAGCCGGAGTTCGCGGTCTTGAGGGCGGTGTCCGCGAGCCCCTTCCGGGCGCCGTGCGTGGAGATGAAGTACTGGAGGACGTTCAGGCCCTCCCGGAAGTTCGCGGTGATCGGCGTCTCGATGATCTCGCCCGAGGGCTTGGCCATCGGACCCCGCATCCCGGCGAGCTGCGCCATCTGCTGCTTGCTGCCGCGGGCGCCGGAGTCGGCCATCATCAGGATCGGGTTGAACTCGTTCTGCTCGCGCTCCACGCGCGTCATCTCGCGGAACATCGCCTCCGAGACCTGCTTCGTCGCCTTGTCCCAGATGCTGATGATCTTGTTCTTCCGCTCCCCGTACGAGATGCGGCCGTCGAGGTGCTGTTGCTCGACCTCGATCTGCTCCCGCCGCGCCTTGTCGACCACGTCGGCCTTCTCGGGAGGCACCACCATGTCGTCGATCCCGATCGAGACCCCGGCGCGCGTGGCGTAGAGGAAGCCGAGGTTCTTGAGTGCGTCGACGAGATCCACGGTCTTCTGCGACCCGTGGCGGAGGTAGCAGTACTGCACGAGCGACTGCTGCCCCTTCTTCTTCAGGAGCCCGTTCAGGTACGGGAGCCCCTCCGGGAGGTGCTCGTTGAAGATCACCCTCCCCACGGTCGTGGGGAGGCGATACGACTCCACCTCCAGAACGGGGGCCCGGACGATGTTCTCGCGCTCCTTCTCGGGGAGCGTCGTCAGGTCCACGAGCGGCCCGGAGTAGCGGAGGAAGACCCGGGTCTGCGTCTCCACCTCTCCGATCTGGTGCGCGAGGACGACCTCCTCCGGCGAGCCGAACACGCGGCCGTCGCCCTTCGCCCCCGGCCGCTCCTGGGTGAGGTAGTAGATCCCGAGGACGATGTCCTGGCTCGGGTTCACGATCGGGAGGCCGTTGGCCGGGCTCAGGATGTTCTGCGTGGAGAGCAGCAGGACCTGCGCCTCGATCTGCGCGCGCGCCGACAGCGGGATGTGCACCGCCATCTGGTCCCCGTCGAAGTCCGCGTTGAACGCCGTGCAGACCAGCGGGTGGATCTTGATCGCCTTCCCCTCGACGAGCACCGGCTCGAACGCCTGGATGCCGAGACGGTGGAGGGTGGGGGCGCGGTTGAGCAGCACCGGGTGCTCCTGGATCACCTCCTCGAGGTAGTCCCACACCTCCGGCCACTCGAGCTCGACCATCTCCTTCGCCGCCTTGATCGTCGAGACGAGGTTCTCCTGCTCGAGCTTGTTGTAGATGAAGGGCTTGAACAGCTCGAGCGCCATCTTCTTCGGGAGACCGCACTGGTGGAGCTTGAGCTCGGGCCCGACGACGATGACCGAGCGCCCCGAGTAGTCCACGCGCTTGCCCAGCAGGTTCTGCCGGAAGCGCCCCTGCTTCCCCTTGAGGGTGTCCGACAGGGACTTCAGCGGGCGGTTGTTGCTCCCGCGCAGGACGCGCCCCCTGCGCCCGTTGTCGAACAGCGCGTCCACCGCCTCCTGGAGCATCCGCTTCTCGTTGCGCACGATGACGTCGGGAGCCTTGAGATCCAGCAGCTTCTTGAGGCGGTTGTTCCGGTTGATGACGCGCCGGTAGAGATCGTTGAGATCGGACGTGGCGAACCGGCCTCCGTCCAGCGGAACGAGCGGACGGAGCTCCGGCGGGATGACGGGGATGACGTCGAGGATCATCCATTCCGGACGATTCCCCGACTTCCGGAAGGCGTCCACGACCTTCAGGCGCTTGGCGTACTTGAGCCGCTTCTGCTGCGACGTCTCGGCGCGCATCTTCTCGCGGAGCTCGCTCCCGAGGGCGTCCACGTCGACGCGCGCGAGCAGCTCCTTGATCACCTCGGCACCCATCCCCGCCTGGAACTGCCCGGGGTACTGCTCCTGAAGCTCCCGGTACCGCTCCTCGGGCAGGGTATCCCGCTCCTGGAGGCCGGGAACGTCCCCGGGTTCCACCACGACGTAGGCCTCGAAGTAGAGGACGCGCTCGAGCTCCCGGAGGGACATGTCCAGCAGGTGGCCGATCCGGCTCGGCAGCCCCTTGAAGAACCAGACGTGGCTGACGGGGCTCGCGAGCTCGATGTGCCCCATCCTCTCCCGGCGGACCTTGCTCTGCGTGACCTCGACCCCGCACTTGTCGCACACGACCCCGCGGTGCTTCATCCGCTTGAACTTCCCGCAGAGGCACTCCCAGTCCGTGACCGGGCCGAAGATCTTGGCGCAGAACAGCCCGTCCCGCTCCGGCTTGAACGTCCGGTAGTTGATGGTCTCCGGCTTCGTGACCTCGCCGTAGGACCACGACCGGATCTTCTCGGGGCTCGCGAGGCTGATCCGGATCGCGTTGAAATCGTTGATCGTCCTCGCCTTGTCGAAGAGGAACGAAGGCCTGTTCACGTCTCCTCCCGCCTCAGATCGTCGAGGGGCCCCTGGCGTCCGGACGGTCGCTCAGGAGCTCGACATCGAGGCACAGACTCTGCAGCTCGCGCACCAGGACGTTGAAGGACTCGGGCAGCCCGGGCTCCACCGTCGGCTCCCCCTTCACGAGGGACTCGTAGATTTTCGTCCGTCCGTAGACGTCGTCCGACTTGACCGTCAGCAGCTCCTGGAGGATGTGCGCCGCGCCGTAGGCCTCGAGCGCCCACACCTCCATTTCCCCGAACCTCTGCCCTCCGAACTGCGCCTTGCCGCCGAGCGGCTGCTGCGTGATGAGGGAGTACGGACCGATCGAGCGCGCGTGGATCTTGTCGTCGACGAGGTGGGAGAGCTTCATCAGGTAGATGTAGCCCACGGTGACGGGCTGCTCGAAGAACTCCCCCGTCCGCCCGTCCCGCAGCCGGATCTTCCCCGACCCCGGGAGGCTCGCCGCCGCGAGCTGCCGCTTGATGTCGGTCTCCGAGGCGCCGTCGAACACCGGCGAGGCGAACCGGGCCCCCTCGCCCCACGCCCGCGCGATCTCCAGCACGCGGTCGTCATCCGCGGTCTCGACCTCGTCCCGGACCTCGCACCGGGGAAGCGCGTCCGCGAGGTAGCTCCGGATCTCGCGCGCCGCCTCCTCGCGCGCCGCGGCCAGCGCCTTCCCGATCCGGACGCCGTGCTCCGCGGCGGCCCACCCCAGGTGCGTCTCGAGGATCTGCCCGACGTTCATGCGCGAAGGGACGCCCAGCGGGTTCAGCACGACGTCGACCGCGCGCCCTCCCGGAATCCACGGCATGTCCTCCTCGGGGAGGACCCTGGCGATGACCCCCTTGTTCCCGTGCCGCCCGGCCATCTTGTCGCCCACCGACAGCTTGCGCTTCATGGCGACGTAGACCTTCACCATCTTGATGACGCCCGGCACGAGCTCGTCGCCCTTCTGCAGCTGGGCGACCTTCTCCTCGTTGAGCTTCTTCAGGATCTCGATCCGCTTCTTCGTCCGGTCCTCGATCCTGCGGATCTCCTGGAGCTTCTCCGACCGGCTCGGCCGGATCTCGCACCGGCGGAGGTCCTCGGTGTCGATCTCGGCCATGATCTCCCGCGTCAGGACGGTTCCCTCCTCGAGGAGCACCTGCCGGGTCCGGCGCGACTTCAGCGGCGACGTGAGGCGCTCCGACTCGAGCAGCTCGATCAGCCGCCTGCGGTCCTCCTCGAGCAGGATCCGCTTCTGGTCCTCGAGGTCCTTCTGCATCCGCTCGATGTCCGCCTTCTCGATCTCGAGCGCCCGCTGGTCCTTGTCGACCCCCTTGCGGCAGAAGATCTTGACGTCGACGACCGTCCCCTCGATCCCGGGGGGGGTCGTCAGCGACGCGTCCCGCACGTCCCCCGACTTCTCACCGAAGATCGCGCGGAGGAGCTTCTCCTCCGGCGTCAGCTGCGTCTCCCCCTTCGGCGTGACCTTCCCCACGAGGATGTCGCCCGGCTTCACCGTGGCGCCGATCCGGATGACGCCGGACTCGTCGAGATCCTTCAGGAACTCCTCGGCCACGTTCGGGATGTCGCGGGTGATCTCCTCCGGGCCGAGCTTCGTGTCTCTGGCTTCGATGTCGAACTCCTCGATGTGGATCGAGGTGAAGGCGTCCTCCCGGACGAGCCTCTCCGAGACCACGATCGCGTCCTCGAAGTTGAAACCCCTCCACGACATGAAGGCCACGAGCACGTTGCGGCCGAGCGCGAGGTCCCCGAGGTCGGTGCAGGGCCCGTCCGCCAGGACCTGGCCCCTCTCGACCCGCTGTCCCTTCCGCACGATCGGACGCTGGTTGATGCAGGTGTTCTGGTTCGAGCGGCGGAACTTCACGAGAGTGTAGATGTCGGCCCCGAAATCCTCGCGCCCCTCCGCGCCCACGCGCACGATGATCCGCCGGGCGTCCACCTGGTCCACGACACCGGCCCGGCGGCAGACGACCACCGCCCCCGAGTCCCGCGCCGTGATCGACTCCATGCCCGTTCCGACGAACGGGGCCCTGGGCCGCAGGAGCGGCACCGCCTGCCGCTGCATGTTCGATCCCATCAGGGCGCGGTTCGCGTCGTCGTTCTCCAGGAAGGGGATCAGCGACGCGGCGACGGAGACGAGCTGCTTCGGCGAAACGTCGATGTGCGTCACCTCGTCGCGCGAGACGAGCTTAAACTCCCCGGCGACTCGGGCGTTCAGCCGGTCCTGGACGAACGAGCCGTCCTCGGTGAGCCGGGCGTTCGCCTGGGCCACGACCGCCCGGTCCTCCTCCCACGCGGCGAGGTAGAACGAGTGCGCCTCCGCCTCCGGCGGGGTCTTCCCCGCCTTCGCCACGCGCGCCCGCTCCCGCTCGAACTCGTCCGCCCGCACGACCTCGTGCAGCTTGTACGGCCCGTCGCCGGTCCGCACGATCCGGACGTGGTCCACGATCCGGCCCTTCTCCACCCGGCGGTACGGCGACTCGATGAACCCGTAGTCGTTGATCCTGGCGTAGCACGAGAGGGAGGAGATCAGGCCGATGTTCGGCCCCTCGGGGGTCTCGATCGGGCAGATGCGCCCGTAGTGCGTCGGGTGCACGTCCCGGACCTCGAACCCCGCGCGCTCGCGGGACAGCCCGCCGGGGCCCAGGGCCGAGAGGCGCCGCTTGTGGGTCACCTCGGAGAGCGGGTTCGTCTGGTCCATGAACTGCGAGAGCTGGCTCGAGCCGAAGAACTCCTGGATCGCCGCCATCACCGGCTTGGCGTTGATCAGGTCGTTCGGCATCGCGGTCGTCATCTCCTGGTAGACCGACATCTTCTCCTTGATCGCCCTCTCCATCCGCACGAGGCCGATCCGGAACTGGTTCTCCAGGAGCTCTCCGACGCTCCGCACGCGCCGGTTACCGAGATGGTCGATGTCGTCCAGCTCCCCGAGGCCCCGCCGCAGCTTCAGCATGTAGCGAAGCACCTCGACGAAGTCCTCCCTGGAAGGCGTCCGGTCCTCTCCCTTTTCCCAGCGCTCGCGCACCGGAGCCGGCCACTGCTCCTCGGACACTCCGTACAGCTTCGTGTTGAACTTCAGCCGTCCGACGCGGGAGAAATCGTACCGCGTCGGGTCGAAGAACATGCTGTGGAAGAGGTTCCGCGACGACTCGAGGGTCGGCGGATCGCCGGGGCGGAGGCGCCGGTAGATCTCGAGGAGCGCGTCGTTCTGCCCCTTCACGGAGTCCTTCTGCAGCGTCTCGAGCAGGATGCCGCCGACGTCCTCGCGATCGGGGAAGACGACCTCGAACTCCGCGATGCCGCGGGCCCCGAGCCCCTCCCAGGTCTCCGGCCCTGCCGGGCGCCCGGCCTCGACCAGGACCTCGCCCGTGGAGGCGTCCACGACGTCCGTCGCGGCCCACGCCCCCTCCATCTCCGCCGCGTCGACCGGGATCCAGGCGATGCCCGCCTTCTGGAGCTCGGCGATCTGCTCCGGCCGCACTCGCCTGCCCTTCTTGACGATCTCCTCTCCGCTCTTCGGGTGCGTCACGGCCGCCCGGACCTTCCAGCCCTCGGCGGACGGCGCGACGCGGAAGAGGAACTTCCCGTCCTCGATCCTCGCCTGGACCGGCCTGTAGAAGGCCCGGATGATCGAGGCGTCGTCCTCGAGGCCGAGCGCCCGGAGGAAGATCGAGGCGGGGAACTTCCGCTTGCGGTCGATCCGGACGTACAGCACGTTCTTCTGGTCGTACTCGAACTCGACCCACGAGCCCCGGTACGGGATCACCTTGGCCATGATCACCGTTCGCCCCGCGTCCGCCTGGAAGAAGACCCCAGGGCTCCTGTGGAGCTGGCTGACGATGACCCGCTCCGTCCCGTTCACGATGAACGTGCCGTTCTCCGTGAGCATCGGGATCTCGCCGAAATAGACCTCCTGCTCCTTGATGTCGCGGATGCTCCTGGCGTCCGTGTCCGGATCCTTGTCGTACACGACGAGCTGGATCGTCACCTTGAGCGGCACGGTGAACGTCTGGCCCCGGCCCTGGCACTCCTCGACGTCGTACTTGTACTTCAGGCCGACCGGGTCCCCGCAGTGCTCGCACTCGCGGACCGCGACCGCGGTCGGGTTGCCGCACGCGTCGCAGACGATCTCCTCTCCCCTCGTCTCCGGCGCGATCAGCCTCTGGCCGCAGAACCGGCACTCGCCGCGCAGGTGCTCGATCCCGTGCAGCTCGCCGCACTTGCACTCCCAGTTCCCGATCGTGTACTCGACGAACTCGAGCGAGCAGGTCTGCCGGAAGTCCCGGATCGGGAAGACCGACTTGAACACCGCCTGCAGTCCCGAGTTCTCCCGGTCGGACGCGACCGATCGCATCTGCAGGAAGCGCTCGTACGAGCGCTTCTGCACCTCGATCAGATTCGGGATCGGGATCTCGGTCCTGCTCTTCGAGAAACTGGCCTGTTCGGAGGGCACGAGATGGAGGGTCTCGGACATCGCGGTTCACACCCCCTGCGGTCGGCCCGATCGTCCGGGCCGCGAATGCCGGGGACACACGTCCCCCTCATTGCGGGCGCCCACTCTTCCGGTCCTCCGCCCCTCGCCGGGATCGGGGACCGGCTTCGCAAACGTCACGCGGGCCTCCCTACTTGATCTCGACCTTCGCCCCCTCGGCCTCGAACTTCTTCTTGATGGCCTCGGCCTCGTCCTTCGTCACGCCCTCCTTCACGGTCTTGGGCGCGCCGTCCACGAGGTCCTTGGCCTCCTTGAGACCCAGGCTCGTCACCTCGCGGACGACCTTGATCACGTTGATCTTCTTCTCGCCGACCTCCTTGAGGACGACCTCGAACTCGGTCTTCTCCTCGACGGCGGCGGCGGGGGCACCGGCCACGGCGGCCACCGCGACCGGGGCCGCGGCGGAGACGCCCCAGCGCTCCTCGAGCATCTTGACGAGCTGCGCCGCCTCCATGACGGTCAGCGTGCTCAGGTTGTCGGCGATTGCCTGAAGATCGGCCATTTCGGAAATCCTCCTGCTCTCTCGACGAGTCCGCGCCGGGCCTTGCCCCGACGCTTGGGTTGAGAATGCCTTCCGTTACCACGACCGGCGCCTTCGCGCCGGGATCTCTCTCGACGTCAGGACACCGATGCGCCCTTCTCCTGGTCCTCGCGGCGGGCGTCGATCGCCCTGGCGAGCTGGGCTCCGGGGGTCGTGAGCAGCCGGACGAGCAGCGTCGCGGGGGTCTGGATGAGCGCGAGGAGCCGCGCGCGGGTCTCCGGCAGCCCGGGCAGGGTCGCGAGCACCCGGATCGCGTCCCCGTCCAGGACCTCCCGCCCGTCCACCACTCCCGCGACGAGGCGGAGCTGCGGGTTCTCCTTGCTGAAGTCGGCCAGGACCTTCGCGAGGGCGATGGGATCGCTCGCGTGCGTGGCCAGGCCGCACGGCCCCCGGAAGCTGCCGGAGATCGCCTCGGCCGGCGTCCCCGCGCCGGCCCGCCGGGCCAGCCGGTTCTTCACGACGCGGAACCGGCCCCCGCTCGCGCGGATCCGGCGCCGGAGGTCGTTCGACTGCTGTGCGCTCAACCCGCGGTAGTCCGCGAGGAACACGTTCGGAGACTGCCGGAGGAGCCCGGTCATCTCCTCGACGGCGGCGTTCTTCTCGGTGCGATTCACGGTCACCTCACGCCTGGGCCGCCTCGGCGACGACCGGATCGACCTTGACGGACGGTCCCATCGTCGACGAGAGGTAGATGGACTTCACGTAGCGGCCCTTCGCCGCGGACGGGCGGGCCTTCACGACGGCCTGGATCACCGCCTCGGCGTTCTCGACGAGGCTCGCGTCGGGGAACGACAGCTTGCCGACGGGAACGTGCACGATCGCGGTCTTGTCCACGCGGAACTCGACCTTCCCGGCCTTGATCTCGCGGACCGCCTTCGCCACCTCGAACGTCACCGTCCCGGTCTTCGGGTTGGGCATCAGCCCCCTGGGGCCGAGGATCTTCCCGAGTTTCCCGACGTCCTTCATCACGTCCGGCGTCGCGATGACGGCGTCGAAGTCGGTCCAGCCCTCCTGGATCTTCGCCACGACCTCCGCCCCGCCGACGACGTCCGCCCCCGCGGCCTCCGCCTCCTTGAGCTTCTCCCCGGCCGCGATCACGATGACCCGCTTCGACTTCCCGGTCCCGTGGGGGAGCACGACGGTGCCTCGCACCATCTGGTCCGCGTGCTTCGGATCGACGCCCAGGCGCATCGCGAGCTCCAGGGTCTCGTCGAACTTCGCGAAGGCGGCCCCCCGTACCGCGCCGACCGCTCCCGCGACGTCGAGGAGACCGTCCTCGATCTTCGCCCGTCCCTCGAGGTACTTCCTACCGTGCCTCGGCATCGTGCCTCCTCGTCAACCGACGATCTCTACGCCCATCGACCGCGCGCTCCCCTCCACGATCCGCACGGCGGCCTCGAGCGTGTCGCAGTTCAGGTCCTGGAGCTTCGTCTTCGCGATCTCCTCGACCTGAGCCCTCGTCACCTTCCCCACCTTCTCCTTGTTCGGCGTGCCGGAGCCCTTGGGGATCCCCGCCGCCCTCGCGAGGAGCACGGACGCGGGCGGAGTCTTCGTGACGAACGTGTACGAGTGGTCCTGGTACACCGTGATCACCACGGGGGTCAGGATCCCCTCGCCCTTCGCCGTCCGGGCGTTGAAGGACTTGCAGAAGTCCATGATGTTCACCCCCTGCTGGCCGAGCGCCGGCCCGACCGGGGGCGCCGGCGTCGCCTTGCCGGCGGGGATGTGCAGCTTGATCTGTCCGATCACCTTCTTCGCCATGCCGCCCTCAGATCTTCTCCACCTGCAGGAAACCCAGCTCCACGGGCGTCGCCCGCCCGAAGATCGTCACCATCACCTTGAGCGTCGCCCGGTCGTCGTTGACCTCCTCCACCTGCCCGGTGAAGTTGGCGAAGGGCCCGTCCGCGATCCGGACCGTCTCGCCCGTCCGGAACTCGAGCTTCGGCTTCGGCTCCTCGGCCGCGACCGTGACCTGGTGCACGATCCGCTCGACCTCGTCGTCGCGGAGCGGGACCGGCTTCGAGCCCGTGCCGACGAATCCCGTCACCTTGGGCGTGTTCTTCACGACGTGCCACGCCGCGTCCGACATCTCCATCTTCACGAGGACGTAGCCCGGGAAGAATTTCCGCGTCGATCGCATCTTCTTCCCGTCGCGGACCTCGACCACCTCCTCCGTCGGGATCAGGATCTCCTCGATGACGTCGGCCATGCCGAGCGCGTCGGCGCGCTGCCTCAGGCTCTGCTTGACCTTGGCCTCGAACCCCGAGTAGGTGTGGACGATGAACCACTGCTTCGGCATCGGCGCTCCCGTTGCGTTCACCGTCCGAGCGTCCGGAAGAGGAACTGCATCCCGCTCTCCAGCGCCTTGTCCACCACGTACAGGAACGCGGCCGTGATGACGACCGCGACGATCACCACGACCGTCGTGCCGTAGACCTCCTTGCGTCCCGGCCAGGTGGTCTTCTGCAGCTCCGCCCAGACTTCCACCAGGAACGTCTTCAACCGCTGGTACCAGCCCACGACGCGCTCCGTTCCTGCCTTCCGGCGTCCCGCGAGGTCCGACCGCGGACCTACTTCGTTTCCTTGTGGGGCGTGTGCTTCCTGCAGAACCGGCAGTACTTCCGGAGCTCGAGCTTCCCCGTCGTCGTCTTCCGGTTCTTCGTCGTCACGTAGTTCCGGCGCTTGCACTCGCCGCACTGAAGCGTCACGTTCTCGCGCATTCTGGCTCCGAGGAACCGGGGTCCTTAGACCCCGCGCCCGCTATTCCAGGATCTCCGTCACCGTGCCCGCGCCCACCGTGCGGCCGCCCTCGCGGATCGCGAAGCGGAGCCCCTTGTCCATCGCGATCGGAGTGATCAGCT
>CALMJU010000073.1 GCA_937864465.1 uncultured Acidobacteriota bacterium
CAGGGCCGAGTAGCGCCGCGCTCCGCCGCGAGGGGCGGGACAGTCACTCCGCGGGGGGCGCCGGCGGGGGCGCGCCCCCGGGCCTGCGGCGGCGCGAGCGCCGGCGCCGCTTGCGGCGCGGGGGCGCCGCGCGGCCCCCGTCCTCTCCGGACGCAGCGGGCTCCGGCCGGCTCGGCAGCCCCGTCGCGACCTCCGAGGCGCCGTAGCGGTCCGAGTCGTTCTCCTCTCCTTCGAGCGGCGGCGCCGAGGGGAGGGCCGCGAAGAAGTAATCGTCGTCCCATGGTGCCGGCATCTTCTTGCCGGGGGCGGGCCGCTCGCCGCCCCGCTGCGCGCGCGCCTCTCCGCGGACCTGCTGCTGCGGAGGGACCGGCTGGGTGGCGACCTCCGGCCTCGGCTCGCTCTCGTGCCCGGGCCCGGCCTCCGCGCCGCGCTTCCCCCTGCGCGGGCGCCGTCTCCGTCTCCGCTTCCGCGCCGGCTCCGTGCCCTCGGGGGCCGCCGCGCCCGGCCCCGCCTCGGGCCGGGCCGGGAGGGGCTCGCGGCCCGACCGCCAGAACTCGAGCGCCTCGGCGAAGTCCCCGCCCCTCGCCCCCGCGATCGCCTCGAGGATCCACATGGCGTCTGCGAACGACGGGCGGTGCACGATCGACTGCCGGAAGGCGCGGCGGACCGCCCGCGCGGGAACCATCCGCAAGAGCGTCTGGACGATCAGGCGGCAGCGCTCCTGGTCCTTGCGCGAGATCCGGAGGCGGACCGCGATCGGGCGGAGGATCTCCTCGACCAGGTCGCGGCTGTTGAGGTCCCTCGGAGGGGCGGCGCGGCCGCTCTCGCTCCAGCCGACGCGCCCGGCGAGCAGCGGGAGGAGGAGCGCGGCGAAGATCTCGCCCGTGCCGATGTCGGTTCCGCCGCGCTGCCTCGCGTCCATCGCGTCGAGGAGGGCGACGAGGAGCGTCCAGGCCCCGGCGTTCTTCCCGTAGGGGCCCGCGATCTCCGGGAGGATCACCTCGAGGACCCCCGTCTCCCGGCAGAGCTCGAACGACCTCCGCGCGGCCGCGCCGCGGCAGAACCGGTTGATCTCCTCGAGCACGCGGGCGGTCGCCGCGCGGGGGATCTCGTGGCGGTGGTCCGCGATCGCAACGCGGGTCTTCTCCTCGATGTCGAAGTCGAGGCGCGCGGCGAACTTGATCGCGCGGAGGATCCGGATCGGATCCTCGCGGAACCGGACCTCCGGGTCCCCGATCGTGCGGATCAGGCGCCGGCGGAGGTCGCCGAGGCCGTCCGCGTGGTCGAGGACGTTCCCCGTCGCCGGGTCGTAGAACAGCGCGTTGATCGTGAAGTCGCGCCGGAGAGCGTCCTCCTCCGGGGATCCGAAGACGTTGTCCTCGCGGATCAGGAGGTCTCCTCCCGGCTCCCCCTCGTCCTCGGCGTCGTAGGACCGGAATGTCGCCACCTCCAGGATCTTCCCGCTCTGGAAGTAGACGTGGGCCAGGCGGAAGCGGCGCCCGATGATCCGGCTGTTGCTGAAGAGGCGCTTGACCTGCCGGGGGGTCGCCGACGTGCCGATGTCGAAGTCCTTCGGCTTGCGGCCGAGGAGGAGGTCCCGGACGCAGCCGCCCACGAGGTAGGCGGTGTGGTCGAACCCGGCGAGCCGCTGGAGGATGCGCACCGCGTCCGGATCGAGATCCGAGACGGGGATCGGGTTGTGGACGACGTTCGGCCCGCGGCGCACGCGCGGGGGCGTCTTCCGCGGCGCTTCCTTCGCGGCAGGCTCGCGGGGAGCGGGGTCGCCTCCCGGGGCCGCCTTTCCCGACGGCCGTCGCGGCTTCTTGGGGATTCCCAGCAGGTCGCGGATTCGCTTCAGCATCGCATGCATGCGGGCGGCTCGTCGGCCCGGACGACACTATAGCAGCAGGCGCGCGCCCCGCCCCCGTCCCGGCCGGCCGGACCGGGCGAGGGTAGAATCTCCCCATGCTGCGCGGGAGGATGGTCCGGGCGGTCGCGGCCGCCGTTGCGGCGGTCGCCCTGTCCGCCGCTCTCGGCCGGCAGGAGCCGTGGCCCCCCGAGGGACCCCCGCTCCCGCCCGCGCCGAGGCCTCTCCCCGAGGATCGCGCCCCCGCGGCCCCCGCACCGCCGGAGGAGGCGGCGGAGCCCCGGCCCGAGAGACCCTGGCACATCGGCGACGACGTCCGTGCGAAGCTCGCCCGCGCCGCCTCGCGGTACCGCGAGCACGCGCTTCGCTTCACCTGCATCGAGACCGTCCGGGCGGCGAGCTACGACGAGCAGGAGGAGGCGTCGGAGGAGTCGGTGCGGCGCTACGCGTATCTCCTCGAGCGCGAGGGGAGCAGCGAGACGCTGCGGGAGTACCGGCAGGCGGTGCGGGACGACGGGACGCCGAAGGGACGGGAGGTCCGCGACGAGGATCCGTTCCCTCCCGCCTACGCGTGGGTCCAGATGTTCGACGAGTTCCACCAGAGCTACTTCGCCTTTCGCGACCTGGGGGAGCGCTTCGAGGGGTACGACTGGGTTCGCGAGGTCGAGTTCCTAGGGGCGCTCCCCTTCACCGACGGGAAGGACATCCGGCAGTGGTCGGGCACGGTGCTGGTGGACGCGATGACCTGGTCGCCGGTCGAGATCCGCGCGGTGCCGAGCGGGCAGGAGGCGCGGCTCCGCGCCGTCTACGCTCGCTGGTCCCAGGCGTTCAACCTGTTCGGATTCCGCCTCGCGCCCAAGCCGCTGATCTACTCCTGCTTCGTGCAGTTCGGGCTCCGCAGGGACGGCCTCTCGTTCCCGACGGAGCTCCGGTACGACACCCGGATGGCGGTCTCCGCCACGCGGAGCGTGCCGCGCCGCGCCTCGTCCCGCCGCTACGAGGACTACCGGTTCTTCAAGACGGCCACCGTCGAGACTCCCGGCGCTCCGGTGGGCCGCTGAGGCGGCCGGAGGTCAGTTCGCCGCGGCCCCGCCGCCGCCGGGCGCCGGGGCGGGCGCCGGCCGGTACTCCGGAGCCAGGATCTCGATCCGGGCGCGGGAGCGGAGGGCGACCAGTTTTCCTTCCAGCGCCTTGGCGCGCTCGCTGTCGGTGAGCCTCCGCAGGAGCTCCGGCCCGATCTCCTCCCACGAGGCGATCCCGCCGGGGCGGCGCTCGACCACCTTGATGATGTTGTAGCCGAAGCGGGTCTCGAAGACCGGCGAGACCTCGCCGATCGGGATCGTGAACGCGACCCGGTCGAACTCGGGGATCGCCCCTCTCGGCACGAAGCCGGCGTCCCCTCCCTGCGCCGCGTTCGAGGCCTGCGAGTACTTCTTCGCCAGCTCGCCGAAGTCCTCGCCCGCCTTCGCCTTGGCGTAGGCCTCGTCGATCTTCTTCCGCGCCTCCTCCCGGCTCGGCGCGGGGTCCGAGGGCCTGGCGTACACCGCGATCTGCAGCGCGTGGGCCTCCTCGGGCTTCGTGAACCGCTGCTTGTTCTCCTCGTAGAGCTTCCGGGCCGCGGCCTCGTCGGCCTTCACCTGCGCGGTCTCGCGGTTCGCGAACTCCGCCGCCAGGAGCTGGCCCTCGAGGTCCGCGCGGAGGTCGTTCTCGGTCAGCTTCTGGACCTCGAGGAACTTCCGGTACTCCTCCTCGGAGGGGATGCGGCTCTTCATCGTGGCGAGCAGGTCGTCCACCTGCTTCGGCTCCACGCGGATCCCGCTCTTGCGCGCGGCCTGGGCCATCAGCTCGCCGTCGATCAGGAACTGGAGCGCCGCGCGCCGGATCTCGGGCTCCGCCTCCGGCGGAAGCTGCTGGCCCTGGCTGCGGAGCTGGTTCATCTGCGCGGCGGCGAGGCCCAGGACCTGCCTCGTCGTGATCGGACGGCCGTCGACCTTCGCGAGGACGGCTGCCGGGTCCGAGGTCGGCGCCGGCATGCCGGCCGGTGCGGAGAGTGCCCCCGTCGCGGGGGAGGGCGCGGGCGCCGCGGGGGCCTGCGCAGCGGGGGCCGGAGCCTGCGCGGGCGACTGGGCCGGAGGCGCCGGCTCGTCCTTCTTGCCGCCGCATCCGGGGATCGAGAGGAGGGCGGCGACGAGCAGAAGCGCGAGGCCGGCCGTGACGTGGAACGGGTTGCGACGCATGAGGCCTCCGAGGGAGTCGGCTCCCGGGCGCAGGTTTCTCCCGTGGTTCGCGGAACGGAGCATTGTAGATGCCGGATCGCCGCGCATCAACTACGATGGGGCCGTGAAACGCGGGGCAGAGCGGGCAAATCGGGGACCGCGACCGATTTCCGAGCCGTCGAGAGGCTCTCGCCGGGCGGAAAACGTCGAGAATCCGCCCGCGGACCCGGACCCGGGAGAGAGCGGGAATCCGGTTGCCGTCCCCGACGTGGTTCTGCCGATCGAGGATCGCCTCGATCTGCACGCGTTCGCGCCGCGCGACGTGAGGTCGGTCGTGGAGTCGTACCTCGAGGCGGCGGGCGAGGCCGGCTTCGAGGAGGTCCGGCTGATCCACGGGCGCGGCATCGGAGTGCAGCGCGAGATCGTGCGCTCCGTCCTCGCGAGGCACCCCGCGGTCGCGGCGTTCGACGACGCCGGGCCCGACCGCGGCGGGTGGGGCGCGACGGTCGTGCGCCTCCGCAAGGGGAAGCGCGCGGCGGACGGGCGGGAGGGCGTCGATTGACGGTCCGGGGGGCGCCGTCCGAGAATGGGGCCGAGGAGATCGCGATCATGGCGGAGACGGTCGACGTCCTCTGTCCTTGCTGCGGGAACCGCATGAAGGTCGACGCCTCCACCGGCGACGTGCTCTCCGAGGACCGCCCGGCTCCCAAGCCCGCGAAGAGCTTCGAGGACGCGATGAGCGACGTCCACGCCGGGACGCAGAGACGGGAGGAGGCGTTCTCGAAGGCGGCGGACAAGCAGCGGCGCCTCCAGGACCTCCTCGACAAGAAGTTCGAGGAGGCGAGGAAGAAGGCCCAAGACGACAAGGCTCCCCCGAAGAACATCTTCGACCTGGATTGACGGCCGGGCCGCGAAACCCTACGTTGACGGACGGGCAGACGATGAAGAGGACGATCCCGATCGCCGCGACCGCGCTTCTTGCGCTCCTCGCGTTCCCTCTCGAGGCGGCCACGAGCTCGAAGACGTCGCAGAGGAAGGCGCGCGCGAGGAGCCGTCCGCCGCTGTCGCTCGTCTGGCACGTCGAGACGCTCGACGGCGACGTCGTGTCCACGAGCGGCGCGGACGATCCGATCAACCCGGCGTCGGTGGTGAAGGTCGCGACGTCCTGGTGGGCCCTCGAGACGCTCGGGCCCGAGCACCGGTTCGAGACGCGGTTCCTCGCCCGCGGGACCGTGGACGCGAAGCGCGGCGTCCTCGAAGGGGACCTCGTCGTCGAGGGGGGCGCGGATCCGGACTTCCAGGCCGAGAACGCCTTTCTCGTGGCCGCCGCCCTGAACCGCCTCGGAATCCGGCGCGTGACCGGCGCCCTCGTCGTCAACCGGCGGTTCTGGATGGGCTGGGAGGACGGGTCGGCGGGCCGCCAGTCCGATCCGGACCGGCGCGCTTCCCTGATGGGGGCGCGGCTCCGGCAGGCCCTCGACCCCGCGATGTGGAACAAGGCGACGCGGGCCGCCTGGCGATCGTTCGCGGCCCGGCGCGGGCTGTACGTCGCCTCTCCTCCGAAGGTCGCGACGGCGGGAGGGGTCCGGGTCGGCGGGGCGAACTCCGTGTCGACCGAGCTCGTCGTGCACCGGTCGAAGCCGCTCGCCGAGACGCTCCGCCGGTTCAACTGTTACTCGAACAACGACATCGAGCGGGTAGGCGACAGCATCGGGCCGATCGGCGACCTCGCCGCGCGGCTCACCGGTGCGATCGGCGCCCCCCCAGGCGCGCTCCGGATCGAGACCGCGTCGGGGCTCGGCGAGAACCGGCTGACCCCTCGGCAGGTCGTCCGCATGATGCGGGAGTTCCGGAGGACGGGCGAGCGCTTCGGTCGCCCCGTCGAGTCGCTCCTCCCCGTGGGCGGGTGCGATCCCGGGACGGTGACCCGTTTCTTCCCGCAGTTCGCGGCGGGGGAGAACGCGACGGCGCTCGTGGCGAAGACGGGGACGCTGACCTCGACCGACGGGGGGATCTCCGTCCTGGCCGGGTTCCTGAACACGGCGCAGGGCGAGGTGATCTTCTGTGTCGCGGCGCCGAGAGCGGCGGGCCGGCTCAAGCGCGCCCGATTCCAGGAGGAGCAGTGGCTCCTCGGCATCGTGGCGAAGATGGGCGGCGCGGAGCCGCGCACCTGCGCCCCGCCGCTCGCGGGGGCCGACGACGACGCGGACGTCGTCCTCACCGGGCTCGCGACCGGCGAGCCGCCGGCCTCCTGGAACGGGGGCGGACGGGCGAGCGCGGCGCGGACCGCGGGAGCGGGCTCCGCTTCGGCCCGCTGAGGGTTCTGCGCCGGCCGCGCGGCGCTCAGCCCTCCCGCTTGTGCCACCACTCCCGGAAGAGGCGGCACGTCCCGTCGGCGCCGAAGGTGGCCGCGAGGGCGCCGTCGAGGTGCACCCGCTTTCCCGAGGGCATCCTGAGGAACGACGCCCACCAGTGGGCGACCCCGACGTCCCCGCCGACGGCGAGCGGCTCTACCTGGACGTGCACGTCGTCCTGGGTCTCCGGGATGCGGGACCAGTACTCCGCGATCGCCTCGCGGCCGCGCAGCGGCTCCCGGTACGGGCGCTCGACGTAGACGGCCTGCTCGGAGAACAGCGCGCGCACGGCCTCGTGGTCGCGCGTCTCCCACGCCTTCTTGTACGCGTCGAGCCAGATGCGGAACGATGGGGCGTCCACGGCCGGAGACTAGCGCGGGGGAGGCGGGGGGACAAGGGGGAGG
>CALMJU010000074.1 GCA_937864465.1 uncultured Acidobacteriota bacterium
TCGCCTGGTGGGGCTTGCGGCTCGGCCTGGCCTGGTGCTCCTCGGGGCGGCTCGGGTGACCCCGGCCTCCCGGGCGTAGAATTCGCGGCACGCCGGCCGGGGACGGATTTCGCCCGGCGGAAGGAGGACGACATGATTCCGGTACGACTAGGAGGGTCGTGGATCGGCAGGGCGGCGCTGGCCGCGCTCGCGGTCGGCCTGGTCGCGGCGGGGATCGCGGCGGCGGCGGAGGAAGAGCCGAAGGGAGACGATGCGGAGGACGGGTCGTACGTCCAGTTCTCGAAGGAGCACCCGCTCGGCGAGGTGCCGAGCGACCGGGCGCTCGTCTACGTGGTCCGGCCGACATCGATGGGGTTCGCGATCAAGAGCTTCTTCCTCTGCGACGACGAGATTCTCGGGATCAACAAGGGGTCGAGCTACTTCTTCGCCCACGTCGAGCCTGGCAAGCACGTGTTCTGGTCCAAGTCCGAGAATGTGGACGCCCTGGAGCTCGAGGTCGAGGCGGGCAAGACCTATTACATCCAGCAGCACGTCCGCATGGGCGGGTTCCGGGCGCGCACGAAGATCGAGGTCCTCGACGAGGCGGCGGGGAGGAAGGCCCTGGAGAAGTGCGACCGGCACTCCGAGATGACCCCGAAGGGGATCGAGAAGGGGAAAGAGATCGCGCGGGAGCACAGGGAGGCGACGCGCAAGGACCTCGAGCGCAGGGCCAAGGAAGAGCAGGGGAGCTGAGCCGACCGGCGCTCCCTCAGAGCTTCCGGAGCACGCGCCCCGGGAGCGCCAGCACCGCCTTCAGCAGGTCGAAGACCGCGTCCACCGCGATCCCGAGGAGCCGGAAGGGGAGGAGGAACAGCCAGACGATCGGGTAGAGGACGAGCACGAGCAGGGCGAGCGGCCAGGACAGGACCAGCAGGATGCACCAGAGCAGGAACTTGACCATCGCCACGCTCCCCGATCGGGGAAGCCTATCCCTTTCCGGGCCGGCGGGCCAGCCCGGCGGCACCCTGCTGCGGGCGGCCACCGCCGCCTCGTTCTTGTGTACAATTCGACGCGGTGGGCACATAGAGTCGAGTCGGAATCGAAGAGCGCGAGCAGACCCGCGGCTCGGGACGCGGGAAGGGGAAACCGATGAGCACCGTCGCCGGCTACCTCGCGGAGAACCGTCCACGGCACCTGGACCAGCTGTCGGAGCTGCTCCGGATCCCCTCGGTGAGCACCGATCCCGGCCGCCGGGAGGACGTCGCCCGGGCGGCGGCGTGGCTCAAGGCCCGGCTCCGCGAGGCCGGCTGCACGTCGGCCGAGATCCACCCGACGGAGGGGCATCCCGTCGTGTACGGGGAGTGGCTCAGCGCGCCCGGGCGGCCCACGATCCTCGTCTACGGGCACTACGACGTTCAGCCGGCCGACCCCCTGGAGCTGTGGACCTCTCCTCCGTTCGAGCCGTCGATCCGCGACGGGCGCATCTACGCCCGCGGCGCCACCGACGACAAGGGGCAGCTCTCGATTCACGTGAACGCCCTGGAGGCGCACCTCAGGACCTCCGGCCGCTGCCCGGTCAACGTCAAGTTCCTGATCGAGGGGGAGGAGGAGATCGGATCGCCGCACCTGACGCCGTTCATCGAGGCGAACCGGAAGCGGCTCTCCTGCGACGCCGTCGTCGTCTCCGACACGGCGATCTTCTCGAAGAAGGTCCCGTCGATCTGCCACGGCCTCCGCGGCCTCGCGTATTTCCAGGTGGACGTGCGGGGCACCGACCACGACCTCCACTCGGGCTCCTTCGGCGGAGCCGTGATCAACCCGGCGTTCGCGCTCGCGCAGATGCTCGCGGCGCTCAAGGACGCGAGGGGGAAGGTGAAGGTCCCCGGCTTCTACGACCGGGTCCGCAAGCTGACGCCGGCCGAGCGGAAGTCGTTCGCGTCGCTCCCCCACAGCGACGCGCGGTTCAAGAAGGAGATCGGCGCCCCCGAGCTCCACGGCGAGGCGGGGTTCACGACGCTCGAGCGGCTGTGGGCCCGTCCGACGATCGAGATCAACGGGATCTGGGGCGGGTTCACGGGCGAGGGGGCCAAGACCGTGATCCCCGCGGAGGCGCACGCGAAGATCTCGTGCCGCCTGGTGCCGAACCAGACCCCGGCGGAGATCGGCCGCAAGGTCGAGGCGTACCTGCGGAAGCTCGCGCCCAAGGCGGTCCGCGTGAAGGTCAAGAACCTCCACGGCGGGCCGGCGTGGCTGGCCGAGACCGGCCACCCGGCGCTCCAGGCGGCGGGGAGGGCCGTCGAGCGCGCGTTCGGGAAGAGGCCGGTGTTCACGCGCGAGGGGGGCTCGATCCCGGTGATCGCAAGCTTCACGCGCCTGCTCGGCGTCCCGTCCGTCCTCCTTGGCGTCGGCCTGCAGGACGACAACGCGCACGCCCCCGACGAGAAGCTCGATCTCGACCTCTTCTTCCGGGGGAACGAGGCGGCGGCGTACCTGATGGAGGAGATGGGATCGCGCGCCTGAGCGGCGGGCCGGGGAGGGCCCGCCGCCCGCGCGACGCTCGCTACTCGCGCCCTCCGTCCGGGCGCGGGGGAGCCGCCTTCCTCACCGTCTTCTTCTGAGGCTTGGGGGACTTTTCCTTGGGCTTCCCCTGGGCGTTTGCCTCGCCCTCCTCCCGCTCCTTCTGCCGGCGGAGCAGCAGCTCCCGCTGCCGCTTCGCTTCCTCTTCGAACGCGCGCTTCTCCGCCTCCTGGCGCGTTCGCAGACGCTCCTCGTCCAGGTTCGGGGGAGGGCTCGCCGCCTCGCGCTCGTGCTCCCTGCGGAGCGCCCTCTTCCGGGCCTCGAGACGCTTCTCGAGATCCGCCCGCTCGGCCTCCTCGCGCTTCCTGCGGGCCTCGAGGTCCGCCGCGGGGACCGCTACGGGGACGGGATGGGCTTCCGCCTGCCGCGACCTCTGCGGTCCCGAGCGGTCCGCCGGCGTTCCCGGGCGCGGCGCGCTCTTCTGGTCCTCGTCGGCGACGTACCGTCCCCTGGCGGGGGCGCGAGCGGCCGGCGCGGGGCGGACCTCCGGACGGTAGACACGGACCTCCCGGGCCGTCGCCGTCGCGCGGCCGGGCGCGTCCGCGTTCACGATCCGGTGCCGCGGCGGGGCGAGGCCGGCGGTCCGCGCGAGCTCGTCGACGTCCACTCCCCGGTTGACGACGCGGTTCTGCACGACGACGTAGTTCACCACCGTCTTCGTGACGCGGACGATCGTGACGTTCCGGGCCGGCGGCGCCATGTGGCGCCCCACCCGCGTCTCGAACGCGTATCGCTCCGGCACGAACCGCCACATGAACGGCTGGATCACGATGTCGAGATTGAGGCCGCCGAGGTCGATGCCGATCCCCGCGCGCACGCGCACTCCCGGCGGCGCCGGCGCCCACCCGAACCAGCCGTCGCCCCAGCGGAACACGACCCACGCGGGGGCCCACTCCGTCCCGGGGAGCCAGCACCAGCCGTAGTGCGCATCGTAGAACCAGCGGCCGTAGTGGTACGGCGCCCAGCCCCACGGCTCCTCGGAGATCCACGTCCACCCGTCGTCCGTGTAGATCCACCGGCCGTCCGTGTAGGGCTGGAAGTCGAGCGCGACGGCGGTCGGCCTCCAGACCCAGCCGTAGGCCGGGAGGTGGAGCCAGTCGCCGTACGGGTCGAGGGCGTCGAAGAAGAGGCCGACGTCGTACGCCATCGGCGGCGGAAGGGGGGGCCGCGCCACCGGCGGCTCGGGATAGGTCGAGACGATGCACGATGCGGAAGCGAGGAGCGCGAGCACGGCGATCGAGACGGCGGCAGTCCTTCTCATCTCTCGGACCTCCTTCGACCCGAGTCTGCCCCCAAATATCCGGGACAGCAACCGATTTCGCCGCCGCTACGCTTGGGGGCCGTCGAGCCAGAGCCGGGAGTCCTCCTGGTAGATTCCCAGGGCGACGATCTGGCCCCGCCAGAGGTGGGCCTCGCCGTGAGAGGCCCACCCGACCCGCTCCATGGCATCGAGCAGATGCAGGGCGTCCGGAAGCTCCTCCGGCTCCAGCTCGAAAACCAGGTCCTCGATCCGCTCGATGCTCATGCCGGGAGTGTAAGGCGCACGGGGTTCGCGAGGGGAAGATGGGTTGCGGATGCGAAACCCCTCAAAATCGGGGACACGGTATCGGGGACAGCAACCGATTCAAATCGGTCGCGGTTCCCGATCCGGGGGGAGCATCGCCGAGGGGATCTGTACCGCGACGACTTCTCCGCGCGCGCAAACGACCCCCTCCGCCGACAGCGCGATCTCCGAGACGACCTTGCGCCCCTTGACCTCCTTCACGCGCCCGCGGATCTCCAGCTCGACGCCGAGCGGCGTCGGCTTCAGGTAGTCCACCTTGAGGGAGGCCGTGACGTACCGGAGCGGAGGATCGCTCCCCATCTCGCGCCCCTCGGCCCGGTAGCCGGCCGCCATCGCCGTCCCGGTCCCGTGGCAGTCGATCAGCGACGCGATCAGCCCGCCGTAAACGTACCCCGGCACCGCGACGTGGTACGGCTCCGGCTTGAACCGCGCGACCGTCTCGTCGCCGTCCCAGAAGCTCCGGATCCTGTGCCCGCGCTCGTTGAGCTTCCCGCAGCCGAAGCAGTGGGCGAGATCGTCGGGATAGTGGTCCTGGAACGCGAGCTTCTCCACGCCGCGGCTCTCCTCCCCCCTCACGATTCGCCTCCTCCCAGGATCCCCAGCCCCGAGGACCCCGTCCCCGGCACTCGCCCCGCCCCCGGAGGGGCGGCCGCCTCGAACCCGGGCGCGAGGATCGCCTTCGTCTCCCCGACGTCGCCGTTCAACCCGATCGTGACCTCGTCCACGACGAGATCGCGCCTCCCGCTCGCGGCCGCCGCCTGCCGCGCGAGCATCGTCAGCCCGCCGCAGCAGGGGACCTCCATCCGGACGACGACGACCCGCGGGATCGTCGGGTCGCGGAAGATTGCGGCCAGCTTCGCCGCGTAGGGCCTCGTGTCGTCGAGCTTCGGGCACGCGATCGTGACCGCGCGCCCGCGGAGGAACCTCCAGTGCACGTCGGCCGAGGTCACGGCGCCGCAGGAGTTCAGGAGCAGGAGCTCCCTCCCCCGGAAGAACGGCATCCCGGGCTGCACGAGGTGGAGCTGCACCGGCCACTGCCGGAGCTCCGAGGGGATCGCCTGCCCCGGCCCCGCCCCGTCCGCGGCCGGCCTCGCGGCGGGGGGAGCCGCGTCGAACCGCGCCCGCGTTCCCGGGCAGCCCCCTCCCCCCCCGCGCGCCTCGTGGGCGGCGGTCGCCTCGTCGAGCCTCCGCACCGCCTCCGCCCCGCCGGTCCGGGCGACGTGCTCCCGCGCCGCGCCGAGATCGAACTCCTCGGCCTCGCGCTCCTCGATGACGAGGGCGCCGGTCGGGCACTCCCCGATGCAGTCCCCGAACCCGTCGCAGTAGCGCTCCTTCACCAGCTTCGCCTTGCCGCCGACGATCGCCAGGGCCCCCTCGGAGCAGGAGGTCACGCACTGCCCGCACCCGTCGCACAGCTCCTCGTCGATCCGGATGATCTTTCTGACCGCCATCGGGATGCTCCCTCCGAGCCCGGCCCCCCGGGCCCCTCCAGTCTGCCCCGGTTCCCCGCGCTCCGCCCTGACCGGGGTCAAGAAGCTTCCGCCGCGCCCGCGCTGTGGCATCCTGTGGCCGGAATCCGCCGGGAGGGGAGAGGGTGCGAGATCCGGTCGATCGAGATCCGTGGCCCGCGTGGCGCTGGTCGCTCCTTCTCTTCGGCGCCGCCCTCCTCCTGCGGGCGGCCCACCTCGCGACGCTCCCGGACTCTCCGTTCCTCGCCCGGCTCGGCCTCGACTCGCTGTTCCACGAGGACTGGGGGAAGGCGATCGCGGCGGGGAGCTGGCTCGGCACCGGAATCTTCTACCAGGACCCGGCGTACGCGTACTTCCTCGGCGTCGTGTACGCCCTCTTCGGGCCGCACCGCCTCGTCGCGGTCGCGATCCAGCTCGCCCTCGGCGCGCTCGTCGCCCCCCTGCTGTTCGCGGCGAGCGACCGCGCGCTCGGCCGCGGCCCGGCGATCGCGGCCGGGATCCTCGCGGCGACCTACGTCCCGGCGATCTACTACGAGGGTCTGATCCTCAAGACCTGGATGGAGCTCCTCTTCACGGCCGCGGCGTTCTGGACGCTCTCCCGCGCGATCGCATCCTCCGGCCGGGCGTTCTGGTGCGCCGCCGGGATCTTCCTCGGCCTCGACTGCCTCGTGCGCGGGAACCTTCTCCTGCCGACGGCGGCCGTCGCGGCCTGGGTCCTCCTCGACCGCTCGGCGTCCGGGAGGACGGGCGGCCCGAGGCTCTCGTGGCGTCCGTTCGCCGCGCTCGTCCTCGGCGTCCTCGCCGTCCTCGGGCCGGTCGCCGTCCGGAACCGCGCCGTCGGCGGCGAGTGGGTGATCACGACCGCGCAGGGGGGGCAGAACTTCTACCAGGGGAACAACCCGCTGCTGGAGACCGGCCGCTATCGCGGGCTCCCGTTCGTCCGGGCGAACCCCAAGCACGAGGAGGGGGACTTCGTCGCCGAGGCGGAGCGCCGCGCGGGACGCGAGATGACGACGCGCGACGCCTCCCGCTTCTGGTTCCGCGAAGCGGTCCTCTGGATCCGCTCGCACCCCGGCGCGTGGCTCGTGCTCCTGGCCCGCAAGGTCGCCGCGCTCTTCGAGGCCTACGAGGTCCCCGACAACTACGACTACTACTATGTGCGCGAGACGGCGCCGGTGCTGAGGCTCCCTCTCCCGGGCTACGGCCTGGTCGCCCCTCTCGGCCTCCTCGGGGCGATCCTCCTGTGGCGCCGCCCGGGCTGGGTCCGCGGCGTGCTCGTCCACGTGGCCGCGTACTCGGCCTCGATCCTCCTGTTCTTTGTGATCTCGCGCTACCGGATGGCGATGATCCCCGCCCTCGTCCCCTTCGCCGGGTACGCCGTCGTGCGGGTCGGCGGCGCGGCGCGGGACGCGGTCCGGGGGGAGGGGAGGCGGCGCCGTGCGGCGATCGGAATCCTCGCGCTCCTCGCGGCGCTCCTCGCCGCCGTCAACCTCCCCGTGCGCGTGCCGGAGACCCACTGGGCCGCGACGCTCGCCGCGGCGCTCCGGATCCCGGCTCGCCCCGAGGTCTCGAGCATCGCGCACTACAACCAGGGGGTTCTCCTCGCGAAGGAGGGCTCGCTCGAGGAGGCGGAGAGGGAGCTGCGCGAGGCGCTGCGGCAGGACACCCGCCACGCGCAGATGTACGTCGAGCTCGGCAAGGTCCTCGCGCGGCAGGGGAGGACCCGCGAGGCGATCGCCTCGTACGAGGGGGCCCTCGCGATCGAGCCGCGCGACCCGGTGATCCACCACGTGCTGGGGATCCTGCACCGGAGGGCGGGGGAGATCGACGCCGCGCGCGCCTCGTTCCGCAGGGCGCTCGAGATCGACCCGCGCAGGAAGGACAGCGCGCGGGAGATCGAGGCGCTCGAGCGGGGCGCGCCGGGAGGAGGGCTCGATGGAGAGGCCCGCGAAGACGGCGCGAGACGATAGAATCGCCGCCGGAGGCTCCGGATGGGACTCGCGGCCGACATCGCCCTGATCCTCGTCGCCGCGCTCGCGGGCGGCCTCCTCGCGCACCGCCTCGGGCAGCCGCCGCTGATCGGGTACATCGTCGCCGGGGTGCTCGTCGGCCCGCACGCGATCGGCCCCTCCGTCATCGAGGTCCACGACGTAGAGCTCCTCGCCGAGATCGGCGTCGCCCTTCTGCTGTTCGGCCTCGGGCTCGAGGTCTCGTTCCGCGACCTCCGGCCGGTCCGCAAGGTGGCGCTGATCGGCGGGACGCTCCAGATCGTCCTGACGATCGCCTTCGGCTGGGGCGTCGGCCGCCTGATGCTCGGCCTCGACCACCGCCCCGCGATCTGGCTCGGCGCTCTCCTCTCCCTCTCGAGCACGATGGTCGTCCTGAAGACGCTGGTCTCGCAGGGGGTGCTCGGGACGCTCGCGAGCCGCGTGATGATCGGGATCCTGATCGTGCAGGACCTCGCGGTCGTGCCGATGCTGATCGTCCTACCGAAGCTCGGCGAGGCGGGGGGCGGCCTCCCCGACGTCGGCAAGGCGGCCGTCCGGGCCGCGATCTTCCTCGCGGTGATGATCGTGGTCGGCACCAAGCTGATGCCGGCGCTCCTGCGCACGGTCGCCCGCTGGAAGTCGCGGGAGCTGTTCCTGGTCGCGGTCGTCGCGCTCGGGATCGGCGTCGGCTACGGAACTTACCTGTTCGGGCTGTCGTTCGCCTTCGGGGCGTTCGTCGCCGGCATGGTGCTGAGCGAGTCGGAGTTCAGCCACCAGGCGCTCGGCGAGATCGTTCCGCTGCGCGACGTGTTCGGGCTCGTGTTCTTCGTCTCGGCGGGGATGCTCCTGGACCCCGGCTATCTCGTCGAGAACCTCGGGCGCGTCGCCGCCCTGGTCGTCGTCGTCATGGCGGGGAAGGGGCTGGTCCTGGGAGGGATCGCGCGGGCGTTCGGCTACGGCAACCGGGCGCCGCTGATCGTCGCGCTCGGCCTCTCGCAGGTCGGCGAGTTCTCGTTCGTGCTGGCCCGCGTCGGGCTCCGGGACGGCTCCCTCTCGCGGGACCTCTACGGCCTCGCGCTGACGACGGCGATCGTCAGCATGGCGCTGACGCCGCTCCTGCAGAGGACCGTGCCGCCGCTCTACCGGCTCCACCGAAAATTCTTCCCGCAGCGGGAGCCGCTCCGCACCTTCGACCTCCCGAAGGAGGGGCTCCGCGACCACGTGGTCGTCGTCGGGTACGGGCGCACCGGCCGCGCGGCGGTCGAGGTGATGCGGAGAACCGGGCTCCCGTTCGTCGTCGTGGACTCCGACCACGCCGTCACCGAGAGCTGCGCCGGCGGGTGCGGCTCCGCGATCTGGGGGGACGCGACGGTCCCGACCGTCCTCGAGGCCACCGGCCTCGCGAGCGCGAGGCTCCTCCTGATCACGACCCCCGACGTCGCCGGCATCCGCGCGATCGTCCGGCACGCGCGCGCGATCCGCCCGGGGATCCCGATCGTCGCCCGCGCGCCGTCGCCGGAGCACCTCGAGGAGCTCCGCGGGCTCGGCGTGTACGAGATCGTCCAGCCGGAGTTCGAGGCCGGCCTCGAGATGGTGCGCCAGGTGCTCGCCCGCTTCGACTACTCGCCGGCCGACATCCTGCGCTACAGCGACGCCGTCCACCGCGAGTCGTACGGCCCGTTCCTCGGGCGCCCCGAGCCGCGCGAGGCGGTCCGCGCCCTCGACGAGCTGCGGCACGCCGCCCGCGGCATCGAGTTCGAGTGGATCCCGCTGCGGGAGGGAAGCGCCATCGCCGGGAAGACCCTCGCCGAGGCCGAGTTCCGCGCGCGGTCCGGCGCCTCCGTCGTCGCCGTCCGGACCGCCGGCGCCACGCGCGCCAACCCGAGCCCCGACCACCGCCTCCGCCCCGGCGACCTCCTCGCGGTGTTGGGCACCGACGAGCAGCGTGCCGAGGCGCGGAGGTTGGTCGAAGGCAGCGGGCCGGTTTCCTGAGGTTTCGTCCGATCGACCGCGTCCCGGCGTAGAATCCGACCGCGCCGGAGTGGCGGAACTGGTAGACGCAGGGGACTTAAAATCCCCTTCCCGCAAGGGAGT
>CALMJU010000075.1 GCA_937864465.1 uncultured Acidobacteriota bacterium
CGGTCGATCGCGAGCGCCCGCGGACCTTCATTGCGAATTGGAGCCGTCGATGACGCGGGCGGGGTTGCCGATCGCAAATACTCCCGGCGGAAGAGACCTCACGACGATGGATCCAGGACCCACGGCAGTGCCTTCTCCGATCCGAACTCCCTTCGTTACGATCGACATCGCCGCAATGGCCACGTGGTCCCCGATCACGATCGCCGACCTCTCCCGGCTCTCGCCCCGGGGAGCACCGCGGTCCCGATCCAGACTGTGGAAGTCGGTGTCGGTTATGCCGGCCTGTTCGATGAGAACCCCATCACCGACCACGATGGTGTGCCGGGAGGAGAACCGCGCCCCGTGCAACCTCACGTTGTCACCGATGGATATCACGGCTTCCGCGTCGTGGGTGTACAAGGTTACGTATTCCGAGGGGAAGCCGGGAGCTGCGGCCACGATCGCTCCCCTTCCGATGGTCACGCGACCAGGTCCGCGAATGGAAAGGCGGCAGTAGGCCCTTAGGTTGGCCCCGATCACGATCCTGCCCGCTGACCACTGAGCGCGCAGGCGATACCACGCTCCACGGGTTCTGGCCAGCGCGTCTCTCATGACGTTCCCGTAAGGTCAAGCAGCTTGGGAATCGGCACCGGGCGGACGACCGGATTGCCCGTGACGAGATGAAACTCCGGCACGGTGTGGCCGTCGCAGCAGGCGTTCCAGCCCAACACGGCGTCCGCTCCGACGTGCGATCCGCCGAGAACCAAGCTCTCGCCTCCCAGCCAGGCGTTTCCCGCGATGACGATCTGGGAAGCACCGCGGTCGTGCTCCGTCGGGGCACAAAAGTCCGTGTCCTGAATCAGGGACCTCGCCGACATCATCCGGTCCCCGACAATCACGGACTCCCGACAGCGTATCGCGAGGCCGCCGAGATTGCAGTCACTCCCTATCGTGACCCGAGCCGCTCGGTCCAACGTGACGATTGAGAGGCCGCGAAACGCGTTTGGATGCACGACGCACCGCGGACCGATCGCCACCCGGCCTGGACCAGCGATTCTGACTCGCTCAAAAACGAGGAACGGGAACGCGATCCTGGCCTTGCCCCGCAGCCGATACCACGCGACGCACAAGGAACCGCGGACGATCGCCACTGCCGTTCGCCACGCACGCTTGGGGTCGACGATGGCGCTCCGTAGCGCCTTCCTCACGTTGGACATACCCGCACTCGACTACCGGCGACACGGTGCGACAAGAGCGATCCCTCTCGCGCCCCTCGATTCAACTGGCAGACTGCGCCAGAGCCAGGATCAACTTCCTCGCCACCACCCGCCGGCCGCGTGCGTTCAGATGCCCGCCGTCGTCGGTATACTCCGCCGCCAGGCACCTGACTCGCCTTCCATCATACGGAAGAGTCGTCGCCGTGCCACGCGGGCTCGTGCTCTCGATCCACGCGAGATCAAACAACGTCCCGCGTCCTCCGTACGCGCCCCGCATCAGGTCGTTGTAGGTCTCGCGCGCGGCGTTACGCGCCGCCCCCTTCCCGCCTCGTCCCATCATTCTTTTCACGATCTGCTTCAGGCCCGTGACGAAACCCGGGGGCGGCCCCTGAAGGGGCGTGGTCACGTGGAGGAACTTGACACCGGGATGACGCTCCGCGAGCCCGTCGAGCGTCGTTCGATAATGGTCGAACAGTGCGCTGACGTCCGTATGCTCGTCGATGTCCACGTAGCAGAGTTTCATGAAGGCGACGTCGACCTTGCTTCCGATCCCGCTGTCGAGGAGCCGGGCGAAGTGATCGATCTTGCTCCTGCCGTCTCCGTTGCGCCCGACGGGCGTCTCGTATATGCCCGGACCAACGATGGCGAGTTCATCGGCGGCGCGGGTCACGGTCAACACGTGCCCTCGTTCGTCCGCCCCGAGATCGACGACGCCCTGAACGATGTTGGCCCCAACGGACTGATGCGCGAAGAAGACCCGCATGTCCGCGACCGAGTCCCAGACCCCCCCTTCCACCGGTTCCAGGCTCGCCATCTCCTCCTCGGCAACTGTCGTCGCTCCGTCGCATGCGCCTGCGCAGAGCACGACCGCCAAGAGCCCGGCGAAGGATAGCACGTCGCGCGTCATGATCGCCCCCCGTCGAAAGGGAACTCCCGGGAGTCCGGCCCCGGCTCCCGGCTTGTCCCATCGAATTTGGTCACGGCCGAGCTCTGGCGCTAGCCAGACGAGCCCTCTCCTATCGAGGAGCCCCGAAGTGAGTGGCAAACGCTTCTCGCACCTGCTTCTCCAACGAGGCGCGGTCGAGGTTGACATGGTATGGGGAAACCGGGTCCTGCCTCGTCACGAAGATTTCTCGCCCCTGCGCCATGGCCTCGTGGATCCGCGCGGGGGTCACGGCGCCATTGTTGATATCTTCCGACGAGACGATCCACCCCTCGCTAGCCATCCTCGCGATTCTCGCCAGCATTTCGTCGAGCCTTCCGTACGGTCGCGCGGGGTTTCCCGCGGCGATCATCCCTTCGGGGATGTCTCGGTTGACGACCGATCCGGCCGCGATCATCGTCCTGGGGCCGATCGTAACCCCGGGGAGGATCAGCGTGCGTTCCCCGATGAAGGAACCGGCCAGAATTCGCACCGGCGCGATGCGCGTTACTCCGAGGTCGAGGTACGTGGTGGCGTCGTGCGCCATGACGCGCGTCCCGGAAGAGAGCCGGCAGTAGTCGCCGATCTCGATCAGCCAGGGGACGGACGAGTCCAAAACCACGTCATCCATCAGCACGACGTTCCGCCCGATTCTCATCCCCGCTGCCTGGAGGTGCTCGATCTGGCGGACTTGTTGCGCCCTGCGCAATCGGTACCACAGCCGGCGTGCCCGGTCCGCGATCCTCATCATCCGGCTCCCATGAGGATTATAGTCTTCGTTTCGCGCGCGTCCGGTCCCGAACCGCCGAGGCGAGCCTCGACGGAAAGCCGACGGGAGCGTTTCGAGCGACCTTACGTGAGACTCCATCGGGCCCGCGTTGAACACGAGGAACAGCACATCGTCCCTTGCGTCCGCCGAAACGCCGTGCCAGAGATCGGAGTCATCGAGCCCCGTTCGTCCTTCTCGTCGCCCGCGGCGCCCCGACCGACCATGCCTCCAGAATGCCCGCGGCGGTTGCGGCGGAGTCGTGCCGCAACATCGGTCCGGGCGCGAGCAGCGGGCGGCGCACGACTTCCGCGCCGCCGCACCCGACCTCCGCTCCGACCGTCAGCGGCAGCGAGCCCTCGAGGCGGTAGCGATCGAGAGTCGCGCTCTCGATGTCCCCTTCGTGGACGAGCACGGCGTCTGCGACGCTCCCTCCCGCGGTCTCCCGCAGCACCTCGATCTGGTCGGCGAGTCCGAGTCCCGCTGCCTCGCCCCGCTCGCCGACCAGGTTCGCGACCAGCACCCGCACGGCCTTCGTCCGGAGAAACGCCGCCGCGACCTCTCGGACGAGAAGATGCGGTACGAGGCTCGTGTAGAGGCTACCCGGGCCAAGCACAACGAGATCGGCCTCCTGAATCGCTTCCACAACACCGGGTGTCGCCGCCGCCCCTTCTGGCCGCAGGTGGAGCCGCCGGATCCTCTTGCCGCACGCGCCAATGCTCGACTCTCCGACAATCCGAGTACCATCCTCGAGATCGGCCTCGAGGACGGCGTCTTGCAGCGTGACCGGCAGGATGGTCCCCGACGTTCGGAGAACACGGCTCGACATCTCGACGGCGTGGAGCATGCTGCCTGTCATCTCGGCCAGCGCGGCCAGAATCAGGTTGCCGACGCTGTGGCCTCCGACCTCGTCGTCGCCCCCGTACCGGTGCTGGAAGAGTCCTGCCAGAAGGTCTTCTTCGCAGGAGAGGGCAACGAGACAGTTCCTGAGATCTCCGGGGGGCGGCAGGCCTCGGGTCCTGCGGAGGCGGCCCGAACTCCCGCCGTCGTCCGTCATGGCGACGATCGCCGTCAGATCCGACACGAGCCCGGCCTGCACGAGACTCCGGAAGCCTCTCAGCACTGCCGGTAGGCCGGTCCCCCCTCCAATCGCGACGACGCGGCGAGGAGTCGGAATCTCTAGCCCGGTCCCTCGCTCCTCCGCGCCGTCGCTCACTTCCCCTTCTTCCCCGGGCCGTAGTAGTGGTCGTAGTACCGCCCGTAGTAACGGTCGCGGTCGGCGAGGTTCGAAACGGCGTCGTTGAGCACCGCGCCGAGGATCCTCGTCGAAGTGACGGCGCTGACCGCCTGCTCGCAGAGCGTGCGAGGTGTCTGCCCCTCGCGGACCACGATCAGAATCCCGTCGGCCGTCCGACCGACGACGTCGGCGTCGGTAAACGGGACGATCGGCGGCGTGTCCATGATCACTCGCTGGTACCGGTCTTTGAGCTTGCCGACAAGCTCGCTCAACCGGTCCGATGCCAAGAGCTCGACCGGGTCCCGGGGCGGGCGACCGGCTGCTAGCACGTGGAGGAAGGAATCCTTGACGTGCACGAGTGCGTGGTCCAGCGTCGCCTTCTCCGCGAGGACTTCGGAGAGGCCGACGCCCGGCTTCCGCGTCAGCCAGCGTTCGACCGCTGGCCGCCGGAGGTCTGCGTCAACCAGCACGGTCTCGCTCTTGCGGTCCGACGCGAAGGCCAGGGCGAGATTGAGCGCGATCAGTGACTTCCCCTCTCGCGGCAGCGCGCTCGTGACGGCGATCACGCGGGGGGCCCCCCGCTCGTCGTGCTCCAAGAGCGTCCGCAGTCGGCGGAACTTTTCCGCAGCGACGGTCCGGGAAGCGGAGCGCAGGACGATCTCCGGCGAATCGACCAGCTGCCAGGGGATGACGGACCCGAGCGGCACCCCCGCGGCGATAGGCTCGGGCGCTGGGGATCCGGGCGCCTGCGGGAAAAAGTCCGTTTTCCATCCGAATGGCATCGCCGGCTCCTATCGACCCAAACCGAACCAGCCAAGCGTCGCGGCGAGGACCGCCGCGCACACCAGGGACGCGGTCACGTTGAAAAGGCGCCTGCGCAGGATCGATCGCGCGATTTCCGGGGTCACGAGCTTCGGGATGCTCACCAGGACCGGCACTCCGCCCATGACTTCGCGAAGACCGGCCTCTGAGCGAATGGTGGGGACGAAAAACGCACGCAGGACAGGAGGCCCCACGAACAACACGAGCCCGACCGCCACGCCGAAGGCGTAGATCACCAGCGGTACGGGCCGGATCGGGGAAGTCGGGGGAACCGCCCTCTCGATCACCTCGAAGCGCTCGCCCTGCTGCGCGGCCTCGATCCTCTCCGATCCCCGGGCCTCTTCCACCTTCCCCTGGTAGTCATCGTAACGGTCGCGCAGGACCTGAAGCCCCTCCGTCAGTTCCGCGAGACGCTGCTCCACCCTCGGGGTGTTCTCGAGCCTGCGCTTGTATGTGTCGATTTCCTCGCGGAGGCGCGCCTGTTCCGCCCGCAGGCGCGACACCTCCCGCTCCGCCGTCTCGATCCGGGCCTGCAGCGGCGTGAGCGGCCTTGCAGTCATTCCGGCTGACACTTCGCCCTCGCTCCCTGCCGGGATGCCGCTGGCGACGAAGTCGTCCACCTCTCGCTTCTTCGCCTTTACGTCCGGGTGCTCGTCGTAATAGCGGGCACGGAGGGCGTCGTATTCCTGCCGGAGTTGAGCAAGCCGCATCGTGTACGGGTCGAGGACCACGCCCGGGCCTGTCTCCGTCCCCGCCGCGAGAGCACTCTGGGCCTCCTGCGCCCGGAGCGCTTCGAGTTGGTCGACGGCCGCGCCCAAGTCGCGGTCCACCGCGACGAGATCCTGCTGGCGACCCTGCAGGAACTGGACGTTTGCGTTGAAGTGCGCCTGCGTCTCGTAGAGATGCCCTGCCCGGAACGCCGCGACCTCGCGCTCTCTCGTCTGGAGATGACCCAAGAGCTCCCGCGCCAGGGATTCGATCGTTCGCGTCGTGCTTGCGGCCTGGGTCGTCCGGAAGCGGACGTTCTGGTTGATGTAGAAATCCGCGAGCGTGTTCACGACGTCCGCCGCCCGCTGCGCGTCGGTGTCGCGATAGGTGAGTCGGAAAACGCCGCTTCCCCGCTCGCCCCCCCCGCGCGGGTTCTCGATGATCGAAACTTCGATCCTCGACCGCATGGACTGGATCAACCGCTCCAGGCCCCTCGCGTCGGGCGTCTCCCCGAATGTCCGCTCGATCAATTTGGATAGGTAGGGCCGGCTCAGGACTGCCTCCCTGAGCGAAGCCAGGCGGATGGACATGTCGTCCGTGATCGTGCTCCTCACGAAGTCCTGGGGAATCTGCTGCGGCGCCACGAAGATCGTCGTGCTCGCCTCGAAGATCCTCGGTAGGTACTGCAGCGCGGCAACGGATCCGGAAAGGCCCAGGCACACCCCCGCTACGAGCATCCACCACGACCGAAGGATTCGGTCCGCGACCTCGAGGAACCAGGTCATGCGGTTCATGACGTTCACCGCCCTTGCTCGACGCTCCGGGAGGAGCCACGAGTGTACCAGGTCATCCCAACCCGCACGGTGACGAAGGAACCGTCCAGGCCGACGCTCTCGCCGCCGGTCTGTCGGAGCCAATCGCCGCCTAGCCGCCAGCCGAGTCGCGGGTGCGGCCTCCATTCCGACTCCGCGCCCGCCCCCATGCTCTCAAGAATCGGCTCGCCCTCGATCGTCGGCCTGCGCCGGGCCCAGCGAGCGCTCGTGGTCCAAAGCCATCGGTCGAGATGGCTCCCCGACCAGCCCAAGCTTGCGGTCGTGTCGGTCGAGGTCCCGGCCAGCGCACCGCCGGTCGATGGCACGTGTGCCGCCTCGACGTGCAGCATCGCCTCCCGCATCACGTGATCGAGCGCCACCCTGCCATGCGCTCCGATCCTTTGGTCCCGCTCGTCCAGTTCGCTGTCCTCCTCCGACGAGATCGCACGAAGGAATGCGCCGCCGACCACGGTCAAGATCGTGTTCTCGCTGATCCCCAAGCCCGACGTGAACGCTACGATGTGGTCGTTCTCGTCGCCGGTCGCGTCGAGTTCCGATCGGAGGAGCCTGTATTCGATCCCGAACGTGGCCGATGGTGACATCGATCGCTCGAACTCGAGGGCGGCCCCGTACGACCGCCGGTCTTCGAGAAGCCCGGTGTCCTCACCGACAGCGGCGTAGTCCAGGTCTGAACCGAGGAGCTCTCCCGTCCACGTCCAGCGCCTCGCGATCTCTCGACGCGCCGAGACGCTCGCGGAAAGGACGTCCAACTCCGCGCGAGGCACGAGGAGCAGGTCCTGCGGCTCGAGGCTACCGCTTCCTCCCTGCGTGTATGTCCGTGTGAAGGCCGCACCGTACGCGAGCGTCGTCCTCCGGCCGGCCCGGGTCTCGCCGTTGAGAGACGCGCGGTGCTCCCAACGATCCAACTCGGACTCCTCCAGATACCGCAGCACGGCGGGCTCGTAGTTCAGCGCCCACGGACCGCGAGCGCTTTCGCCCCGCACCGCGAGAAACAACCCCAATCGCGCGAACCAGTCGGCGCGGGGTTCGTTCTCGCCGGGCAGGAAGTACACGTTGTTCGAGTGAACCGCGTCGGCTCGCACCTCCGGCTCGAACGTCGCCGCGAGGTCGACCTGCCCCGCAACCGCGGCGAGCAGGACCGCGGGGACGACCCTGCAGCGGACTCGGCGGACGGGTGTCATGGCGGCTCCGGCGCGAACGTCAATCGACGAGGATCGTGTCCCCGGGCTTCAGATACAGGTTGCTCTGGCCCGGATCGCCTGCCAGCAGGCGCTTGTAGTCGATTCGAATTCGGCGCTCGACCCCGTTCTCGTCGCGCAGGAGCGTGACCTCCCTTTTCGAGAACTGGGTGAGCCCGCCGGCCGCGGAGATCGCCTGCAACAGTCTCGTGGGGCGATTGAAGTTGATCGGCCCCTGCCGAGCGACCTCCCCGAGAACGTACACGCGAAAGCTGTTGATCTCCTCGACGATGACCGTCACGTTGGGCTCCCGGAGGAACCCCGAGAGCCTCGCCGCGATCTCCTGGCGCACGGCCTCCGTCGAGAGGCCCTCGACCCGCACGTCGTTCACGAGAGGGACCGTGATCTTGCCGTCGGGACGCACGCGCACCGTCAGGTCGAGCGCGCTCTCGCCCCAGACCGTCACCCGGAGCACGTCCTCGATCCCGATCCGGTAGTCGCCCGACGCCGAAGCGCCCGCGGCGAGATCGCCGGAGTGCGCTCGGAGCGCGAGGAGCGCGCCCAGCGCGCACGCGCAAACGACCCCTCCACGGCTCGACGTTGCTTGCACGCAACCTCCTTCGCGCTCGCGACGGGCCGGGCCTTCGCCCCGCCCGCGAGGCCTCCTATAAGGTAGCCCTGCGTCGCATCTGCGGCAATCACGAACAACCCTGAGGCAATTCGGGCAGCTCTTCCCGGGTCCACCGCCTCCTTCGGAGGAATCGCATCTAGAGGAATTGTAGCAATACGGCGAAGTCGCCAGGCTGAACGGCGCAGAGCCGAGAATCATCGAATTGGGGACGCGTCTTCTGCGCTGCACGAGACGTTTCCGATCCGCGTTGTCGTTGACAATCTCGCCGCCGCCCCGTACTCTATCGGTTACCTGGTCGGGGGCATTCGAGGGAACGGGGAGAGTACGAAGCGGTGGCGGCGTGAAGTCATCGCCTCGAAGCGAAGGAGCGGTTCGCTCGCGCGGAGCGCGCGCGGCGGGTGGTGACAGGGGATGAGCTTTCTGCGGTTGACCCGGCCACGATGGATGTTCTCGGTTCTCTTCGAGGGGATCCTCGTGTTCCTGGTCCTCTACGGGATCACCGCGTCGACCGTCGGGATCGTGCGGGGAACCGGGACGGTCCCGCCGTTCGGCTTCGTCGCCGTGTTCAGCGTTCTCTTCGTCGCGAGCCTCGGAATGGTCCGGGGGGGGCGCCCCAACGGGGAGACTGTCACCCTTCGCCAGGAGGTCGCGCTCTCCTCCGCCGTGTCGCTCGTTCTCGGAAGCTGCGTGTTCCTGGCCCGCTGGGCGATCGTCGGATCGCCCCAGCCCCTCGCGGCGATCCTGACCCTGGAAGGTACGCTCGCGGTCCCCGCCACGGTCGCCGCATGGCGCTGGGTCGCGGCGCGGTTCCGCATCCTGGACGGGTGGCGAGAGCGGGTCTTGGTGATCGGAACGGGCGAGGCGGCGCGCCAGCTGTCCCGCTGGGTCTCGGAGCGGCTCGCCCGCGACTACACGGTGATCGGCTTCGCCGACGCCGACGAGTCCAGGATCGGCAGCATCGTCGCGATGGGGATGCGGGTCCAGACGAGCTTCGCGGGGCTCCTCTCCTTCTGCCCGAAGCGGGCCGACCGGATCGTGGTGGCGCTGGACGAGAAGCGCGGAACGCTCCCCCTTCACGATCTCATCGAGCTGCGGCTGTCCGGGTTCCCGATCGAGGACACGACGTCGTTCCTGGAGAGGACCAGCGGGAAGATCGCCGTGGAGACGCTCCTTCCCTCCTGGCTGATCTTCTCGGATGGGTTCAAGACCTCCCCGATGCGCCTCGCCGTCAAGCGGGCGCTCGACATCGCGCTGGCCGTGGGCCTGCTGATCGTCACCGCGCCCCTGATGGCCATCGTCGCGATCGCGATCCGGCTCGACAGCCCGGGGCCGATCCTGTACCGGCAGAGCAGGCTCGG
>CALMJU010000076.1 GCA_937864465.1 uncultured Acidobacteriota bacterium
CTGTGGCACGATTCCCGGCATGCAGGACCACGAGCGCCCAAGAGCCGCATGGGGGTGGAGAGGCATGGCCGTCGCGGCGGCCGCTGTCTTCGTCCTCCTCTGCGTCCTCAACGCCCGTCGCGCGACGCCGACGATCGACGAGTTCGCGCACGTGCCGGCCGGCTGCGTCTACTGGCGGCAGGGCGACTTCTCGCTGTACGGCAAGAACCCGCCGCTCGCGAAGCTCTGGATGTCGCTGCCCGTCGCGCTGGACTCGCGAGTCGTCGTCCCGGAGTTCTCCCGCAGACCGCTCGGCTGGGGGCCCTGGGAATACGGCAAGGGGTTCATGGACGCGAACCGGGAGCGCTTCTTCGCGATCTTCTTCCGGGCCCGCCTGATGATCGTGGCGCTGGGCCTCGCGGCCGCGGCGCTCGTGTTCGTGTGGGCGAGGCGTCTCTTCGGCGAGCGAGCAGCCGCCGTGGCGGCTTCACTCCTCCTCCTCTCCCCCTCGGTCGTCGCGCACAGCAGCCTCGCCACCGTGGACGCGGCGTGCATGCTGACGATTCTCGCCGCCTGCTGGCTCCTACGCCGCGCGTGCGTGCGGCGCGGCCTCCTGGCGATAGCGGTCGCGGGGGCGGCTCTCGGCGCCGCGCTCGCGGTCAAGTTCACGGCGATCCTCGTCGTGCCCGTCGCGGTGGTCCTGCCCGCGCTCGCCCTCCGCGGCGAGGGGGCCGGGACGGGGCGGCGTCTCGGGATCTGGGCTCGCGACGTCGCGGTCCTCCTGCTCGCCGCCCTGATCGTCGTCCACGCCGCCTTCGGCTTCCGCGGATCGTTCCGCCGCCTCGATTCGTTCCGGTTCCACTCGCGGACCTGCGCGGCGGTCCAGCGCGCGCTTCCGGGAGCGATTCCCGTTCCGCTGCCGCGGGACTTCGTCTCGGGCTTCGACGCGGTGCGGCTCGACACGGAGAAGGGGGAGTTCGAGAACTTCCTGCACGGCCGGTGGTCCCCGGAGGGGTGGTGGTACTACAACCTCGTGGCGCTCGCGGTGAAGACGCCGCTCCTGGTCCTCCTCCTCTTCCTCGGCGGAGTTCTCGCCTGGCGCTCGAGCGGAGCGGGGCTCCGGGAGGCCTGGCCGGTCCTGCTCCCCGCCGCGAGCATCCTGGTCTTCCTCTCCGCCTTCAACCGGGTCAACACGGGAATCCGTTACGTGCTCCCGGTCCTCCCCTTCCTACACCTGGCCGCGGGAGCGGTCTTCGCCACGAAGGCGGGCCCGGGACGTTTCCGGTGGCGGGACGCGCTCGCCGCAGCCGCGGTCGCGGCGACGCTCGTGACCGCCGTCGCGGCGCGCCGGGATCCGATCCTGTACTTCAACCCGATCGCGGGGGGCTCTTCCCGGGGGCAGGATTGGCTGATCGACTCGAACCTCGACTGGGGCCAGGATCTCTACCAGGTCCCCTCCGCGGTCGCCCGCCTCCGGCCGGACCGGCCGATCTCCCTGCTCTACTGCGGCCACGTCGATCCGGCGCTCTACGGGCTCGATTACGAGCCGACCCCCCCGTGGCCCGTGGAGAACGTGATCGCCGTCAGCGTGAACTTCCTCGCGGGCATGAAGTACCTCGCCCCCGCCCCGGGGGGGAAGATCGTCTGGGTCGACCGCGAGCATCTCGCCTGGATGCGATCGCTCGAGCCGGTCGAGCGTCTCGGCTCGATCTGGGTCTACGACACCAGGCCGCGGGCCGGCGGGAAACCTTCCTCCCCGTAGTCGCAAGAACTCTGGATCGACGGGCCCGCGGGGAGGCTCGAGTGCTCGCCGCGGCGGAGCGCTGCCTCGCGGGGCTTCTCGCCTGAGCTCGCCGCCGCGTCTCGGGCGGCTCTACCCGACCAGGATCAGGTCTCTCTGCGTCGCGCCCGCGACCTCGATCTTTCCGGCCGGCGTCACGAACACGTCGATCTCGCTCCTCACGGCCATCCGTCCCGCGAGGTAGATGCCCGGCTCGATCGAGAAGCAGATCCCGGGGACCAGGAGGCGCTCGTCGCGCGTCTCGAGGTTGTCCATGTTGACGCCGTTCCCGTGGACCCGGACGCCGATGCTGTGGCCGGTGCGGTGGATGAACTCGTTTCCGTGGCCGGCCGCGACGACGACCTCCCGGCAGGCGTCGTCCACCTCCCAGCCGTGGACGGGGCTCCCCGCCGCGAACCGCCTTCGCACGAATTCGAGCGCCGCATCCCTCGCGTCGCGCACGACCGCGAAGATCCTCGCGTACTCGGCCGGAGGATTCTTGCCGGCGAAGCCGCACCAGGTGATGTCGTAGTAGACGCCCCGCGGGTCGTCCTTCCGCGCCCAGAGGTCCACGAGGATCGTGTCGCCCGACCTGAGCGTGTACGCGTTCTCGCGCGTCGGCTCGAAGTGCGGGTCGGCGGGGTGGTCGTTGAAGCCCACGATCGGGCTCTCGCCGTCGTTCGTCAGCCCCTCCTCCCGGAACCTCTCGACGATGTGCTCCTTGATCCCGAACTCGGTGACCGCCTTGCCGCGGCGGAGAGCGTCGTCCATCAGCGCGAACGCCTCGTCCTTGATCCTCTGGACGATCTCCCCCGCCTCGACGTGGCTCCGGTACGCCTCCTCGTCCATGACCGCCTCGAACTCCTGGACGAGGCCCGCCGACGACACCACCTCGTGGCCGAACGACCGGACCAGCTCGATGGTGCCCGCGTCGACGACCGCCACGTACGGGATCGCGTTCATGGGAGAGTACTGCATCGCGATCCTCTTCGGGCTCCCGAGCGCGGCCCGGAGCTTCTCGTGCATCTCCCGCCAGGCCAGGAAGAACTCCTGCGTTCCCGGCAGCGGGTCCAGCTTCCGCGGCTCCACCTTGTGGGAGAGCTTCACCGGCTGGCCCTCGGCGGGGACGAAGTAGAACCACCGGCGGGTCGTCATGCCCGCGGTGTCGAGGCCCAGGATCCGGTACGCCATCAGATCGCGGTGATGGAAGTCGCACAGAAGCCAGCCGTCGACGCCGGCGGACGCGAGGGATCGCTGGATCGCGGCGAGGTCCATGAGAGAAGCCCTCCGGGGAGAGGGGCAACCCTACCTTCGGCCCGGGATCGTGTCAAACCCCAGGGATCCGGACGGGACTCAAGGGGCGGAGCGCTCGCGGTGGACGCGGTTTCGCTCGACGACGTCGGCGAGGGTCGTGCGGTCGAGGATCCGGGCGGCGGCGTCCCGGACCTCGATGAGCACCTCGTAGAACCCCGCGTGGCGCCGGTTGCGCTGCATCAGGTCGCGGAGCTCGGCGGCGCTTCCCATCGGGGCGAGCGGCCCGTCCAGGAGGCGGATCACCTCCCCCAGCACGATCTCGTGCGGCTCGCGGGCCAGGGTGTAGCCGCCCTCGACCCCGCGCCGGCTCCGCACCCAGCCCGCGCGCTTCATCTGCACCAGGATCCCCTCGAGGAACTTCCAGGGGATCGACTCGATCCGGGCGATCTCCCGGATCTGGACGAACTCCCCCGCGCGACGCTCGGCGAGGTGGCACAGCGCCCGGATCCCGTACTCCCCCCTCTTCGAGATCTTCACGACCGAACCCTCTCCCGGGCGTCGGCGCGGACGCGCCCGCCCGACGCGCTCAGGCCGCGGCCTCCGCCTCCCGGAAGAACTCCTCTACCGCCTCGAGAAAGTCCTCGATCGTGCCGAGCGACTGGATGCGCACGCGCAGGTGTCGTCCGCCCGGGAGACCGTGCGTGTACCAGCCCGTGAACGTCCGGAGCTTGTGGATCGCGTGCCGAGGCTCCTCCTCGGCGGCGACCATCCGGAAGTGCTCGAGGATCAGGTCGCGGCGGTCGGCGATGCCGGGCTCGCGCGGCGCGTTCCCCGCCAGCACGTCCGCCGCCTGGCGGAAGATCCAGGGGTTCTTCACGGAGGCCCTGCCGATCATGACCGCGTCGCACCCGGTCTCCCGGAGCATCCGGATCGCGTCCTCCGGGACCCGCACGTCGCCGTTGCCGAGAACGGGGATCGACAGCTCCTGCTTGAGGCGGGCGATCTGCGTCCAGTCGGCGCTCCCGCCGAACCCTTGCTTCGCCGTCCGCGGGTGCAGCGCGACCGCGTCGGCCCCCTCCCCCTCGCAGATCCGCCCCAGCTCGAGGAAGGCGATCCGGCCGCTCCCGAGCCCGGACCGGAACTTCACGGTCAGGGGGATCCGGATCGCGGCCCGCACCGCCCGCACGATCTCGCGGGCCAGGCCGAGGTTCCCCATCAGGCCGCACCCCGCGTTCCCCTTGACGATCTTGTTCGCCGGGCAACCCATGTTGACGTCGCAGACGTCGGCGCCGAGAGCCTCGATCTCCCGAGCGGCGTCCGCCATCCGGACGGGGTCCGACCCGTAGATCTGGATCGAGATCGGACGCTCCTCCTCCTCGAAGCGCATCCGGCCCCGCGTCCCGACCCGCTGCCGGCTCAGGGCCTCCGAGGAGACGAACTCCATCGTGACGAGGCCCACTCCGCCGATCCTCCGGAGGATCCGCCGGAACTGCCGGTCCGTGATCCCGGCCATCGGCGCCAGGACGAGCGGAGGATCGACGGTCACCGCGCCGAGTCGAAGCATGTCGTTCGCCCGCCCACGGCGCCGGGCGGCGCCGCTCATCGTCCCCGGAACCTCGGGGGCCTGCGCTCCATGAAGGCGAGGAGGGCCTCCTCCCGGTCCTCGGTCCCGAGCAGGACCTCGTAACACGCGTGCTCGAACGCGAGGGCCTCCGCCAGCGGCAGGTGCATGCCGCCCTCGATCGCCCTCTTGGCCTGCCGGACCGCGAGCGGACCGTTGGCGGCGATCGTCTCTGCGAGCCTCCGGGCCTCGCCGTCGAGCCTCTCGGCCGGGACGACCTTGTCCGCGACGCCGTCGGCCAGAGCCTCGGCCGCGGAGAACGCCCTCGCCGTGAAGATCCACCGCTTGGCCCGCGCGATCCCGGCGACCCGCGGGAGCCTCTGCGTGCCCCCGCCGCCCGGCAGGATGGCGAGCGCGGCCTCGCGCAGACCCACGGTCGCGTCCTCGGCGAGGATGCGAAGGTCGCATGCGAGCGCCAGCTCGCACCCTCCTCCCACCGCCGCGCCGCGGACGGCCGCGATCGAGGGGAACGGAAGATCGGCGACGGCGGTGATGGCGGCCTGGAGCCGCGCGACGAACGCGCGCACCTCCTCGAGGCTCATCCCCTTGCGCTCCTTGAGGTCGGCTCCGGCGCAGAAGTGCCGTTGCGAGGAGCGGACGACGAGGCACCGTGCGCCGTCGTCTCCGGCGAGCCGCCGCGCCGCCTCCCCCAGGTCGTCCACGAGGTCGAACCCCAGCGCGTTGACCGGCGGCCGGTCGAGCGTCAACGTCCGGACTCCGTCCGCGGCCTCCTCGATCCTCACGTACCGGAGATCCGCCATCGCCCGCCTCTCCGTCGTCCTCGGGCCCTCGGGCCTCGGCCCGGGGCGAGCGCGATTATAACGGATGAGCGGGCGCGAATCGGGACGGGGTCGCCGCGGGACGGGTCAGCCTCGTCCCTGGCTCGCGGCGAGCACCTCGTTCGCGGCCTGGATCAGGTCGCGGATGTCGAACGGCTTGTGGACGACGGCGGCGATCCCCTTGCGGCGGGTCTCCTCCTCGTCGAGACTCATGCCCCAGCCGGTGACGAGCGCGACGGGGAGCCCCGGACGGACCTCTCCGATCCGCTCCGCCACCTCCCAGCCGGACATGTCGGGCATGCCGAGATCGGTGAAGACCATGTCGTAGTCGCCCACCGCCAGGAGGCGCAGCCCCTCGTGCCCGGAAACGGCCGTGTCGACCGTGTGCCCCTCGCCGACGAGGACGTCGCGAACGACGTCGCCGACCTCGGGCTCGTCGTCGATCACCAGGATCCTGCCGTTCCTGACGAGGTCGGGCAACGCCGCCCCGTTCCCCCCGCGCGCCACGACGTCTTCCTTGGGGATCGGGAACTCGAGCAGGAACGCGGTCCCCTTCCCGAGCGCGGACTGGACCTCGATCTTGCCGTCGTGGCGGCGGACGATTCCGTAGGCCACGCTGAGGCCGAGACCCATCCCGCGCGTGCCCTTCGTCGTGAAGAACGGATCGAAGAGCTGCCGGCGGATCTCCTCGGTCATGCCGACCCCGGTGTCGGAAACCTCGGCGGACACGGAGTCCCCACGGCGCCGGCAGGCCACGCGCAGCTTGCCGCCCTGCGGCATCGCGTCCACGGCGTTCAGGATCAGGTTGGTGAACACCTCCCGGAGCTCCGCGGCGTTGCCGAGGATCGGCGGGACCGGCGCGGTGTCGGTCTCGACGCGGATCGCCACGTTGCGCCGCTCGGCCTCCGACTTCCACCGCGTGCGGGTGATCTCGATCGCGTCGAGGATGACCTCCGCGAGGTCCACCGCGAGGAACTTCCGGTCGCGGCGCGTCCTCGAGAACTCCTGGATCCGGCGAATCGTCTCCCTACCGTCCTGGGCCGCCTTCTCGATGACCGTCAGGTCCTGCTCGATCTCCGACCCCAGCCCGCGGCGCTTCAGGAGCTGGGCCCTTCCCAGGATCGCGCCGAGGAGGTTGTTGAAGTCGTGGGCGACGCCCCCGGCGAGCTCGCCGAGCGCGCGGAGCTTCTCGGTCTCCGCGAGCTTCTCGCGCAGCCGGCGAGCCTCGGTCGTGTCGATCAGGAGGCACTCCGCGGCGGGCTCGCCGCGATACTCGATCCTGCTGCCGCGGAGCTCGAGGTGCCGGATCGTGCCGGCGCCGTCCCGGCCGAGCACATCCACCGAGCTCGGCGTTTCCCCGCGGAGCCAGGCCTCGATCCGCCCGCGAACGAGCGACGACGACGAGGGATCGAAGATCCGGTCCAGGTCGAACCCCGGGCCCTTCGCTTCCTGCATGGAGACCCCGAAGACCTCCTCGAACGCGCGGTTGACGAACCGGACGCGCTTCTCCTGCACGATGAAGATCGCGTCCGGGGAGTGCTCGACGAGCGTCTTGTACTGGGCTTCCGATTCCTCGAGGGCGCGCGTCCGCTGACGGACCTGCTCCTCGAGCGTCGTGTTCAGGTTCTCGAGCGCCTGCTGGAAGGCGGCCGACTCGGAAGCCTTCTCCTGCACGCGGTCCATCATCGTGTTGAAGGCCCGCGCGAGATCGGCGAGCTCGACCGCCCCCGTCACCGGAATGCGGTGCGAGATGTTCCCGGCCGCGAGGGCCTCGGTTCCCGCCGCGAGCCTCCGAAGGGGGGCCGTGGTCCGATGGGCGACCCAGATCCCGAAGGCGGCCGAGGCGACGGCGAGGGCGGCGCCCAGTCCCACCAGGTGCCCGACGATGCGGCGGAGGCGCTCCTCCATCGGCCCGACGGACAGGCCGACGCGGACGGCACCCCACGGCTCGTCCACCCCCTCGACGCGAACGGGCACGAGGACCTCGAGGATCGAGGGCCTGTCCCCCTCCGCCTCCACCGGCCTCACATCCACGACCTGGGTCTCCTGCGGGATCCTCGGCAGCGGGGCGGAGACCCGCTCGGAGAGCGGAGAGTTGGAGCGGACGCCCGCGACCTCCCCCTCCTTGTCGTGGATCACGACGTACTCGACCCCCTCGTCTCCCGCCGCGCCCTCGGCGGCGATCTGCAGCGCCGGGTAGTTGTACGCGAGCAGCGACGGCGTCGCGACCGCCCCGACGCTCCGGGCGATCGAGATCCCCCTGGACCTGAGCCCGTCCCGCAGAGAGCCGGCGACGCGGGAGCGCACCAGGACGAGCGTCGTCCCGATGATCACGACGACGAGCACGATGGTCGCGGCCGCGAAGCTCTGGGCCAGGGTCCGCGAGAGGATCAGGCGGCGGATCATGCGCCCCCTCCCTCGCTGTCGATCCAGACGTTCTCGAAGTCCACGCCGGCGAGGCCGAGAGGCCCCGGCTCGATCCCGTGGATCCCGGACCGGACCCCGAGGGTCCCCACCGAATGGAAGAGCGGGACGATCGGGGCCAGCTCGAGGATGCGCTGCTCCGCCTCCCGGTAGATCCGGTTCCGCTCGACCGGGTTCATCTCCCGGGCGCCCGCCTCGAGGAGGGCGTCGCACCGCCCGTCGTTCAGCTCGAAGATGTTCCCCTCGGTGCCGTACAGGAAGAGCGTCCGAAGGAACGTGTCGGGATCGTGGAGGTCCGCGGTCCAGCCGAGGGTGAAGGCGGGGGCCGCGTGCTCGTCCACCTTCCGGCTCAGCTCCGGCCACGTCACCTGCTCGAACTCGACGGGGATCCCGACATCGGCCAGGTCCGACCGGAACTTCTCGTAGAGCGCCTCGGCCAGGGGACCGGCCGGCGTCATGAGGAACCGGACCGGGAGCAGGCCGCTACCGCCCGGGTGCCCCGCTTCCGCGAGGAGCTTCCGCGCCCGGGCCGGGTCGTACGCGAGGGTCTTGACGCTCGGGGAATACGCCGGCATGCCGGGCGGGAGGATCCCCACGGCGGTGCGCCGGAGCGGCGACATCTTCACGATCGCGTCGCGGTCGATCGCGTGCGCGATCGCCTGCCGGACCCGCACGTCGTCGAGGGGAGGCGCGCCGGTCCTCAGGCCGAAGAACATCAGCGACAGCTCGTGGTAGCGGAAGATCTTCAGCCTCGGATCGCTCCGGACTCCTTGCAGCTCGTCCCCGCCGACGCTGAATACGTCCACCTCTCCGCGCTCGAAAAGCCCCTCGTGGATCCGAACCTCGCCGTCCCGACGGAAGACGATCTCGACGGCATCCAGGTGGGGAGGGCCCCCGAAGTAGGCGGCGTTCGCCACGATGCGAATGCCCTTCGCGTCCCAGGAGTCGAGCCGGAACGGACCGGTCCCGACGGGGGACCGGGCGAACGCCTCGCCGCCGATCCGCTCGACGACGTGGCGGGGAACGACCCGCAACCCGTCCATGGCGAGGACTTCCAGGAAGGAGAGGTACGGCCGCTCGAGACGGATCCGCACCGTCCGCGCGTCGGGAGTCTCCACTCCGGGAAGGTCGCTCCGGCGCCCTTCGGCGAAGTCCATCGCCCCCGCCACGGCGCCGAGGTACGAGAAGGCGATGCTGCGGGGCTTCTGCTTCGAGAGGAGGACGCGACGAATCGTGAACGCGACGTCCTCCGCGTCGCACTCCGAGCCGTCGTGGAACCGCACGCCGGGTCGCAGGTGGAACGTGTACTCCAGGTTGTCCTTGGAGATCGTCCACGTGTCCGCGAGGCCGGGGACGATCTGGAGGTTCGGGCCGACCGCCACGAGGCCGTCGAACAGCTGGTCCGCGAGGAGCGCCTCGTAGACCGACGAGACCGCCATCGGATCGAGCGTCTGGGAGACCTCCTGCAGGATGCGGACGACCCCCCCGCGGGAAGGCGCCGGAGCTGCGGGCTCCGCTGCGCCGCCGTCCTCCCCCTGGCCGCCGCAGGCCGCGGCGAGGAGCAAAAGGACGGCGAGAAATCCGGCGCGCCAGGGAACTCGAACCGCAACAGTCGCGCGTCTCGGGCCGAGCACCAGTCGTCCCCCCAATTACGATTCCGACGGGATCGCCGGGGGGAGAACATCGGTGCCGGAGCCCCGCAAGTCAAGCCGGACCGGGCATCTCCGGCCCCCCGAAGATATGGCGAAAGTCGGGAGCATCTCGACGCGTGTGGTATAGTCCCGCCGTCCGCGCCGAACGCGGCCGGCAATGGCGCCGGGGCCGCGTCGTCGCGCCGGCGGTCCGGTCCCGGAGCCGGCGCAGGAACGAGAAGCGCGGTGCGCAGGGCCGTCCTCGCTGGCGGCCCGCCCGAAGCGGTGGACCGGAGCGGCCCCGGGCAAGGGGGCCCCGGTCCCGCGCGGGTCGGGGGCCGCAAGTCGTGCGGGCCGGCGCGTGCCGGGAACCGGGGAGATCCGAACCAGTCATGTCGAAGGTCATGCTCGTCAACGTGACGCATGTCGAGGAGTCCCGAGTCGCGATCCTCGAGGACGGCGTCCTCGCGCAGTACGAGATCGAGACGATCAACAGGACCAACATCAAGGGAAACATCCACAACGCCGTGGTGGACAACGTCCACCCGTCCCTCGAGGCCGCGTTCCTGCGCCTCTCGGGCGACCTCAAGGGATTCCTCCCCCTCGACGAGGTCAATTTCAACCTCCTCCCGGCGAGGAGCGACAGCCGCTCCAAGGGGAAGATCGGCCAGCACCTCCATCCCGGGCAGAAACTCATGGTGCAGGTCATCCGGGAGCCGTTCGCGGGCAAGCCGCCGACGGTGACCACCTACTTCTCCCTGCCGGGGCGCTTCCTGGTCCTCATGCCCGGGGTCGACTCGGCCGGCGTCTCGCGCAAGATCGAGGACGCGTCGCAGCGCGAGCGGCTGCGGAAGCTCGTCGACGAGCTCAATCCTCCGAAGGGATTCGGCTTGATCGTGCGGACGGCGGGTCTCGGCCAGACGAAGGTCGAGCTGCAGCGCGACCTGCGCTACCTCTTGAGGCTCTGGGAGTCGATCCAGAGGGCCTCGCGGGCCGCCGACTTCCCCGGCCTCGTCTACCGGGAGCGGGACCTCGTGATCCGCACGATCCGGGACTACTTCATGCCCGACATCGCCGAGGTCTGGATCGACAGCCCCGAGACGCACGAGCGGGCGCTCGAGTTCGTCCGGGACGTGATGCCGAACAAGGCGAAGTCGGTCCATCTCCACACGGGCGAGCGCCCTCTCTTCAGCAAGTTCAACCTCGAGGAGCAGATCGAGAGCATCTACAAGCGCCGCGTGCCTCTGCGTTCCGGCGGGGAGATCGTGATCGACGGAACCGAGGCGCTGACGGCGATCGACGTCAACAGCGCCCGCTCGAGCCGGCACGGGGACGCGGAGGAGAACGCTCTCTCGACGAACCTCGAGGCGGCCGCGGAGATCGCCCGCCAGCTGCGCCTCCGGGATCTCGGGGGCCTTGTCGTCGTCGACTTCATCGACATGCAGGCCTCGCGAAACCAGAAGAAGGTCGAGAAGGCGATGCGCGACGCGATGAAGGGGGACCGCGCCAAGTACGACGTCACGCGGATCTCGAAGCTCGGCCTCCTCGAGATCGCCCGGCAGCGCATGCGGAGCGAGAAGCTCGGCGCCTCGTACGCCACCTGCCCGTCCTGCGAGGGATTCGGCCTCGTCAAGAACGTCGAGGCGGCCGGGCTCGCCGCGCTCCGCAAGCTCCAGGCGCGCTGCCTCCGGGGGGATTTCGGCCGCATGCGCGCGGCGCTGCCGCCCGAGGTGGCCGCGTGGGTCCTCAATCACAAGCGGGAGGACCTCCTGCAGCTCGAGCGGCGGTACAACATCCGGATCGCGGTCGAGGGGAAGGGCTCCCTCCGGCGTCACGAGAGCGAGTTCGAGACGTTCCCTCGCGAGAAGGCCGAGGAGCCCCCCGCCCTCGTCGTCGGCGACCGGCCGGCCCCTCCCCTTCCGCCCGATCTCAAGGATCTCGTCGAGGCGCAGGAGGCGCCGGCGGGGTCCGAGCCGGCCCTTCCGTCTCCGGGGGAGAGCGGCGACGCTTCGGAGTCCGCGGGCGCCCCGGGAACGGGCCGGAAGCGGCGGCGGAGGCGGCGCCGTCACTCTCGAGGCCCTTCCGGGACGGACGGAGGAGAAGCGCCGGCCGGCGTCCGGGAGCGCCCGGGAGATGTCGACGGGGCTCACGAGGTGGTCTTCCCGGGCGGCCCCGAGGCACCGGAGGCGGTCGAGGCCGACCGGCGGCCCGCTCCCGACGCGCCGCCTCGGGATTCCGGCTCCCCTTCCGGGGAAGGGATCCGGGCCGAGGGCGAGGGGACGCCGGCGCCCGCCGGACACGGCGGCGCGACTCCTCCCGACGGTGGAGAGGGCGGGAACAGGAGACGGCGAAGGCGCAGGAGACGGCGAGGCCGCGGGGGAGCCGGCGCCAACGGCGCCGCGCCCGAAGCGCAGACGGATGGCGGGGGCGCCCCGCGGACCGAGGGGCCCCGCTCCGGGGAAACCGACGAGGATCCCGCGGTTCCGAGACACATCCGGAGCGAGGAGCTGATGCCGGCGGCGACCGGAGGCGTGTCGCGCGGGCGGCGCGCCCGCGCGGAAGGGACGCCGCTCCACGGGCGCAGGAGGCGCCGCGGTCCCGCGGTCCCGGCGAACACCGGGGGCCCGGACCGCGTCGACTCCGGAAGGCCTCCGTACCCGCGGCCCGGCGGGCCGGCTCTTTCGGGAGGCGGAGAGGAATCCGGAGACTGAGCGGAACGCGAGCCCTTGACGCTCCGGGCTCGACGGGCCGACGATGGAGGCGTTCCACCGGAGGTCCGCCATGAGGCTCGCACGCCCGCTCGCCGCGACTGCCGTCCTCGTCCTTGCGGTCTGCTCGCTCGCCGGAGCGGCCCCTCCGGAGTCGCCGCTCCGGCCGGTCGCGACCTACTCGATCGTCGCCCGGGACCCCGCGACCGGCGAGATGGGCGTTGCCGTCCAGAGCCACTGGTTTTCCGTGGGCTCGATCGTCCCGTGGGCGGATGCCGGCGTGGGCGCGGTGGCAACTCAGTCGTTCGTCGAGCCGTCGTACGGCCCCCTCGGCCTCGCGGCGATGCGCTCGGGCACCCTGCCGGATCGGGCCCTCGCCGAGCTCCTCGCCCGGGACCCGCATCCCGAGGTTCGCCAGGTCGCCTTCGTGGACGCGAACGGCCGGGTCGCCGCGCACACCGGGGCACGCTGCATCCCCGCCGCGGGGCACCGGACCGGCGAGGGATACTCGGTCCAGGCGAACCTCATGCTCGGCGACGAGGTGCCCGACGCCATGGCCCGCGCCTTCGAGGCCTCGCGCGGGCCGCTCGCCGAGCGGATGCTCGCGGCGCTCGAGGCCGCGCAGGACGCGGGAGGAGACATCCGCGGCAAGCAGTCCGCGGCGATCCTCGTCGTCCGCGCGAAGCCGAGCGGCAAGCCGTGGACGGACCGTCTCGTGGATCTCCGGATCGAGGACTCGGACCGGCCCCTCGCCGAGCTTCGCCGCCTCCTGTCCCTCGCGCGCGCCTACGACCTCATGAACCAGGGGGACGAGGCGGTCGCGGCGGGCAGGATGGACGAGGCGCTCCTCCTTTACGGGAGGGCCGAGGAGATGTTCCCCGGAAACGACGAGTTCGTGTTCTGGCACGCGGTGACCCTCGTGACCAACGGCCGCACCGATGCCTCGTTGCCGCTCTTCGCAAGGGCGTTCCGGATGAACCCGGCGTGGATGCTGCTCGTGCCCCGCCTCCCGGCGGTCGGCCAGCTCCCCGAGACCCCGGGTCTCGTGGAGAGGATCCTCGCCCAGGGGCCGTCCGCGGAAACGCGCTGAGAGCGGGCGCGACCGGCGCTCGCCGCCCGTCCCGGGCCGATCGCATCGAGCGCTCCGGTGCGCGGGTGGCGCCCCCCAACTCCGGAACCTAACATGAACCCTCCGCCGGGCTCGGACGCCCGGCACGGAGAGCCTCGGTTGAGCCCGACGTCCGCCCCCCCCCGCGGCGACATCCGGAGCAGGTTCGCGGAGCTCGTCTCCGGGGACGGCTTCGACCTCCTCGAGGCGTGCCTGCTCGTCGCGGCGGAGGAGTACCCCCTGCTCTCGATCCCCGACGAGATCGCCCGCGTGGACGCGATCGGCGCGGAAGCCGCGGGGCGCCTGGCCGGGCTCTCCAACTTCTTCGCGCGCCTCGACGCCCTCCGCACCTACCTGTTCGACGAGCTGGGCTTCCACGGAGACCGCGAGGACCACGACGACCCCAAGAACTCGTACCTGAACGAGGTGCTGAGCCGGCGCCGCGGGATCCCGGTGACGCTCTCGATCCTCTACATGGAGACCGCGCGCCGCGCCGGGGTGGAGACGCGCGGCGTGGCCCTCGCCGGCCACTACGTCGTCAGGGTCAGCGATCCGGAGCGCTCCACGTTCGTGGATCCGTTCTCCGGCGGCCACGTGATCACGGAGGACGACTGCCGCGACCTGGCCCGGCGGGCGTCGGGCCGCGTCTCCCTCTTCCGGCGGGAGACGCTCGAGGGCACGACGCCGCGGTCGACGCTAGCCCGCCTGCTCGGAAACCTGAAGCGGATCCACCTCGCCCGCGAGGACTACGCCCGGGCTCATTCCGCCGTGGAGAGGCTCCTGCTCGTCTCCCCCGACGATCACCGCGAGCTCCGCGACCGCGGGTTCCTGCTCGCTCACCTCGGACGCACCGACGCCGCGGTCGCCGACCTGGAGAGCTACCTGTTCCTCGCCCCCCGCGCGCCGGACGCGGAGGCGGTTCGCGGCCGTCTCGCCTGGCTCCAGCGCAAGCTCCAGCGGACCAGCTGAGCGGATCACTCCAGGCTGAAATCGACCTGAATGGTGAAGTACACCATGATCGGCTTCCATGGTGGTGCGGAGCTTGTGCTGTCCGGGGGATGTCCGCCGGCGGACGGCGGA
>CALMJU010000077.1 GCA_937864465.1 uncultured Acidobacteriota bacterium
GTCCCCGATTTCGGGGCGGGGAGAGGAACATGGGCGGTCGGGGGATGCGGCAGTACGGCAAGGTCATCTGGCCTGGGTTCGACTCCGTGGCGCAGCGGCACGTGGCGAAGGTCGGGCGGAACGACCCCTGCCCGTGCGGGAGCGGCAGGAAGTACAAGGAGTGCCACGAGAAGGCGGGCGAGGCGTTTCTCGAGAAGCTCGCGCGCGAGGAGGATCGCAAGCGCGTCGCGGAGGCGCGCCTCGCCGCCGGCAAGCCGGCGATCCCCTGGTACCGGCGCCTGCTCCGCCGCTCCTGAACCGGCCGTGGCCGGGCGAGACGCGCTCCGCGACCTCCTCGCCCGCGAGGGCGGCTCCGCCACGGTCGCGCGCTTCATGGAGATCGCCCTCCATGATCCCGAGCGCGGCTACTACCGGACGGGCGCCGCGGCGGTGGGGCCGCGGGGGGACTTCTCGACCGTCCCCTCGATCCATCCGGCCCTCGCCCGCGCGATCGCCTCGTGGCTCTTGGCGCGGCGGCGCGAGGTGGCGCCCCGCGGCCCCTGGCACGCCATCGAGGTCGGCGGCGGCGGGGGGCATCTCGCGGAGGCCGCGCTCCGGTCCCTAGGCATCCTCGGGAGGTCCGGCCTGCGGTATCACGTCGTCGAGGCATCCCCTCTCCTTCGCGAGGCGCAGCGGCGTAGGCTCGGAAGGTTCCGGGTCCTCTGGCACGACTCGCCCCTCTCGGCCCTCGAAGCGGCAGGGGGAGTCGCGCTCGTCTTTTCGAACGAGCTGGTGGACTCGTTTCCCTGCCACCAGCTCGCCTGGAAGGACGGCAGGTGGCTCGAGGTCCGGGTGGCCCTCGAAGGGGAGCGCGTCGTCGAGGCGCTCGGCCCCGTCTCCGATCCGAGGCTCCTGTCCGGCCTGTGCGCACTGCCCGAAGGGGCGGAGGGGCGCCGGATCGAGGTCCATCTCCCGTACTTCGACTGGCTCCGCGCCTGGGCGGGCTCGCTCCGGCGCGGCGCGATCCTGACGATCGACTACGGCGGGGCGGGACCGGAGCTGGACCGGGGACGCCACGGAACGCTCCGCGCCTACTTCCGGCACCGGACGCTCCGCGGCCTTCCCGTCTTCGGCCGGCCCGGGATGCAGGACCTGACGGCGGACGTCAACTTCGCGGATCTCGAACGCTGGGGAGAGCGGCTCGGCCTCCGGCGCCGGAGCCTCGTCTCCCAGCGGGAGTTTCTGCTGGAATGGTCGCCGGCCCTCGCGCGGGAGGCCGAGCGCGACCCCGCGGTCGCCTTCGTCCTCCACGAGCCGGGGGCCGGCGGGGCCTACCGCGTCCTCGAGCAGTCTCGGTCGGCCCTCGCGGATCTCCCCGGCGTCGGGTGAGGAGCGAGCCTTAGGACCCATGCTCGCAGGCGCGGCCGCCGCGCGAAGTCGGGAGGCGTGATCTCCTCCGTGATCTCCTGCGCCGCCAGCCCCCCGAGGCCCCGCTCGTCGAGGACGAACCCCCGGAGGATCGTCGAGAACCAGATCTCGCCTCCGGGCGCGAGGAGCGCGGAGATCCTCCGGAGCATCGCGGCGTGGTCCCTCTGGACGTCGAAGTCGCTCCGCATCCCCTTCGACCGCGAGTGCACGGGAGGGGCGACCAGCACGAGATCGTAGCGCTCCGAGACGGGCCGGCGCTCGATCCACCGCAGGACGTCGGCCCGCACGAACCGGTGGGCCGCTCCGCCGAGCCCGTTGAGGGCGAAGTTCCTCCGCCCCCAGGCGAGATGGGCGTTCGAGAGGTCCACGCTCGTCGTCGAGCGCGCTCCGCCCAGCGCGGCGGAGACGGAAGCGGAGCAGGTGTAGGCGAACAGGTTGAGGAAGGTCCTCCCGGCCGAGCGCTCGCGCGCCCGCCGTCTCAGGATCCGGTCGTCGAGGAACAGTCCCGTGTCGAGGAAGTCGGTGAGGTTCACGAGGAAGCGGACGGCGCCCTCCCGGACCTCGCGGAACCCGCCGCGGTCGTCCCGCCTCTCGTGCTGCTCTCCGGCGCGGCGCCTCCGGCGCACGCGGAGCACGACGTCGGCCGGACGGATGCCGAGCGCCTCGGGAACGACCCGGAGCGCGTCGCGGAGATGCCTGGCCGCGGTCTCGGGCGCGACCTTCGCCGGGGCCTCGTACTCCTCGACGCGCGCGGCGCCGTCGTACCAGTCCACCGCCAGGTTGTACTCGGGCATGTCGCGGTCGTAGATCCGGTAGCAGGTCACCCCCTCGCGTCCGGCCCATCGCTCGACCTCCCGCAGGTTCCTCGCGAGCCGCTTCGCGAAGGGGGCCGCCTCGGCGCTGGGACGCCGCCATCCGGGACCCTGCTCCCCGCGGGCCCCGGACACGATCGGGATCTCGAGAAAACGGCATTCGATCGGTCCGTTGTGGAGGATGCGCCGCGACGCGGGCCTGAGGCCGATCCGCTTCGCGAGAACGGGGTTCCCGGACAGGACCCAGGCGGTCCATCCGGCGAAGCGCCGTTTCAGGACGTCGCCGAGCGCCTCGTACAGGGGGCCGAGCTCCCCCTCCTCCCCGAGACGCGCGCCGTACGGCGGGTTCGTGACGATGAGACCGGGCGCAAGCCACGGCGGGGCCGCGCCTCGGAGGTCGCCGACCTCCACGCGGACGTGCGCGCTCAGCCCCGCGCGGCCGAGGCTCGCGCGCGTCGCGCGAACCGCCGCCTGCGACGAGTCCGACCCGGCGATCCGCACGCTCCGGCCCCGCGCGCGGGCGCGGCGCTCGCGCGCCTCGGCGAGAACCCTTTCCCAGAGCGCGGAGTCGTGCCCCCGCCACCCCTCCGCGCCGATCTTCCCGCGCAGCAGGCCCGGCGCGACGTCGAGCGCGATCCAGGCCGCCTCCAGGAGCAGGGTTCCCGACCCGCACATCGGGTCCAGCAACGGGATCTCGGCGGACCGGGCCGGCCACCCCGCGATCCGGAGGAGCGCGGCCGCGAGACTCTCCCGGAGCGGCGCCTCGGCTCCGGCACGCGCGATCCCGCGCCTGTGGCGGCCGCGTCCCGACAGGTCCAGGCTCACGGTGACGGCCGGTCCCGAGAGGTGCACGTGCACGCGAAGGTCCGCCGCGGCGGTGTCCACGCTCGGGCGGGCCCCTTCCGCCTCGCGAATCCGGTCCACGATCGCGTCCTTCGTCTTGAGAGCGACGTAGTGCGGCGGGCCTGCCGGGGAATCGCCGCCCGCCACGTCCACGGCGATCGTCCGCTCGGGACCCACGTGGTCCGTCCAGGCGACGGCGTGGACCGCTTCGTAGAGGTCGTCCGCGCCGTCCGCCTCGAAGCGCGTGAGCGGGAGCAGGACGCGGCTCGCGATCCGGGACCAGAGGCAGGCCCGGTAGGCGTCCTCGAGGCGCTCCCCGAACGCGACGCCCGCGCGCCGCTCCTCGATCGCGCCCGCGCCGATCTCCCCCAGCTCCTCGGCGAGGGACCGCTCGGCGCCCCGGGACGCAGTGGCGAAGAACCGGGTCATCGCGGCGAGCGCCCTCCTCGGTGGAGGGGCATTCTGCCGCAGCACGGGTGCGGGCGGAAGGAAGTCCCGCCGCCGGGCGCGTCCCATTCCGGGCTAGGAGACGACCTTCACGAGCAGCTTCTCGACCTCGGCCTCGTGAAACTCGACCGAAACGGTCCCGGACCGGAAAGCGTTCTCGATCTCGAGGCTCCCGGCCGTCGCTCCGACGAGGTCGCCCTCGTGGACCCTGCCGTCGCGTGCGAGAAGCCGCACGGAGCGGCCGACCGCGCGCCTCGCGTCCCGGAAGTGGATCTCGGCATACCCGTCGGCGCCGATCTCGGCGCCTGCGAACGGGAGCGCCTCCGGTCCCGGGGCCGGCCAGGCCGGAGGGGCCGCAGGAACGGGATCGACTCCCCGAACGACGATCCGGGGGGGAGCCTCGGCGGCGCCGGATTCCTCCGTCGTCGCCGGCTCCCTGGATCTCTCCGCCGCGAGGAGCGAGTCGACTCGCGTCGGAGCCGCGAAGCCTTCGGGTCCGCCCGGCATTCTCCCGGCGGCCTGCTTCGAGATCGCGGCCGCGCCGATCCCGGCGGCCCCGAGGAAGAGCAGGGATGCCGCAGCAGCGGTGCCCAGACTGGCCAGGAACGGTTTCCGCGCCGACCGCCAGTGCCGGATCGCGAACGCGACCGCGGCGAACGGGACGAGCAGCACGACGAGGCCCCACGCCGTTCTCTTCCGGAAAGCCACGACGACGAGCCAGACCGAGGCCACGAGCGACGCGGCCGAGAGCGCCGCAGCCGACACGATCAGCGCGCTTGCCCACCCGAGCATCGCGGCCCTCCCTTCGCACGGCACCGGCAGGCCGGGGGGCCGAATCTAGGACCCCCGAGACGGACGGGCAAGGTGGGCGAGGGATTCCGGTACAATCGCCCGCCTCGTCCCTTCCCCGGGAGTCCGCCCCGGCGATCCCCCCAGCTCGGGACCGGGGCGACCGGGCGGGGGCGGAGCAGACCGTGCGGGTCTTCCGGAGGGCGCGGGGATGGGAACGGCGAAGCCGCTCGAGATCCTGGTGTTCGGGGCGGGAGCGGTCGGGACGTACATCGGAGGGAGCCTGGCCCTCGACGGGCATCGGGTGGTGTTCGTCGAGCGCGAGGAGGTCGCCGCCGAGATCTCGAAGACCGGCGTCTCGATCCGGGCGGAGCGCGGCGAGACCCGGTCCCTGTCCCCCTCCTCGTTCCGCGTCGCCTCGAGCCCCGAGGAGGGTCTCGCGAAGGGACCCTTCGATGCCGCGGTCGTGGCGCTCAAGTCCTTCGATGTCCCGTCCCTGATCGCCTCCCTGGAGCCGGCTCGCGACCGCCTGGGCGATCTGCCGGTACTCTGCCTCTCGAACGGGGTGGACAACGAGCCCGCGCTGGCCCGCGCTCTGGGGGCCCGTCGGGTGGTCGCCGGGACCGTGATGACCGCGGTGGGCCGGCGCGCGGCCGGGGACGTTGCCGTCGAGAAGCTCCGCGGCTCGGGCGTCGCCGCCTCGCACCCGGTCTCCGCGCCGCTGGCGCGCGCGATGAGCGGCGCCGGCCTGAACACCCGGCTTTACCCGCGAGCGGACGACATGAAGTGGTCGAAGCTCCTCACGAACCTCCTGGGAAACGCCACCTCCGCGATCCTCGACATGAGCCCCGCGGAGATCTTCGCGGATCCCGGGCTCTGTCGCCTCGAGGTCGCGCAGCTCCGGGAGGCGCTCGGGGTCATGCGGGTCTCGGGGATCGGCGTGGTGGACCTCCCCCGCACACCGGTGCGCCTGCTCGCCCTCGCCGCCCGTCTCCCCTCGGCCGTCTCGCGCCCGGTGCTCCGCCGGGCGGTCGGCGGCGGCCGGGGCGGCAAGATGCCCTCCCTCCACGTCGACCTGCGCTCGGGCCGAGGCCGGACCGAGGTCGAGTATCTGCACGGGGCCGTCGTCCGTCACGGGGAGAGATCCGGCGTGCCGACGCCGGTCAATCGCGCCCTGACCGAGACGCTCCGTGCCCTGACGCTCGAGGAGATCCCGCTCGGGGCGTACGAAAGGAACCCGAGGAAGCTGATCGCGGCCGCCGCCGGCTGAGGCGCTCCGCGCCGCCGGGGGAGCCGCCGGCGTCAGGGAGCCGCGACGCGCCGGGCGTAGGCCTCGTGCCGGCGCGCTTCTTCGGTCATCCCGAGATCCGCATACGCCAGCGCCAGGCTCCGGTGCAGGAGCGGCCGGTCGGGGTCGATCCCGATCGCCTCGCGCCAGGCCGAGATCGCGGCCTCCGTCTCCCCTCGCGCACGGAGGATGTCGCCGCGCATCGCGTGCGCTTCGATCGCATCGGCATCGAGGGCGATGGCCCGGTCGAGATGCCGCATCGCCTCGTCCGGCCATCCGTCGAGCATCCTCATCCTCGCGACCGCGACGTGCCACCGGGCCGATTCCGCCCCTCCGGCATCGGGCTCCAGGAGCGGCTCGACCTCTCGACGGGGCGCCACGCGGCGGACGAGCCACAGCTCCGCGAGCGCCAGGCGCGCCTCCTTGTCCCCGGGATCGATCGCCAGGGCCTCCCGGAACTCGTCCTCGGCCCGGGCCTCGTCGCCCAGCGTGAGCCAGCTCATCCCCGCGGCGGTCCGCGCCCGCGCTCCGTCGGCATCGATCCAGTAGGTGGCGAAGGAGACCGCGGCCCAGCTCCCCAGCAGCGTCGAGACCGCCGCTCGGCGCCACCTCGCCCGTCCCGAGAGGAGGTCGAGGCCGACGGCGCCGAGCGCACAGAGCGGGACGAGGGCGGCGAAGCCGTAGAACGCCTTGGCCTGGGCGTAGTACGGGACGACGAGCGTCATCCCCAGCAGGCCGACGATGGCCGAGAGCGCCAGGAGCAGGATCAGGCCCTGCGCCGCCTCCGGCTTCCTCACGAATCGGGCGGTCGCCGCTACGGCCCCGAGCAGGATCCCGAGGGTGGGAAGCAGCGCCAGCACGGTTCCGACCGCCATCATCTCGTACGACCAGGGCGGGCGGAAGGGAAGCGATTCGACCCCCCCGCAGAGCGCGTCGCCCCACAGCGTCGAGTAGAGCCCGTCCCAGACCCCGGAGAGGCCGCTGAACTGCGGCGCGACGAGACCGGGCCCGAAGCGTGCGTAGTCCCAGACGGTCCGGTACCCCGGGTCCTGCCACCAGGCCTCGCCCGCCGCGCGCTCCCAGTTCCCCACGAACGGGGCGCCGTAGCGGATCCAAACCCGGCCGTAGTGCCAACCCGAGACGGCTGCGGCCACGGCGAGCGACGCCAGACCCAGGAGAGCGCCTCGCGCGAGCGACCGCTCCCGTCGCTCGAGCGCGCGAGCGACCGGAACGGCGGCGACGACGGGCACGAGCAGCAGGGTCGAGAACTTCGCGAGCAGCGCCGCGCCGAGGCAAGCCCCGAGGATCGCCACGTCACGGACTCGCACGCTCCCGGCACGGACGAGCCGGATCGCCAGGAAGACCGTCGCGGTCGAGAGGGTGATCGAGAGCACCTGGTTGGTCGGGTAGTGGAAGACGTAGATCAGGGCCGGGAGGAACGCCGCCAGCACGAGCCCGATCGCCTGGAGCCGGCCGCGGTCCGGGAACAGGAGCCTCAGGCTCGCCGCGACGAGCAGGAGATTGGCCGCGGCCAGCGCCAGGTTGAGGAGGCGCAGCACGACGAGGCCGCCGGGCTCCGCCGGCGAGGCCGAGACCGCCTTCATGAGAAGCGCCGCGGCGACGTAGTACAGAGGCGGCTGGTACGTCTGCCAGCCCTGCTCGGCGAGGGGCAGGGTCCCCTTGTCCAGAACGTACTCGACGTAATCGAGGTGCCCGTCCGCGTCGAAGCCGGCGGGGCACACCCACCGGGCATTGTGGACGAAGAGCACGGCCCAGAGCGCGACGCCGCAGAGCGCCGCGAGCCGGAGCGGCCGCCCGCCATCGCGCCCGGCGGAGCGCTGTCCGCCGAACCGCGCCTCGAGCGCGATCGCGGAAGCGGCGGCGATCGCCAGGAGCGCGAGCAGCCTGGGCCACCCGACCGCAAACGCCTCGCGGGCCCCGACGGAGATGCCGTCCGGATCGAAGGAGCGCCCCGGCCGCGGCTCCGACGCGCGGGCCGCAGGCCTCCAGGTGGCGCCGGCCCGTGACGCCTCCCACCGCTCGTCGGTGCGGATCGGGCCGCCCGGCGCGTCGAGCGCGAGCCAGAGCGCCGGCGGCCCCGAATCGTTCCGGACCCGCACGACGATCTCGTTCGAGCCGGCGCGGAGGCGCGACGCGATATCCGTGCCGCTCTCCCCCCCGGAGCGCCGCGGGATGCCCTCCGCGCGGACCGCTTGACCGTTGACCGTCAGCTCGAAGCGGCGGAAGGCGCGCACGCGGAGCGGGGCGCGCGCGGGCGCGGAGGCGAGATCGAACGAGCGGCGGAAGACTGTGTCGATCTCCGCCCCCGTGTGGGCGCGAGTCATGGCGGGCGCCGCGTAGACGATCCACGAGGCGGAGAGCCGGTCCGTCAGGAACGCGGCGCCGGGGCGAAGGCACAGCGTCGCGAGCAGGAACGCAGCCGCGAGAAGAGCCAGGGCGACGGCCGCGAGCGCCTTCCCGGAGGACGAAGACAAGGCTCCCCCTTCGACGGACCGGAGGTCAGAACTGCGACCAGAGGTATTGGTTCGTGACCTCGTGATGGAACTGGATCTCGCTGCGCTTGATCCGCGTTCCGAGGGCCTTCGGACAGCGCTCGGCGGAGGCCAGCTTCACCTCGGCCAGCTTCTCGTGGACATCCTTCCCCAGGATCTCCTGGACGAACCGGCTCGCCTTGAACAGCCGGATCGCGTCGTAGATGTTGTCGGGAAGGAACTTCGTCCTCGTCTTCCTCCCCTCTCCCTCGTCGCCGGGCAGGGGGCCGTCGAGCCCGGTCCGGAGGAGAGCGTAGATGGCGAGGTACGGGTTCGCGTCGGGCGCGATGGAGCGCACCTCGATGCGGGCCGATTTCTCGTTCCCCAGCGGGATGCGAATCATCGCGCCGCGGTCGCTCGCCGAGACCTTGATCTGGTTGGGGGCCTCGAAGTGCGGGTCGAGGCGCCGGTACGCGTTGACGCTCGGATTGAGGATCAGGCAGATGTCGTCGGCGCCGGCCAGGACGCGCCGGATGAAGTCCCAGGCCGTCTTCGAGAGCCCGTCCCTCCCCTTCCGGTCGTGGAACAGGTTCTTGCCGCCCCGCGCGAGCGACAGGTTCGTGTGCATCCCGTTCCCGTTGACGCCGGCGACCGGCTTCGGCAGGAAGGACGCCGTCAGGTCCATCTGCGCGGCCACCTGCCGCGAGACCAGCTTGTAGAGCTGCACCTGGTCGGCCGCGATCGTCGCCTCGGTGTGGGCATAGTTCATCTCGAACTGCGACGGCGCCACCTCCGGGTGGTCCTTCTCGTTGCCGA
>CALMJU010000078.1 GCA_937864465.1 uncultured Acidobacteriota bacterium
ACTCGAGGTGCGCCGTGTAGTAGAGCGCCATCTCGTACCACGCCGGCCAGTGCCCCGAGTTCGGGAAGACGACGAGCTTCGCGGGGACGTCCTGGCGGCGGAGGTAGGTGAAGAGCTGGAGCGATTGCGTGTACGGGATCCGGAAGTCGAGCTCCCCGGTGACCACGAGCGTCGGCGTCTTGAAGCTCGCCGCGTTCCTCGCCGGGTTCTGCTTCTCGTAGAGGTCCGAGGTCCAGGGGGTCCCCCTCATGTCCCACTCGGGGAACCACAGCTCCTCGGTGGCGCCGTAGAACGTGGAGACGTCCGCGACCCCCATCATCGAGGCGAGCGCCTTGTACCGGGTCGTCGTCCCGAGCAGCCAGTTCATCGCGTAGCCGCCCCAGGACCAGCCCATCGCCCCGATCCGCTCCGGGTCGGCCCACGGCTGCGCCGCGATCCAGTCGGTGACCTTCGCGACGTCCTCCATGACGGCGCCGGTGTAGTCGCCGGAGATCTGGGCGGTGAACGCCTGGCCGTAGCCGGTCGAGCCGTGCGGGTTCGGGAAGACGACGACGTAGCCGGCGCCGGGATAGACCTGCCAGTCGCCGCGGAACCCGTCCGACCACTGCATCTGCGGCCCGCCGTGGACGTTGAGGATCACCGGATACTTCTTCGCCGGGTCGAAGCCGTGCGGCTTGACGACGAAGACGTGGATCCTCGCGCCGAGCGCCCCCTCGACCCAGAAGGTTTCCGCCGGGCGGATGTCCACCTCCTCCTCGAGCGCGCGGTTGTGCCAGGTCAGACGCACCGGCGCGGTGTCCCCGGTCAGGTCGAACCGGTAGATCTCCGCCGGCGAGCCGACCGTCCTGCGCACGCCGATCGCCCAGCGGCCGTCGGGGGTCGGGTCGAAGGAATCGATCTGGCCGGCGGCGACGACGCGCTTCGCCTCTCCCCCCGCGACCGGGACGCGGAAGAGCGGCGTCTGCCCCTCGACGTCCGCCTTGAACACGATCCCGGAGCCGTCCGGGAGCCAACGGAAATCCGTGATCCAGTTGTCGAAGCCGGGGACCGCGTCGCGGACCTTCCCGGTCTTCCGCTCGAGGACCATGAGCCGGAACCGGTCCGACTCGTACCCGGGCGTCTCCTGGCGGCGGAAAGCGAGGAGCTTCCCGTCCGGCGAGTAGAGCGGCTGCCCGTCCCAGGCCGGGTTCGACTCCGTGACGTTCTTCGCCGGGAGCGGCTCCCCCCCGGGGCCGGGGTCCACCGGCACGACCCAGACGTCGGAGTTCGTCGAGCGGGCGAGCGTCGCCTCCGGGTCGGGGTTGCGGGTGAACGCAAGCTCCCCGCCGTCCGGCGAGAAGGCGAACCCCGCGCCGTCCTGGCCGAAGACCGGCGCCTCGCGGTCGCCGGGGGTCAGGTCGCGGACCTTGCCGGTCGCGACCTCGACGGCGAGCACGTGGCTCACCTTCCCGTCGCTCCACGAGGTCCAGTGCCGGTAGAGGAGCTCCTCCGAGACGTGCGCCGTGAGCGGCCCCTTCTCGCGCCATCCGTCGAGACGGCGGTTGCAGGCGTCGTCGGCGCCGCACTCCGGGTAGACGTCGCTCGTGAAGGCGATGTGCCGCCCGTCCGGCGACCAGAGGAGGTTCGCCGCGCCGGTCGAGAGGGAGACGAGCTCGCGCGCCTCTCCGCCGTCGGACGGGAGGAGGAAGATCCCCGGCTGCTCGCCGCGCTTCGCGACGAAGGCGATCTGCTTCCCGTCGGGCGACCAGCACGGCGACGACTCGGAGTCGTCGGCCGTGAACGTCAGGCGCCTCGGCTCTCCGCCGGCGACGTCGAGCCGGTAGAGGTCGCGGTTCTCCTTCCCGCGGGCGAAGTCGCGAGTCTCGAGAAGGTAGACGATCGCCTTCCCGTCGGGCGACAGCCGCGCCGAGGACGGCGCGGTCACCCGGTACAGGTCCTCGATCGTGAACGCCCGCTTCTCGGCGGCGTGCGCGGCAAGTGCGGCGGTCGCCAGGACCGCGGCGCAGACGAGAATCGCTCTCCCCATCTTCATGTCCGACCTCGTATGGCCCGGGAGGAACCGGCACGGCCCCGGGCTTCCGACCCGGTATCGTTCCACATCCGCGGCCCGCGTGCACGACCTCCCGAGGGCGCGTTGAACTCCCCCCGGCCCGCGATGGATATACGTCGCATGATCCGGGCCCAGATCTACCTGGACGAGGAGGTCCACGCGCGGCTGCGGCGCCTCGCCGGCCGCCAGGGACGGACCGTGTCCGACCTCGTCCGGGACGCGCTGGTCCGGGTGTACGGCGCAGGGGCGATGGAGCGCCAGATCCGGACGCTCCGGGCGATCGAGGGGTTATGGCGCGACCGGGACGACCTCGGGCCCACCGACGAGCACGTGAGGCGGTCGAGGCGGGACACGAGGCGCGTCCGCAGGCGATGAGCGGCGTCTTGCTCGATTCGGACGCCGATGCCCACGGTCCGATGCCGGATCCGACGTTTTTCGACCCGGAAGGCGCCTGACGCGGGGAGGCGGAGTCGTCCCCGTCTTCGGCCGGTCCTGAAGGGGCCGCTACCCGAGCACCCAGACCCCGTCCCGCACGACCAGCTCTCGGTCGTCGATCCTCACGCTGCGCCCGCAGCCGCCCGGGCGGAAGTCGGCGACGAGGTCCACGTGCCGGGCCGAGCGGTTCAAGACGCCGGCCTCGGCCAGCTCGGCGAGCCTCTTCTTGCCGGCCTCCGAGGACGGGTCGTCCGCGTAGCAGTGCGCGTAGCTCGCCCCGAGGGCGACGTGGACCGTGCCGCCGACCTTCTCGACGAACAGCGGGTGCTTGAGGACCCGCGCGAGGCCGGGGTTCATGCCGAGGGCGAACTCGCCGAGGCGGCGGGACCCCGCGTCGGTCTCGACGATCGCGCGGAGATGCTCCTCCCCGACCTCGGCGCCGAAGTCGACGATCCTGCCCCGCTCGAAGCGGAGCGAGATCCCCCGGATCTCGTTCCCCCCGTCCGAGTTCGGCAGGTCGAGGTAGATCTCCCCCTCGGTCGCCGACGCCACCGGGCTCGTGTAGATCTCGCCGTCGGGAACGTTCCTGAGGCC
>CALMJU010000079.1 GCA_937864465.1 uncultured Acidobacteriota bacterium
GAGGGCGACGGAGAGGATCCGGGCGGTGCGGGAGGCGCTGGGGGAGATGGGGGGCGGAAGCACATGATCCGCGAGGTTGCCGGCCTCACGCGATGCGGCTGATCGGGTCTACAATCCCGGTCTTTCCGGGGGGCCGCCATTGTCGCCCAGCCTCCACGCAGGCGATCGGGTTCTTCTCCGTGACCGTCCCTGGTGCGTCCGGAAGGTGCAGGCGGTCGGGGACCGGCAGAGCATCGTCGAGGTCGAGTCCCTGGACGGAGAGCCGCCCGCGCGTCTCTCGGTAGTCGTTCCTCCCGAGGTGGTCGAGCCGCTGCCTTCCGCGGAGGTTCGCCTCGATCCCCGAGCCTTCGACTCGGTCGCGGCGTGGTCGCGCGCCCACCGAGTCCTCGGGGCGACGCTGGTCCGCGAGATCGGACTCCTGTCCGGTGCCCGCTTCGGTCGAGTCGCTCTCGAGGCGTACCAGTTGGCCCCGGCTCTTCGCCTGCTCGCGAAGCCCCGCCCGAGCCTCCTGATCGCCGACGACGTCGGCCTCGGCAAGACGATCGAGGCCGGCCTGGCGATGCTGGAGCTGATGGTCCGAGGCCGTGCGGGGCGAATCCTGATCGTCACACCGCCGGGACTGCTCCTCCAGTGGCAGGAGGAGCTGCGCGAGAAGTTCGCCCTCGAGTTCGTCGCGATCGAGAACGCCGCCGCGATCACCCGGGTCCAGTCGGCACTGCCGGCGGGGATATCTCCCTGGGACGCGCTCCCGCGGGTCCTGACGTCCGTGGACTTCCTGAAGAAGGAGACCGTGAGGAACCGCGCGCTGCGCAAGCGCTGGGACCTCGTCGTCGTGGACGAGGCTCACGGCCTTGCCCTGTCGGGCACGCCGGAGAACCCGTACACCACGCAGCGGACCCGCCTGGGTGTTGCACTGCGGGAGGCGGCGAGAGGCCTCGTACTCCTGACGGCGACCCCGCACAACGGCTATTCGCACTCTTTCCGTTCGCTCCTCGAGTTGGCCGAGCCCACGTTGGCGACCTTCCATGGGTCGCCGGACAGCGTCGCGCGGAGGGTCGAGACCGCCCGGATCCGGCGTATGAAGGCCCAGATCCGCAGGCGCCGCGCCGACGGGACCGAAGAAGAGGTCTTCCCCAGGCGGAACGTGCTCGGGATACCGGTCCGGGACCTTGCGCCGCAGGAGCTCGAACTTCTTCGCAAGGTCGCTTCTTACTGTTCCCGGACCGCCCGGCAAGCCGGCGACGAGGACGACTCGGAGCTCATCGCCTTCGCGATGCAGATCGTGAAGAAGCGCGCGCTGTCGAGCCGGAAGGCTCTCGACGTCACGCTCGAACACCGGCTTGACGCTCTCAAGAAAGAAGAGGCCAGGGAGGCGCCTCCGGAGCCCGCGGAGCTCCGGGACGCCCAGGCCGCTCTTCCGCTGAGCGAGGCAGCCGCGGAGCGGGTTGCCCGCCGGGTGTTGCGTTCGGCGATCCCCGCCGACGAGCGGCGGCGCAAGAGCGAGATCCGGGCGCTCAACGCCATCAAGAAGCTCCTGAAGTCGTTGCCTTCCGCCGACCCCAAGATCGAGGCGCTCGTCGCCGCGCTTCGCCAGGTTCTTGCGGAAGACCCGGAGGAGCGCGTCATCGTGTTCACGGAGTTCCGGGACACGCTCGGCGAGATCCGGGAGCGGCTCGAGAGGGAGCCCGGCCTTGCCGGCCGCTGCGTGCTGCTGCACGGCGGCCTGAGTCCCGTGCAGCGGCTCCGAAGGCAGGAAGATTTCGAGCGGCCCAACGCGAGAGTGCTCCTCGCGACCGACGCCGCGAGCGAGGGTCTCAACCTCCAGCATCGGTGCCGGCGGGTGATCCACTTCGAGCTTCCCTGGAACCCGAACCGTCTCGAGCAGCGGAACGGCCGCGTGGATCGCTACGGCCAGACCCGCCCGCCGGAGATCCGCTACCTCTTCTACCCGGACAGCCCGGAGGACGACGTTCTCCACCGGCTGGTCGGCAAGATCGAGAAGATGCGGGACGACCGCGTGTCGACCCCGGACGTCCTGGGCGTGCTCACGGGTGACGGGGAGAACGAGCGCGGGCTCGTGGATCTCGATCCGGGCGAGAGCGACGTCGAGGAGCGGAAGGAATCCTTGGTCCGGCACTTCGAGGACAGGACCGCCGAGTTCGTCCGCGGCGTCCAGCCGTTCGTCGCGGCGGGGGACGGCGCGGAAGAGGAGCAGACGCGGCTGCTAAATCTTCTCGACACGGCGGAGCCGCTCCTCCCCGACGACGCCGAGCTGGAGCGCCTGGTCGTGGAATGCCTGGGCGCCGCGTCGGTGCAGGAGAGACCGATCGAAGGGGTCGTCGGCCTCTCCGTGCCTCCGGCGCTGCGCGGGCCGGGCGTGAAACCGTTCTATCGCGCCGTCACCTTCCGCCGATCCGTCGCGGTGAGGCACCGGGCGGACGAGGTCGAGTACGTGACGCCGCTGCACCCGCTCGTGCGTGCGCTTGCCGACGATGCCCGGCGGCGCCTCCTCCACGTGTATCCTGACGCGCGCGGACTGCCGCCGCGAAGACTTGCCGCCCTCGTCACGGATCGTGACGAGCCCGCTTCCGCGACGTTCACCTATCTCTGCGTGGTCGAGGGGGGTGGAGGCCTTCTCGAGGAGCGGATCGTATCGGTGCGCGTGGACGTCACCGGACGCGTGATCGGCGCGGCGGAGACAGGCTCGGCCGTTCCCGAAGGAAACGGAGCCGAAGCGCCCGATCCCGCCGTGGTCGAGGCGGCGTTCGCGGCCCCCTTCGAGGCCATGGTGCAAGGGGCTGGCGCCGCGGCACGCGCCTGGCTGGACGCGCGCGTCGAGGAGCTTCGCGCTCGAAGGACGGAGCAAGCGGCGAAGCTTCGCCGGGAGCTCGAGCAAGGCCTGGCGGACCGGATCCGGGAGATCGACGAGGAGGAGAGGAAGGCCCGCGGTCTCGTGGATGCCGGCCAGCAGCGGTTGTTCGCGCGGGAGGGCGGCGGCGCCGCCGGCTTCGCCGTCCGCCGCTCGGCTGCGGAGGCGCAGGCGTCATCCCGCCGGGAAGAGATCGACGCCTTCGAGAAGGTCGAGGCCTCGGGACCGCCGAGGCCGCTGGGGGCGTTGCTTTCGGTGCCAGCGGCGGCGGCGCGCGGTCGCCGCGCTGAGAGGTGCGATCCGCCGTGACCGACCCAAAGTTCTCGAAGGGGGACATCGTTCGGCGCAAGAGCCAGCCGAACCTCGTCGGCGTCGTCAAGGAGCCTTCTTGGAACGACGCTCTCGAGGAATGGTCCTACACGGTCCAGTTCGGTGTGGCCAAGAAGGCGGTACTGGAGACCGACCTGGAACTCCTTCCGGATACCCTCGACCCCTGGGATGACTTGACCCGCGGTTCCTTCGCGACCGCCGACGCGCTGCGCACGCTGCTAACCTTCGAGCGCCTTCGGCGCCCTCCGACGCGACTTGCCGGCTCTTTCGGATCGGCCAAGGCTACTTTCCTGCCGTACCAGTTCAAGCCGCTGCTGAAGTTTCTCGAAAACTCGAGCCAGAGAATTCTCATCGCTGACGACGTGGGTCTTGGGAAGACGATCGAGGCCGGGTACATCCTGCGCGAGCTGCGCGCTCGGACGCCGCTGGAAACCGTCCTCATTGTCGTACCGGCGCGCTTGCGTTCGAAGTGGAAGCAGGAATTGGAGAGGCGTTTCGACGAGCGGTTCGAGCTGGTCGGCCGCTCTGAGGTCACCCGAGCGCTTCTCGCCAAGCTCAAGAAGGGACGAGTACCGGATCCCTTCAACTGGATCGCGTCGTACGAGTCGTTGCGATCTCAGACCGTCATCGACGGGTTCAAGGAACATCAGCCCGCCATCGACCTGGTGATCCTCGACGAGGCACATCGCGTTCGAAATCGCGAAACCCTGCAGAACCAGCTCGCGCGCGAGCTGGCGCAATACGCGGTCGGGATGCTCTTTCTCACGGCGACACCCGTGCAGACGGGGATCGACAACCTGTTCCAGCTCCTGCATCTTCTGGAACCCGAAGCGTTCCCGGATGCGGTATCGTTCGAAGCGCAGTTGCGGGCGAACAGGCCCGTACTCGAGGCGCTCGGGGCCCTTCGTAGCTCCCCTCCGGATCTCCGCGGGGCGCGGAAGCATCTCGAGCGCCTTGCCGCGGAGCCTCTGACAGCGCCGCTTGCGGCAGGTCCCTTTTTTCAGGGAATTCGCGACAGGCTCGAGGCGGACACGATCGCTCGCCGCGATGATCTCGTCGAGCTGCAGAGGGATGTCTCCGAATTGAGCCTTACCGCTCACGTCATCAGTCGGACCCGGAAGGCGGAAGTCCTGCCCGACCGGCCGACCCGAGAAGCGATATCGCAGCGCGTACCGCTGTCGGTTGCGGAGCGCGCTTTCTACGATTCGGTCGCCGAGCTGTGCCGAGTTGTGGCGCCGGCCTCGAACGCCTGGGGTCAGGAAATGGGCGCCTTGATGGCGTTCCGTTACACGGCGAGCTGCATCCCGGCCGCGCTCCGGTACTTTCGCGATCGGCTCGGCGCAGCGGGGGCGGATTTTCGAAAGGAAGCGCGGCGAGAAACGGAAGACGAGCGCGCATGGATGAAGAGCTCGGGCGCGGGTGACCCGGGAGGCGGAGACGCGACGAACGCCGACCTGCTTCGAAGGCTCGAGCGCATCGTCCGTGAAGTGGCACCCCCCGAAGGCGTGGATTCCAAGTTCGCGCGCTTCCGCGACGTCCTCGACCGAGTCTGGCGCGATGACGACTCGGCGCATCGCCCCCGCCGCAAGGTGGTCGTGTTCTCGTTCTTCAAGCGCACGCTGGCGTATCTGGACGAACGGTTTCTCGGACTGGGCATCAACCACCGATGCATTTCGGGGGACCTGAGCATTCCCGAGCGAGAGGAGCACATCGAGACGTTCGCGACGGATCCGGATGTGCTCGTCCTGCTTTCCTCCGAGGTCGGAAGCGAAGGTCTCGACCTGCAGATCGCGTCGGTGGTCGTCAACTACGACCTGCCGTGGAATCCGATGGTGGTCGAGCAGCGCATCGGCCGGCTGGATCGGATCGGCCAGCAGTCTCCGATCGTGCACATCGTCAACCTCATTGCGCAGGGGACCGTCGAAGAGAGGATCCTGTTGCGTCTTTACAACCGCATCGGGATCTTCAAGGAAACGATCGGGGAGATCGATCCGATTCTGGGAGACACGGTCGAGCAACTCGCCATAGACGCCCTGCGCGGGACCCTGACCATTGCCGAGGAGTCGAACAGGCTGGAGACCGCAGCGCACGCGTTCGTGACGCAGACGACCCAGGCGCAGAACTTGATGCAGCAGAGCGATTCCCTCATCGCGGCGGACCAGGCTTTTCTTGACGAGATCGAGGCGCTGCTGGGCAGAAGGCGGGTTCCGGTGCCGGAAGAGCTGCATCGTTTCGTCCACGACTTCATTCGGGAGCGGTACCCGGGCTCGAAAATCCCGGAGGAGTGCATTCACTCCGAGGCGATGATCTCGCTGGATCCCAGAGTGGGCATGGACTTGCAGAACGCTCTTCATCCCGACGTCGAGGCGCGAAGAGTGGGCGACAGGATCTCGCAGGGTCCCCTTCCGGCGACGTTCGACCCGGCCGTGATCCTCACGCGGCCGAGGGCGGACCTCGTGTTCCTGAGACATCCCCTCGTGCGGTTCGCGGTGTCGAGAATGGAGGAAGAGCGCGACACGCTGCATCGCGCATTCCGAGTGCGAATCAAGGAGCCGGCGGCCGTGAACGCGGGGACCTATGCGTTCTCGGTATGGCAGTTCGAGATTCAGGGGCTCCGTCCCCGGACGGAGCTCGTTTCCGTGTTCGTGCCTGTGGACGGCGGAACGACGTTGACCGAAGAGCAGAGCGAGGGACTGTTCCTGGCCCTTCTGGATACCGCCGAGACCTTCGAGACTCCGGAATCCCCCGCACCGGAAGCGCTGGAACGCGCACGCAGCGCGATGATGAATCACATGCATCGCCTCACGGCCGAGTTGATGACTCGCGAGAAGACCCTCGGCGAGGCCCGGGTAGCCAGGAGGCGAGCCACGCAGGAGGGGTCGCTACGTGCCAGGGTCGAGGCTGCCAGTCAGCGACGAGATTCTCTGCGGAAAAGCGGTGCGGCTGCCTTCCCGGTGCGCATGGCGGAGGCTCGGTTGAAGAAGGAGACGCAACGTCTCGAGGCGTTCCGCGCGCAAGCGGAGGAGAGCCTCCGCCCCGAAATCGACCGCACCGAAATCGCGGTCGGGCTGCTTCATGTCGAGGCATGAGGGGGCATGGATGGCCATCATCAAGAAGTTCATTCGGATGATGCATCGGGAGTCGCGTTCGACCGGACGGTCCGCGCGCCAAGCGGACGTCCCGGACGCACCAGGCGGCGCGGCACCGGGGCAGACGGTCGGTGCTGCGAAGCCCCGGCACGTCCATCTGGGCGTGGATTTCGGGACCTGCTTCTCGAAACTCGTCTTTCGGGACTACGAGGCGCCGGAGGATCGTAGCGTCGTCGTGGTGCCGACTGCGGACGAGGGTGGCGACGGCGATTTTCGAATTCCCTCTCTCGTGACGCTGAGCGACGGACTCCTGCATTTCGGATGGGAAGCGGATCGTCGCTCACGAACGCCCGGAAGCAGGTCGTATCCGTCGATCAAGATGCGTGCGGCGCTCCCGGCCGCGTTTCACGGGCCGTCCACGGAGCTGCCGGATGGCCTGACGGCGGAGGACCTGGCCACGCTCGCCGTCGTGTTCCTTCTGCAGCTCGGCGATGCGGCGGCCTCGCGCTACCTGAAACCGCAGCGCGCGCGACCCAGGCTTTCCATGACGATGGGTGCGCCCGTCAAGGGGCTGGATCAATCGCCCGCGGTCGAGACCTTCCTGAGGATCTCGCGCTGCGCGTTCGATGCGTTCAAGCACGGAGCGCCGCCGCTCGTCCGCGGAGTGAGCGTCGCCGACGCCCGCGCGATCGCGCACGAGGCCCGAGACCGAGTCGCCGCACTGGGACCACCCGTCAGCCGTCGCGACTGGGTGCGTTCCGAGGCAGAGTCGGCGCTCCTCTGGGCCTTTCGATCGCCGGAGGTCGGGGCAGGCCTGTATGGGGCGGTGGACGTTGGCGCGGGCTCCACGGATTCGAGCTTCTTCAGGATCACGCCGATCCCCGAACACGGCGCGTGGCGGAAGCATGGCTTGGCCTTCTACGGCGCCGCGGCGGGCCCCCCGGGGATGGACGCAGTGTGCCGAGTCCTCGCCGAGGGACTTGGCAAGGGAGACTTCGCAAGCTATCGCGGTCGCGAGGACGAGGAAGTCCGCAACCTGCCGCCAAGTCATCACGAGCGTCTCCATGGAAGCTACGGCGAAATCTACGATGTCTATCTGCGGGCGTTTCGTGCCAGTTACCAGAAGGAGCCGAGACAACGCGCGTTTGCCGGCCGCCCACTTTTCCTCTTGGGTGGAGGAAGCTGCCACAACGGCCTGCGGACACGACTAAGCCACGCTCC
>CALMJU010000080.1 GCA_937864465.1 uncultured Acidobacteriota bacterium
CCGTCGCCGAGCAGCAGCGCGACGAGCCGATCGCTGAGGTGCACGGGGATGAAGAGGATCTCCTCCGGGGGCTCCGCGCCGAGCGCCCGGTAGAAGTCCAGGTAGCGGGGCTCGCGCGGGAGGGGCCCGGCGTAGCGCTCGTTGCCGAGGAGAAGGTCGAAGATGGTTCCCCGCCGGATCGGGAACCGGGCCGGCGATGCCGCGCCGACCCCCGGAGGGAACCCGACCGCGCTCCACACGGTTGCCTCCTCGCCCCTCACCGCGAGAAGAAGCGCGCGCGCCAGACTTCGGGAGGCGCGGTCGAGGACGGCCGCGGCGATCTCGTCCTTGTCGTTCGCGGCGCACAGCCGCTCCGAGGTCTCGGCGAGGAGGGACGCCCCGTCGTCCGGCGCTCGACGCGCGTCGCCGTCCTTGCGGGCGACCTCCGCCGTCGCCTCGTCCTCGGGGCCCTTCCCGCACAGCTCCTCGGCGACCTCCACCCAGGACCGGCCATAGCCGAACTCCGCGCCGAAGTCGTACGACTCCTTCTTCGCGCTCCGGCCGGACGAGTAGGTCTCCCCGAGAAGACCCGGGTCGGACGGGGCCGTCGCCGGATCCGCGCTCCCGGTCGTGTCCCGGTCGATGGAGCGGGCGATCGCGATGTACCGAGTCCGTCTCGGGATGTTGTAGTAGCGCTCCAGCGCCTCGACGATCCGGATCTCGGGGGCGATCCACGGCACGATCTTGTGGTTCGACACGAAGGCGAGGGCGTCGAGCTTGGCGAGGTCCTTCGGATCGACCATCGCCACGTGGAGGGTCTTGTCCTTCCGGTCGATCGGGAGAACCTGGAACTCCTCCGCGACCCGCTTCGGCAGGCTCCGCAGGGTCGGAGGCTGCACGGCCCGGAGCACGGCGGGGGTCGCGTAGGGGACCTGCAGGACCTCGGCGAGCGTCTCGCCGAGCCGGTCCTCCTCCACGAACCCCAACTCGAGCAGGCAGGTCCCCAGGTGGCCTCCCAGGATCAGCTGGTTCCTGAGGGCGATCTCGAGCTGGTCGGGCGTGATCAGCCCCTTCTCGATCAGGACCTCGCCGACCTTCCTGCGCACCCCGCCTCTCCCCCCGCGCCGAGCGCGCCCCCAAGGGGCTCGCTTGGCCCGTCGGCAAAACCCTTCCCCGTGGAATATGGCTCTCCGGGGCGCCCAGGCAAGGGGGACCCGGAACTTCCGTCCGGGATCCTGCGGCCCGCCGTGAGCCGCGGGGATCCTCCTCCCGCGGGGCTATCATGGGGGCGTCCTTCCCGCCGAACCGAAGGAGGCACGCGATGTCCATTCACGCCTACGCCGCCGCCGGCCCGGGGAAACCCCTCGAGCCGTTCTCGTTCGAGCCCGGGCCCCTCGGGCCCCACGAGATCGAGATCGGGATCACCCACTGCGGGATCTGCCACAGCGACATCCACATGATCGACAACGACTGGGGCTGGAGCTCCTACCCGCTCGTCCCGGGCCACGAGGTGGTCGGGATCGTGAGGGAGGCCGGGGCGGAGGTGCGCCGCCTGTCCGCGGGACAGAGGGTCGGCGTGGGATGGCAGAGCGGGAGCTGCCTCGAGTGCGAGTGGTGCCTGAGCGGCCGGGAGAACTGCTGCGCGAGGCAGCAGGGGACGATCGTCGGCCGGCACGGGGGGTTCGCCGACGCGCTCCGGGTGGACGAGAGGTTCGCGTTCCCGCTCCCCGAAGCGATCGAGTCCTCTCTCGCGGGGCCGCTCCTGTGCGGCGGCGTCACCGTGTACTCCCCGCTCCGGGAGGACGCGCGGCCCTGGTTCCGGGTCGGCGTGGTCGGCATCGGGGGGCTCGGGCACCTGGCGATCCAGTTCGCCCGCGCCTTCGGCTGCGAGGTGACGGCCTTCTCCACGTCGGCCGGGAAGCGGGCCGAGGCGCTGGAGCTCGGCGCGCACGAGTTCGTCGTCAGCACCGACGCCGGCCGGATGAAGGCCGCGGCCGGCTCTCTCGACCTGCTCCTGTCCGCGACGACGGCCCGGCTCGACTGGCAGGCCTGGGTCGGCCTCCTCCGTCCCAGGGGGATCCTGACGATCGTGGGGGCCTCCCCGGGGGCTCTCGACGTCGAGGCGGGGGCGATCCTCACCGGCCAGAAGACCGTCCGCGGGAGCCTCATCGGAGGGCGGGCCCGCCTGGCGGAGATGCTGGACTTCGCCGCGCGGAGCGGCGTGAGGCCCCGTGTCGAGGTCGTGCCGATGCGCGAGGTCAACCCGGCGATCGCGAAGGTGCGCCAGAACCGCGCGCGGTACCGGATGGTCCTCGAGGCCTGAGCCCGCCTGTCCGTCGACTTGGCTCCGATTCGAAGGATTAGTAGATATTCTTCTGTCAGCAAGGATAAAATCCTTGACTTTTATTCTAGTAGTGTCATCTTCCCTCCCGGAGGGCGGGCCCCGGCCCGCCGGGGAGGACCCGATGCCCGCGCTCAGAGACTTTCTCGAGATCCCGTACGACCGGCTGGAATCGATGAACCTGGCCTCGAGGGCCGATCGCCTCGCGCGGAAGGATCCCGCGAGGATCCGGGAGGCCCGCCTGCGGTACTTGCGGGGGGAGAAGCGCATCAAGGCCGTGACGGTCTGCTTCACCGACCTCGAGGGCCGCTTCCACATGCTCGATTACGACAAGAAGTTCCTGCTAGGGTCGCCCGACAACCTGACGTTCGACGGCTCCTCCATCCGGGGGTTCTCCCGGCAGGCGGAGTCGGACCTGAGGCTCGGGATCGACTGGCCCGCCTTCTACTGGCTCCCCGCGGACGTGTTCGGCCCCGGCAAGGTGCTCGTCTTCGGAGAGGTGCAGAACCCCGACGGGACGCCGTACATGGCCGACATGCGCGCCCGGCTCAAGGCCTGCTGCGAGAGGCTGAGGCGGAAGGGGATCGTCGCGCACGTCTCGAACGAGATCGAGGGGTTCCTGTTCAAGGGACGGGACGCCGAGAGGAGGTACCGCGAGGTCGGGGCGTTCGAGTTCATCTCCACGGGGGGGTATTACCACTCCTTGCCGGGAGACACGCTCCGCAAGTTCATCGACAGCGCCGCGGAGGTCCAGCGCGCGCTCGGATTCGGCAACGAGAAGGACCACCCGGAGGTGGCGCCGTCGCAGTTCGAGATGAACTA
>CALMJU010000081.1 GCA_937864465.1 uncultured Acidobacteriota bacterium
GACCCCCTGGTCCCGAACCAGGTGCGCTACCAGGCTGCGCTACGCCCCGACCTTCGAGTCCCGCGAATGGTAGCAAGGCCCGCACCCCGGTGCAACGGCCGCCGCTCGATCCCCGCGCTCAGCCGGTCCACCCGAAGCGACCCACCAGCGGGACGAAACGGCACCGCCCGTGCTCCTCGCGCCGCACGCCCGGGCCCTCTCGAATCACGCGCACGAGCGTCTGATCGTCCCCATCGCCGCTCGGGCCGGAGCCTCCCCCGCCGACCGGGATCACGAGCCGCCCCCCGTCGTCGAGCTGCTCGACGAGAGGCGGGGGGACCTCCGGCGCGGACGCCGCCACGACGATCCCCCCGTACGGCGCGAACTCGCTCCAGCCGTACGAGCCGTCGAAGATCTTGAAGTGCACGTTCTCGATCCCGAGGGCCCGGATCGTCTCCCGCGCCCTCCGGGAGAGGGAAGGGAAGCGCTCCACCGAGTAGACCTGCTCGAACAGGTGGGAGAGCACCGCGGCCTGATACCCCGATCCCGTCCCGATCTCGAGTGCGCGTCCGCTCCCGTCCGGGTCCAGAAGCTCCGCCATCCGCGCGACGATCCAGGGCTGAGAGATCGTCTGCCGCTCCCCGATCGGGAGCGCGGCGTCCGAATACGCCTTCGCGCGGAGCGCCTCGTCCACGAAAGCCTCGCGGGGCACCTGGCCGATCGCGTCGAGCACGCGGCGGCTCCCGATCCCCTTCTCCTCGAGCGCTTGAAGCATCCGCCGCCTTCCATGCGTCTCTGCCATGGCGACCGTCACAGCAGCTCGCGAGCCCAGCGCGCGATGCCATCGAGCGAGGGGGCGTGCGTGAGATTCGCATGGAGCGGAGTGACCGAAATTCTCCGGTCCCGGACGGCGGCGTGGTCCCCGTCCGGCTCGCCCGCGGGCGTCGTCTCCGCCCCCGCGATCCAGAAGTACGGCCGCCCCGAGGGATCGAGGCGCTCGACGATCGCGGCGCGATAGGATCGGGTTCCCTGGCGGGTGACCCGCACTCCCCGCGGCCGGCCCGAGGGAACGTTGGCGTTCAGGAAGACCCCGGCCGGCAGCCCCCGGGCGAGCACCGCCTCCGCGAGCCGCCGCGCGAAGGTCGCCGCGTGCTCGAAGCGCGCGCGCCCTTCCTCGTCGGTCGCCACCGACACCGCGATCGAGGGAACGTGGAGGAGCGTCCCCTCGAGCGCCCCCGCGACCGTCCCCGAGTAGGTGACGTCGTCCCCGAGGTTCAGCCCCCGGTTGATTCCCGAGGCCACGAGATCCGGCGCCCGTCCCCCTGTCAGGTGGAAGACTCCCAGGTGCACGCAGTCCGTCGGCGTCCCGTCGACCCGGTAACGGTCCTCCCCCGTCTGCCGCACGCGAAGCGGCCGCCCGAGCGTCAGCGCGTGCCCGGCCCCGCTCTGTTCCCGGTCGGGGGCCACGACGACGACGCGCCCGAGCGCGCCCATCGCCTCGACGAGCGCGGCCAACCCCGGCGCGTCGTACCCGTCGTCGTTGGTGACGAGGATGCACCGGCGCGCGGTCCCGCGCCGCACCCGGGAGCGCGGCCCGCGTTTGGTCGGGGCGACTGGATTTGAACCAGCGACCACTTGCACCCCAAGCAAGTGCGCTACCAGGCTGCGCCACGCCCCGACGGCCGACCGGACCGCCGGGCCCGCCGGGATACCGGCCGGCCCGTCCCCCCGCGGGAACGTCGCGATCTACCGCCGTTTCCGGCCGGAGGATCCGCCGCGGGAGGCCTGCAGATGCTAGGAGAACCGCGCGGGATCGTCAAGGCGGCGACGTCCCGTCCCCGTCGAGGTCCGCGAGGAGCCTCTCGAGCCGCTCGGCGACGTGGAGCGCCCGCTCCCGTCGCCTCCGCCCCGCCGACCTTGCGGCCTCCACCTCCTCCTCGAGCAGCGCCTGCCGCTCCTCGAGCTCCCGGACGCGGTGGAGCAGGTCCTCGCGGTCCTCGCCCGCCGTCCCGGCGAGCTCCGCGGTCCCGCCTCGCCCATGCCCTCCCTCGGCGCCCGTCCCCGCCTCCCCGCGGCGCGGGGCCGGGGACGCCGCCGCCCTCGAGGGAACGGCCTCCCCGTTCGGCAGGAGCCCCTCGATCGCCGATCCCCTCGACGCCGCCTCCTCCATCTCCAGCTGCTTGCGCGCCCCCGCGATCGTGAACTCCTTCTCGTACAGGAGCTTCTTGATCTTGAGGACCAGCTCGATGTCGCGGCGCGTGTACATCCGTTGCCCGCTGCGGCTCTTGCCCGGCGCCAGCTGCGGGAACTCGCTCTCCCAGAATCGGAGCACGTACGGCTGCGTGTCCGTGTACTGGCAGACCTCGCCGATCTTGTAGTGCGGCTTGTCGGGAATCCGGCTCACCCCGTCCTCCCCTCTGGCCCGTCGCCGACCCCGGCGCGCCCGTAATCGTCCTCGAGGCGGACCACGTCTTCCAGCTCGGGGGTCGAGACCTCGAACAGCAGGCAGTCGGTCACCGCCCGGAACCGGTGCACCGTTCCTGGTGGGATGTGCCAGCTGAGCCCCTTCGCGAGGCGCACGACGCGCCCCTCCGCGCCCAGCCCCAGGACGAGGTCGAGGGTTCCCTCGTGGACCAGGAGCGCCTCGTCCTTCCGATCGTGGCGCTGGAGACTCAGCTGCGCCCCCGCCCGGATGTACAGGACCTTCCCCGCGTAGCGGTCGGTGCGGGCGAAGCGGAGCTCCCATCCCCAGGGCTTCTCGACGCGCGTCGGCTCCACGGGTCTTCCCCCTCACTCCCGCGGCGCACCGCCGCGAATCACGCGCTCCACCTCCTCGGCGGTGGATGCCTCCAGGACGCGAGCGGCGAGGCTCTCCGAAGAGGCCCCGTCGAGACGGCGCACCGTCTCCCGCACCGCGGCGACCGCCCGAGGGGTCACCGAGAACTCGCGGATCCCGAGCCCCACCAGCAGCCCCGTCAGCGAGAGGTCCGCCGCGATCTCGCCGCACAGCGAGACGGGGACCCCCCCCTCGGCTCCCGCCCGGACGATGAACCGCAGCATCCGGAGCACCGCCGGGTGGAGCGGCTGGTAGAGATAGGACACGGACTCGTTGCTCCGGTCCACCGCAAGGGCGTACTGGATGAGGTCGTTCGTGCCGATGCTCAGGAACGCCGCCTCGCGCGCGAGCAGGTCGGCCGTCGTCGCCGCCGCCGGGACCTCGATCATGACGCCGAGGGGAAGGTCTTCCCGGAACGGCACCGGCCGCTCCCGGAGGGCCCTCGCCTCCTCGGCCAAGATCGCGCGGACGAGCCGGATCTCCTCCGACGTCGTGACGAGCGGGAGCATCGCCCGCACCTCGGCGTGCGCCGCCGCGCGAAGGAGCGCGCGGAGCTGCGGCCGGAAGATGTCCGGACGGGTCAGGCAGAAGCGAACCGCCCGCAGCCCGAGAACCGGGTTCGACTCGTCCCGGTCGAGGACCTCGTGGAAATACTTCTCGCCTCCGAGGTCGAGCGTGCGAATGACCGCGGGGTGCGGCGCGACCTTCTCTGCCAGCTCGCGGTAGGTCCGGTAGTGCTCCTCCTCGGAGGGGAAATCCGGGGCCCGGCTCAGGAAGAGGAACTCCGAGCGATAGAGGCCGATCCCGCGCGCGCCGAATCGGAGGGCCGCCGAGACCTCCTGGGGAAGCTCGATGTTCGCCCGGAGCTTCACCTCGATGCCGTCCCTGGTGACCGGCGGAAGGTCCCGTCCCTCCGCCATCGCGCTCTCCCGCGCCGTCCACGCATCCCGCCGCGCGACGGCCCGGGCGAGATCCTCGCGATCGGGCAGGAGGTCCACCTCGCCCGAGTCCCCGTCCACCGCGATCGTGTCCCCCGTGCGCACCTCGGAGCTCAGATCGTGGAGGCCGACGACGGCCGGGAGGGACAGCGCCTGCGCCAGGATCGCGATGTGCGACGTCCGGCCCCCGACGTCCGTCGCGATCCCCGCCACCCCCTCCCGGGCGAGGATCATCGTGTCGGAGGGCCCGAGCGCATGCGCGACCACGATCAGCGGACCCTCGGGAAGAGGCGCTCTCCCGCCCTGCCCCCCCCGAAGGAGCCTCTGGAGGCGGCGATGGACGTCCGCGAGGTCGCCGCCCCTCTCCCGGAGGTACCCGTCGTCCAGCGACTCGAAGCGGCGCATGAACGCCTGGACGGTCTCCCTGAGCGCCCACCCCGCCGCCACGCGCCCCATGCGGATGCGCTCCACGGTCTGGGACACCAGCGCCGGGTCGTCGAGGATGAGGAGCTGCGCCTCGAGGATTCCCGCGTACGCCTCTCCGAGCACGCGCAGCATGCGGCTCTTGAGGTCGCGAAGCTCGCCCCTCGCCCGCTCGCGCGCCTCGTGGAATCGCCCGATCTCCTCGTCGAGGCGCTCGGGAGGGACCGGCGACGGCACGACGGGGGACCACTCGCGCGCCACCAGGAACGCGCGCCCCACCGCAGTGCCGGGCGACACCGGGATCCCCCCGAAGCGCCTTCCCATCAGTCGTCCTCTCCGAACCGGTCCTGGACGAGGGCGGTGAGCCTCTCCGCCGCCTCCCGCTCGTCCGCGCCGTCGATCGCGAGCCGGAGACGCGTCCCCTTCGCCGCCGCCAGCGTGAGCAGGCCGAGGATGCTCTTCCCGTCCACACGGGTCCCGTCCTTCAGGACGGTGACGCGCGACGAGAAGGTGTTCGCCAGGTGCACGAACCTCGCCGCCGCCCTCGCGTGGAGGCCGAGGCGGTTCAAGATCTGCACTTCGCTCTCGATCACGTCTCCCCTCCCGCCCCTGTCTCCTCCTGCCCCTCGAGCAGCTCCGACGCCACGTGAATCGCGCGCCTCCCCTGCTCCGCGATCCGCCGCGCGACGTCGGAGAAGGCGATCTCGTCGCGCAAGTTCGTGAACTTGATCAGCATCGGCAGGTTCACTCCCGTGACGACCTCGACCTTGCCGGGATCGAGCAGCGACAGTGCGATGTTCGTCGGCGTGCCCCCGAACATGTCGGTCAGGATCAGGACATTCCCGTCCTTCCCGACCCTCCGCACCGCCTCCTGGATGCGCGCCCGCGCGGCGGCGACGTCGTCGTTCCAGCCGATCGACACCGCCTCGAGCTCCTCGAGGGGCCCCACGATCGTCTTCGTCGCCTTCACGAGCTCCTCGGCGACGTGGCCATGGGTCACGACCAGAAGTCCCGCCATCCGCCGCTCCCTCCCTCGGACGGCTTCCGCCGTCCCATCACTCGCGCCCCAGGTCCCGGTGCGAGACCGCCGCGCGCACCCCGCGTCCGCTCAGGTGGTCGCCCAGCTCCGCCGCGAGCGCGACGGAGCGATGCTTCCCCCCGGTGCAGCCGATCGCGACCGTCAGGTAGCTCTTCCCCTCCGCGGCGTAGAGCGGGACCAGGAAGTCGAGGAAGCCCCGCAGCCGCTCCATGAAGGCGACCTTCTCCTCGCGGGCGTCCAGGAACTCCCGCACCTCGGGCGCGGTTCCGTCGAGCCTCCGGAGGGTCTCGTGGAAGAAAGGGTTCGGCAGGAAGCGCACGTCGAAGACGAGATCCGCCTCCACGGGGATCCCGTACTTGAACCCGAAGGACACGACGTGCACGTTGGGCCCGTGCCCGTCCTCGCCCGCCCCGAACGCGTTCCGCACGAAGCCTCGGATCTCGTGCGCGGTGAAACGCGAGGTGTCCACGATCCGGTCGGCCGATTCTCGGAGCGCGTGGAGCGCCTCCCGCTCCCGCCGGATCGCGTCCTCGATGCCGACTCCGTCGCCCATCATCGGATGCGGCCGCCGGGTCTCGCTGAAGCGCCGCTTGAGAACCTCGTCGGAGCAGTCGAGGAAGAGGACGTGCAGGGGGGCGCCGGCCTCCCGGATCTCCGCGAGGATCGCGGGCGCCTGGTCGAGGAACGCACGGTCCCGGACGTCGATGACCATCGCCGCGCGGCGGATGCGGTCCCCGCCGCGCCGGATCAGCTCGTGGAACTGAGGGATCAGCAGCACCGGCAGGTTGTCCACGCAGTAGTAGCCGAGATCCTCGAAGCAGTTCGCGGCCAGGGACTTCCCGGAGCCGGACAGGCCGGTGACGACCACGAGGCGCTCCATGTCAGGCCTCCCCGTCCCCCGGCTCCCGGCCGGTCTCCCCCCCGCGCGAGCCCTCCGCCTCGGCGTCTCTCGATCCCGGCTGGAGACGCTCCCCGAGCCTCCGGGCCAGCTGCCGCGCCGGATGGTATCCCTTGAGCTTCAGGAGATGGTTCCGCGCCGCCACCTCGATGAGGACCGACAGGTTGCGTCCCGGCCCGACCGGCATCTCGACGTAGGGGAGCGCGATGCCCAGGATCTCGTACCCGCGATCGTCGAGGCCGAGACGGTCGTACCGCTTCCCGGGCTTCCAAGCGTCGAGCTTGATCACCAGCTCCACGAACTTCGACAGGCGCACCGAGGCGACGCCGAAGAGGTCCTTCACGTTGATGATTCCGACCCCCCGGAGCTCCATGTGATACCTCGTGAGCTCGGGCCCCGTGCCCACCAGCACCTCTCCGCGGCGGCGGATCTCGACGACGTCGTCCGAGACCAGGCGGTGTCCTCGGACGATGAGGTCCAGCGCGCTCTCGCTCTTGCCCACCCCGCTGTCGCCCAGCAGCAGCACGCCGAGGCCGTACATGTCCAGCAGGACGCCGTGGAGCACGGCGCGGGGCGCCAGACGGTCCTCGAGGAACCGCGTCAGCCGGTCGATGACCACCGCGGACGGAAGCCGCGTGCCGAGCAGCGGCACCCGGTTCCGCTCCGACTCCTCCAGGAGCTCGGGAGGGGGCTCGAGCCCCGTCGTCAGCAGGAAGCAGCTGGCCCCCTGCCGGCAGAACTGCGAAAGGATCCTCGACCGCTCCGCGGGGGCGCGATCCAGCAGGTAGTCGATCTCGGAGCGGCCCAGGATCTGGATCCTCCCCGGGTGCACGTGCTCCACGAACCCGGCGAGCGCGAGGCCGGGCTTCTGCACCCTGGGGCGGTTGACGACGTTGTCGAGCCCGTCGGAGCCCGCGAGCAGCGTCACCTCGAGCCCCTGCGCGGCGTCGTCGGTCAGCAGCTCGCGCACCGCCATCGCCGGGATCGTGCAACTCTCGTGGCCGCCCACCGGATCGCTCCAAGTGATTGAACGGATTGACGATCTCGGATTCTAGAGCGTCCCGCGCGCCGATGTCAAGCCGCGTTGACACCGCTTGCGCGAGCGTGAGATAGTAGCGGCCACGCTGGGAAGCGTCGCGGCGTCGAACCGTCGCGGGCAGGAGAAACGATCATGGCGCGCAGCGCGACCGTTCACGTGGTGGGAACCGGCACGATCGGAGAACCCCTCATCGGCCTTCTCACGGAGATGCGAGGGCCCCTCGGGTTCGACGAGGTCGTCTTTCACAAGCGGACGCCGCTGCTGACGGATCGCTCCAAGGTGACCAGCCTGATCAAGAGGGGCGCCAAGCTCGTCGTGGACGAGAGCGCCGTGAAGGGGTTCCGGGACCTGGGGATGGAGCCGGCGTACGAGACACGCGAGGCCCTCGAGCGCGCAGCGGTGGTCATCGACTGCACCCCGTCCGGGGTCGGCACCCAGAACAAGACGGAATTCTACGAGAAGTACACCGGGAACACCCTCGGTTTCATCGCCCAGGGGAGCGAATTCGGCTTCGGGAAGCCGTACGCGAGGGGAATCAACGACCGGGCCCTCGTCCGCGGCCAGGACCAGTTCCTCCAGGTCGTCTCGTGCAACACACACAACCTTTCGATCCTGATCGAGACCCTCGCCCTCCAGGACGGAGGCCCCGACAACCTGATCGAGGGACGTTTCGTTTGCATGCGCCGCGCCAACGACATCTCGCAGGACGGGAGCTTCGTCCCCTCCCCGGTCGTGGGGAAGCACAAGGACGCCCGGTTCGGGACGCATCACGCCAGGGACGCGTGGCACCTGTTCAACACGCTGGGGTACGACCTCAACCTCTTCTCGACCGCGCTCAAGATCAACACGCAGTACATGCACACGATCTACTTCGACATCCGCGTGAAGAAGCCGACGACGGTCGCCAGAATCCGGGAGCTGATCGCCGCCAACGACCGGATGGCGATCACGTACAAGGACTCGGCGAACTCGGTCTTCTCGTTCGGACGGGACCACGGGCACTACGGGCGGATCCTGAACGTCACCGTCGTGGCGGCGCCCACGCTCGCGGTGCGGAATCAGACCGAGATCGTCGGGTACTGCTTCACGCCGCAGGACGGGAACTCGCTGCTCTCCTCGGTCGCGGCGGCGACGTGGTTCCTCCATCCCGACGACTACGAGACGAGGATCCAGTGCCTGAAGTCCTACTTCTACGACGAGGTGTGACCCGGGCCCCGGTCAGGAGCTCTTGAGCCGCCGGACCTCTTCCGTCAGTCTCGGGAGCACCTCGAAGAGATCGCCGACGACCCCGTAGTCCGCCGCCTTGAAGATCGGCGCCTCTGGGTCCTTGTTCACCGCGACGATCACCTTCGAGGACGACATCCCCGCCAGGTGCTGGATCGCGCCCGAGATCCCGCACGCCACGTAGAGATTGGGGGAGACGACCTTCCCCGTCTGCCCGACCTGATGAGAATGCGGGATCCAACCGGCGTCCACGGCGGCGCGGGACGCCCCGACGGCGCCCCCGAGCGCCCGGGCAAGGTCGCGAACGAGGGAGAAGCTCTCGGGGCCCTTCAGCCCTCGTCCCCCCGAGACGATGATCGATGCCTCGGCGACGTCGATCTCCTGCTCGCCCCCCCGCTCGACGGCGGTGGTCCGGACGCGGATCCGCTCCGGCGCGAGCGCAGGGGGGACGGCGACGGCGTCGGCGCCCGCCCCCGGCCGCGCGACCGTCGCCGGGAAGACGTTCGGCCGCAGGATCGCGACGGCGACCGGCCCGCGGCTCGCGACACGCGCGTACGCCTTGCCGGAGTACACCGGGCGCCTCCCGCGCACCGTTCCGTCGCCTGCCGTCTCGATCTCGACGAGATCGCTCAGGCACCCCGCGCCGAGCCGGGCCGCCGCCCGCGGCGCCACGTCCCGCCCCATCTGCGTTCCCGCCACCAGAACGATCCCGGCTCCCTCCGCCCGCGCGGCCTCCGCGATCTGCGCGGCGTACGCCTCCGGCGCGTAGAGCGCCAGATGCTCCGCCTCGCACGCCACGACCCGGTCCGCGCCGTGCGCGCCGAGCGCCGCGGCCGCCTCGGCCGCCCCCGGCCCGACCACCAGGACCGACAGCGTCCCTCCGCCCGCGTCCGCGAGCCTCCTGCCCACGCTGACCGCCTCGAGGGACGGTTTCTTCAGGTCGCCGTCCCGCCTCTCCCCGAAGACCAGGACGTTCCTCATCGTCAGATCACCTTCGCTTCCTCGCGCAGCAGGCGCGCGAGATCCCGTGCCGCGTCGGCGGCCTCCCCCTTCAGCACCTTCCCCGCACCCCTCGGCGGCGGGCTCTCCAGCGCCTCCCAGACCACCCGGGATCCCTCCCGCAGATCCTTCGGATCGAGGCCGAGGTCCTCCGGCTTCCGGACGTCGAGCGGCTTCTTCTTGGCCGCCATGATCCCCTTGAGAGAGGCGTAGCGCGGCTCGTTGAGCCCCTTCTCGCAGGTGACGACCGCGGGGAGCGATCCCTCGAGCACCTCCGTCGCCCCCTCGATCTCGCGGCGGGCCTTGAAGGTCCCCTCGCCGAGCGCGAGGCTCGTGACCGCCGCCGCGTGGGGGAGGTCGAGCAGCTCGCCCAGCATCGGCCCGGTCTGCCCCTCGTCCGCCCCGACGCCGTACTTCCCGAGGAGGATCAGCTCCGGCGACTCCGCCTTCGCCACCGCGGCGAGGGCTCGAGCGCGAGCCAGACCGTCCGCCCTGTCGTACGCCTCTTCCTCCACCAGCACCGCCCGGTCGGCCCCCATCGCCAACCCCTGTCGGAGCGACGCCTGCGCCTCGGGGCGCCCCGCGGCGACCACGACCACCTCGCCCCCGCGAGCCTCCCGGATCCGGAGCGCCTCCTCGAGGGCGTACTCGTCGAACGGAGAGACGATCCATTTGATTCCGGTCTCGTCCACGCGGAGCCCGTCCGACGCCACCTTGATCCTCGCCTCCGTGTCCGGAACGTGCTTGATTCCGACCAAGATCTTCATGCCGCCTCCCCGACGGGCACCGGCCTCACCCTTCGTGCTTCCTGAGCACGAGCGTGGCGTTGGTGCCGCCGAAGCCGAACGAGTTGTTCATCGCCGCCCGCACCGGCATCGACCGCGCCGCGTTCGGCACGCAGTCGAGATCGCACTCCGGGTCGGGGGCCGTCTGGTTGATGGTCGGCGGCACGCGGTCCTCCCGCACGCAGAGCGCGACCACGGCCGTCTCGAGGCCCCCCGCGGCCCCGAGGAGGTGCCCCGTCATCGATTTCGTGGAGGAGATCGCGAGCTTCCGAGCGTGCTCTCCGAAGACGGCCTTGACCGCCGCGATCTCCACCCGGTCTCCCGTCGGCGTCCCGGTCCCGTGCGCGTTGATGTAATCGATCTCCGAGGGGCCGAGCCCCGCGTCCTCGAGGGCGTGGCGCATGCTCCGCACCGCTCCGTCCCCGTCCGGCGACGGAGCCGAGATGTGGTAGGCGTCGCCGCTGAGCCCGTACCCCACGACCTCGCACACGGGCACGGCGCCGCGGGCGATCGCCCGCTCCCGCTCCTCCAGGACGACGATCCCCGCCCCCTCTCCCATCACGAAGCCGTCGCGCTCGGCGTCGAACGGCCGGCTCGCCTTCTCCGGCTCGTCGTTCCGCGTGGAAACCGCCTTCATGGCGCAGAACCCGCCGACGGCGAGAGGAGTGATCACGGCCTCCGCGCCGCCCGTGATCATCGCGTCGGCGTACCCCTCGCGGATGAGCCGGAACGACTCGCCGATCGCGTGGGAGCCGGTCGCGCACGCCGTCACGACCGCGAGATTCGGCCCCTTCGCCCCGGTCAGGATCGACACCTGCCCGCTGGCGAGGTTTCCGATCATCCCCGGGATGAAGAACGGGGAGATCTTCCGGGGCCCCCGCTCCATGAGATCCCGGTGCGTTCTCTCGAGGAGCGGCAGCCCTCCGATCCCCGACCCGATGAACACTCCCACCCGGTCCGCGTTCGAGGCGTCGATGACGACGCCGGAGCCCTCGAGCGCTTCCCGGCTCGCAGCGATCGCGTAATGGATGAACGCATCCATCTTGCGGGCTTCTTTGCGGTCTATGTACCGCTCGATGTCGAAGCCCCGGACCTCTCCCGCGATTCGACACGGGTACTCGGTGGCGTCGAACCTCGTGATCGGGCCGATCCCGCTCTTCCCCGCGAGCAGGGCCGCCCAGGTGGCGGGGGCATCGAGCCCGACCGGAGTGATCAGGCCGATCCCCGTGACAACGACGCGTCGTCTCATGAAGCCGACCTCGAGCATGCGCGGGGCTGGCACGGGGTCGGGAACGATCCGTCCGCGCGCCCCGGAAGCCTCCGGCTCGCTTCCGCCGCAGGCACGATCCACCCGAAGGTCAGGGCTTGGCGTGGCCCTCGATGTATTCGATCGCCTGCTTCACGGTGCCGATCTTCTCCGCGTCCTCGTCGTTGATCTCGAGGCCGAACTCCTCCTCGAGCGCCATCACGAGCTCGACGACGTCGAGCGAGTCGGCGCCGAGATCGTCCACGAAGGACGCCTCGGGCTTTACCTCGTCCTCGTCCACTCCGAGCTGGTCCACGATGATCCGCTTGACCTTTTCCTCGACAGAAGCCATCGATGCAACCTCCTGGCGCTCTGGACCCGGGGGCCTCGGCTCCGGGTCCCGGGCTACATGTACATACCGCCGTTGACGTTGAGGACGTGACCCGTCACGTAGGAAGCCTCTTCTCCGAGCAGGAACAGGACGGCGCTTGCGACGTCGGCGGGGCTCCCGAGCCTTCCGAGAGGGACGAGGTCGAGAAGTCTTGCTCTCGCCTCCTCCGACAGCGCCCGGGTCATCGCGGTGTCGATGAATCCGGGAGCGACGGCGTTCACGGTGATGTTCCGCGATGCCAACTCTCGCGCCAGCGTGCGCGTCAGCCCCTCCACCCCCGCCTTGGACGCCGCGTAATTCGCCTGGCCGGGGTTGCCGAGCCCGGCAACCACCGACGACACGTTGACGATTCTCCCGTACCGGGCCCGCACCATGGCGGGAACCACCGCCCTGCACATGCGGTACGTGCCGGTCAGGTTCACGGAGATCACGGTGCTCCACTCCTCCTTCTTCATGCGCATCAGGAGGCTGTCCCTCGTGATCCCCGCGTTGTTCACGAGAAGCGAGATCTTACCATACGACTCCAGGATCCCCGCGACCCCGGTCTCGACCGAGACGCCGTCCGACACGTCCAGGACGGCGCGCTCGATCCTCCCCTCCTCGCCGCCCGGCTGCGTCTCGGGCGGGTCGTCGAAACGGACGTCGGCCGCCACCACGAGCGCGCCCGTCGCCGCGAGGCGCCGGGCGATCTCCCGGCCGATCCCCCGCGCCGCCCCCGTCACGACGGCGACCTGCCCCTCGAACCCTCCCCTCATGCCGCCTCCTCCACCCTCCCGACAGCCGAGAGGATCTCCTCGGAGCCGCAGGCGGGCAGGACCTCCGCCTCCCTCGCGATCCGGCGCACGAGCCCCGCGAGGACCCGTCCGGGGCCCACCTCGAGGAAGAGGCGCATTCCGCCCTCCGCCATCCTGCGCACCGTTTCCTCCCACCGCACGGGGGAAACGACCTGGCGCACCAGCGCGTCCCGCGCGGCCGCCGCGGTCGTCACCGGAGCCGCGTCGGCGTTCGCGAACACCGGCACCCGGGGATCGCGGAACTCCATTTCCTCGAGCACGGGGCGCAGCCGCTCGCGCGCCGGCTCCATCAGGGCGCAGTGGAACGGGGCGCTCACGGCCAGAGGGACCGCCCGCCGCGCGCCCGCCTGCAGCGCCCGCGCGGAGGCGCGCGCGACGGCCGCCGCGTGCCCCGCGATCACGATCTGGCCCCCGCCGTTGACGTTGGCGGCGGAGACGACCTCCCCCTCGGCGCACTCCTCGCAGATGCTCCGCACCTGCTCCGCGTCGAGCCCGAGAATGGCGGCCATCGAGCCCGCCCCCAGGGGCACCGCCTCCTGCATGAATCGGCCGCGCAGGCGAACCGCCCGCACCGCGTCCTCGAACGAGATCGTTCCGGCGGCCACGTGCGCGGAGTACTCCCCCAAGCTGTGCCCCGCCGCGGCGAGAGGCCGCACCCCACGGGATTCGAGAGCGCGCTGCGCCGCCACCGACACGGTGAGGATCGCGGGCTGCGTGATCTCCGTTCGGGCAAGCTCGTCCGCCGCTCCCTCGAAGCACATGCGGGACAGGTGGAAGCCGAGGGCCTCGTCGGCCCGCTCGAACACCTCCCGCGATTCCGGAAAGGCCCGGTGGATCTCCCGCCCCATCCCCGGCTGCTGCGAGCCCTGCCCCGGAAAGAGGAACGCGACCCGGCTCACCACCGCACCACCGATGCGGCCCAGGTCAGACCGGCGCCGAACGCCGCCATCAGGACGACGTCGCCCGCGCGGACCCGCCCGGACCGAACCGCCTCGTCGAGGGCGATCGGGATCGAGGCCGCCGACGTGTTTCCGTACCGGTCGACGTTCACGCAGCACCGCTCCTCCGGGATCGCGAGCCGCTTGGCGACGGCGTCGATGATCCTCAGGTTCGCCTGGTGCGGAATGAACCAGTCGACGCGCTCGGCGGGGATCCCGGCCTGGTCGAGGGCCTCCCTCGCGACGTCCTCGAGCATCCGGACCGCGATCTTGAAGGTCTCGTTCCCGCGCATCCGGATGAAATGCATCCCCCGGCGAAGCGTCTCCTCGCTCGGCGGGTGGAGGGTTCCCCCCGCCTCCAGGGTGATGAAGTCCCCCATGTTGCCGTCGGTGTGCATCACGGAGGCCAGGACCCCTCGCGGCGCTTCCCCCGCGCTCATCAGGGTCGCCCCCGCCCCGTCCGCGAAGAGCACGCAGGTGGTGCGATCGCTCCAGTCGACGAATTTGGTCAGGAGCTCCGCTCCGATGACGAGGATGTGACTGCACCGCGACGTCAGCAGGAACTGTTTCGCCACCGACTGCGCGTAGATGAACCCCGAGCACCCCGCCTGCATGTCGAACGCCGCCGCCTTGCCGCACCCGAGCTGCTGCTGGATCGAGCAAGAAGTTGCGGGAATCGGCATGTCGGGAGTCACCGTCGCGCAGACGACCAGGTCCACGTCCTTCGCGTCGACCGCGGCCGCCTCGAGAGCTCTGCGGCTCGCTTCCACCGCGAACTTCGACATGCACTCGTCCTCGCGGGCGACGTGCCGCTCTCGAATCCCCGTGCGGGTGCGGATCCACTCGTCGCTGGTGTCGACCAGCTTCTCGAGGTCGGCATTGGTGACGACACGCTCCGGCACGCTCATGCCGGTCCCGGAGATCACCGCGCTTCGAGACGCCATCACGCCTCCCAGGCCGCCGAAGCGGCTCTCGCCGCGATCGGCCCCGGAACCTCGCCGGCCGTGCTCCCCCGGAGGCCGCCCGGAGCCCGCCGGATCATACCCCAACCCCGCCCCGCCCACCGTCCGCGCGCCGAGAGGAAGCAGGCCCCCGCGGCCTTGCCGCCTCGCAGGTTCGGCGCTCTTTCGTGCGTGGAAGGGCCGGGCGGGACGATCGCCCGAGCGCTAGGCCTCCGGCGGCTCGACGACCTCCCGACCTTTGTAGTGACCGCAGTGCGGGCACACCCGGTGCGGGAGCTTGCGCTCGTGACAGTTCGGGCACACGGACATTCCGGTCTGCGGCAGCGCGTCGTGTGCCCTCCGCTTGTCGCGTCGGGCCTTGGAATGGCGTCGTTTCGGATTCGGCATCGTCGTTTCCCGTCGGCGACCGGCCGTGACGGCCGGCGCGCCGCTCCCGCAAGATCGCTACTGCGGTTTCCTGAACCGGAGCAGGGGCGCCAGCCGCGGATCCGCGCACTCTTCGCCGCAGCCGCACTCCGTCCGGTTGCGATTCGCCCCGCACCGGGGGCACAGCCCCTTGCAGCCGCTCGAGCAGACCGGCTTGAGGGGAAGGTTGAGATAGATCTGCTCGGAGCAGATGTCCACGAGATCCGCGCGGCCGTCGGGCGCGTGATACAGCGCCGCGTCCTCTTCCTCCGCGCCCTGGGCCCCGGAGCCCGGCCGCTCCTCTCCCGCGACCAGAACCAAGAAGAACTCCACGGAAAGACCGATCTCGAAGCTCTCGTTGCACCGGCTGCAGGGCATCCGCACCGTCGCCCGGAGGCTCCCCTCGAGGTCCGCTCCCCGCTCTCCCCTTCGCGCCGTCCCCCGGACGCGCGCTCGCTCCACGAGGATCGTCTCGTCGGCGATCCCGAGGAGCGGGGGCACCCGGAGCGGCTCGTCGAACACGAGCCCCTCTCCACGTATCTCGTTAACATCAATGAACATGGCGCGTCCGCGACCGGCGGATTATAGCATCGGGCGGGGGGGTGTCAAGACGGAGGCATCGCGGCCCGGCGCGCCGGGCGGGATCAGGAGATCTCTTTCATCTCTTCCGCCGCGCCGCCGTGGTTCGGCACGATCTTGAGAGCCTCCTCGAAATGCCTCTTGGCGCGGAGAGAGAGCCCTTGCTTCTTGTAGAAGCGGCCCAGGGTCACGTGATACTCGGCGTTCCAGGGGTCGCACTCGATGGCCTTCAGGTAGCTCTGCTCCGCCATCCTTTGCCAGCGGGCCTCCGGGTTCCTGATCTGGCAATCCCCCAGCAAGAAGTACAGGCGCGAGTCCTCCGGACTGTAGGAGATGGCGAGCTTCGCGTACTGGATGGCGTTGTGGTAATCCCCTCCTCGCGCGTACTGCTTGGCCTTCGCGTAATAGGAGTCCGACAGCTTCTGGTTCTCCTCGATCGCCTTCTTGGTGCGGGACTTGTCGAGCTCGACGCGGACGAGCAGGTCGTCGACCCCTATGTTCTCCTTCCCCGCGCCCGCGTCCTCGTCCTCCGCCCGAGCGATCGGGTCGGCGGAGCGCGCCTGGCAGAGCGTCAGATAGGCCTCGACCAGCCGGCTGTCGACGACCGCCAGCTCGCTGCGGTACCGATCCCGGATCCTCGGGGCGATCCGGTCCCGGGCGAATCGCTCCTTGGCCTCGCGGTAGGCGTACTCGATCTCCTCCCGTCCCGCCGAGGCGGCGACGCCGAGGGTCTCGTAGGGATTCTGGCTCTTCAAGCTCTCGTACGCCTGGAGGATCTGCTTCTCCTGGAGCGTCTCGAGCGCCAGCTGATCCGCGTGGTCGCGCAGGATCGTGGCCACCTGGAACGGCCCCTCTCCGATCGGAGGATCGTGGAAGACGACCCCCATCACGAGGAGCCCGTACAGGAAGCGGCACGCGGGCTCCTCCTCGCCCGGCGGGAGCGTCCGGAGGATGTCGGCCAGGCGGCTCGCGCCGTCCACCCGGGAGAGGATGAAACCGTGGGACGGGGAGAGAGCCAGGCGCTCGATCGGGACCGGCATCGGCACGCGGATGCGAAGCGTGTTGTCGAGTCCCTTGAGCGCCTCCTTGATCGGCTCGAACCCGACCATTCCGGAGATCGCCTTCAGGATCACCTCGAGCGTCGTCAGGATGTCGGCCTCGAAGATCTCCTGCAGGAGCGACCCCTCCGAGAAGCGAGCGGTTCCACCTTCCCACCGGAAGACGCTCTCCACGACCCGCTCGACGAGGAAGCGGACCGTGTGAGACAGGGTCTCCTTCGCGATCAGCCCCCGGTTGACGAGCGCCTGCGCCAGGTCCTTCGGCTCGCTGATGGCGCGGCGCGCTTCCACCAGCGCCCCCGCCGAGATCTTGCCCTCGCTGACGAGCCGGCGTCCGAGGTCCTCGTCCTCGGAGCTCGACTCCGCGAAGAGGATCATCCCCCGGTCGAAGTAGATCCTCTTTTCGATCCCCGCCCGCTCCAGGTGCAGAACGCCGGAGCGCTCCCCCAAGTACAAGTCCCGGAAGACCTCCGCCAAGCTGTGGCTGCTGAACTGGATCGCCATCCCCTGCCAGCACCTTCCGCGCAGACCGCCCCTCGCGGGATCCGGGGCGCCCGCGGGTACAATATATGCGTCTTTGGAGGAAATGAAAACGTCGATCGGAGCGATTCTCGGCCTGCTCGCCGTCCTCTCGACGGCCGGGGTTTCGTCCGCCCCCGCTCCCGCCTGGCGCGCGGACGCCATCCGCATGGTGCACGATGCCCGCTTCCTCGAGGCCGAGGACCTCGCGGCGCGCGCGGGAGATCGAGAGCACGGGCCCGCGCCGGCGTTCTTCCGGGCGCTCGCGGCCTACTGGCGCCTCCTCTACGATCCGGACGACCCCGGCCTGCAGGCGGACTTCGACGCCCGTCTTCGCCGCGCGATCCGCGACGCCGAGGAGCGCCTCGAGGCGGCACCGGGCGACGCCGAGGCCTGGATGTTCGCCGGAACCTCTCGCCTCTTCCTCGCGGAGCTCCGCGCGCGCCAGCGCCACCCGCTGACCGCCGCTCGCGAGTTGCGGCGGGCGCGGCATGCCCTCGAGTCCGCGATCTCGCTCGACCCCGCCCAGGCCGACGCCCGCTTCGGACTGGGCACGCTCGACGTCGTGGCGGGACGGGCCCCCTCGCTGGCCCGCGGATTCGCCTCCCTTCTCGGGGTCGCCGGGAACCCCGATCGCGGTCTCGAGAGCCTCGCGGTCGCCTCGCGCGACGGAGAGATCCTCGCCCTCGAGTCGTCGATCTCCCTCCTGACCGTGCACTCGAACCGCCGGGCCCCGGATTACGCGGAGGCGGAGCGGACGGCACGCGAGCTCGCGGCGCGCTCGCAGAGCGTCGGGGCGCTCGACGCCGCGGCTCGCGTCCTCCTGTCGCTCGGGGACGCGGATCGCGCGGCGGGCCTCCTCGACGCCGCCCTCGAGCGGCTTCGTGCCGCGCCGCGGTCGGATCCGGGCGTCGCCGCCGCGCTTCGGTGCGCGCGTGCGCGCGTGCGCCTCGCGCAGCTCCGCCCCGACCTCGCCCTCGAGGACCTCCGCTGGGTGGCGAGCCTCCCGGCCACGCTCCCGCGAGGCGTGCGCGAGGACTCCGCCGAGCTCCTCCGCGACGCCGCCGCTGGCGGGGCGCGTCCCTCATGGCTCCGGGATGTGGCGGCGAGGCTCGGCGCCGCGCTCCCGGACGATCGCGCGACCCTCGAGGCGGCCGCCTCGTTCGCCAGGGCCCTTCCCGACCTGGAGAGCTCGGGCGCCGACTCCCCTGCCGAGCTTGCCGGCCGTCTCGCCGGGCTGGCGGCCTCGGCGCCCGACGATGCCGTGCTCGCGGCCCTGGCGGGCAGGGCCTCGCTCGAGGCGGGCCGCGTGGAGGACGCCCGACGCTGGCTCGATCGCGCGTCGTCGAGCGACCGGCTTCCCCGGCCGTGGACCGGGCCCTGCCTGCTGCTCGCGGGGATGGCCGCCGATCTCGATGGCGACCGCGCATCGGCCCTGGCCCTCTACCGCCGCGCGGCAGAGGCTCCCGCCTTCTCTTCGCGCGCCGCCGCGGCCGCCCTCCAGGAGCGGCCTCACCGGACGGTCCCGTGAGAAGGGCGGCCGTCGGTCCCCTTGCGGTCGCCGCGCTGGTAGCTCTCGGAGTGCTGGCCGCCGCGGGAGCCTCTCGCCTCGGGACCTGGCTCGATCTCCGGAAGGACCCCGCACGCCTGGTTCCCGCCTCGGGCCTTCTCCTTTCCGTCGCCGCCGACGATCTGCGAGGGCGCATCGAGGATCTCCGCGCGATCCCCGTGTACCGCTCCCTCGTCGGGAGGAACCGGAGGCGCCTCCTCGCTCGATGGCTGGACTGGGACGACGCCGTGCCGGATCCGCTCGACGCGATCCCGCCCGACGGCCCGAGCGCGGTCGGCCTCTACGCCGCGGGATGGGCCCTCGTGCGCCCCGCCGCGGAGCCGGGGACGCCGGATCTCCCGCAGCGACGAGACGGCTCGTTCCTGGTCGTCGCGTCTTCCGCTCGAATCCTGGGCTCCGAGGGATCGCGCACCTCGGGGCCGATCCGTGCGCCGGACGACGCGGTCGTCGTGCGCCTCGATCTCGCCCCCTCCCTCGCCTCCTCGCCCCGTGGCCGCCTCGCGTGGGCCCGGTTGCTTCCGGACGAGGCGGCCGGGAGCGTTCGAGCGTCCGGCGGACGCCTGCGCGAGATCTGGAGGCTGCGCTGCGCCTCCAATTGCTGCCTCGACCTCCTGGATCCCGAGCCCCGAGAGGGATGCGAGGCGCAAGGGTGGGCCGCGATCCCGCCGCACGCGCTCGCGATCGAGTGGCTGCGACTCTCCCCCGAGCGCCTCGGCTCCTGGGCGGCGACGGCCGAGGCGGAGGACCCCGAGGGGGCCCTCGGCCGGATCCGCCGCATCGAGCGCTTTCTCGGGGTCCCCTTTCTGGCCGAGATCGGCGCCGCGCTCGCCGGCCCGTGCGTCGTCGCGGCGGTTCCGGCCGCCTCTTCCGGCACCGAGCCCCTGTTCGTCTTCGACCTCCGCTCCCCCGATCGCGCGCGGGCCGTTCTCGACCGCGTCGTCGCGCTGGCCGTGCTGAGCGGATCCGTCGTCGAGGAGCCGTATCGCGGAGTGCCGATCGCCACCTGGCGGGGCGGGAGCGCCCGCGACGGCATCGAGCCCTCGGCAGCCGTGGACGGGAACCTCCTCCTCCTCGGGCTCCGCCGCCTCGCCCTGCGCGATGCCATCGATCGGAGACGCTCCGCCCCCGGGCTCCGATCAGGAGCGCCTCTCCGTCGGGAGATGGACGCGCTCGGCCCGGGCTCCTGGAAGGCGGTGAGCCGCTCGCCGCAGCTCCTCGAATCGTGGGGAATCGCACTCGGTCTCGGCGCGGGGTCGCCTGCAGGGTCCGTCGAGTCCCGAGGCGTGCTCGCCCGCGAGGGCGACGGCTGGGTCCTCCGCGGCGACGGAACCGCCCCCGCGTGGCTCGCCGATCAGGTTCTCCCCTGCCTTCGCCGCCTCGCGCGCTCGCTGCGACTCTCCGGGCCGACCAGCGCCTCAAGAAGGTGAGCGCCGCAGGTCATGGGGCCGCGACGAGATCCTCCGCGCGGCCGAGCACCCGCACGACGTAGTCCAGGGTCTCGCGATACGGCGGGATCCCTCCGTGGCGATCCACCGCCGCTTCTCCCGCGTTGTAACCGGCGAGAGCCAGATCGGTCTTCCCCTGGAAGCGGTCGAGCAGCCACCGCAGGTACCTCGCGCCCCCCTCGAGATTCTGCTCCGCGTCGAAGACGTCCCTGGTGCCGAACCGCCGGGCCGTCCCGGGCATCAGCTGCGCGAGGCCGCAGGCCCCTCTCGAGGAAACCGCGAACGGGTCGAAATTCGATTCGACCTTGACGATCGCCGTCAGGAGCTCCGGATCCACCCGGTTGCGCGAGGCGGCCGCCGCGATCCGATCGGCGTACGACCCCGCCACCTCCCGCCAGCGCGCCTCCGGCCGCAACGCTTCCGCGAGGAGTCCCGCCGCCGCCGCGAGGTCCCCCTGGGGAGCCGCGTCCGGCCGGACCTCCTGCCCCGCGATCCTCGCGGCGGGAACGACGAGGTTCCCTCCCTCCGCGAGCTCCAGATAGGCCTGCCCGTCCCGGATCTCCACGCTTCGGACGGCTAGGGCGCGCCCGTCGTCGAAGACGACCAGGGGGCCTCCCACCGCCGCCCCCCCGGCGCACACCGCCATCGCGAGGAAAAGGACCGCGCCGCGCATGCCATTCTTTATACGGAAGCTCCCCGGAACCGTCAACTCAGCGCCTCCGGAAGGCCCGCTCGATCTCGTCGAACGAAAGACGAAAGAGCACCGGCCTCCCGTGCGGGCACGTCGTGGGGCTCGAGGTCGAGAAGAGGCTCTCGAGCAGGGCGGCCATCTCCCCGCGGGACAGCGGATCGCTCGCCTTGACCGCGGCCCGGCAGGCCGCCGTCGTCACGAGCCGCCGTCTCAGGCTCCCCACCGACGAGGCGGCGGACCGGCTCCGACCGGCCTCCCCCACGAGCTCCCGGAACAGCGCCGCGGCGTCGACGCCGGCCGCCAGGGACGGCACGGCGTCGAGCCGGACCGTGTTCCCTCCGAACGCTTCCAGACGGAACCCGAGGCGACGGAACTCCTCGATCTCCTCCTCGACGACCGCGAGCTCGTGGGGCAGGAGCTCGACCGCGAGCGGGAACAGGAGCGCCTGCGTCTCCGCGGCGCCCTCCTCCACCTGCCGCAGGAACCGCTCGAACAGGATCCGCTCGTGCGCGGCATGCTGGTCCACGACGACCACCGCTTCCCCGTCGTCCGCGAGGATGTACGCGCCCCGGAACTGCGCCAGGGGAACCGGGGCCGCTCGCTCGTCGCGCCGGAACGAAAGCCCACCGGCCTCGCCCTCTCGCCCATCGCCGAGGTCGATCGCGCGGATCTCCGGCTCGACCCCGGGTGCCGACCACGCCGCGGCGGGGGGAGCCGGAGGCGTCTCGCCCCGATCCCGGCTCGCCGGAGCGCCCTCTGCCACGCGCTCCGACCCGGAAGGGCGCAGGTCCTCCAGCCGCGGAACCGCGCGGCGTCCCGAGAGCGTCGAGGCCAAGGAGTCCCGCACCAGATCGTGCACCCACGACGACCGGGAGAAGCGCACCTCCAGCTTCTGCGGGTGCACGTTGACGTCGACTCCCCCCGGATCGATCTCCAGGAACAGGACGACCGTCGGGAATCGGCCTCCCGCGACGGTGTTCGCGTACGCTTCGGCGACGGCGTGGGAGAGCACCCGGTCCTGCACCACCCGCCCGTTCACGAACAGGTGCTGCGCGCCTCGACGGGGCTGGGCGTCGGCGGGGCGCCCCGCCAAGCCGTGCACCCGGGCCCCCTCGCGCTCGAGCGAGAACGGGACGAGCCGCCGCGCCGCGTCGGGGCCGAAGAGTCGCGCGGCGCGCCCTTCGAGGCTCGCGGTCCCCGGAAGATCGAGAAGGTGGGACTCGCCATGCCGCAACGAGAACCGCACACCCGGCCACGCCAGGGCGTATCGCGTCGCCCACCGCAGAACGTGGGAGATCTCCGTGGCTTCCGAGCGCAGGAACTTGCGCCGCGCGGGAACGTTGAAGAACAGCGACTGGACGTCGATCGAGGTGCCTCGCGGCAGCCCCGCCTCGCGCACCGAGACGATCCTCCCCGCCCGCACCTCGATCTCGCTCCCCTGCCCGTCTCGGACGGCCGAGCGCAGGAGGAGCCGGGAGACCGCCGAGATGCTCGGGAGCGCCTCGCCGCGAAACCCCAGCGTCGAGATCGCCTCGAGGTCTCCTGCTTCGGAGAGCTTGCTCGTCGCGTGGCGCTCGAGCGCGAGAAGCGCGTCGTCCCGGTCCATCCCGCAGCCGTCGTCCCGCACGCGAATCCGGCGCTTCCCCCCGGACTCCACGACGATCTCCACGGACGAGGAGCCGGCGTCGAGGCTGTTCTCGACCAGCTCCTTGACGACCGACGCGGGGCGCTCCACCACCTCTCCCGCCGCGATCCGGTTGACGATCTGGTCGCTGAGGACCCGGATCCTCCCCATCGCTCCTCCACCGGCCCCGCCGCCGCTTCAGGACGCCCCGCGTCATTTTTGCACACGACCGGCATCGTGGTGTCAGCGCGACGCGCCCGGACGGGCCGAGGCGGATTTCCTAGTATGCCAGTCGGGATGGTAGGCGGAAAATGGGACCGCCAACGTCGTTTTGCGGCCCAAATTTCCGCCCGGCGGCGCCCACGTCCGCCCTCCCAGGTCGGCACGATCGTTGCTCAGCGTTTCGCCGAGGGGTAAGGAGCCGACGATGCTGATCCCGATGTTGCAACGAGAGCTCTCGATCGACGATTACGTCGATCACGAGGAAGAGTGCAGGCTCGGAACACTCATCGCCGACCCGAACAGCGACAGCCAGGAGCAGAGGCTGTACGCCAAGGAGGTCACGCTGCTCGTCGACCGCGCCCTGGGGAACCTCGACGAGCGGGAGCTCCACATCATCCGGAATCGCTTCGGCCTCCACGGCGGGAGCGAGATGACCCTCGAGGAGATCGGCAGGGGCCTCAACTTGAGCCGGGAACGAGTGCGGCAGCTCGAGAGGGAAGCCAAGGACAAGCTGCGCGCGACCCTCGGACGCCACCGCGGGAACCTGCGCTTCTCCTTGGCCTGAGAGCCGCGCGAACGCTTCACGGCCCGCCGGCGCACGTTGTTTGCCCCCCGCGGCGCCGGCGGGCCATCTTTCTTCTCGGGAGAGCCGACCGCGCGAGCTTCCTCGCGCCCGGGTCAGAACAGAATTCCGATCGCGAAGTAGAACTGACCCGGCGTCTCGTCCGGACGCCGGTCGAGCTTCCAGGCGTACTCCGCCCGCACCGGCCCGATCGGCGTCAGGATCCTGAGACCGACCCCGGCATCCTCTCGAAGCCCCTCCGCGTCGATGCTCGAGAGGTCCTCCCACACGCTCCCCGCGTCCGCGAAGAGCACCCCCCGAACCGGACCCCGCACCGGGAAGAGCCACTCCACGTTGACGATTCCGAGCGCCTCCCCTCCCGAGGGAATCCCCTCGACCGACGGGCCCACGGCGTCGCGCGCGAAGCCGCGGAGCGTCGACTCCCCCCCGGCGAAGTACCGCTCGGACAGCGGAACGCGATCCGTCGAGCCGAGGGGCAGCGCGAGGCCCAGCCGCGCCGCCCCCGAGACCGACACGTCGTTCCGGTACGTCTTCGTGAACGCCCCCCGAAGGAACAGCTTCGCGAACGTCTCCTCGGAGAGGAGCAGCGGCCCGAACACCGACAGCTCGGCGCTCGCGATCCCACCCCGAGTCGGGGAGAACACGTCGTCCCTCGTGTTCCGCACGACCGCGAAGGAGAGGTTCCCGAGCTGCACGTCCTCCAGCTTGTCCTCGAGGGCCGCGAGGGCGTCCTCCACGTTCGACAGCGTGACGTCCTGGTAGCTGTAGCGCAGGTGCCCGACCCACCCCGGCTTCGGACGCCGCTCGACACGGAAGCCGAGCGAGCGGGTGAACACGTCGTAGCCCGTCTCCTCGCGGCGCTCCCGGAAGATCGTGAACAGCGTGTCGAGCCTTCGGCCGAACAACCGCGGCTCCCGCGCGACCACCTGCATCCGGTTCTCCACGCCGCTGTACTTCCCCTGCAGCGCCACGCTTCGCCCATACCCCCCGACGTTGTCGTGCCCCAAGGAGTACGTGGCCTGCGCCCCTCCCTCCGTGTCGTATCCCAGTCCCGCGGACACGTGGTAGGGGGCCGCCTCCTCGACCGAGATCCGGACGTCCTGCCCGCCCCCTCCGGCGCCGCCGCCCGGCGGGAAGTCGACTCGGACGCTCCGGAAGATCCCGAGCTGGTACAGGCGCCGCTGGGTCTCGAGGAGCCGCGCCCTCGACGCGGGATCCCCCGGAGCGAAGCCAACCTCGCGGAGCACCGTCGCGTCGCGCGTCCGCTCGTTCCCCTCGATCCGTACCGAGGCGACCGTCTTGCGCTGGCCCGGGGCGACGTCGAACTCCACGACGACTCCCCCGGAGTCGTCCGCGGATGTGCGGAGCTCGACGCGAACGTCGGGGTACCCCATCTCGTCGAAGCGCGCCCGGAGGGCGTTCTCGGCGCGGAGCCCGCGCGCGGGAGAGAAGACCTCCCCTTTCTCGATCCCGGCCCATGCGCGCATCGTCGCCGGCGGGACGACGAGCCCCTCGGGAACGCGCACCTCCCTCACCGTGAAGCGGCGCCCCTCCTCGATCCGGAACGTGACCGACGCTTCGCGGCCGTCGAGAGACAGGCTCACCTCCGGATCCCCGACCCGGACGCCCAGGAACCCGCGCTCCAGGTAGAGCGCGCGGATCGTGGCCGCGTCCTGTCGTAGCCCCTCCGAGTTCACGTGGCGCCGGCTCCACGCCGTGTCGGGACGTGTCATGAGGTGGCTCCGGATCTCGTCCCGCGAGAGCGACTCCCCTCCTTCGACGGAGACCTCGGCGATCCGAACGCGCCTTCCGCGATCCACCGAGTACCGGACGAGCTTCCGCACGCCGCGGAGGTTCTCCTCGCGGACCACGTCGACGGCGTAGTAGCCGCGGTCGCGGAAATATCGGCGAATCTCCTCCTCTCCGTCCGCCGTGAGGTCCTCGGGCGCCGCCGGCTCGCCCCACAGCCCGACGAGGCGCCGGCGGATGCGCCGGCGATCCCAGATGGGGACGCCTCGAATTTCCAGATCGACCTCCGGTCCCGGCTCCACGCGGTAGGTCACCGCCACCCCGCCCTCGATCTCGACCGCCTCGGGGATCACTCGGGCGAGGAAGCGGTCCCGGGCCGCCTCCGCTCGGCGGATCTCGTCGGCGCTCTCCATCATCCGCGACCGCCGGAACGCGTCGCCCTCGCGGAGCGGAAGCTTTCTCGCGAGGCGCGCCCCCTCCTCGGAACCCGCCCCCGCGAAGGCGACCGACTCGACCGTCATGCCGTCGAGGGAGGCGCCCGCCGAGGCGACCGGCAACGGTTGCGGGGAGAACAGCCCGCGGGGGCGGCCGAGCCGGAACCTCCGCGAGTACCGGATGTCCCCCGCGCTCGATCCGCTCGTGTCGTAGAGACCGGCGATCTGAAAATGCCGCGTCGCCTGCCACTCCACCTTGTAGATGCTCTTCTCCGCATCCCCGAGATCGACCGAGTACACCAGTCGCACGTCCTCCGCCAGCTTCTTCCCGACGGTGACGCGGGTCGACGGATCGGCTTGCCCTTCGACGAGGAACGGGTCGATCCGCAGCTGGTCGAGGCCGAACGACTTCTTGATCGGCTCCCCGAGGACGCCCGCCACCGCGCCGGCCACGTAGGCGCCCGACACGTGGCTCGCGGCGAGCCCCCCGGCCCCGACGCCCGCCGCGACCTCGCTCCAGTCCTCGGCCGTGCTACCGGTCAGGAGCAGCGCCATGACGTCCTGCTGCGAGAGCGGGGGATCGCTCGTCAACTCGTAGTCGAACTTCTCGAGCCTCCCTTCCGCGCGCAACCGCACGTCGTACCGATCCACGCGCGTCTCCGCGCTCACCGCGAGGTAGGGATCGATTCGATCCGGGTCGCTGAAGTCGAGCGTGCCGGAGAGGATCCGGTAATCGACCCCGCGAAACGTCAGCACTCCGCCCTCGAGCGCGGAGATCCGGCCGATCACCTCCGGTCTCTCGAGGTCGCCGCCGAGATCGAGGGACACCGCCGATTCGAGCCTCGCCATGTTGTTCCGAACCCACACGCCGTCCTCGGCCCGCACCCGGACCCCGAGCGCGACTCTCCCGAGGAATCCCTCCTCCGACGTCTCCACGGGCTCGATCCCCCTGGTCCCCAGGAGCGCGGCGACGTCGAAGTCGGTCGCGTACGACCCGCGCAGGATCTTCAGTTCGCCCGACAGGCGGGATCGCCCCTCCCGTCCCGCTAGGACGAGCCTTCCCTCGTAGACGCCCCGGAATCCGGGCGGGTACTCCACCGCGACGCGCGAGACGCCGAACTCGATCTCGTGCTCGCGGATCCCGTCGCCTCCGACGGCTCCTCCCCCCCGGACGAGGATCTCGCCGCCCCCCGACAGGGCGCGCACGTCCTCGAGCTCGAACCTCCTCCCCTCGAACCGCACCCGGCCGTCCAGTCCGTCCAGGCGAAGGGGGAATCCCTCGAGGCGCAACCGTCCCTCCTCGACGCCGGCGGCCCCGCGAATCTCGGGGGCATCGGCCCTCCCCTCGACCTCGAGATCCAGCCGCAACCGGCCCGACGCCTTGAGGCCGGGCACGAGCGAGGAGAGCGCAGAGAGATCGATCGAGCCCCGCGCGCGGCCGGAGAGCCCCTCGTCGGCGAACCGATAGGCGAAGACGCCCTCGACATCGATTCCTCCGCCCGTGATCCGGCAGGGGCCCGCCTCGAACCGTCCTCGCGAGAGCCGGAGCGGCACCGGCGCAGCGATCGAGGCGGAGCGGCCCCCGGAAACCACCTCCGCGTCGGTCAGGCTTCCCGATCCCTCCATCTCCTCGGGGGTCGCCAGGGGACCGTCGACCGCGATCTCGGCGCTCACCCGGAGTCTCGGCCCCGAGCCACCCTCCGCGGAGAGGGGGATCTCCGCCCTTTGCAGCACCGCCGTCGCGCGGATCGGAAGCGAATCCTCCCATCCCACGCTCCCGGCGACCCTCCACCTCGCCTCCTCTCGTCCCTCCACCTCGAAGCCGAGCGCATCGGGGGACACGCGCAGGATTCCGCCGATCTTCCCGAGCCTCCCCTCGCCGATTCGAAACTCCGACCCCGCCAACGAGACCTCGCCCGTCGTCCCGTCGGCGCCGAACCGGACCTGTCCCTGCGCGAGGAGCTCGCCCCCGACGTCGAGCCCCCGGCGCCGAAGGGCCGCGACCTTGGAGACGTCGAGGCGCGCGGATTCCACGCGGACATCCCCCGAGCCCGACTCCATGCCGACGCGAACGGAGAGCCGCCCCTCCAAGGCGAGGCCGGAGACCTCGACGTCTCGCGCCTCCAGGACTCCATCCCTCGCCTCGAGCCTGACGCGTCCCAGCTCCAGCGGCTCCCCGAGGACCCGCCCCTCGAGGAGCATGGCCTCTCCTCCCCCCTCGAGCCCGGCCGCGCCCCGCCGGAGGGCCAGGGACCCGCCGATCCTCCCGTCGGCGTCGAGATCGGATCCCAGGCGCCGCAGCACGCGCGCGAGCCTCACGTCCTCCATCTCGAGGTCCACCCGCTCGATCGAGGACGAAGCCGTATCGAGGACGCAGGATGCGCGCAGGCGCTGCGAGGCGTCCTCGAGCGCGAGGCTTCGGAGATCGAGGCGGCCTCCCGCCACCCGGAGGGAGAGCGTCCCGCGGTCGAACGTCTCGCCGCTCCAAGATCCCTCGGCCAGGTCGACGTCCACCTCCACCGCGGGGTCTTCCCCAAGCTCGACGGCGGTGCGGAATCTCCCCTGCCCTGCGATCGGCTCCCTGACGATCGCGGGCAGCTCGATTCCGAGCGATCCCAGGACGCGCAGCACTTCCTCGAGGGTCCGCCCCCCGGACCGCGTCTCGCCCGAGATCGCCGCCCGGCTCATGCCCGCCTCCGGCGCGAGCGCGACATCGACCGCGAGGTCCAGCCTCGTCGCCTCGGTCTCCAACGCAGCGCCCGGGATCACGAAACGCCCCGTCCGGAACTCGAACGGCCCCTCCATGCGGGCGGGGATGCCCAGCGCGGCCGGTCCCGGCTCCGCCGCGATCCTCCCGCCCCCCTCCCAGGTCTCCGGCGCGGCCGGCTCCCCGCGCAGCTCGAGGTCGACGGCCGCCCGCGCACTCACGGGGAGCGGAAGCCGCGCCAGGGCGAGGACCGAGCCGACGTCGACCTCGCTCCCGCTCACGCGCGCATCGAAGCGCACGGGGTCGGAGAGATCGACGTCCACGGACCCGCGGAGGCTCCCGCCGAACGCTCTCGCCTCGAGTCCGCGGACGGCGAGACGTCTCTCGTGGAACTCGACCCGCCCCGAGGCCTCCGTCGCGCGGATCGGCCCCAGCCGGCCCTCCCGGACCCGAACCGGCCCGACGGCGCGGAGGTCCCCCTCGAGGCCGTCGAGCACCAGATCGGCCCGCGCCTCCCCCGCGATTTCCGGGAACGACGGATCGAGCCACTCGCCCAGCGCGCCGAGATCGGCCACCAGCGACACGCGCCCCGTGTACGGAGCCCCCTCGCTCCTCGCGACGTTGGCGCGGAACGTCCCGTCGAGGCCCGGTGCGGTGACCCGGGAGCCGCGCAGCTCGACCCTCGACTCCGTCAGGACGAAGCTCGAGCGGACCCGCAGAGGATACGGCCGGGCGAACGGAGGGCGACGCAACGAGATCGAGAGATCGGCCTCTCCGGCGAGCGCGCCCAGGAAGGAGGACCACGACGCCTCGATCGACACGTCCCGCGCCTCGAGGTCGAGCGGCGCCCGCCGATCGGCCCAGCGAACCAGGCCGTGCGCCACGTGCAGGCGATCGACCCGGATGTGCAGGCCCTTCCCCCGGGGCTCCCTTCGGGCGTACTCCGCCAGGAACTCCGGCGTGAGGGCGATCTGCGCCGCCTCCGTCTCGACCTCGGCGAGACGAACCCGCCCCAGTCCCAGCGAGACGAGCCCCTGCCAGGCGAGCTTGACGCGAAGGCGGGCGGCCGAGGCCTCGAGGGGCTCCGCCCCCTCGGCGGGCACCGATGCCGAGACGTCGCGCGCCTCCGCCTCGAGCCGCAGAGGGTGGACGCAAAGCGATCCGATCCGCAGCGAGCCCCCCGTGGCGGCCGCAAAGGCGCTCTCGATCCGAGCCCTCGCCTTTCCCTCCAGATCGGCCCGGGACAGCGCCAGCGCGCCCGCGCCCAGGCCCGCGGCGAGGACCGCGAGAGCGCCCGCCGCGAGCGCTCGGCGGCTCCGGCGCCGCGCAAGGGGCGCGGGACTCACGGTACCGCCAGGACGAAGCACTTGAGGTAATGGCTCTCCGGAAATCCGAGCCGGATCGGGTGGTCCCTCCCCTGCGTCCGCTTCTCGACCACACGGAGGACCCGGCCCGCATCCGCCGCCGCCTCGGCGAGCACGTCGAGGAAATCCGACTCGCGGAGGTTGTACGAGCACGACGAGGTCACGAGGATCCCGCCGGCCCCGAGGAGCCTCATGGCGCGGAGGTTGACCTCCTTGTAGCCTCGGCGCGCCTCCGCCGCCTCCCCGCGGCTCTTGGCGAACGCCGGGGGATCGAGGATCACCTGATCGAAGCGCTCCCCGCGCCGCTCCCGTGCGCGCAGGTCCTCGAAGACGTTCGCGACCGAGAAGCGGACCGATGAGGCGAGCCCCGCCGCCGCCGCCGCCGCCGCGCCGCGCGCCACCGCCTCGGCCGAGGAATCGACGGCCTCGACCTCGGCCCCGCGGAGAGCGGCCGCGAGACCGAATCCGCCCTGGTAGCAGAAGGCGTCGAGGACGCGTCCCCGGCTCCACTCCGCCGCGGCGATCCGGTTCTCGACCTGGTCCAGGAAAGCCCCAGTCTTCTGGCCCCGACGGCAGTCGATCCGCTGCACGATCCGCCCTTCCCGGACCTCGATCTCGTCGGGTGTCCGCCCGCGCAGCTGCCGCACCTCCCTGGGCAGCCCCTCGAGCGCGCGCACCGCCGGGTCGTTCCGGGCGAGCACCGACTCCGTCTCCACCCGCTCCACGAGCAGGTCCACGAGGAGATCCAGGAGGCGTTCCGTAGCGGCGGTCAGAGACTGGACGACCAGGTGGCTCCCGTAGCGGTCCGCGACCAGGCCCGGGATCCCGTCGCTCTCGCCGAAGACGAGCCGCATGGCCTCGGAAGCGGGCCGCACTCGCGATCGCCACTCGAGCGCTCGCTCGATCCTCCCCTCCCAGAACGCGCGGTCGGGCTCCTCGGCCGAGAGCGTCACGAACCGCAGCGCGATCTTCGAGGTCGCGGAGTAGAAGGCCCAGCCGAGCCGCTCCCCCCGCTCGGTCTCCGCCGGGATCAGGTCGCCGTGCGCGGCGCCGCGAGGATCCGGCACGTCGTCCCGGAAGACCCAGGGGTGGCCCGCACGCACCCGCCTCGCACCTCGGCGGCTGACTCGTACGGGGACCCTAGTTCCCGACATCGGAGCTGCCTCCCGGTGCGGGCTTTGCAGCGGGGGGGCCGGGCGGAACGCGCTCCCGGGAGCCGGGCGCTAGTCCTCTTCGGCCTCCTCGGAATCGTCGTCCTCGACGCCGAGGGGCTCCTCCTCCAGATCCTCCGCCCCCTCCGGAGCAATCTCGGTGTCGTACTCCTGCGACGGCGACTCCTCGGCCTCGTCTTCCTCTGCCTCGTCGGCATCGAGACGGCTCGGATACTCGGGCAGGAGCCCCTGCTCCTCCAGGCCTTGGCACCGGATGCAGTAGCGGGCCCAAGGCGCCACCTCGAGCCGCTTGCGCGCGATCTCCTCGCCGCACTGGAGGCAGGATCCGTAGTCCCCGTGCCCGATGCGGGCCAGGGCCTCCTCGACCAGCACGAGCATCTTCCGGTCCATCTCGCTCAGCGACAGCCCGAACTCCTTCGTGTAAGAGTTCACCGCGTAGTCGATGTAGTCCTCGGTCCCGCTGTCCGGGTGCGTCCGGCTGTCTCCGGTCGACAGGCTGTACGCCCGGACCAACTCCCGGTGCCGCTCCAGCAGGAGCCGCCGGAACTCCTCGGCCTCCTTCCGACGCATTCTCCGCTTCGGCGCGACCCGCCTCTTCGGCTCGGCCACGCGCGTCTCCACGCCGGCCTTCGTCCGCCCCGTCGGCGCGGGCACCGGCGCCGGCCCCTTCGGCGGCGCGCTCGTGCGCGGGACCGCCTTCCGCGCCGCCGGCCTCCGCGGCCGAGGCTCGCTCTTCCTGTCGCGCGCCTTCGGCGCCGCCTTCGGCTTCGCCTTGATCTTCGGGGCTCGCGCGGCAACCCGCTTTGCGCCCTTCGACGCTCCGCTCCCCTTCCGCTTGCCGGCTCTCGTCGTCATGGCCCCCTCCCGCCGCCCGTGCCGCGGGCTCCCGCTCCCCCGGCCCCCGAAAAAAGCGTGTAAATATAGCCTCGGCGCCCGGCACGGTCAAGGATTTCCGGCAGAAGTCCAGCCCCCGATCAGGCCGTTCCCGACCCTCCCCCTCCCTGCTCCGCGAGCGCCGCCTGGGCGGCCGCCAGCCTCGCCACGGGAACGCGGTACGGGGAGCAGGACGCGTAGTCGAGCCCCACGCGGTGGAAGAAGGCAACCGATTCGGGGTCGCCCCCGTGCTCGCCGCACACCCCGACCTTCAGTCCGGCTCGTCCCCTGCGGCCCTCCTCCACGCCCATCCGCACGAGGCGTCCGACCCCTTCCTCGTCGATGCCCTGGAACGGGTCGCGCCGCAGGATGCGGCGCTCGAGGTAGGCGCCCAAGAACTTCCCGACGTCGTCCCGGCTGTAGCCGTACGTCATCTGGGTCAAGTCGTTGGTGCCGAAGGAGAAGAACTCCGCCTCCCTCCCGACCGCCTCGGCGATCAGGCAGGCGCGAGGGATCTCGATCATCGTCCCGACCAGGTACGGAACCGCGATCCGCGTCCTGCGATGCACCTCCTCGGCGATCGCCCGCGTCCTCGCGGCGATGTCGGTGAACTCCCGAACGGTTCCTACCAGCGGGATCATCACCTCCGGAAGGACGCGGATCCCCTTCTTGACGCACTGGGCGGCCGCCTCGAAGATCGCGCGCGCCTGCATGTCGTAGATCTCAGGAAACGTCACTCCGAGCCGGCATCCGCGGTGGCCGAGCATCGGATTCGCCTCGTGCAGCTGCGCCGCCTTCTCCTCGAGCGTCCGCGCCGGCACGCGCATCTCTCGCGCGAGCTTCCGGAACTGCTCGGGCTGCGTCGGGAGAAACTCGTGCAGCGGGGGGTCCAGGAGCCGGATCGTCACCGGGAGCCCGTCCATCGCCTTGAAGATCCCGGCGAAGTCGCGGCGCTGCATCGGAAGCAGCTTCGAGAGCGCACGGCGGCGCTGCGAGACGTCCTCGGAGAGGATCATCTCCCGCACGGCCGCGATCCTGTCCTCGGCGAAGAACATGTGCTCGGTCCGGCACAGACCGATCCCCTCGGCGCCGAAGGCTCTCGCCACCGCCGCATCGTGCGGGGTGTCGGCGTTCGTGCGGATCTTGAGCCTCCTCGTCGCATCGGCCCACTCCATGAGGGCGGCGTACCTCCGGTACAGCGGGGACCGCTCCGCCTTGAGCGCGCGGCGAACCAGGACCTGCTGGACCTCGGAAGGGTGGGTGTCGAGGGCTCCCAGGATCACCTCGCCGGTGGAGCCGTCGATCGACAGCGCGTCGCCTTCCTTGAGCACCTTCCCCGCGGCGCGGAGCCGGCCGGCGTCGGGGTCCACGAGGAGCGCCTCCGCTCCGACCACGCACGGCTTCCCCATCCCTCGCGCCACGACGGCGGCGTGCGAGGTCATCCCTCCCCGGCTCGTCAAGATGCCCACCGCCGCCACCATGCCTGCCAGGTCCTCGGGACTGGTCTCCGCCCGAACCAGGAGCACCCTCGCGCCCTTTCCGGCCATCTCCACCGCCCGCTTCGCGGAGAACGCCACGACGCCCGAGGCCGCGCCGGGCCCCGCGGGGAGTCCCTTCGCCAGGACCCGTCCCTCGCGGCGCGCGCGCTCCTTGTCCCGCGTGTCGAAAATCGGGGCGAGGAGCTGCACGAGCATGTCGGGCTCGACCCGCTGCAGAACCGCCTTGCGGTCGATGACGCCGGCCTCGTGGAGGTCGAAGGCGATGTGCAGCGCCGCCAGTCCCGTCCGCTTGCCCGTACGGGTCTGCAGCATGTAGAGGCGCCCGCGCTCGATCGTGAACTCGATGTCCTGCATGTCCTTGTAATGCGCCTCGAGCCGTCCCCGGATCTCGAGGAGCTGCGCGAAGCACCGCGGCATCGTCTCCTCGAGCGAGCCGCCCGCGTCCCCGCCGGCCTGTGCGCGGGAGATCGGCCGCGGCGTGCGGATCCCCGCGACGACGTCCTCCCCCTGCGCGTTCGGGAGGTACTCGCCGTAGAACACGTTCTCGCCCGTGGCGGGATTCCTCGTGAACGCCACGCCGGTGGCGCAGTCCTCGCCGAGGTTCCCGAACACCATGCACTGGACGTTGACGGCCGTCCCGAGATCGTCGGGGATCGCGTACTGCCTCCGGTAGATGCGCGCCCTCTCGTTCATCCAGCTCCGGAACACCGCGGCGATCGCCCCCCAGAGCTGCTCCCGCGGATCCTCCGGAAACGGACGCCCCGCGGCCTTGCGGACCTTCTCCTTGTAGCGGCGCACCAGCGCCTCGAGGTCCCCGGCCGAGAGGTCCGTGTCGTGCCTGGCGTGACGGGCTCTCTTCATCGCGACCAGCAGGTGCTCGAACTCCTGCTTCTTCACTCCCAGGACGACGTCCGCGTACATCTGGATGAACCGGCGGTACGAGTCGAACGCGAAGCGCCGGTCGCCCCCCGCTCGGGCCAGCCCCTCCACCGCCCGGTCGTTCAGGCCAAGATTCAGGATCGTGTCCATCATCCCCGGCATCGAGAACTTCGCCCCCGAGCGCACGGACACCAGCAGCGGGTCCGATTCGTCCCCGAAGCGCTTTCCCTGCGCCTTCTCGAGCCCGGCGAGCGCGCGCTTCACCTGCTCCTCGAGTCCCTCGGGCATCTTCCCGTCCGCCTCGAAATAGCGCACGCACGCCCGCGTCGAGATCGTGAAGCCGGGGGGAACGGGAATCCCGAGGTTCGTCATCTCGGCGAGGTTCGCTCCTTTCCCCCCCAGCACGTCCTTCATGCCGGCGTTTCCCTCGGCGGCACCGTTCGCGAAGAAGTACACGAGCTTGTCCATTAGGGTCTCCTGTCGGCGTCACCGGGAAGCTCCCGGATGTCGAAGTAGCGGGTCAGAAGGGAACCCAGCCTCGCCAGCAGCTCGTGCCGTTGATAGGTCCCCTGCGGGTCCTCCGGATCCACGACGAGCACCTCGTCGAAGAAAGCGGCAACGGGCTCTGCGAAGTCCGCGAGATGGTCCAGCACCTCGGCGTACGCCCGCCGGTCCGCGGCGGTCCGGATCGCGGGCTCCTCGCGGCCGATCGTCTCCTCGAGCCGGCGGGCCGCCCCGGCCGCCGCGATCGCCGCGCCCGGCGCCCATCCCGCGTCCGCGCTCCGCTCGATCAGCGCCGCCGTCTGTCTCAGGATGTTCGAGGCGCGCTTCGTGAGCTCCACGAGCTTCCGGAAATCCGCCCTCTCCCGCACCGCGCGCACCGCCTCGAGCCTCGCCAGGACGTCGCCCAAGGGGAGGGCGGCCGCCGCGGTCCCGCCGCCGGCCTGAAGGACGGCGTCGATCTCGTGGAGCGTGAATCCCCGCTCGCGGAGGAAGTCGCCGAGGCGCTGCTCGAGATACGCGAAGATCTCGCTCCGCTGCTCTCCACCGGTCGCCAGCGCGCTCAGCTCCCACAGCGCCCCGATCGAGACGCCCCAGGAGCGCTCGCACGCGATCCGGAAGATTCCCGCCGTCGCCCGTCGCAGGCCGAAGGGATCGCGAGAGCCCGTCGGCCGCTCCCCCACCGCCAGGAGCGACGCCACGGCGTCGAGCTTGTCCGCCACCGACAGCACGGCCCCGAGCTCCGTGGCCGGCGGGTCGTCGTCGGGCCCTCGAGGCCGGTAGTGCTCGTACACCGCCGCCGCGACCCTCTCGTCCACCCCCTCGCGGCGGAGCAGGAGTCCACCGACGACCCCTTGCAGCTCCGGGAACTCGGCGACCAGGCCGGTGAGGAGATCCGCCTTGCAGAGGAGCGACGCCCGCTCCGCCGCGCCCTTCTCCTCCTCCGGGAGCCCGAGCTGCCGTGCCAGCGCCCCGGCCAGCCCGGCGACCCGCTCCGCCTTCTCCCGGTACGTTCCGAGCTTCTCGTGGTAGACGATCCCGTCGAGCCGCGCGACGCGCGACGCCAGCTCCGTCTTCCCGTCCTCGCCCCAGAAGAACCTCGCGTCCTCGAGGCGGCCGCCCACGACCCACTCGTTCCCCCGGCGGACGTGTCCCGCGGGATCCCGATCGGTGTTCGCCACGGCGAGAAAGACCGGCAGGAGGCGACCGTCGCGCTGCACCGAGAAGGCCTTCTGATGGTGGCGAAGGGTGGCCACGAGGACTTCCCTGGGCAGGTCGAGATACTCCGCCGCGAAGCGGCCCGTCACGACTCCCGGCCACTCGACGAGGTCCGCCACCTCCTCGAGGAGCCGCTCGTCCTCCACGATCTCGCCGCTCTCGGCCGCGGCGGCCTCGGCGAGCTGACGCGCCAAGGTGCCGCGGCGCGCCGCCGGATCCGCGAGGACGAACGCCCGCTCCAGCTCGGCGGCGTAGACTCCCGCGTCCGCGATCCGCACGGCGCCGGGCGCCAGGAACCGATGGCCCCGAGAGTGCCGGTCCGCCTCGATCCCGAACAGGACCAGCGGCAGCACCTCGCCGCCGTGCAGGGCGACGATCCAGTGCACGGGGCGGACCCAGCGGTGCGCGCCCTCGCCCCAGCGCATCGTCTTGGGGAACGACATGCCACCCACCGCCTGCTCCAGCCCCGCGCCGAGGACCTCTCCCACCGACCGTCCGCGGACCGTCCTGCGGAACGCCGAGTACTCCCCCTTGTCCGTCCGCACGGCCACGAGGCAGGCAGGCGGGATCCCGTGCTTCCGCGCGAACCCGACCGCGGCGGCGGTCGGCGATCCGTCCCCCGCGAACGCGGCCCGGGCCGGCGGCCCGAGCACGGTCTCCTCCCGGTCGGCCTGCCTCTCCTCCACCCCCTCCACGCGGACGGCGAGCCTCCTCGATCCGCCCCACGCCGAGGCGTCCCCGTGGGCGAGCCCCGCCTGATCCAGGATCGCGACGATCCGGCGGCCGAGGCTCTCCGCCGCTCCCGCGATCCCTCCCGCCGGGATCTCCTCGCAGCCGATCTCGATGAGGAGAGGGGCGCTCACGACCTGCTCCCGGCGTCCGATCCCGAGAGGAGCGGGAAACCGGCCTCCTCCCGCTGCCGGAGGTACGCCTCGGCGCACCGGCACGCGAGGCGGCGGATCCTCTGGATGGAGGCCGCGCGCTCCGTCACGCTGAGGGCCCCCCTCGCGTCGAGAACGTTGAAGAGGTGCGAGCACTTGAGAGCGGCCTCGTACGCGGGAACGACGAGGGGCGCGGCGCGCTCTTCCCCCTCCGCCCGCACGGTCCGGGACAGCAGCCGCTTCGCCTCCGCCTCCCACCGCTCGAACTGTCCGCGAAAGAGAGCCACGTCGGCCTCGCGGAAGCTGTAGGCCGAATGCTCCACCTCCTCGCGTCGCCTGACCTCGCCGTAGGTCACCGAGTCGCTCCACGGGATCTCGAAGATGCTCCGGATGTCGTTCAGGAACATGCAGATCCGCTCGAGACCGTAGGTCAGCTCCACCGAGATCGGCGACAGCTCGAAGCCGCCCGCCTGCTGGAAGTACGTGAACTGCGAGATCTCCATCCCGTCCATCAGGACCTGCCAGCCGACGCCGGCGGCCCCGAGGGTCGGCGACTCCCAGTTGTCTTCCTCGAAGCGGATGTCGTGCTCGAGCGGGTCGACTCCGAACGCCCGGAGCGAGTCGAGGTAGAGATCCTGCACGTCGAGGGGGGCCGGCTTCAGGATCACCTGGAACTGGTAGTGCTTGTACACGCGCATCGGGTTCTCGCCGTAGCGCCCGTCGCACGGACGGCGCGAAGGCTGGCAGAAGGCGACGCGCCACGGCTCCGGGCCGAGCACCCGGAAGAAGGTGTCTGGGTGCATCGTTCCCGCTCCCACCTCGAGATCGTAGGGCTGCTGGAGGACGCACCCCTTGCCGGCCCAGTGGGCCTGGATGGAGAGGAGCAGCTGTTGGAACGTCATGAGGGATCCCGATCCGCCGCCCTCGTCGCGCGCTCCAGGTGACGGTACGCGCGGAAGGAGCGCTCCGTGAACGCCTCGATCGCCCCCCGGAGGAGAGCCTCGAGCGCCCCGCCCGGGCGGCTCGCCTCCCGGTGCGTTGCCATCTCCGAGGGGCCCCGGGCGGCGGCCTCGCGGAGGAACTCGAGATCCTCGCGCGAGAGCGTCCCCCTCCGCCCCCCGGCCGCCCGCTCGCACGCCGCGCACAGCGCGAACCCGCGCGCCTCCACGGGAATCCCCGCGGCCCCGCGCAGCTCTGCGCCGCAGGCCCCGCACGAGGACACGTCCGGCAGGAGACCGTGCAGCCTCAGGGTCCAGTACTCGAAGTAGCGCACCGCCACCCATGGATCGAGCCCGCCCTCGAGCGCGTCCAGGACGGCGCCGAGGAGACGGAACCCCTTCGGATCCGGTTCCTCCTCGCTCGCCAACGCCCCGGCGATCTCCGCCAGCACCGCGCAGGCGGCCTGCGTTGCCGGCTCCGACTGCATCGAGGAAAAGGACCGCGCCGGCTCGAGCGACTCGATGCGGTGCAGCTCGCGACCCTCCCGCTCGGACCATGCCGCCCGGACGCGCGTCATCGGATCCAGGGCCCCCCCGAACCGCCGCCGGCTGCGCTTGGCGGAAGCCGCCACGCCCCGGAGCCGGCCCGCGTGCTCGGCCAGAAGCGTCACGATCAGGTCCGCCTCTCCCAGCGCCTGGGTCCGCAGGACGTACGCCTCGTCGCTCCGCCGGGCCAAGACGCACCCCTCTCTTGCCGCTCCGTTTCCAGGAGCGGCACGAAATTCTAGCAGACCGCGTCGTCCGCGCCCCTACTCGATCCCGAGCTCCCGCAGCACGCTCGGGTCGTCCCGCCAGTCGCTCCTCGCCCGGACGCGGAGCCCCAGGTAGACGCGCGCCCCCAGCATCCGCTCGATCTCCCGCCGCGCCTCCGTCCCCGCCTGCTTGAGCAGCGCGCCCCCCTTCCCCACGACGATCGCCTTCTGCGACTCGCGCTCCACCAGGATCGTCGCCTCGATCTCGACGAGGCCGTCCGGACGGGATCGCCAGCTCTCCACGAGGACGGCCACGACGTGCGGGATCTCCTGCCGCGTTCGCAGGAGGATCTTCTCGCGGATCCACTCCGCCGCGAGGTCCCGCTCCCGCTGGTCGGTCAGGTAGTCCTCGGAGAGCCAGGGCTCCGCCTCCGGGAGCGACGAGAACACCCGATCGAGCAGCTCGGGGCAGCCCTCGCCGGTGGCCGCGGAGACCGGGAACGTCTCTCCGAGCCCCCAGTCCTCGCACAGCGTCCGCATCATCGGGAGGAGGCGGGACTTCGGCCGCACGAGGTCGACCTTGTTCAGCACCCCGAGCGCCGGCGTCCCCGCCCCTCGCACGAGGGCGGCCACGCTCTCGTCCCCCTCCCCCGGGCCGCGCGCCGCGTCCACGACGAGCAGCACGAGGTCCACGTCGCGGATGCTGCGCCGCGCGTTCTCGACCATCACGCGATTCATGCGCCGCTCCGGGACGTGGAAGCCCGGCGTGTCCACGAACAACGCCTGCCCGCGCCCGGCGACGCGGAGCGCTCCGACGATTCTGCGACGCGTCGTCTGCGCGACCGGCGAGACGGCGGCGATCTTCTCCCCGACGAGCCGGTTCAGCAGCGTGGACTTCCCGACGTTCGTCCACCCCGCGATGGACACGAACCCGCTGCGCTCCCGCGGCGGCCCGGCGTCCTCGCTCAACCTCCGCTCCCCCGGCCTCCCCCGGACGCCTCTCTCGCCCCTCGCACCAGCTCGCGGGCGAGACGGCGCTCGAGCCGCCGCATCGCGCCGCCGTCCGTCTCGTGGTCGTGGCCGAGAAGGTGCAGGTAGCCGTGCAGGAGGAGGATCCGCACCTCGACGGCCGGCGGGTGCCCTCGCCGCTCGGCCTGCCGGGCCGCCGTTGCCCACGACACCGCCAGGTCCCCGAGGTGCACGCCCCCCTCGGGAAGACGCTCTCCCGAGGGGAACGCCAGCACGTCCGTCGCGGCGTCCTTGCCGCGATACCTGCGATTCATCCCTCGGATCGCGCGGTCCCCCACGAGGGCCACGTCCACGGTGCGCCTCCCGGCGCCCGGCGGGGGAAGGCGGGAGGCGACGCGGCGCAGGAACCTCTCGAGGCCCGCTGCGGGCGGCGCCCCCCGCACCCCGGCCGTCCTCACCGTCACGACGAGCCGCGAGCGCCGACCTCCCGCCGCCGTGCGCCTCACCGGGCGGGGCCTCTCGCCCCCCGCCGTTCCGGCGGCTCCGAGGTGCCGCGGCCGTTCCCCCGCGGGCCCCTCCCGAAGTCGAAGCCCGGGTAGTCGACGCGATGGTGGTACATGCTGGCCAGCGCCCGCAGGAACGCCGCCTCGATCTTCTCCAGGTCCGCAAACGTCAGATCGCACTCGTCGAGCTGGCGGTCGAGAACGATCGCCCGGGTCACCTTGTGGACGACTTCTCCGAGGCGTCCGGGAGTGGGATCGTCCACCGTGCGCGCGGCGGCCTCCACCGCGTCGGACAGCATGAAGATGGCCGCCTCCCGTGTCTGCGGCTTCGGTCCCGGATACCGGAAGTCGGCCTCCGACACGGGGCCGAGCGACGGATCGGCCGATCGCCGGGCCTTGTCGTAGAAGTACCCCATCACGCGCGTCCCGTGGTGCTGCGGCACGATGTCGACGATCTGCTCCGGGAGCCCGGCTTCCTGCGCGAGACGGATCCCGTCCTTCACGTGCGCGGAGATGATCAGCGCGGACATGTACGGGGACAGCCGGTCGTGCGGGTTCTGACCCCTCTGGTTCTCGACGTAGTACTCCGGCTTCCGGATCTTGCCGATGTCGTGGTAGAAGGCGGCCACGCGGCAGAACAGCGAGTTCGCCCCGATGCTCTTCGCCGCTTCCTCGGCGAGCGTTCCCACGATGAGGCTGTGGTTGTACGAGCCGGGAGCCTTGACCGCGAACTGCGACAGCAGCGGATTGTTGATGTTCGAGAGCTCGAGCAGCCGGACGTCCGTCAGGACCCGGAAGAGGCCCTCGAAGAGCGGGAGCGCGAAGGAGACCAGGAGGCCGGTGCCCAACGCGCCCCCCGCGAACGCCAGCGTCGCGCCGTACAGGGCCGCCGCCAAGGAGCCGAGCCCCCCCCGCAACCCCTCGACCGCCAGCGCCGCCGCCGCGCCGGCGAGCCCCGCGAGCAGCCCCGCCCGGAGGAGCGCGGACCGCTCGCGGTAGGTTGTGATCGCGTACACGCCCGCCCACTGGACCAGGAGGGCCCAGATCAGCGCGTACGCGTCGAACCCCCGCATCGCGCCGAACAGCAGCGCGGTGAACGCCGAGAAGACCATCGAGATCCGCCCGTTCGCGAGGAGAGCGACCAAGATCGCGCCCCCCGCCATCGGGACGACGTAGGCGTAGCTCCGGGGATCGTCGAACGGCGGCCCGAGATCGCTCACGGCCCCGTGGACGATCCAGAAGACCGCCCGGGCGAGGAGGAGCATCGAGAGGATCGCGATCACGAGCAGCGCGTGGAGATTGCGGACCTTCCGGAAGTGCCTCTGGTGGTACCTCGTGTAGCGGAACAGGAAGAACGCGAGCATCCCCACCAGGATCAGGAGCCCCGCGAGCTCCGGCGCCCGCGCGGCGCGCGAGGGCCGCGCCGACCGGGCCACCTCGAGACGCGCCAGCGTCTCGGCGGTGACGGTCTCGCCCGCGCGCACGAGCATGGTTCCGGCCGGGACGGCCTCGAGCACCGGCGCGACCTCGCGCTGCGCGGCCCTGCGGCGCTCCTCCGTGGCCCGGGGATCGAACGAGAGGTTCGCCTGCACGAACGCCGCTGCGATGTCGCCGAGCGCCTGCCGGCTCGCCGCCGGGATCGACGCCCTCGCGACGACCGCCTCGCGGGCGATCCGTCGCGCCTCGTCGAGATCGAGGATCGCGGAGAAGTCGGAGATCCGCTCCTCGCCGCGCCCCGGCTCGCGAACCACGAGGATCGCAGCGGCGCCGGCGAGCGCCGCGCGCCCCCCGACGATCGGTCGCGCCATGGTATCCGCGACGATGGCGCGCAGGTCCCTCTCCACGCTCGCGGAGAAGCCGGTCTCGACGAGGCTCCTCAGCGCGGGGACGGCCCTCTCCTCCCCGACCGCGACCCGGAGGGAGGCGCCTCCCTCCGGCGTCCTCCCGCTCTCGAGATCGAGGCGCCCCCGCCGGAAGACGTCGCCCAAGGCCTCGGACGCGCGCGCCCCTCCCTCGGCGTCGAGAAAGAAGACGGGCGGCACCCCGGCCGCCGCCTCCCGGCGGCGATCCGCGGTCCGCTCCAGATCCACGAGCCGGATCGGCTCGCGGGCGACGACGTCCCGCCGGAGCGTCTGCCCCTCGACGAGGAGATCCAGAGGCCTCGTCCTTCCGGGGGGCAATCCGAGGACCGCGACCGCGACGACGAAGAAGAGGAGGCTGAAGAACCAGTCGGAGCCGAGGAGACGATCCGCACTCCGCCAAAGCCCCTCGCGCACGCGCGTCGGGAAGCTCAGCCCCCGGGGGGCCCTCCGCACCTCGTGGCCGCGCTCCTTCCGGGAAAGCTCGTCCACCGTCATCGGGTGTCCCCCTCGACTCCCCCTCTCTCGCGGGGCGCCCTGCCTTCCTTTCGAGACGCGTCGCGACGGTCGTACGCGAGGATGATCCGCTGCACCAGCGGGTGCCGCACGACGTCCGTCTCGTCGAAGTTCGCGAGCGCGATCCCCGGAATCCCCGCCAGGAGCTCCCGGCACTCGACGAGCCCCGAGAGCCGCTCCGCCGGGAGATCGATCTGCGTCACGTCCCCGGTGACCACCGCCTTCGAATCGAAGCCGATGCGGGTCAGGAACATTTTCATCTGCTCCGAGGTCGCGTTCTGCCCCTCGTCAAGGATCACGAACGAGTCGTTCAACGTCCGCCCCCTCATGAAGGCGAGCGGGGCGATCTCGATGATCCCGCGGTCGAGGAGGCTCTCGATCCGGTCGGGCTCCAGCATGTCGTAGAGCGCGTCGTACAGCGGCCGGAGGTACGGGTCCACCTTCGCCGCGATGTCGCCGGGCAGGAAGCCGAGCCTCTCGCCGGCCTCGACCGCCGGCCGCGCCAGGATGATCCGCTGGACGCGCTTCTCGTGGAGGAGGGTGATCGCCATCGCGACGGCGAGGTACGTCTTCCCCGTTCCGGCCGGTCCGACCGCGATGACGAGGTCGTTGTCCCGCATCGCCTCGAGGTATTCCCGCTGGTGGGCGGACTTGGGGACCACCGTCTTCCTCGCCGACGGACGCAGTCGCGACTCGACGAAGTGGGCGACGAGGTCGGACGACGGGTCCCTGGCCAGGAGGCCGACCGCCGTCCGGAAGTCCTCGCGCTGCAGGGCGACTCCCCGGGCGTGGAGGGCCGCGAGCTGCGACAGCAATCGCTCGACGAGCGCCTCGCGATCCTCGGCCTCCGGCCCCTCCCCTTCGACGAACGCGCGGTCCCCCCGCGCCGTGATGCGGACCCGGAACCGCTCCTCGACGAGGCGCAACGTCGCGTCGAGGCTCCCCGCGAGGACCTCGAGGACCCGGCCTTCGAGGTGGATCGTCCTCATCGAGGCCCTCTCTCAATCCGCCTCTTCGAGACGGAGCCCGAGGTCGGCGAGCTGCCGCCCGTCCACCGGGGCCGGGGAACCGGTCAAGAGACACGAGGCGCTCGTCGTCTTCGGGAACGCGATGACATCCCGGATGGAGTCCGCGCCGACCAGCATGGCGCAGATCCGGTCGAAGCCGAGGGCGATCCCTCCGTGGGGCGGGGCGCCGGCGTCGAGCGCGCGGAGCAGGAAGCCGAATTTGGCCTCCGCTTCCTCCGCCCCGATCCCGAGCGCCCGGAAGACGCGCTCCTGAACGTCCCGGCGGTGGATCCGGATGCTCCCTCCCCCGATCTCGGCTCCGTTGAGCACCAGGTCGTACGCCTGCGCCAGAACCGACGACGGCTCGCCCTCGAGCCGGTCGAGATCCTCCCAGCGCGGCGCCGTGAACGGATGGTGGCAGGCGACCCAGCGCTCCTCCGCCGCGTCCCACTGCAGCAGCGGGAATCGCTCGACCCACAGGAGGTCCCACCGGTCCTTCGGGGCGAGCCCCATCTCAGCGGCGATCCGGAGGCGGAGGGCGCCAAGCGCCCGCGCCGCCACCTCGACGGGTCCCGCCACGAGAAGCGCGGCGTCGCCGCGCTCCGCCCCCACCGCTGCGGCCGCCGCGCGCGCCCCGTCCTCGCCCAGCGCCTTGAGGGCCGGCGAGGATACGGCGCCCCCTTCCTCCGTCCGGATCCAGACGAGCCCGTTCGCCCCGGCCTCCCGAGCCCACGCGCTCCACGCGTCGAGCATCTTGCGCGAGGCCGACCCCCCGCCCGGAACCGCGATCCCGCGCACGACGCCGCCCTCCGCGAGGGCCGCGTCGAAGACGGCGAATCCCCTCCCCGCGACCGCGGGCGCGGCGTCGCGGATCTCGAGGCCGAACCGGGTGTCCGGCCGGTCGGTTCCGAACCGATCCATCGCCTCGGCGTAGGACATCCTCGGGAGCGGCGTCTCGATCTCGACGCCCACCTCCCGCAGCATCGCCGCCACGAGCGGCTCCGCCACGCCGTAGACCTCCGACGGGGTCGCGAACGCCATCTCGAGGTCGATCTGCGTGAACTCCGGCTGCCGGTCCGCCCGCAGGTCCTCGTCCCGGAAGCATCGCGCGAACTGGTAGTAGCGGTCGAACCCCGCCACCATCAGGAGCTGCTTGAAGAGCTGGGGCGACTGCGGCAGCGCGTAGAACCGCCCCGGATGCACGCGGCTGGGCACCAGGTAGTCCCGAGCCCCCTCCGGCGTCGACCGCGTCAGAATCGGCGTCTCGATCTCGAGGAACCCCAGATCGTCGAGAACCCGCCGCGCGGCGCGCGCGAGCGCGTGCCGGGTGCGCAGGGCGCGCTGCAGCCGGGGCCGCCTGAGGTCCACGTAGCGGTGGGCCAGCCTCGCCTCCTCGTTCGACTCGCTCTCGTCGTCCACGGGAAACGGAACCGCCCTCGCGCGGTTGTGGATCGCGATCTCCGCCGCGCGGATCTCGACCCGCCCGGTCGGATGGGAGGGATTCACCGCCTCGCGCGGGACCACCGTCCCGCGAACCCCGATCACGTCCTCCGCGTGGACGTGCTGCGCCGATTCGTGGGCGTCGGGAGCGCTCGACGGATCGAGCACGACCTGGACCCGCCCCGAGCCGTCCCGCACCTCGAGGAAGATCAGGTTCCCGAGGTCGCGACGGCGATGCACCCATCCCGTGATCACGACTTCCCGGCGCCCGGCCGCGTCGAACTCGCCGACGAGACCGCACCCGATCGTTCGGCGGAGCAGAGACGGGGCTTCACTCGCCATGCCTGCCTCCCAGCCTCGCGACGAGATCCTTCTCCTGCACGCTGCTCTGCTCCCCCGTGGCCAGATCCTTGAGGCCGTAGCGCCCGCTCGCGATCTCGCTCTCCCCCACGAACAGGGCAAAGCGAGCCCGCACGCGGTCCGCGCGCTTGAGCTGCGCCCCCATCGGCCGCGAGGACATCGGCATCGCGACGCGCACCCCCGCGGCGCGCAACCGCCGGGCGAGCGCGATCGAGGCCCGCCACGCCGGCTCGCCGAGCGAGACCACGAAGACGTCCGTCCCCGCCGGAAGTCCTCGATCCCCGGGCATCAGGGACACGAGACGCTCCAGGCCGATCGCGAAGCCGAATCCGGGCACGGCGGGCCCGCCCAGGTCCTCCACCAGGCCGTCGTATCTTCCGCCCCCAAGGATGGCGCTCTGGGCGCCGAGGTCCCTCGACAGCACCTCGAAGACGGTTCGCTCGTAGTAGTCGAGCCCTCGGACGATCCGCGAATCCGCGCGGTACGGGATGCCGTACGCGTCGAGCGTCCGGCACACCTCCTCGAAGTGCTCCCGGCACCCTCCGCACAGCAGGTCGAGGATCGTCGGAGCCCCCAGGAGCAGCTCCCGATCCGCCTCCACCTTGCAATCGAACACGCGGAGCGGGTTCTCCCGCGCGCGTCTCCGGCAATCCTCGCACAGCCGGTCGAGCCGAGGCTCGAGCCACCGGACCAGAGCCTCGCGGAAGCCCGGCCTGCACCGCGCGTCGCCGACCGAGTTCACGACCAGCTCCCGGTCCTCGATGCCGATCGCGTCGAGGAACGACCAGAGCATCTCGATCGTCTCCGCGTCGGCCAGCGGCTCCTTCGCCCCCAGGATCTCCGCTCCTATCTGATGGAACTGGCGCTGGCGCCCCTTCTGCGGGCGCTCGTAGCGGAACATCGGCCCGATGTAGTAGACGCGCTCCGGGAAGCCGGCCGCGATGGTCCGGTGAAGGGAGTGCTCCACGAAGGCCCGGGCGACCGAAGCGGTCGCCTCCGGCCGCAGCGTGACCGACTCGCTCCCGGCCGAGAACGAGTACATCTCCTTCCGAACGATGTCGGTCGCCTCTCCGACGGAGCGGGTGAACAGCTCCGTCGGCTCGATCAGCGGCGTCCGGATCTCGCGGAAGCCGTAGCGCTCGAACACGGAGCGGGCCGCTCCCTCCACGTACTGCCAGCGAGCCGCCTCGTCCGGCAGGACGTCGCGCGTCCCTCGCACCGCCTGACACCGTGGCTTCACGACGAGCGCACCTCGGACCGCCCGGGCGCCCTTGTAGCACATAACCTCAAGCCGGGCAAATGGTTGCACGCATACGGCGTGGTAAGATCGGTCCGAGCGGCCCGTCGGCGGGAAACCCGGCCGAGGCGCCGGCTCGGAGCTCGAGCGGATGTGGTCCCCGGTCCAGGCCCGCCTCGCGGTCTTCCTCGGTGCGATCCTCTTCCTCCTCACTCAGGCGCCGATCGCGCAGACTCCCACGACGACCCGGGACTCGCCCAACCTCTATCCGGCGGCCCTCCCCCCGAGAAAGGGCCCTCTCCCGACGCGCTTCGCGTTCCGCGCCGAGGCCGACATTCCGATCCCGGCTCCGCGGCCCGGCTCCCGCCTGCAGTGGACCGGAGAGCGGGTGCGGTTCGAGACCGACTCCGGCCCCATGGAGATCGAGCCGGCGCCGGGGGCCGACCCCGCTCCGAGCGTCCCCGCGATCGAGGAGCCGCCGTGGGTGACGGCGGCGGGGGAGCGGTTCCGCGTCCGCACGCTTCCCGAGGGACGGGTCGAGGCCCAGAAGAGGTCGAGGCTGACCAAGAGCGGCTGGCGGCGGGCGTGGAGCCTCCACGTAGCGGGACGCACTCCTTCTCCCCCCGTCCTCCTCGGTCGCAGGGTCTTCTTCGGCTCGGTCGACGGGCAGGTCTACTGCGTCCGCCTCGACAACGGCCACCGCAACTGGGCCGTGGACCTCGGCGATCGCGTGTCCATGGCGCTCGCCGCGGGAACATTCGCGCCCCCGGGGGCGGCCCAATCCCGCCCCACGCTCGAGTTCGTCCTCGCGGTCCCGGACGACGGAGCCTCCGTCGTGGCGCTCGATGCCTACGACGGGAGCCGCGTGGCCGTCCACCCGGCGGCCGACCGGGACATGCTCGTGACGCCTCCCCTTCTCCTCCCCGACGGCAGGGTCGCCGTCGGCCAAGTCGGGTACGTCGGATCGGGCGCGGAGCTGCTCGTGCTCCGGATGGAGCCGCTCCCCGAGGAGTCTGCGCCGGCGGCCCGCTGAACTATCATTCGCGAAGCGGAAGCGCGAGGCGCGGGAGCGCGATGAGGCATCTGCCGAACCCGAGGGCGCGAAGGGAGGGTCCTCTCCGCGCCCCGATCCTCGACCGGGACGGCTTCGAGCGGGCGCGCTCCATCCTCGCCGCGTGGCCCGGGTACGCGAGGACGCCGCTCCGAGATCTCCGGGGACTCGCGGCGAGGCTCGGCATCGGCCGCCTCTTTTACAAGGACGAGGGAAGTCGCTTCGGGATCGGGAGCTTCAAGGCGCTCGGCGGCGCGTACGCGGTGTTCCGGCACCTCGAGGAGGTCCTGGCGGGCGGCGCACCGGCGCGCCGCCCGTCGCTCCACGATCTCCTCGCGGGCCGCCGCCGCGAGGCCGCTTCCGCGATCACGGTGACCGCCGCAACCGACGGGAACCACGGCAGGTCGGTAGCGTGGGGGGCCTTCCTTCTCGGCTGCCGCGCAGTGATCTACGTCCCCGAGAGCGTGAGCCGGGCGCGGCGGGAGGCGATCGCGGGCCACGGCGCGAGCGTCGTCGTCGTCCCGGGCGACTACGACGACGCCGTTCGTGCCTGCGCACGCGACGCCACGCTCCACGGCCGCCGCGTCGTCACCGACACGTCCTACGAGGGGGAGAACGTCCTCCCCCTCGAGGTCATGCAGGGGTACCGGGTGATGGTCGAGGAGGTCCTCGATCAGCTCCCCCCGGGCGTCGCCCTCACCCACGCGTTCGTGCAGGGCGGCGTCGGCGCCCTTCCCGCGGCGGTGGTCGAGCACCTCGAGCAGGCGCTCGGCCCCGGCCGTCCTCGCGTCGTCGTCGTCGAGCCGGAGTCCGCCGACTGCCTCTACCGCTCCGCCGAGACCGGCGCCCCCGCGAGGGCCTCGGGGGACCTCCGCACCGTCATGGGCGGCCTCGCCTGCGGCGAGCCGTCCCGCGTCGCGTGGGAGATCCTCTCCGATCTCGCCGACGATTTCCTCGCCCTGGGAGACGACCCCGCCCTCGAGGCCGTCCGGACGCTCGCGCGGGGCGAGGGAGGCGATCCCCCGATCGAGGCCGGCGAGTCCGGCGCGGCGGGGATCGCCGCTCTCCTCGAGGCGGCGCGCCTCCGCGGCCTCGCGGGGAGGCTGGGCCTCGACGCAGCGAGCCTGGTCCTGACGTTCGGAACGGAGGGTGCCGTCGATCCGGAGGCCTTTGAGCGGGTCGTCGGCCGGCCTCCCCGGAGGAAGCCATGAAGGTCATCGCCGATCTCTGCGTCGTGCCCCTCGGGGTCGGGCTCTCCGCGTCCCCCTACGTCGCCGCCTGCCAGAAGGTGTTCGCCGAGGCCGGTCTCGAGAGCCGGCTGCACGGGTACGGGACCAATCTCGAGGGAGAGTGGGACGACGTCTTCGCGGCGATCCGGAGATGTCACGAGGTCGTGCACGCCATGGGAGCGCCGCGCATCTCCTCGACCCTCCGGTTCGGCACCCGCACCGACCGCGAGCAGACGATCGAGGAGAAGATCGAGAGCGTGGAGCGGAAGCTTCGCTGAGGCGCGACGCGCCTTGCCTCGCTCAGCGGATCGCTTCGAGATCGTCCGGCCAGGTCCCTCCGCAGCCCTGGAACGATCTTCCCCGGCCGCCCCCTTTTGCTCCGAGGGCCCCCCGAAGCCTGGCCGCCAGCTCCGCGACGTCCGAAGGTCCCGAGGCTCCCGACTGCACGAGGAAGCAGGTCTCGGGAGGCTCCCCCGCCCGGCCGACGAGCGCGACGACGGCCTCCGGCCGCGCCTTCAGCACCGCCGAGGCGATCGCGCGCAGCCTCTCGGGTCCCGCCCCGTCGATCCTCCGCGCGAGCAGAGGCCCCGCCTCCGCCGCCATCGAGAGCGCCTCCCGCTCCGCGATCTCGCCTTCCAGACGGCGCAAGCCCCGCTCGAGCAGCCGGTGCCCCTCCTCCCGCACGTCGAGCACCGAGGCGAACTCCTCCCTGCGGGTGCCGAGCCTCGCCTTGAGGCCCTCCTCGATCTCCGCGCCTCGCCGGAGCTCCCGCAGGACCCTCTCTCCCGCCAGGAAGCGGATTCTCGCCCCTCCCCGGGCCGGAGCGGCGTCCAGCAGGCGCACCATCTGGATCTCGGCGAGGCGGCGCACGTGCGTCCCGCCGCACGTGTTGAGGTCGAGCCCCTCGATCTCGACGAGACGGATGTCGCCGCGGTGCCCCTCGGGCAGCCCCCTCGATCGCACGGGAAGGGACTCGTACTCCTCCCTCGTCACCCAGCGGGCGCCGACCCTCCGGTCCAGCCGGATCTCCGCGTTGACCTCGTCCTCGAACCCCGCGAGGCGCTCCCGCCCCGGCACCTCCCCCGCAATCTCGATCGCCGCGTACTCCTCGCCGAGATGGAACGCGGTCGTCGGGAGTCCGTGCCGGGAGAGGAGAATGGCGGTCAGGAGGTGCTGCGCGGTGTGCTGCTGGCTCCGCTCGAAGCGGAGCGGCGCGTCGATCCTCGCGACGGCGGGCCCCTCCGGGAGGGGGCGCTCGAGGACGTGCAGGATCTCCTCGCCGCGGGACAGGACGTCGAGGACCGGCACGTCCGAAATGGTGCCCCGGTCCGCCGCCTGCCCCCCGCCTCCGGGGTAGAACACCGTCGCCTCGAGCCGGACCCATGGCTTCCCGCCCGTGGCGCCCGTCGCGACGATCTGCGTCTCGACGAGATCGAGCTGCGGGTCCTCGTGGAACAGCTTTCGGTCCGGCAAGGCAGCCTCGCGCGAAGCCGGCGCCGCGCCTCAGCGCACGACGACGAGCACCTGGCCCGCCCGGACCTCCGCCGCGTCCGCGCACCGGACCTCGACGACCGTCGCGCGATCGGGGAACCCGGGCCCGCCGTACAGGATCTGGTTGAACGTCTTCATGACCTCCACGAGGCCGACCGGATCGCCCGAGGCCACCACGGCCCCCACCTCGACGAACGGCGGCGCTCCGGGGCTCGGGCTCCGGTAGAAGACGCCGTCGGTCGGCGAGAGAATCGCCCGGGTCCCCACGGCGAGACCGGCTCCGGCGGGATGCCCGACGACGGCCGCGTCCCCCTCGAGCGCGGCCGCGGTCTCGCCCCCGACCGGAGACATCTCGAACAGGCACTGCCCGAACTCCACGGCCACCGATCGGAGAGCGGGGAGCCGGCCCGTCACCCGGCCGGCGGCTCCGTCCGGGAGCACGAGGAGGACCTTGCGGTTCAGGTGGCGCACGACTCCCGCGCGACTCCCGGGTCCCAGGAAGGCCCCGGCGTGCGGCTGCTCCGACCAGGTTCCCACGATCGGCGAGAGCACGCGGGCCGCGCCGCTCTCCCCCGTCTCGACCTTCGCGACGAGAATGTCCCCGTCCATCGTCTCACCCCGCCAGCGCGGCGATGTCGTGCAGCGACCAGATCCGCGGATTCTTGACCCGCCGGTACCCGATCGACTGGTAGGCCATCGCGATCGCCGACTCGATCCAGAGGCGCAGCTCGCCGGGACAGACGATCTCGTCGACGTCCATCCGCGAGGCCGCGAGCACGGGGTCCATCTCCCGCTGGATCCGGGCCTCGACCGTCTCCATGCCTCGCCGGATCTCGGCCGCCTCCTCGGGCGTGGCGGCGACGACGTGGAAGTTGTCGTCGAGCCTGGCGTTGAACGCTCCGATCGCGAGCGTCTTCCCCTCCATCACCGCGAGCCGCGTGAGCGGCGTCGCGAGCTGCAGCACCGGAAGGTACGGAAGGCCCGCCAGCGCGTAGTAGCCGGCGCCCGACGCCTTCCGGAGGAGGACGGTGAACATCGGCACATCGTTCGTCGAGTTCGTGTAGATCAGGCTCGATCCGTATCCGAGCAGCCCCTGGCGCTCCGCCTCAGGCCCGATGTCGAAGCCGGAGATGTCCTGCAGCCACACGATCGGGATGCCGTCGTCGTTGCACGCCCGCGAAAACTGCGAGACCTTCGCGATCCCCTCCCGGTAGAGGATCCCGCCCGGCCGCTTCGCTCCCCGGTGGACGGGATCGTCGGTCAGGAGGGGGTGGTTGGCGACGAACCCCGCGTACAGCCCCCCGACGCGCCCCACCCCGCAGATCATCTCGGGCCCCGCCCCCGGGAGCACCTCCCAGAACAGCGAGTGGTCCACGATCCGCGCGAGCACCTGCCGCATGTCGTACCCCATGCGGTGGTCGGCCGGGAAGAGGCCGTCCAGCTCCTCCGGCGGATACAGAGGGGGCGCCGGCTCGGCGCCGTAGCGGTAGTAGTCCCACGCCGGGCTCGGGAGCTTCGCCACCTCCGCCCGGACCCGGTCCACGAGGACGTCGTCGTCCGGCACGCGATGGTCGGCGCAGCGGCTCCCGTGGACGTGGACGTCCGGTCCCCCGATCGACAGCGACGTGATCTTCTGTGACTTTCCCCCCTTCACCAGCGCCGCGCCCGCGATCACCATGTACGCCTGCTCGGTCATGTAGACGACGTCGCTGATGATCGGCATGTAGCCGCCGCCCGCGATGCAGTCCCCGTGGACCCCGGCGATCTGCGGGACTCCGGCCGCCGACAGGATCGCGTTGCTGCGGAAGATCCCTCCGGCCCCCGTCCTTCCCGGGAAGGTCCGCGACTGCTCGGGAAGGAAGAGCCCCGACGAGTCCACCAGGTACACGACCGGCAGCCGCAGCCGGAGCGCCGCCTCCTGCGCGCGCTGGATCTTCTCGGGGGTCCTCGGCCACCACGATCCCGAGGCCACCGCGTTGTCGTTCGCGATCGCGACGACCCATCGTCCGTGCACGCGGACGAACGCCGTCACGACACCCGCCCCCGGCGACGTCCTCCCCTCCTCGCCGAAGGTCTCCGCGTGGTTGACGAGCGTTCCGATCGGGAGGATCGGAGAATCGGAGTCCCGCAGGCGATCCAGGCGCTCCCAGGTCGGGAGCTTCCCCTTCTCCCGGACGCGGGCCTGGTACTTCGGCCCCCATCCCGCCCGCACGCCCTCCCGCTTCGAGCGCAGCTCGGCGTTCAGCCGCTCGAGCGCCCCGCGCCGCTCCCGCCACTCGTCCTCGCGAAGGAACCGCTCCCGCGGCCCGCCGATCGGCTCCAAGAATACCTTCGCCATGCTCTCCTAGCCCCGAAGAAGCCCGCTCGCCGCGAGGAAGCCGACGTCGTACTCCCCCTGCAGGAAGCGCGGATGGTCGAGCACCGAGCGCAGGAGCGACGCCGTCGTCTTGACCCCCCCGACGTGCAGCGACTCGAGCGCGCGTCGCCCCGCCTCGATCGCCCGAAGGCGATCCGGGGCGTGCACGATCAGCTTGCCGACGAGCGAATCGTAATGAGGAGGGATCCGGTAGCCCGGCTCGACCGCCGAGTCCCAGCGAACCCGGACCGAATCGCCCCCGCCGCCGGGCGCACGGAACTCCCGCACGAGCCCGGGATCGGGACGGAATCCCTCGGCGGGATCCTCGGCGTTGATCCGGAACTCGATGGCGTGCCCGTCCATCCGGACGTCGTCCTGGGCGAAATGGAGCCGCTCGTGGGCCGCGATCCGGATCTGCTCGGCCACGAGGTCCACCCCCGTCACCATCTCCGTCACCGGGTGCTCCACCTGCAGCCGCGTGTTCATCTCCATGAAGTACAGCGCCCCGTCGGGGGCGCGCAGGAACTCCACCGTCCCCGCGTTCCGGTAGCCGAACCCCGCCACCGCCCTCGCCACGCGCGCGCCCATCCCGTCGCGCGTCCCGCCGTCCACCACCGGCGACGGCGACTCCTCGATCAGCTTCTGGTGGTTCCTCTGCACGGAGCACTCGCGCTCCCCCAGGTGCACGCTCGCCCCGAACGCGTCGCAGAGCACCTGGAACTCGACGTGGCGGCCTCCCTCCAGGTACTTCTCCAGGTACAGGCCCGCGTTCCCGAACGCCTTCTCGGCCTCCAGGGACGCCTCGCCGAAGGCGCGCGACAGATCCTCCTCGCGCTCGCAGCGCCTCATCCCCTTCCCGCCTCCCCCGGCGGTCGCCTTGAGGAGCACCGGGTAGCCGATCTCCCTCGCCTCCAGGCAGGCCTGGTCGAGGCCGGAGAGAAGGCCGATCGTTCCCGGAATCGTGGGAACTCCGGCGCTCGCCATCGTCCTCTTCGCCTCGATCTTGTCCCCCATCCTCCGCATCGCGGCGGGGCCCGGCCCGACGAACGCGATTCCCTGCTGCGCCGCCCTCGCCGAGAAGACGGCGTTCTCCGCCAGGAATCCGTAGCCCGGGTGGATCGCCTGGCAGGCGGTCTGCTCCGCCGCCTGGAGGATCGCGCCCGCGTCGAGGTAGGACCGGTCGGCCCTCGCCGGTCCGATGCACACCGCGGCGTCGGCCTCGCGCAGCCAGGGAGCGCCCCGGTCCGCCTCGGAGAAGACGGTCACGCTCTCGATGCCGAGGGAGCGGCACGCGCGGATCACCCGCAGGGCGATCTCCCCCCGGTTCGCCACCAGAATTCTGCGGAACACGCTCGTTCCTCCGCCGCGCGAACCGGGCGAGTCTAATCCCGGCCGCGGACGGCGGCAATCGTCCCCCCGGACCGACCCGCCCGCTGCGCCGCGGCACGCGATCCGGTACACTACACCGGTCGAAGCGAATCGCGGCGTCGGGGCCGGTCGGCCGCGGCGCCGGGGAGACCGACATGGGTTCGAGGCCCGCCCTCTCGCAGCGCGCCAGGCAGATGCCCTCCTCCCCCATCCGGAGGCTCGCTCCGCACGCCGTGGAGGCGAGGAGAGCAGGGAAGACGGTCTACCCGCTGAACATCGGCCAGCCCGACATCCCGACTCCGAAGGAGGTCCTCGACCGCCTCCGCTCGTTCTCGGAGCGGAACGTCGCGTACGGCCCCTCCCAGGGCCTTCCGGAGTTCCTCGAGGCGCTCCGCGACTACTACCGGCGCGCCGGCATCCCCGCGGCCGTCGAGGACATCTTCGTGACGACCGGGGGCAGCGAGGCGATCTTCTTCGTGCTCTCCGCCGTCGGCGATCCCGGCGACGAGGCGATCGTCTTCGAGCCCTTCTACACGAACTACAACGGGTTCGCCGCCCTCGCCGGCGTGCGGCTCGTCCCGGTGACGACGCGCGCCGAGGACGGCTATCACCTGCCGGACCGGCGCGCCGTCGAGGCGAAGATCGGTCCGCGCACGCGTGCGATCCTGGTCTGCTCGCCCAACAACCCGACCGGCACCGTCTACACGGACGCCGAGATGGAGATGCTCGCGTCCATCGCGAGAGACCGCGGCCTCTTCCTCGTCTGCGACGAGGTGTACCGCGAGTTCGCCTACGACGGCCGCCGCCAGCGCTCTGTGCTCACGCTCGAGGGGATCGAGGACCGGGCCGTGATGGTGGACAGCCTCTCGAAGCGGATCTCGGTGTGCGGGATCCGCATCGGGAACATCGTCTGCAGGAACCGGGACCTCATGGCCGCCGTCCTCAAGTTCGGCCAGGCGCGCCTCTGCCCCCCCACGCTCGGACAGTACGCGGCCTGCGCCCTCGGCGACGTCCCTCCGTCCTACATCGAGGGGGTGATCCGCGAGTACCAGCGCCGCCGCGACGTCGTCTTCGAGGCCCTCTCGGGCGCGCCCGGCGTCCTGGTCCGCAAGCCGGAGGGGGCCTTCTATCTCTGCGCCCGCCTCCCGATCGACGACGCGGAGCGCTTCTCGATCTTCCTCCTCCGGGATTTCTCCGCGGGCGGTGAGACCGTGATGCTGGCGCCGGCCGACGGCTTCTACGCGACGCCCGGCCTCGGGAAGGACGAGGTCCGGATCGCGTACGTGCTGGAGGAGAAGAAGCTCGCGAGGGCGATGGAAATTCTCGGCGCCGCGCTCCTCGCCTACCCCGGGCGCGCCGTCGGCGCGCTTCCGGCGCGATGAGCGCCTCCCGCATCGAGGGACCATCCATGCATCCCGTCGTCTCGAACACGAAGCTGTCGCCGAATGTCGTCCGGCTGGTCGTCGAGGCCCGGCGCGTCGCGGAGATCCGCCGGCCCGGGCAGTTCGTCATCGTCCGGATGGCGCCGGGCGCGGAGCGGATCCCCCTCACGATCGCGGACGCCGACCGGGAGGCCGGCACGATCGCCCTCGTGATCCAGGCGGTGGGGAGGAGCACGACCGAGCTCTGCGCCCTCCGGCCGGGCGATTCCGTCCGGGACATCGCGGGCCCGCTCGGCCGCCCGACCGAGCTCATCGCCTCGGGCCGGGCGGTCTGCGTCGGAGGCGGGGTCGGCACCGCGGTCGTCCATCCGATCGCGCAAGCCCTGCACCGGGCCGGCGTCGAGGTCACGAGCATCATCGGAGGCCGGTCCCGCGAGTGGGTGATCTACGAGCGCGAGCTCGCGGAGCACGGCGAGGTGATCGTCTGCACGGACGACGGAAGCTACGGGCGTCCGGGGTTCGTCACCGAGGCCCTTCGGGACGTCCTCGCGGCCGGGACGATCGACGCCGTGTACGCCGTGGGACCGGTGCCGATGATGCAGGCGGTCGTCGCGATGACCCGTCCCCTCGGCGTCCACACCATCGTCTCGCTCAACCCGATCATGGTGGACGGCACCGGGATGTGCGGGGGATGCCGGGTCACCGTCGGCGGAGAGCCCCGCTACGCGTGCGTGGACGGCCCGGAGTTCGACGGGCACCTCGTCGATTTCGACGAGCTCCGGGATCGCCTCACGACCTACCGGGACTTCGAGCGGGCCGCGCTCGAGCGACTCGACCACGACTGCAAGCTCGGATCCTGAGCGCCGCCGAGGTACGACCATGTCCGAACCCCGTCCGCTGACCCCGAAGGAGCGCATGGCGATCGAGCGCCAGCGCATGCCCGAGCAGGACCCGAGCGCCCGGCGAGCCAACTTCGAGGAGGTCAATCTCGGATACCCCGAGCGGCTGGCTATGCTCGAGGCCGAGCGCTGTCTTCGCTGCAAGACCGCCAAATGCGTGGAGGGGTGCCCCGTGGCCGTGGACATCCCTCTCTTCGTGCGCCACCTGGCGGAAGGGAACCTGCCCGCGGCGGCCTCGGTTCTCCTGCGGGACAACGCCCTTCCCGCCGTCACCGGTCGCGTCTGCCCCCAGGAGACCCAGTGCGAGGCGGTCTGCATCCGCGCCAACCGGGGCACGCCGGTCGCCATCGGCTACCTCGAGCGCTACGTGGCCGACTGGGCCCGCACGCACGAGGAGGGGGTGACCTACGAGCCCGCGCCCCCGTCCGGCAAGAGGGTGGCCGTGATCGGGTCGGGGCCGGGCGGCCTGACGGCAGCCGGGGAGCTGAGCCAGCTGGGCCACGACGTCACGATCTACGAGGCGTTCCACGCCCCCGGCGGCGTGCTCGTCTACGGGATTCCGGAGTTCCGCCTCCCCAAGGAGATCGTCCACCAGGAGGTCGAGCGACTCGTCCGGCGCGGAGTTCGGATCGAGTACAACGCCGTGATCGGGAAGAGCTACACGCTCGTGGAGCTCCGCCGGATGTACGACGCGGTCTTCGTCGCCGTGGGCGCCGGCCTCCCCGTCTTCATGAGCGTGCCCGGCGAGAACCTCAAGGGGGTCTACTCCGCCAACGAGTACCTGACCCGCGTCAACCTGATGGGAGCATGGGCCGAGTCCTCGCGGACACCCGTGCTGCGCGCGAGGCGCGTCGCGGTCGTCGGCGGCGGAAACGTCGCCATGGATTCCGTGCGCACCGCCAAGCGGCTCGGCGCCGAGGACGCGGTGATCGTCTACCGCCGGAGCCTCAAGGAGATGCCCGCCCGAGTCGAGGAGGTGCACCACGCCGAGGAGGAGGGCATCCGCTTCGAGTTCCTCGTCGCGCCCGTGGAGGTCGTCGGGGACGAGCGGGGGTGGGTCTCCGGCCTGCGCTGCGTGCGCATGGAGCTGGGCGAGCCGGACGCCTCCGGCCGGCGTCGCCCGGTCGCGATCGAGGGGTCCGAGTTCCTCATCCCGTGCGAGGCCGTCGTGGTCGCGATCGGGACGAAGGCCAACCCGCTGCTGACGTCCACCAGCCCCGATCTGCGGCTGAACCGCTGGGGCTACATCGAGGTGGACTCGAACGGGATGACGAGCATGCCCGGCGTGTTCGCCGGGGGGGACATCGTGCGCGGAGCGGCCACCGTGATCCTCGCGATGGGCGACGGGAAGGCGGCCGCCAGGGCGATCGACGCCTACCTCGCCGGCAAGCCGTCCCTCCCGGTCGTTCCCTGACCGCCGGACGCCGCGCGAGCCTCGAGCGCCTCGTCGAGTGCGGAGAGAACCTCCTCCGCACCGATCTCCCGCATGCAGCGGAAGTGCCCCAGCGGGCATCGATCGGGGCCGTGCCGATCGCACGGGCGGCACGGGAGCCCGGGGCGCTCGACGACCCGGTTTCCGTCCCCGAAGGGGGCGTATCCGAACGCCGGGACGGTGGGACCGAACACCGTCACGACCGGAGTCCCGACCGCGGAGGCCACATGGCCGGATCCGCTGTCGTTCGAGACCAGCGCCTCCGAGGCCCCAAGGACCGCCGCGAGATCCGGAATCGTCATCCGCCCTGCGAGCACCGCCGCGCCCACGCCCGCGGCCTCCGCGATCTCCCGGCACAGCGGCCGCTCTTCTCCCGAGCCGACGAGAACTGCCGCGAGCCCTCTCTCCGCCGAGCCCCGGAGCACCGCCGCGAACCCCGAGGGAAGCCAGCGCTTGGTTCCCCACACCGACCCGGGGGCGACCGCCAGCAGGCGCGCCCCCTCGGGAACCCCGCACTCCCGGAGCCGCTCCGCGATCCTCTCCCCCGCGCCCGCGAGAACCTCCAGCCGGGGACGGGGATCCGCCCCTTCGGGGCTTCCCCCGAGCGGCCGGGCCAGATCCAGGTACCGCGAAACCGCATGCCCCTCGGCCCTCCACGGAACCGCTTCCGTGTAGGCGAAGGCGCCCGGCGCTCCCCGGAAGCCGATCCTGTGGGGGGCTCCCGACAACCGGACGAGGAGCCCCGTCCGCGCCGATCGTTGAGCGGCCACCGCGGCGTCCGCGCCTTGCAGGCGCCCCGCGAGCGCGACCATCGCGAGCGGTCCCCTTCCCCGACCTCTCTTGTCGAATCTCTCGACGTCGTCGAGGAAAGGCTGGCCCTCGAGCGCCTCGGCCCCGACCGGCGTGGCGACGACGGAGATCCGCGCCTCGGGATGCGCGCGACGCAACTCCGCGAGCAGGGGCGTCGTGAGAACGACGTCGCCCAGGAACGCCGTCTGGACGACGACGATCCGCCTCATCGTTTCGCGGCGGCGCGGCGGCCCCGCTCGATCGCGACGGCGGCGGCGAGCAGCGGGACCTGGATCTCGTGATGGCCGACCAGGGCGAACGACCGCCCCCTTCCGAGGACCGGCCGCCGGAGGACGTTCTCCTCCGTCCGGTAATGCCGGACCATGTCCAGATTCGCGGTGACGAACGCAGGGAGCCGCCCCCCGAGGTTCTCGGCGACCGAGAGCGCCTTCAGGAACACCTCCGGGAGCTGGACTGCGGAACCGCAGTTGATCCAGACCCCCCCCGCAAGCCCCCTCACGACCGATACGAGACGCCGGAAGTCGGTGTGCGTCGCCGCGCCGATCGCGGCGCCGTCCGCCGAGGGATGCTGATGCACGATGTCGCTTCCGATCGCCACGTGCACCGTCGCCGGGATCCCCAGATCCCACGCGCGAGCGAGGATGCTCGATCCGGCGTGCGGCCGACCGGACTCCACGATCCGCCGTCCGAGAGCCTCGCCCAGCCCCTCCTCCCCTGCGGCGGCTTCGGCCGCAGCCTCGCTCATCTCCCGGCCCGTCTCCTCGGCCATGCCGAAGCGCCCGAGGGACAGCGACGCGGCGACGTCCTCGGAGGTCGCGCCGATCGCCGCGATCTCCCAGTCGTGGATCGCCCCGGCGCCGTTCAGCGCCAGCGCTCCGATCTCTCCCCTCTCCATCATTCCGATCAGCACCGGCGAGAGGCCGACCTTGATCACGTGGGCCCCGATCGCCCAGACGATCGTCCTCGCCCCGTCCGCGGCCTCGGCCACGGCCGCCGCGAGGTCCCGGAGAGTCCCCGCCGCCAGCGAGGCGGGGAGCCCGTCGAGGAACGCTGCGAGGCTGGCTTGCGGGTCCACGGGACGGGCGAAATCCGCCACCGTCACCTTGTTCCGCCTCTCCGCCAAAGGATAGGTCCGCACCTTGGAGAGATCGGCCGGGGGAACGCGCTCGCGCATCGTGACCTCCTGCGCGAAGGATACCGCGCCCCGGCGCCCCTCCCAAGCTCCCGCGCCCCGCGGCAGCCGCCCCTCACCGCCGGCGCGCGGCGTCCTCCCTGCGCGACGGCATGAGGCGATGGAGGAGGCCCGCCGCCGCCACGGCCAGACCGGCGCCGACGGCGTCCGCCAGAAGATCCCCGCCGCTCGCGAATCTCCCCGGGACGAACGCCTGGTGGAGCTCCTCGAAGGCCCCGTACGCGACCGCGCCCAGAGCGCCGGCCGCGGCAAGCGCGGGCCGGAACCGGCCGAGCCCGCCGTGCAGCGCCCGGATGACGAGGAGCGCGAGACCCGCGTACGCTCCCGCGTGCAGCGCCTTGTCCCACACGCCGGCGAGCACGCCGGGGAGCGAGGCGCTACCGGAGAAATGGAACAGCACGGCGGCGTACACCGCCACCGGGCCCCAGCGCCAGAACGCTCGCACGGCTCTCAACGCGGGAACGCGTACATCAGGTAAGCGAGGACCAGGGTCCCGCCCACCATCGTCGCCCAGATCATGGAACCCAGGCGGAACCGATCCCTCGCGCCGCGCCTCGCGAGCACCCCGAAGAAGGTGGAGACCACCGTCGAGTACAGCAGGAGGTGCAGGAGATGGCTTCGCACGTCAGGCCTTCCTGCCTCGGCCGATGTCCCACACGTCGAAGAGGAGCAGGAGGTTCATCAGGCCGGCGGTCCACAGGTACGCGGTCCCGTACATCGACAGCGCGGACCTCGTCCGATCCCGAAAGATCACGAGGCGACGCGACGACGGGTCCTGCGGCATCGAGTACGCGATCTCTCCGTAGACCGCCCACCGGGCCGCCGGGTCCGCGGGCCCGACGCCCGCGTTGGCCACGATCTGAAGCGTCGTCAGCACGCTCTGCCGCGGGTCGCGAAGCGCCAGGCGGCCGTCGTGGGCGAGCCCCAGGGCGAACGACCCGGCGATCAGCACGAAGAAGAGGATCCCGCGCCGCACCCGCCCGAGGACCACGTGCCCCAGGCCGGGCACGGCCCAGGCCAGCGCGACCGCGAGCAGCGTCTTCCCGCGGGAGAAGGCCCCCGCGGCGTCCGCGCCGGCATCCCGCGGCCCGCCGCCGGCCACGCGCCTACTCCTTCTCCGCGACGACCCGGAGAGGCAGCCTCGCCGTGACCTGCCGGTGCACCTTGATCGGAATCTCGAACGTGCCCAGCGTCCGGATCGGCTCGTCGAGGTGCAGCTTCCGCCGGTCCACCTCGAATCCGCGGGCGGCGAGGAGCTCCGCGATCTCGGAGCTCGTGACCGACCCGTACAGCGTCTCGTTCTCCCCCGCCTTCTTCGCCACCACGATGTCCAGGGCCTCGATGCGCTCCGCGAGCGCCCTGGCCTCCGCGATCTCCCTTCCCTCGCGCGCGATCCACACCTTCTTCTGCAGCTCGAACGTGCGCAGGTTCCCCGGCGTGGCCTCGAGCGCCAGTCCCTTCGGGAGCAGGTAGTTGCGGGCGAAACCGGGAGCGACGTTGACGATCTGACCCCGCTCTCCGAGGTGCTCGACGTCCTGGCGCAGCACGACCTTCACGGTGTGTCCTCCCTCCGCCTAGTCGCTCGTGAAGGGCAGCAGCGCGATGTTCCGGGCCCGCTTGATCGCCCGCATCAGCTGCCGCTGATGGGTCGCGCAGGTCCCCGAGATCCTGCGCGGAAGCACCTTCGCCCGCTCCGGCACGTAGTTCTGGAGCGTGCGCAGGTCCTTGTAGTCGATCCACCGCGCCTTGTCCTCGCAGAACTTGCAGTACTTCCGCCTGCGGAACAGGAACCGCCGCCGCCCGCTTCCCCGACCCGGCCTCGACCTCGGCCCGGCGTCGCCCCCGCCGCCCCTTCCGTCTCTCGTGTCGTTCATCTTCGCGATCCTCCCGGCCCGCTCCCGCGGGGACCCGGTCAGGCCCTGTCGTCGCCCTCCGGCGGAGCCGCCTCGGCCTCCGCCGCCTCGGCCCCCTCCGCATCGGAGGCGCCCGGCGCCTCGCTCCGCCCCTCGGGAGCGCCCTCCGGGCCCTCGATGCCGGCGGCCAGCGCCTCCGCACGGGCCGCTTCCGCCTCGGCGCGAGCCTGTGCGTCCTTCACCGCCTGCTCCTTCGCGGCAACCGCCCAGTCGTCCTCGAGCCGCACCGTCATGTGGCGCAGAACGCGATCCGAGATCCGGAGGCGGCGCTCGAGCTCCCGCGGCAGCGAGGGATCGCTGTCGTAGAGGAACCGCGTGTAGATTCCGTCCTCGTTCTTCTTGATGGGGTAGGCGAGACGCCGCCGTCCCATGCGGTCGTTCGCGACCAGGACTCCGCGCTCGGCGACCAGCTGGCTCAGCGGCCCGACGGTCCCGCTCTCTTCCTCGTCGCTCAGGTTCGGAAGGGTGATGAAGATGGTCTCGTACGTCGGCAACGCGCACCTCCTCACGGCGTTCCGCCCCCGGTCCTTTCGCCGGGAGCAAGGGGTGCCGGATTCCTCCCCGCCGGCTCGCGCCGGCGCGGGAAAGCCTGAACGATAGCACCGGTCCGTCGGGGCCGCCAACCCCGGCCTCCGCGGTCTCAGGCGCCGGCTCCCGCCCGCAGGCCGTGAAAACGGCCCCTCGCGCTCTCGACCCCCTCGGCGAGGACGGCCTCGACGGCCTCGGCTCCGAGGACCACGAGCCGCTCGACGACCGGCCGCTCCTCCGGATCGAAGTCCGCCAGGACGTAGTCGGCGAGCTCGGCCGACTCGCGCCCCACCCCCCGGACACCGAGACGGATCCTCGCAAACTCCCTCGTCCCAAGCGCGTCGATCAGCGAGCGAACGCCGTTGTGCCCCCCGGCCCCCCCCTCCGGCAGGATCCGGATCCGCCCGAGGTCGAGGTCCGCCTCGTCGTGGACGACCAGGAGTTCTCCCGGCCCCGCCCCGCAGGCGCCGAGCAGCGCCAGGGCGGCCCGGCCGGAGCGGTTCATGTACGTCCTCGGCTTCGCGAGGATGGAGTCCTGCTCTCCCGCCCGGAACCGCGCCGTCTCGCACACGCCCCCGAGCCCCGGCTCGCGCACGAACCTCGCCCCCGCGCGGGACGCGAGGAGATCCGCGACGCGAAACCCGATGTTGTGGCGATTCCCCGCGTAGCGGGCCCCGGGATTGCCCAGGGCGAGGACGACCTTCAACGGCTCCTCCGCGGCACGGGAGAGCGTCCCGCCCCATGGGCGGGGACGGCCGTCCCGGCCGCTCACTTCTCCTTGGGGGATTTCTCCCTCGGGGACTTCTCCTTCGCAGGAGGCTCCTCGCTCTCGCCGGCCTCCTTCCCCTTCTTGATCACCTCGGGCTCCGCGGCCTCGGCCTCGGCGCCCTCGGCAGGGGCCGGCGTTTCCTCCGCGCGAGGCGGAGCGACGACCACGACGACGCCCTCCAGGTCGCCGAGGATCTTCACGCCCTCCTTGAGCCGCAGGTCCTTCACCGGGATCCCCTGGTTCACGTGGAGCCCCGAGACGTCCACGTCGATGTGCTCTGGGATCTCCCTCGGCAGGCACTCGACCTCGATCTCCCGGATCACGAACTCCAGGACGCCGCCCTCGTTCTTCACCCCCTCGGCCAGGCCGAGGAGACGCACGGGCACCTTCACGTGCACCGCCCGGTCCAGCCGGACGCGCACGAGGTCCACGTGGCGGTAGTCGTCGGTCACCGGATCGCGGTCGAGCGCCTTGATCATCACGGCACCCGCCTCGCTCTTTCCCGAGACGCTCAGCGAGAAGATCGTGTTGCGGCCCGCCTCGAGCTTCAGGATCTCGTCCACCCTGTGCGGGTCCACCAGCACGGAGACCGCCGGCTGCCCGGCGCCGTAGATCACGGCGGGGACCTTCCCGGCCCGCCGGTACCTCCGGCTCGCGTTCTTTCCCAGATCGGTCCGAGGCACGACGTCGACGACGATGTCTGTGATCATGGCATCCGCTCTCTCTCTCGCCCCGCACCGTCCGCGCCCGGCGGGGACGGACGGGGCGTCTCGCCCGTGGGATCCTTGCCGGCCTCCTTCGCGAGGCCCGCGGCCGCAACGGGCGGATCCTTGTCCCCCGCGGCCGAACTGCAGCCGTCGTCACACGAACAGCGAGCTGACCGACGAGTTCCCGTGGATCCTCGCCATCGCCTCGCCGAGAAGGTTCGCGAGCGACAGGACGGTGATCTTCCCGCTCGCCGCCTTCTCCGGCGCCAGGGGGATCGTGTCGGTCACGACCACCCGATCGAGGTCCGACGCGGCCAGCCGCTCCATCGCCGGGCCCGAGAGGACCGCGTGGGTGAAGCAGGCCGACACGGAACCGGCGCCGTTCTTCTTCAGGGCTCCCACGGACCCCACCAGGGTCCCCGCGGTGTCCACGATGTCGTCGACGATCACGCAGGTCCGGCCGCGGACGTCGCCGATTACGTTCATGGTCTCCGCGACATTCGCCTCGATCCTCCGCTTGTCGATGATCGCGAGCGAGGCCCCGAGCCTGCGGGCGAAGAACCGCGCCCGCTCGACCCCGCCCGCGTCGGGACTGACGATCGTCAGGCTCTCGAACCGCTCCTGCGCGATCCACTCGAGGAGAACCGGCGCCGCGAGCAGGTGGTCCACCGGGACGTCGAAGAACCCCTGGATCGCGGGGGCGTGGAGATCCACGGCGAGCACGCGCTGCACGCCGGCCGCCTGCAGAAGATCCGCCACGAGCTTGGCGGAGATCGGGACCCTGGGCTTGTCCTTCCGGTCCTGTCTCGCGTACCCGTAGTACGGGACGACGGCGGTGATCCGCGCCGCCGACGAGCGCTTGAGCGCGTCCACGATGAGCAGCAGCTCGACCAGGTTGTCGTTCACCGGCTGACACGTCGGCTGGATGACGAAGACGTCGGTCCCGCGGACGTTCTCGAGCACCTGGCAGTAGGTCTCTCCGTCGCTGAAGCGGCTCAGCTTCAGCTGCCCGAGCGGGAGACGCAGGTAGTCGCAGATCGCCTGCGCGAGCCGCGGGTTTCCGTTCCCGGAGAACACCTTCATTTCGCTCTTCATGGCCGCAGCGCCCGTCTCCCCGCTCCTAGATGGCTGGGGCGGGAGGATTCGAACCTCCGAATGCGGGTTCCAAAGACCCGTGTCTTACCACTTGACGACGCCCCAGCAAACGCCCCGCCCCCGGCTCACGCCCAGGGGGAGCCGTCTTCCTCCCGCGGAGCGAGGGGCTCCGCCCCGTCCGCCCCGTTCTCCGACGCCTCGCGGATCGCCCGGAGGTCCCCCGGCGGCGTCTCGCCGGACTCCGCCAGGACCTCGCGGTACTTCGCGACGATCCGGTCCTCGATCTTCTTCCTGGTCTCGCTGTTCAAGGGGTGGGCGATGTCGCGGAACATCCCGTTCTTCCGCTTCTTGCTCGGCATGGAGACGAAGAGCCCCTCGGCCCCCTGGATGATCTTGATGTCGCTCACCACGAAGCACTCGTCGATGACGATCGAGGCGAACGCCTTCAGCTTGTCCTCGTGGACGGGAAAGACTTTCACCTGGGTGATCTCCACGTTCGAGACTCCCTCTTCAGGCCTCAGTCGGCCCCGTCGTTCCCGCCGAAGCGGACGCCGCACGCCACCGTTCGCGACCCGAAGACCCGCCACCGCGCGAACCGCGATCCGAGGCACGCCACCGCCTCGCGCAGCGCGCGCGAGTCGTCGAACACGCCGAAGACCGTCGAGCCGCTTCCCGAGAGGAGCGCCGCCGCCGCCCCGGACCGCCCGAGTTCCTCTCGAAACTCCAAGAGCTCGGGCCTGCGGGCGACGACCCCGGCTTCCAGATCGTTGGGGCCGACCCGGAAGTCGTTCTCCTCAGGCGGGTTACCGCTTCGCGAACGCGGAAAGCTACCATCGTCGGAAGAGCGTGTCAAATCGCGGTCGAACGCGTCGTACGCCTCGCGGGTCGACACGCCGAAGGGGGGCACCCCGAGGAGGAGAAGCCGGTCCCCCGGATAGGGAAGATCCGTGAGCCGCTCGCCCCTTCCCTCTCCGAGCGCGACGCCCCCGTGGAGGAAGAAGGGCACGTCCGATCCGATCTCCGCGGCCAGCGATTCGAGATCTGCCCCGACGAGGCCGAGGCCCCACAGCCGGTTGAGGAGGACGAGCGCTCCTGCCGCATCCGAGCTCCCCCCGCCCATCCCCCCCGCCACCGGGATCCTCTTCCGCAGCCGCAGCGCCGCCCCCCCCGCCGCCCTCCCCGCCGCGCGCCGCAGCGCCTCCGCGGCGCGAAGCACGAGGTTCTCCGGCCCCGACGGAACTCCGGGATCGTCGCACACCAGCGTGAGTCTCTCCGACGGACGGGCGCGCAACGAGTCCCAGAGATCGACCGCTTGGAAGACCGTTCGGATCTCGTGGTAGCCGTCGGGCCTTCGGGTGCCGACCCGGAGCGAGAGATTCACCTTCGCCGGGCAGCGGACCTCGAGACCGGAGGCGCTCACCGCGTCCCCCCCTGCGCAGTCTCGGGAAGCCCGGGCAGATCGTCCGGACCCAGGCTCTCGATCGGGAGCACCGCGAGCCCCGCGGGGGGCGCTCCGGTCCCTGTTCCCTCGCCGAGCGCCGCCGTCCGCACGCCGCGACGCACCAGACGGAGCCCCCGGCCCCCGGCTCGGATGACCATCCGCTCCGGGAGGCCGCCGCCCGCCGCCGGGATCCGCTCGATCTCGACTCCCGGAGCGGCGCGGACCTCCCCGCCGAGGATCGCGCGCGTCAAATCCTCGATCGAGAGGGGAGCTCCCAGGAGCCGCTCCACGATCGCCGCGCTCCCCTCCCCGACGTACGCGCGCCCCCGACGAGGAACCGACACCGAGAGTCGGCCGCCGCCGGCGTCCAGGACCACCTCGGGCCACCCCGAAGGGGACAGCGCCTCCGCGTGCAGCCTCCCCGGCTCGCCGACCCAGAGGAGCAGCCGGAACCTCCGGCCCTCTCCGCTCCCGGTCTCGATCGACGCGCGGTACGACGCGACCCGCGCGGTCCGCTCCGGTCCCCCGGTGCGGCGGCCCACGCACGCCGAGGCGGCGAGCGCCGCGATCGCCGCAAGGAGAACCGCCCGGCGGATCACCGGCCGGCAGGCGGCGGCGCGCCGCGACCGTCGCCGTTCCCCCGGAGAACGCCCCCCTCCGCGGGCAGCCCGCTCGCGAGCTTCTCGCGGATCGCATCCGCGTTCTCGGAGCCGGCCTCGAGGGAGCGCCGCCACATCGCGCGGGCCTTCTCCGGCTCGCCGAGCCGGCGGTAGACGTCGCCGAGGTGCTCGAGGACCGTGGGATCGAACGGATAGTCCCGGGATGCGCGCTCGATCGGAACCCGCGCCTCCTCGAACCTGCCGAGCCGGTAGAGAGCCCATCCGAGCGAGTCGAGATAGGCCGCGTTCCAGGGCTCGCTCGCCACCGCGCGCCGAATGAGCCCCAGCGCCTCCTCCACCGCGACGCCGCGATCGGCGAGGCTGTACCCGAGGTAGTTCAGGACGTTCGCGTTGCCGGGCTCGATCCGGAGCGCTGCGCGCAGCTCCGCTTCCGCCTCCGTGTAGCGCCGCTCCTGATCGAGAAGGGCGCCCAGCCGGAACCTCACCCTCGCGCTCTGCGGCTCCCGCAGCGCCCACGCGCGGAGCACCCGCTCCGCCTCGTCCGGGCGGCCGGCCGAAGCCCACGACACCGCGGCCTCTTCCCGAACCCCCGGCCCCAGGAGGGACTCCGCCTCTCCGAAGCGCACGCGAGCCCGGTCGGCCCGGCCCTCCAGGACCCAGCTCTCCGCCTCGAGAAGCGCAGCGATCCCGTCGCCGCCCCGATCGCGGAGCTTCCTGGCGATCTCCCGGGTTCGCGCGCCGTCCTGCGAGGCGAGCGCGATCCTCCCGAGGAGCTCCAGCGACTCGGCCGCTTCGGGGGCCTCGAGCTCCCTGGCCACCCGCTCCGCTTCCGCCACTCGCGAGCGCTCCAGCAGCAGCGACGCCATGCGGCGCCGAACCCCGTCCCGTCGCTCGCCGCCCTCCGGCTCCCCCTCGCGAATCGCCGCGATCGCGGACCGGAACGCCGCCCCCGCCCCTTCCAGGTCCCCCTGCCGGCCGAGCATCTCTCCGAGGAACGACTGGATCCCGGAGTGGCCGGGGAGCTCCGCGGCGAGCCTTCGAGCGATCTCCACGGCATCGGCCAGCCGTCCGACCTCGCCGTACGCGGTCGCGAGCTGGAACATCGCCAGCCGGTTGTCCGGGACCAGATCGCGCAGGGACTCGAAGTCCGAGACGGCCTCGACCTCCCGCCCGAGACGAAGCAGCGCCTCGCCCCTGAGAGCCCGGGGCGCCGGCCGGTTGGGCTCCGCGTCCAGCACCCGCGAGCAGGCCGCCACGACCGGGTCCCAGCGCCCCGTCTCCCGCGCGAGATCTCCGATGGTCGTGAGGATCTCCTCCGCGTCGGGGTTCGTGGCATAGAACGCCACGAGGACTTCCAGGGCCTCGTCCTTCCGGCCGTCTCGCTCGAGGTACTGCGCCAGGAGCCTGGCGGCCGCGGAATCCCCCGGGCGGCGGTCGGCGAAGCTCCTCGCCGCGGCGACCGCGCCCTCCGGATCCGACGCCAGGGCTCGAAGCCGCGCCAGGACCGGAAAGATCTCGTCGTCGGCGTCCTTCCGGCGGGAGATCTCCCCGTACAGGGCGATCGCACGATCGCGGGCCTCGGGATCGCCCTCGGGGCTCAAGGCCCGATGCGCATCGAGGTCCGCGGCGACCCGGAGCGCGGAAGACTCGCTCGGGTCGATCGCGAGGGCGAGCTTCGCCTCCTCCTCCGCCTCAGACTCCTTCCCGAGATGGAGGAGCAGCGCGGCCGACTCGCCGCGAAGCTCGGCGGATTCGGGTGCGGTCTCGATCGCCTCTCGCATCTCCGCGAGGGCCTCCGAGAGCCGGCCCTGCCCTGCCGCCAGCCGCGATCGGATCAGATGGAAGTAGGCGTCGCCTCTCCGCGCGGTCGAGTCCACGGCGGGGTCGGGCACGGGGCCCCCGGCGGTCCCCGCGATACCGTGCGCGCTCACCGGCAGGAGAGCCGCCAGGAGGACGACCAGGGCGGGGCGCTTCGGCAAGCCGGTCCTCCCGCTCGCGACGCGCTCAGGCGGCTTTCTCGGCCTCGAGCGCCGCGAAGTCCTCGATCGCCTTCCGGAGGACGTCTTCGTCCACCTCTTCCCGCTTCGCGGTCGACCGGATGGGTCGGTTCGGGACGATGCCTTCCTCGTTCCACGTCGACCCTTCCGCCGTCTCCCAGACCGTCGCCGAGAGAAGCAGCGCCGATCCGTCCGGGAGATCGAAGAGCCGCGGCTCCGCCCCGAGCCCGTAGGTCGGCTCGCCGTACACGATCGCCCCGCGGCGCGTCTGCAGGATCTTGGCCAGGGCCTCCGCCCCCGAGGCGCTTCCCGCATTCGCGAGCACGGCGATCGGGCCGGGCCATGCGTTTCCCGGACCGGGCGCTCGGATCGTCTCGACCTCTCTCCGGGAGGGATCCCGGAGCGTCAGCAGATCGCCGGTCGTGAACAGGCCCGCGAGCCCGGCTGCGTCCCGGGGGCTCCCGTCCGCCACGCTCCGCACGTCCACGAGCAGCTTCCCGGTCCCCGAGCCCGCCACCCGCTCCAGGTCCGCCGCCACGGCGTCGGCGGAGATCCGCGCGAGATCGCGAACGTGGAGCACCGTCACGCCGTCCCTCACCTCGACCTCGTGAGGCGGGGACGTCCTCAGGGCCCGCGCCAGCCTCACCTCCGCCCTCTGGAAACCGTCTCGAATCTTGAGGACGTCCAGCTTCACCTCGGTTCCGGGCCTCCCGCGGAGGAGGCGAACCGCCTGTGCCAGGGAGAGATCCCGCAACGGCCGGTCATCGATCCGGCGGATCTGGTCCCCCGGTGCCAGCCCCTCCGAGGCGGCCGGCGATCCGGCGCAAACGGCGACGATCACCAGCGCCCCGTACCCCTTGACGACCGACACGCCGGGATCGGCCGGACCGGCCTCCGGGGCCTCCCGGTACCGGGCGGCCTCCTCGGGCGAGAGATAGGCCCCCTGGGCGTCGAGGCCCGACATCATTCCCCGGAGGGCCCCCTCCAGGAGTCCCTCCGGATCCACCGGGTCCACGTAGTTGTCCACCACCAGGGAGAAGACCTCGGAGAAGAGGAGCGCCTGCCGGAACGACCCCTCGCGGGGCCCCATCTTGGCCGCGACGCTGCCGCCGAGCAGCGCCAGGACCAGGCATCCCGAGAGGACGAGGAGCGTGATCCGGTTCGCCTTCATGCGTCGATGGCCCTCGCCCGGCCGGCCGGGCGCCTTCGCGCACAAGCTACACTCCCGCCGGGGGCTTGGCAACCGATCTCAGCTCCGGGAGAGCCATTCCGCCGGATCGACGGGACGCCCGGATTCCCGGATCTCGAAGTAGAGGTACGGCCCGCGGAGCGAGCCCGAATCCCCGACGTAGCCGAGCACGTCGCCGGCCAGCACCTCTTGCCCGGGCTCGGCCGTCAGCGCGGAGGCGTGCGCGTAGACCGACATGACGTCGCCCCCGTGATCGACGATCACCGTGAGGCCGTACCCGTGGAGCCACGAGGCGAAGGCGACCCGTCCCTCGAACACGCTGCGGAAAGGCGTTCCCGCCTCCGCTTCGAAATCGAAGCCGGGATGCGGGACGACGGTCTTGAAACGCGGGTGCACGATCTCCCCGAACCCCTCCGACACCGCGCCGGCGACCGGCCGGTGGAGGAGACCGCGGAACCTCCGGACGTCGAGACGCCGGACCGCCCCCGAGCCGGAGAGACCGGAGACGAGATCCCCCAGCTCGTGGGCGGCCCCCGCCAGCTCGGCCAGCGCCGCCTCGTGCTTCCCCCGGTCGAGCCGGATTCCGTCCAGGAGCTTCGCCCGCTCCGCGCGGCTGCGCGCCGCAGCCTCCGTGGCGAGCCGCGCCTCCTCCCTCGATCGCTCCAGCCGGGAACGCTCGGCGAGCAGCGCCTCCCGCTCCGCGCGCGCCCGCGCCGCGTCCTCGCGGAACTCGCGGAGAAGCCGCGCGTCCCGCTCGCCGAGGTACGCCGCGTAGCGGAAGCCCTGCAGCAGCGAGTCGGCGCTCTCCTCGGTCAGGACCCGGCGCAGCTCGGCCGAGGAGCCCGCCTCGTAGGTCTCCCGGAGGCGATACGCCAGGTAGCGCGACCGCTCGGCCTGCTGGCGCTCCAGCCGCTCGAGATCCGCCGTCCGCGACTCGACGGCCGAGGTCACCGTCTCTAGGACGAGCGCCGCGGCGCGCTCCTCCTCCTCCCGGAGATGCAGCTCCGCGCCGAGCCTCGCCACATCTCCGAGCAGCCCCGCCTCCCGGCGTCCCAGCCCCTCGAGCTCCGTCTCGAGCCGGGAGATCTCGGCGCGCATCGCCCGCAATCGCGCGTCGCGGCCCTGGTCGGGGCCGGCGTCCCCGGCACCGCCGGGCGAGCCGACGGGAAAGGTCGCGGCGATCGCCGCAACCACAGCCGCCGCCACCCGCGACCTCGCCCTTCCCGAGCCGAGCATCCCGCGCTCCCCGGGCCGCTCCCGCGTGGCCCCGCGAAGCCTACCATCTCCGGGGACACCCGGCCCGCCTCCCCGCGTTGTGCTACCATCCGCGCGCCGGCGGGACGGGCTCGCGGCACCCCGATGACATGGCGCCGAACCTAGGGACCGATTCCCTTCCCCACTCCGAGGACGCGGAGCGCTCCGTGCTCGGCGCCGTCCTCCTCGACAACCATCTGGTGCACAGGGTCCAGGAGATCCTGCGGCCCGACGCCTTCCACTCCACCCGCCATCGCAAGATCTATGGGGCGGTCGTCACGCTCTCCGAATCCGGAGCGCCCCTCGACCTCGTCACGGTGCGGTCCGAGCTCGAGCGCACCGGGGAGCTCGAGGCCGCCGGCGGCGTCGCCTACCTCGCGACCCTCCTCGACGCCGTCCCTCGGTCGGCGAACGTCGAGCACTACGCGAGGATCGTCAAGGAAGCCTCGGTGCGCCGGGAGCTCATCCGCTCCGCGCAGCAGATCCTCGAGTCCGCCCTGAGGCCGGGAGGCCAGGCGGACGAGCTCCTCGACGAGGCGGAGAAGGAGATCTTCCGGGTCGCCGAGGACCGCCTTCGGGGAGGATTCCAGCCGATCAAGCTCCTCGCGGAGCGCAGCTTCGCGGTGATCGACGAGCTGACCAAGAAGCGCGAGCTGATCACCGGCATCCCGACGGGATACCAGTACCTCGACGAGCTGACGGCGGGGCTGCAGCCGTCCGACCTGATCATCCTCGCCGCCCGCCCCGCCATGGGAAAGACCGCGCTCGCCCTCAACATCGCGGCGCACGCCGCGCTCCGCGAGGGGCGCAGTGTCGGGGTCTTCTCGCTCGAGATGTCGCAGCAGCAGCTCTTCTTCCGCCTCCTGAGCGCCGAGGCGAGGATCGACGCGCATCGTCTCCGGACCGGGCGCCTGGATCCGGAAGCCTGGAAGCGCATCACCCTTTCGTTCGGCGAGATCTCGGAATCGCGCATCTTCATCGACGACACCGCAGGCCTGGGGGTCATGGAGGCGAGGGCCAAGGCGAGGCGCCTGAAGCTGGAGCACGGCCTCGACCTCCTCATCGTCGACTACCTCCAGCTGATGAGCGGCCGCGGCCAATACGAGAGCCGGCAGCAGGAGATCTCGGACATCTCCCGGTCGCTCAAGGAGCTGGCGAAGGAGCTCCGGATTCCGGTTCTCGCGCTCTCCCAGCTCTCGCGAGCCCCCGAGCAGCGCAGCGGGGACCGCAGGCCGCAGCTGTCGGACCTCCGCGAGTCCGGCGCGATCGAGCAGGACGCCGACGTCGTGCTCTTCCTCTACCGGGAGGAGGTCTACAAGAAGCTCGACCCGGACCTGCGCGGCAAGGCGGAGCTGATCATCGGAAAGCAGCGGAACGGCCCGACCGATACCGTGGATCTCGTATTCCTGCGGGAGTTCACCCGCTTCGAGAACGCCGCCTGGATGGAATCGTGAGCCCTCGCGGGACCCGCAGGGCCGCCCGCGTATAATCGCCTCGGGGCGTGGGATCGCGCCCCGCGGGAGGAAACCATGAGTCGGTGGCTGGCTCGCGGCGCGCTGGTGGCAATGTGCCTCCTGCTCGCGCTCGCCCTGCGCCCCGCCGCGGCCTTCGGCGACACGTGGGCGGGACCCTTCGGGAGCCTCCTCGCCGGCCTCGCCTTCGCCCTCGCGGCGCTCGCCGCCGAGCAGGTACTGCGCACCCGGGACATCTGGACCGTCGCGGGGGCGGCCCTCGGAGTCCTCGTCGGAGGGCTGGTCGGGGTGGTCGTGGTCCGGATCCTCCCCGAGGGGAGCGGGGGGCTGGCGACGGCTCCTCTGAGACCGTTCGTCTACCTGATCGCGCTCTACGCAGGGGGGTTCGCCGGAGCCCGCCTTGCTGCGGCGCTCCGGGGAGAAGACGTCGCGTCCGTCCTCGGCCGGGACGGCGCGCACACCCCCAGCGTCAAGATCCTCGACACCTCGGTCATCATCGACGGCCGGATCGCCGACGTCTGCGAGAGCGGGTTCCTCGAGGGCCGGATGGTCATCCCCTCCTTCGTCCTGCGCGAGCTCCAGTACATCGCGGACTCCCAGGATCCGCTGCGCCGTGCCCGAGGGCGGAAGGGCCTCGAGGTTCTCCAGCGCCTCAAGAAGGCGGCGTCGGCGAGCGTCGTCTTCTCCGAGGAGGAGATCCCGGAGGTCCGGGAGGTCGACCTGAAGCTCATCGAGCTGGCCCGGCGCACGCACGCCAAGCTCGTCACCAACGACCTGAACCTGAACCGCGTCGCGTCGCTCCGCGGGATCGAGGTGCTCAACCTGAACGAGCTCGCGAACGCGATCAAGCCGGTGGTCCTGCCCGGCGAGTCGATGAAGGTGAGCATCCTGCGCGAGGGAAAGGAGCCCAACCAGGGCGTCGCCTACCTCGACGACGGCACGATGGTGGTCGTCGACAACGCCCGCAGCCTCATCGGGCGGAGCGTCGAGATCACCGTCACGAGCGTCATCCAGACGACGGCGGGCAAGATGTTCTTCGGCCGCCTGTCGGGAACCGATGCCCAGTCCCTCCGGGCCGCCGCCGCGGCGCCCCCCCAGCCCGCTCCGGAGGCGGAGAAGTCCGCCTAGATCGTGTAACCGTCGTCGCGCCGGTCCAGCATCCGGACCTGCCTCTCCCACTGGTACTTGAGGATGAGCAGCATCCGGAACGTCAGGTCCGCCTCCTTGCGCGCGGGGCTCCGCCAGTCCTTCTCGATTCGCATCATGTCGGTCCAGCGGCTGCTCTCGTTGAGCAGCTTCCCGGGAAGGTTCCAGCGCCCCTCGCGGCTCTGCTGCGCGTGGATCCACTCGAGATGGGCCATCAGCATTGGGTACCGGTTGATCAGTCCGAGCCTCGCCAGGAGCTCGAGGTGGTGGAGCAGCTCGTCGAGCCCCCCGTGCTTCTGATAGAAATCGACCGGACGGATCCGGAGCCCGCCCCCCTTGACGATCGCGCCCTTGGCCGTCCGCACGAGGCCCAGATCGGGAGCCAGCCTCTGATAGGTGTCGGACATCACGTAGTCGTAGATCTTCTTGAGCTTCATCTTCGCGAGCTCGCCGTCCAGCAGCCACGGCGAGTACGCGAACACCCGCGTCAGGTACAGGTCCGGCAGGAACGGGTAGTCCCGCCTCCAGGCCGCAGCGCGGATCAGCGGGTGGCTCGCTCCGATCTCCTCGACGGGATTCCGCGACACCGGGTCGTCCACGAACCCGGCGCACAGGTCGAGCAGCTCCATCACCGACATGCGGTGGCGGTCGTCCTCGTATCCCCCCCGGATGAGCAGGCCGAGGCTCAGGATGCGCAGGAACCAGCGGTAGTACCGCTCGCGACGGTCGTCCGCCTTCACGACCCTCGCGAACTCGTACAGCTTGAGGTCCCTCTTGGAGCCGAGGAACGAGCGGAGCACGGCGGCGCCCTGCCGCACCGGCTTCGACTCCCTCCCCCAGCCGTACTCGAAGAGGGAGCACAGCCCGTGCTCGAGGCTCGGCTGCACCTTGCGGGCGTCGCCCGAATGCACCGCGCCCCCCCACGTGCCGTCCTTCCTCTGAAGCCTCTGGAGCCGGAGCGCCGGCGGGTAGCTCGCCGCCTCGTGACGGGCCTTCTGCACGTCGGGATCGTCGCGGCCCCGGTCCAGGATGTCCGTGAGCACGCGCCGACGGATCGGGGCGCACGCGGTCTCGAGCAGCCACGGCGTCGGATCCGCCCTGAGCGACGATTTCCAATCGGTCATGGAAAGACCTCCCGCGGGAGCGTCCCGGGGTCGACCGAGCCCTTTCGTTCCGCGGCGCGCGCGGAGGCCTCGCCCGCCGCCAGGTCTCCGAGCGGCTGCGCGCCGAGCCTTCCCTCCGCCACGCGGAGGGTCGCCACCGGCGTCTCGACGTCGTGCTGGAACACGAGGATCCAACCGTCCCGCGCCGCCTCGGGCAAGATCCGCTTCCGGCTCTCGATCGTCCGCAGCGGCTCGACGTCGTACCCCATGACGTAGGGGTACGGGAGGTGGCTCGTGGTGGGCACCAGGTCGGCCAGGAACGCGACCTTCCCCTCGCCGGTCGCGATCACCGGAACCTGCATGTGCGGCGTGTGGCCCGGCGCGACCCGCAGCGCGAGGCCCCCTCCGAGGTCCGCGTCGCCGTCCAGCAGCTGCAGCATCCCGGCGGACGCCAGCGGCTCGAAATCGTCCGGGCGATAGGAAGCGCGCGTCCGCTCGTTGCCCGACCGGGCGAAGGCCAGCTCGCCGCGCTGGACGACGTGCCTCGCATTCGGGAAGGCGGGCTCCAGGCCGCCGCCCGCCGCCCGGCCGACGCTGCCGCCCGCGTGGTCGAAGTGCAGGTGGGTGTGGACGACGACGTCGATCTGGTCCGGTCGGAGGCCCGCGTCCGCCAGGCACGCCGCCGGGTCGCGAGGCTCCAGCCGGTACCGATCCCGCTCCTTCGCGTCCCAGCGCACTCCCGCTCCCGCGTCCACCAGGACCCGTCGCCGCCCGTCCTCCAGCAGCAAGACGTGCATTCCCAGCAGGATCCGGTTGCGGTCATCGGGTCGCCGCTCCTTCTCCCAGAGCGTTCGAGGAACAACGCCGAACATCGCCCCCCCGTCGAGCCACAGGGTGCCGGTGTCCAGCACCGTGATCCGGAAGCTACCCCGATGGAATCGGATCAAAAGACCGTCCCCATTCCCGGTCCCGAGCCCGCGATCCCGGGGAACTTCCCCTCGCCGGGCGGGCGGCGGAATGGTATCGAAAGCGGCCACGCGAAGCAACAACATCCTGCCGTTGAGCGCGGAGCGCCGGGCGGCGGAACTCCTTTCGTTGACACGCGTTGCACGCTGTGCTACCTTCGCGCTTCGCCTCGCCGTCGCGTGTCGGGTGGGGCGGAACAGCATCGGCAGGCGCGTAGCTCAGGGGGAGAGCGCTACCTTGACACGGTAGAAGTCCGCGGTTCAAATCCGCGCGCGCCTACCATCCCCGTTTCACGGCTTCCGCCCGGAAGGAGGTCTTCCGGGAGGGTGCGGCCGGGGGCGCGGGACGCGAGGGTGGTCGCCATGGCCCAGGGCCCCGACAGGATCTCGCTCACGGCGCCCGACGGGTCCGTCCGGGACGTGCCCGCCGGAACCACCCCGCTCGCCCTCGCGAAGGAGATGGGGGGCAAGGCCGCCGGGAGCGCGATCGCCGCGCGGGTGAACGGGACCCTAGTCGATTTGTCGCGGCCGATCCTAGCCGACGGCACCGTCGAGCTCGTGCTTCCCGGCGATCGGGAAGCCCTCGAGATCCTGCGGCACACGACCGCCCACGCCACGGCGCAGGCGGTTCAGGAGCTGTTCCCGGGGACCAGGATCGCGCAAGGGCCCGTCATCGAGGACGGCTTCTACTACGATTTCGACCGCGAGCAGCCGTTCAGCGACGCGGACCTCTCGGCGATCGAGGATCGCGTGCGGGACATCGTCCGGCGGGACCTCCCGATCGAGCGCCTGGAGATGACGCGGGACGAGGCGGTCGCCCTCTTCGAGAGGGAGCAGGAGCCCTACAAGGTCCACTTCGCAGCGACCAAGGGGGGCGAGACGGTTTCCGTGTACCGTCAGGGATCCTGGACGGATTTCTGCCGGGGGCCGCACCTCCCATCCACGGGGCGGATCGGGGCGTTCAAGCTCCTCTCGGTCGCCGGGGCCTACTGGCTGGGCGACGAGCGGAACAAGATGCTCCAGAGGCTCTACGGGACCGCGTTCTTCTCCGCCGACGAGATGAAGGAGCACCTCGCGCTCCTCGAGGAAGCCCGGCGACGCGACCACCGGAAGCTCGGGAAGGAGCTCGACCTCTTCTCCTTCCACCCCGAGGCCCCCGCGAGCCCCTTCTTCCATCCGAAGGGGACGACGATCTACAACCTGCTGGTCGGCCACGTTCGCGACCTGTACGTCCGCTACGGCTACTCGGAGATCATCACGCCGCAGGTCTTCGACGCCTCGCTCTGGAAGCGCTCGGGGCATTACGAGCACTACCGCGACAACATGTTCTTCACGGAGCTCGACGGCCGGTCCTACGCCTTGAAGCCCATGAACTGCCCCGGGCACTGCCTCCTGTTCGCGGAAGGCCGCCACTCCTACCGCGAGCTCCCCCTCCGCTTCGCCGACTTCGGGCGGCTGCACCGCTACGAGCTGTCGGGCGTGACGGCGGGACTCACCCGAGTCCGGACGTTCTGCCAGGACGACGGGCACATCTTCTGCACCCGGGAGCAGGTCCGCGAGGAGGTCGAGTCCCTCGTCCGGATGTACCTCGAGACGTACTCCCTCTTCGGTCTCCCGGAGGTCCGGATCTTCCTCGCCACGAGGCCCGAGAAGCGAGCCGGGGACGACGCGCTCTGGGACGAGGCCGAGGCTGCGCTCCGCTCGGCCCTCGAGGCGACGGGGGAGCCGTTCCGCGTCAACGCGGGCGACGGAGCGTTCTACGGGCCGAAGGTCGACTTCATCGTGCTCGACGCCCTGCGGAGGGAGCACCAGCTCGGCACGGTGCAGCTCGACTACGTCCTGCCCGAGCGGTTCGACCTGCACTACGTCGACGCGCAGGACCGCGAGCAGCGGCCGGTGATGATCCACCGCGCGATGCTCGGATCGCTCGAGCGTTTCCTCGGAATCCTGATCGAGCACTGCGCGGGCGCCTTCCCGTTCTGGCTCGCTCCCGAGCAGGTGCGCGTGCTGCCGGTCACGGATCGGTCCGTCCCGTACGCGGAGCGCGTGCGGCAGGACTTGCGCTCGGCCCGGCTCCGGGCGGGCGTGGACGCGCGCAACGAGAAGATCGGAGCCAAGATACGGCAGGCGCAGATCGAGAAGATCCCGTTCATGCTGATCGTCGGAGACCGCGAGGCCGAGGCGTGCACCGTGGCCCTCCGCTCCCGTCGCGAGGGGGACCTCGGTGCGGTGAGCCTCGGGGCGTTCCTCGATCGGGCGCGGGAGATGGTCGAGCGGAAGAGCAACGAGCCCTGACGGGTCTCGCGGGGGTCCGGAACATGCCCAAACTGAAGACGCACCGAGGAGCCGCGAAGCGGTTCAAGAAGACCGCGAGTGGTAAGATCAAGCGATCGAAGGCGTTCAAGAGCCACATCCTGACCAAGAAGACCACGAAGAGGAAACGCGGTCTCGACATGCCGGCGCTCGTGTCCGCCGCCGATCGGAAGCGCGTATCGAGGATGCTTCCGAGCTGAGGTCGGACCGGGACGCCCGCACGCCCCTCCGGGGGCGGTCGTGGCCGCCGCATTCCCGCCGCTCGGGCCCGAGGAGGTTCGACGGCCAGGAGGAAGACGATGCCCCGGGTGAAGCGAGGCAACAAGAGGCGTCTCAAGAGGAAGAAGATCCTGCGGAGGGCCAAGGGGTACTATCTCGCCAAGTCGAAGCTGTACCGGATCGCGAAGCAGCAGGTCGAGCGGTCGCTCGCGTTCGCGTTCCGCGATCGCAGGGCTCGCAAGCGCGATTTCCGACGCCTGTGGATCGTCCGGATCAACGCTGCGGCGAGGCTGCACGAGACCTCGTACTCCACCCTCATGCACGGACTGAAGCTCGCCGGGGTCCACCTGGATCGCAAGATCCTCGCGGACCTCGCGGTCCACGACCCCGCGGCGTTCGCCCGCGTCGTCGCCGCCGCGCGGCAGGCCGCGGCCGGCGCCTGACGGGGCCGCGGTGTTCCGCGACCTCGAGAGGATCGAGCGCGAGTTCGAAGCAGGGCTCGCCTCCGCGGCGGGCGATCCCGGCGCGATCGAGGCGGTGCGCGTCCGGTTCCTGGGCCGCAAGGGGGAGATGCAGGCGCTCCTCAGGCGCTTCGCGTCCCTCCCCCCGGCCGAGAAGCCGGCCGCAGGGAAAGCCCTCAACGCGCTGAAGACCAGGATCGAGACCGCCGTCGCCGAGGCCTCGGCGGCGGCGGCGGCGGTCCGCCGCCGCGCCGAGATCGCCGCGGGGGGGCTGGACGTCGGCCTCCCCGCAAGGACCCCCTGGCGCGGCTCCCTCCATCCCGTGACCCGTACCCGGAGAGAGCTCGAGAGGATCTTCCGCGATCTGGGCTACACGGTGGAGAGCGGCCCCGAGGTCGAGGACGACTTCCACAACTTCCAGGCCCTCAACCTCCCCCCGAACCACCCCGCGCGCGACGCCACCGACACGTTCTACGTCGAGGGGGGGCTCCTGCTCCGGACCCACACCTCGCCGGTGCAGATCCGCACGATGCAGGCCAGGAGGCCTCCGATCCGCATGGTCTGCCCCGGGCGGGTGTACCGCCGGGACCTCGACGCGACGCACCTCCCGATGTTTCACCAGCTCGAGGCGCTCGTCGTGGACGAGGGGATCTCCATGGCCGACCTCAAGGGCACGATCGACGCGCTCTGGAAGCGGTTCTTCGGCGACGACGTCCGGATCCGATTCCGCCCCGGGTATTTCCCCTTCGTCGAGCCCGGGTGCGAGTACGACGTGTCCTGCCGAGTCTGCGGCGGGCGCGGCTGTCGCGCGTGCAAGGGGACCGGCTGGCTGGAGCTGGGGGGGGCCGGGATGGTCCACCCCGCGGTGTTCGAGGCCGTGGGCATCGACGCCGAGCGCTACACCGGCTTCGCGTTCGGCCTCGGCATCGATCGTATCGCGATGGTTCGCCACGGAATCGACGATCTGCGTCTCCTGATGGAGAACGACATCCGATTCCTGGCGCGTTTCCCCGCCTGAGGAGGCCGCCCCCCGGCGCCCGGAGGCTCGCCATGTTGGTCTCCTTCGCCTGGCTCGAAGAGCTCGTGGACCTCGACGGCCTCGGCGCGCGGGACGCCGCCGATGCCCTGACGGCTCGCGGGCTGACGGTGGATTCCGTGTCCGGGGCGGCGGGGAGCGAGGTGCTCGATCTCGACGTCCCCGCCAACCGCCCGGACTGCCTCGGCCACCTCGGCGTGGCCCGCGAGCTGTCCGCCGCCTTCTCGCGCCCCCTTCTCCCCCGCCCCACCCCGCCCCCGGCGCCGGGCCCGGCCGCGGCGGGCGCCGCGGACATCGAGATCGAGGCCGAGGACCTCTGCCCCCGGTACACCGCGAGGCTCGTGCGCGGCGTCCGCGTCGGCCCCTCCCCCGCGCGCGTCGTCGCCCGGCTCGAGGCATGCGGCCTCCGCTCCGTCAACAACGTCGTGGACGCGTCGAACCTGGTCCTCCTCGAGACCGGGCATCCGATCCACGCCTTCGACTTCGCCCGCATCGAGGGGGGGGAGATCCGGGTCCGCCGCGCCGGCCCCGGTGAAACCATCGAAACGCTCGACGGAGTCCTCCGGACGCTGGGCCCCGAGGTGCTCGTCATCGCCGACCGCACCCGTCCCGTCGCTGTCGCCGGCGTCCTCGGAGGAGCGGCGACCGAGATCCGGGCCTCCACGAGAGACGTCCTGGTCGAGGCGGCGGTCTTCGACCCGGGCTCCGTCCGGAGCACCGCCCGGCGACTCGGACTCGCGACGGACGCGAGCCACCGCTTCGAGCGGGGCGTGGACCCTGACGGTGTCCTGGCGGCGCAGGATCTCGCGGTCCGCCTCCTGGAAGAGCTCGCGGGCGGCGCCGCGGCGCCGGGCCTCGTCGACGTTCACCCGCGCCCTGCCGCGCCGCGCGCCCTCCACCTCCGCCCCGAGAGGGTTCGCCGCCTCCTCGGGTACGACCCGGGCCTCGACGCGACGCGGGACGCCCTCGCGCGCCTCGGAATCCGGATCCAGGACGCTCCCGGAGGCGCCCTTCTCGCGACGCCGCCCACCTGGCGGGTCGACCTCCTCCGGGAGGCCGACCTCGTCGAGGAGGTCGGGCGCCACCTCGGCTACGACAGGATTCCGGTCGCCGCGGCCTCCGCCCGGCTCTCTCCCCTCCCCGACCGCCTCGTCGAGGCCGAGGAGCGGGCGAGGACGGCCTTGGCGGGCCTCGGATTCCACGAGGCCTTCAACTACGCCATGAACGCCGCCGGGGAGGACGACGCGTTCGTCGGGGCCTCGGCCCCCGGACAGATCGTCCTCACGAACCCGATTGCCGAGCCCCTCGCCCGACTGCGCCGCTCGGTGCTTCCCGGTCTCCTCCGCGCCGCGGATCGCAACCTCCGGCACGGAGCCGAGGACGTTCGGCTGTTCGAGGTCGGCCGCGTCTTCCTCCGCCGCGAGGCCGACACCTTCCCGGACGAGCGCCCGCGCGCGGGGATCGCCTGGGCGGGGGCCGGCGAGCCCCGGCACTTCAGCGCAAGGCCCAGACCGGTCGATTTCTTCGATCTCGCCGGCGCGGTGGAGACGGTCCTCGAGGCGCTGCAGCCCGGGATTGCGTGGGCTCGCCGCCGGTCCGATCTCTCCGGCCTCCACCCGCGGCGCTCGGCCGTCTGGTCCTCCGCCGCCGCGGGCGACGCGGCCTGGGGCGGTGAGCTGCACCCCGACCTCGCCGCGAGCCTCGGCCTCGAGACGCCCGTCCTCGTCGCGGAGATCGATCTCGCGACGCTGCTCTCCGCCGAGGCCGAGGAGCGCGCCCACGCGCCGCTGCCCCGCCTCCCCGCCGTCACCCGCGACCTCTCGTTCGTGCTCTCCGCGGGACAGGAATACGCGGCGCTCACCGCAGCCCTCCGGGGTGTCGCGGCCCCGGCGCCGGTGAGGTTCGAGGCGGTCGATCGCTATGAGGGAAGTCCGCTGGCCGAGGGAGAATCGTCGCTCACGGTGCGTGTTATCCTTCAGCCGTCCGAGGCGACGCTGACCGACCCCGAAGTGGAGAGGTACCGGTCGGGGCTGATCGCGGCCGCCGAGCGGGAGGCCGGGGCCAGGATTCGAGGGGGAACGGAGCCCCCGATGGGCGAATGAACGAGGAGACCGTCAAGACGCTCGAGAGCCGGGTCCTCGATGCGGTGGCACGGATCCGAAGCCTACGGTCCGAGTGCGACCGTCGCGGCGAGGAATGCGCCGCGCTGCGCGCGCGGGTGGGCGATCTCGAGCGGGAAGGCGCGAGCCCCTCGGCGCAGGAGGGGGGAGAGACCTTCGACAAGGTACGAGCCGCCCTGCGCGAGGCGATCCGGGAGCTTCGCGAGGAGGAGGAGCCGCCCGGAGATCCCGGCAAGCTGCCGGGCGAGGGGGCGGAAAGATGAGCGACGCGGGCGAAGGACGTCCGACCCCCGTGACGATCTTCGGTCGGACGTATCACCTCCGGGGAGAAGGCGATGCCGAGTACCTGGAGCGCCTCGCGAAGGAGGTCGATCGCAGGATGAAGGAGGTCGGCGACGGCACGGGGACGGCCGACTCCCTGAAGATCGCGATCCTGGCGGCGCTGAACATCACGGACGACTGGTTCCGGGCCGGAGCGCAGGAGATCCCGGAGGACCGGGAGCTCGAGGGGCGTCTGGCCCGGCTGGTGGCCTCGCTCGACGAGGTTCTCGCCGAGTGAGGCAAGGCCGCGCCGGCGTGCGCGGCGGATCGATCGCTCGAGGAACGTTGGGAGACGCCGGAACGGAGCTCGGAGCACGAGGTGACCCCTGCGGGGCGCGTGATGGGTAGCTTCTCTTGAGCCAACGTCGGATCGTAGGGGGTAGTGGGCAGGCGGCGGTGAGCAAGCCCCTCTCGCAAGGGGAAGCCTGAAGCCGCCCCCACGCCCCCGGCTTGGAGCACGGGTTCATCAGGAACCGCCCACACGGCCCGCGCGGGGGTCCGGATCCCGAGCGGAGTCCCCCATCGCATCCGGCGAGCCCTCCGCCGCGGCGCATGCGCGTCGGACGAGGGCCGTCGCCCCCCCGGGCGGCGGCCCCGAGAGGGAGCGGTGGAGCCGAACACGGACCAGGCGCTGATTCCCCTCGTCGTCGGGATCGTCGCTTCCCTGGCGATGCTCGGTCTCGCCGCCTGGGCCTCCCGCTCGATCCTGCGCAGCGCGAGGGAGACCGCCCGCCGCCTCCTCTCCGAATCGCGGCTGGACGCAGAGAACAAGGCCAAGGAGCTCCTGGTCGCCGCGCAGGAGAAGACCCTCGCCCTCGAGGAGGAGGCCGACCGCAGGGAACGCGAGATCGAGGCCCGAGAGGCGACCGTCGAGACGCGCGTCCGCGAGGTCGAGACGGAGGCGGCCTCGATCGAGCGCCGCAAGCGCGACCTCGACCGACGGCACGTGGCGGTCGCAAGGAACGAGCAGTCCGCCCGCGAGCGCCTGCAGGCCGCGGAGGCCGAGGCGGAGAACGCCCGGAAATCGCTGGAGCGCACCGCAGGCCTGACGCAGGACGAGGCCCGCGCCGAACTCATGGCCGGCATCGAGGAGGAGGCGCGCCGCGAGGCCGCCCGCCTCGCGCGACGCATCGAGGAGGAGGGGCGCGCCCGCGCCGAGCGCGACGCGCTCCGGCTCGTCGTCCAGGCCACCGAGCGCGTCCAGGTGCGGGAGGCCGTGGAGACCACCGTCAGATTCATCGAGCTTCCGAGCGACGAGATGAAGGGGAGGATCATCGGCCGCGAGGGGCGGAACATCCGAGCCCTCGAGATGGCAACGGGCATCGACGTCGTCGTGGACGACACTCCCCGGGCCATCCTCATCTCCTCCTTCGACCCGATCCGCCGCGAGATCGCGCGCGTCGCGATCGAGCGCCTCATCGAGGACGGGCGGATCCACCCGGCGAGGATCGAGGAGGTCGTGGCGAAGGTCCGGGGCGAGATCGACGAGATCGTCGAGTCCTCCGGATCCCAGGCGGCGTTCGCCCTCGGCATCTCCGACCCCCACCCTCGGCTCGCCCGGCTCGTCGGCCGCATGAAGTTCCGCACGCATCACGGCCAGAGCCTCCTCCAGCACTGCACGGAGGTCGCCCTCGTGGCGGGCCACATGGCGGCAGAGGTGGGCGCGCGCGCGGACGTCGCCCGCAGGGCGGGCCTCTTCCACGAGATCGGACGCGTGGACGAGGGCGCCACAGGTCACACGTCGCTGTCCTCCGCGGAGATCGCGGGCCGCTACGGAGAAGGCCCCGAGGTGGTCCAGGCGATCCAGGCCCTGCACCCCGATTCCGAGGCCTCGAGCCTGGAGGCGGAGATTCTCCGGATCGCGAACCGGATCTCCGAGAACCGGCCCGGCGCCCGACGGGACAACCTCGAGGTCTTCCTCGAGCGCCTGCGCCGCCTCGAGGCGATCGCGGCCGGATTTCCCGGCGTGACCCAGGCGTACGCGGTGAGGGCGGGCAAGGAGATCCGCGTCCTGCTCGACGCGAAGACCACCTCCGACGAGGACGCCCACGCCCTCGCGAAGAAGGTCGCCCGGGCCATCGAGAGCGACGTCAGCTATTCAGGCCAGATCAAGGTCACGGTCATCCGCGAGATGCGGGCCGTTCACTACGCGGTGTGACGGTGGGGGGGCGTGCTCCCGCCGCCCTCCCCCCCTCCCGGGCCCCCGGGACCGCGGGGGGAGCCGCGTGAGAATCCTGTTCGTCGCCGACGTGGTGGGCCTTCCCGGCCGCAGGGTGCTCCGCTCCGGCCTCGAGCACCTCCGGGCCGAGGTAAGGCCGGACCTCGTGATCGCGAACGCGGAGAACGCAGCCCGAGGGAACGGCCTCACGCCGGCAATCGCCGACGAGATCTTCCGCGCGGGATGCGACGTCGTGACGACCGGGAACCACGTCTGGGACCGGAAGGAGATCGTCCCCTACCTCGTCGAGCACCCCCGCCTGCTCCGCCCGGCCAATCATCCCGACGGTACCCCCGGGCGCGGCAGCTGCCTCGCCGAGGCGCGCGACGGGACCCCTGTGGGGGTGGCGAACCTGATGGGCCGCGTGTACATGCCGCCGAGCGACGATCCGTTCCGCGCCGCCGATGTCCTCCTGCAGTCGTTCGCCCGGGAGACGCGGGTCGTCGTCCTCGACTTTCACGCGGAGGCGACGAGCGAGAAGGCAGCCTTCGCCTGGTATCTCGACGGGAGGGTCACGGCGATCCTCGGAACGCACACGCACGTGCCGACGGCCGACGAGCGGATCCTCCCCGGCGGGACCGCCTTCGTGACCGACGCGGGGATGACCGGCCCTCACGACTCGGTCATCGGTGTCGAGAAGACGGAAGCGATCGAGCGATTCCTCACGCAGCGTCCCGTCCGGTTCTCGCCCGCCGCGGGAGACCCGCGCCTGCAGGCGGTCCTCCTCGACATCGACGCCGCGACCGGACGCGCCCAGAGCATCCGCCGCGTCGAATACCGCGAGCGGGCCGGCGAGGAGCGGCATTGAACCCGATGGCATGGATCGGGCCGGTCGCCCGGAGCGTCGACGAGGCGCTCGACCGGCTCCTCCCCCCCGACGACGGGCCGGCCGCCACCCTCGCCCGCGCGATGCGGTACGCCGTCTTCGCCGGCGGCAAGCGCCTCCGCCCCGCCCTGGTCGTCGCCGCGTGCGAGGCCTGCGGGGGGCGGACCGAGGACGTCGCCGGCCCCGCGGCGGCCGTCGAGATGATCCACACGTACTCGCTGATCCACGACGATCTCCCGGCCATGGACGACGACGACCTCCGCAGGGGCCGCCCGACCGTCCACCGCGCCTTCGGAGAGGCGGAGGCGATCCTCGCGGGCGACGCCTTGCTCACGCTGGCCTTCGAGGTGCTCGCGACCGAGCCCCCGGGGGCGGGGCTCGCCGGGCGGCGGGCCGCGGCCGTCGCCGCAGCGGCCCGGGGCGCGGGACCCGCCGGGATGGTGGGAGGACAGATGGCGGACGTCGAGGCGGAGCACCGCCTCCCGGACGCGTCGGGCATCGAGTGGATCCACCGAAGGAAGACCGGCGCCCTCCTCGCCTCCGCCGCCCGGATCGGCGCGATCCACGCCGGCGCCCCCCCGGAAGTCGAGGAGGCCCTCGCGCGCTACGGCGACGAGATGGGCCTCGCCTTCCAGATCGCCGACGACGTTCTCGACCGGACCTCCACGGCCGAGGAGATGGGAAAGACCCCGGGCAAGGACCGGCGCGCCGGGAAGGCGACGTACCCGGCCCGGATCGGGCTCGAGGCCTCGCGGATCGAGGCGCAGCGGCACGCGGCCCGCGCGATCGAGGAGCTCGATCGGGCGGGACTCGGCGGCGGACCCCTTCGCGCCCTGGCGCGGTTCGCCGCGGCGCGCGACCGATGACCGCAGCCCCCCGGCAGCGAGTCGACGTTCTGCTCGTCGAGCGCGGGATCGCCCCGACCCGGGAGCGGGCGCAGGCGCTGGTGCTCGCGGGTCTCGTGAGCTCGAACTCGGCAACGATCCAAAAGCCCGGGCAGCGCATTCCCCTCGAGGCCCCTCTCGAGGTGGCGCCGGCGCGGCGTTGGGTGGGCCGCGGGGCCGGGAAGCTCGAGCCCGCGCTCCTCGCCCTCGGAGTGGACCCGGCGGGACGCGACGCCCTCGACGTCGGGGCCTCGACGGGAGGGTTCACGCAGGTGCTCCTGGACCGAGGCGCCCGGCGTGTCCTCGCTCTCGACGTCGGCCGCGGGCAGCTCGACTGGAGCCTTCGAAGCGATCCCAGGGTCGCGGTTCTCGACGGAGTCAACGCCCGGCACCTGAAGCCCGACGACCTCCCCTTCCCTCCCTCGCTGGCCGTCATCGATGTATCCTTCATCTCCCTGGAGCTGGTGCTACCTCCCGTCGCGGCGTGCTGCGCGGGCGCCGACGGGGAGGTCGTGGCGCTCGTCAAGCCCCAGTTCGAGGTCGGCCGGGGAAAGGTGGGGCGCGGAGGGATCGTGCGCGACCCCGCGCTGCACGCCGAGGTCCTCGCCCGGATCGTCGCCTTCGCGGCGTCCCGAGGGCTCGGCGTGAGCGGGGTCGTCGCGTCGGCCCTGCGCGGAGCGGAGGGGAACGTGGAGTTCTTCGTGCACGTGCGGCCGTCGGGAGCGGGGCTCGGCGCGGAGGCCCTGGACCTTCGGATCCGGGAGGCCCTCCGGGCCGTCCACGGAGCCCTCCCGTGAGCGCCGCACGGGCCGTGTCCCCGCGGTCCTCGATCCGCCGCGTCACCCTCGTGGCGAAGATCGGGCCGAAGGAGGGGGTGCGGATCGCCGACGAGATCGGACGATGGCTCGAGGCGCGCGGGGTGCGCGTGCGCTACGACACGGAAACCTCGCGCGCCCTGGGGCGGCGCGACGGCGTCGTCCGCAAGACCCTCTCCGACGGGGCCGATCTCGTCATCGTCGCCGGCGGCGACGGGACCCTGCTCTCGGTCGCCCGCGCCGCCGCGCCGAGGGGGGTCCCGATCCTCGGGATCAACTTCGGGGGGCTCGGCTTCCTGACCGAGCTGCAGCAGGAGGAGATCTATCCGGGGCTCGAGTGCGTCCTCGCGGGCCGCTTCGAGATCGAGGAGCGCTGCGCGCTCCGGGCGCGCCTGCTCGCCCGCGGCCGGAAGCGGGGCGACTACCTCCTGCTGAACGACGCGGTCATCACGAAGGGCGCGCTAGCGAGGATGATCGCCCTCGAGGTCCGCGTGGACGGCGACGAGGTCGCGACCTACACGAGCGACGGCCTGATCCTGTCGACCGCGACGGGCTCGACGGCCTACAACCTGTCCGCGGGAGGGCCGATCCTCGATCCCCGCATGGACGCCTTCGTGATCGCTCCCATCTGTCCCCACACGATGACGTACCGGCCGCTCGTCGTGCCCGGCTCCGTCCGGATCGACGTCCGGTTGCGGAACACGAGCGAGGCCGTCTACCTGACGCTCGACGGCCAGGTAGGCCTCCCCTTCCGGCTGGGAGATTCGCTCCGGGTCGATCGCCATCCTCGTCCCGTCCGGCTGGTGCGAGTCAACCGCCGGGGGTTCTTCGAGGTCCTCCGCACGAAGCTCCACTGGGGGGACCGCTGACGAGCCATCTCCTGCGCGGCTCCTCGCTCCCGTCCCGGCGGGTCGCGGCCTGGTGCCTGTTCGATTTCGCCAACTCCTCCTACGCGACGCTGATCGTCACGGTCGCGTACGCGGTCTACTTCCGGGACGCGGTCGTCGGCGCGGCCGACAACCGGGGCGACCGCCTCTGGGGGCTCGCGAACTTCTTCGCGATGCTCCTCGTGGCTCTCGCCTCGCCGTACGTGGGCGCGCTCGCGGACTACTCCGGACGCCGGAGGGCCCTCCTGACCGGGAGCACCCTCCTCACGGTGTGCGCCACCGCCCTGCTCGCGCTCGTCGGCCCGGGCGACGTGGCGCTCGGCATGTCGCTCTTCGTGGTCGGGACGGTCGGCTTCGAGGCAGGATATGTCTTCTACAACGCGTTCCTCCCCGACGTCTCGACGCCGCGAACCATCGGCCGGATCTCGGGCTGGGGCTGGGCGGTCGGATACGCGGGCGGGCTCCTCTCGCTCGCGGCGTGCCTGCCTCTCCTGCGCCTACCCCTCCGTGACGCCGCCGGAGCGCTCGACCCGTCCGCCGTTGCCGCCAGGCAGGCCTCGTTCCTCGTGGTGGCGGCGTTCTACCTCCTGTTCGCCCTCCCTGCTTTCTTCTGGCTGCCCGGGGCGAGCCCTTCGGGGAGCCTCGGCTCTCCCGCGGACATCGCCGCCGCCGGCTTCCGGCGCGTCCGATGGACCCTGTCCCGCCTCCGACGCCATCGAGAGGTCGTGAAATTCCTCCTCGCCTCGATCTTCTTCACGGACGGGATCACGACGGTCATCAGCTTCAGCGCCATCTACGCGACGGTCACCTTCGGCTTCTCGAGCGCCGAGGTGGTCGTGCTGTTCCTCGTCCTGAACGTCGTCGCGTTCCCCGGCGCCCTCGTCTGCGGGCACCTGGCCGACCGGATCGGGCCACGCCGGACGATCCTTCTGACTCTCCTCCTCTGGATCGCCGTCGTGCTCCTCGGCGCACTCGCCCGCAGCCGCGCCGCCTTCTGGGGAATGGCCTGCGGCGCCGCCGTCGGCATGGGCGGCACCCAGGCCGTCTCCCGCTCCTTCATGGCCCAGATCAGCCCTCGGGACCGGGAATCCGAGTTCTTCGGCTTCTACGTCCTCGCGGGCAAGTTCGCCTCGATGTTCGGGCCGCTCGTGTTCGGTCTCGTGTCGGCGGCGACCGGGAGCCAGAGGGCCGCGGTGCTGTCCCTCCTCCCCTTCTTCCTGGCGGGGCTCGCCCTCACGGCGAGCATCCGCGAGCGCGCCGCCATCGACGGCGGCGCCCCTCCGAGCGCCTGAACGGCCTCGCTTGCCCGGGTCGCCCGCGGTCCCCATATTTCCCGCGCAGGCGCCCGCGCACGGCGAGCGCGGCCGGGGGGGCCGTTCGGGCATGCACGACCTCGACAAGAGCGGCATCGGAGGGCGCATCCGGCAGATCCGGGCCCAGGCCGGGCTCCGGCAGTGGGAGCTCGCCCGCCTTCTCGGCACGACGCAGTCCGCGGTCCACAAGTACGAGCACGGCGTCGTCCCGGAGCCGAGGCGCCTCATGGAGCTCGCTCGGATCGGCAACACCACGATCGAGTGGATCCTGACCGGAAGCCACTGGGAGAACGGCTTGGAGGACCGCGAGCGCCCGACGCCGGAGCTGTTCCGCACCGCGGCGCTCCTGCGGGACCTCGAGCCCGAGGTGCGCCCCTCGGTCGAGGAGGCCCTTCGGATCCTCGGCGAGGCGGTGGCGGCCCTGGCCCCTTCCCGGGGGGGCGAGCGCGTGCCGCTCGATCCTTCCAGGATCGCGGACCTCCTCCGCCATTCCGAGGCGACCGCCCGGGTTCTCGCGACGGCCTGGGAGATCCACAACGCGGTCCTGCGGCGGGTGTCCCGGGACGCCGCCGACCGTCTCTCCGCCTCGCCCCTCGCCGGCGACCCCGGCCGCGGTGCCAAGGCCTCGCAGGATGCCCCCGCCAGGACCCGCGACTGAGCCCCGTCCCGGGGTTACTCCTCCACGATCAGCTTCCCGCGGAGCTTGGCGCACCCGTCGCCGCAGGGCCGACCGCACCGGAACGGGAACGTCCCCGCCCGGTCCGCATCGAACTCGAGCCTCACCTCCTTGTCCTGCGGAAGGAGCTCGTCGATCTTGTAGCCCTTCAGGAGGAACGACCGGGAAGCCCGGAACGATTTCAGCCGCAGCACGACGTGATCGCCCTTCTTGACCCGGATCTCGTCTGGCTGCCAGTACCAGTTGTCGGCGTACACCTGGAACGTCCGAACGGGTCGCTTCACGGAAGGTGCCGCCGCCCGCTCCGGCTCCTGCTGCGCCGCCGCGGGAGGAACTTCCTGCGCCGGGGCGCTCACCTCCGGCACCTTCACCTCCGGCACCTTCACCTCCGGCTCCGCCGGCGGGGGCGTCTCCTGCGCCGCGGCGAGCAACGCTGCCCCCGCGAGCCACACCGCCAGCACGAGCGCGGCCGCTCCCGCCCCTCGAACGCCGAGCCTCGCCGTCTTCCTCATCTCTGGATCCCCCCGGCCGCCTGCCGGAAGCGGCCCGCACAGAACTCCGCACCGAGAAGCGAAACGAAAAAGCCCGCCCGAGGGCCCCTCGACTTGCCCAGGAGGACCAGGTACAGGGCCTCGAACGCCTCGGCGGGCCTCAGGCCCCCCGTCTCCGCGGCGACCTCGTAGATCAACGAGTGCACCTCGTCACCGCCCATCCCCTCCCCGAGCCGACCCGCGAGCGCCCCGAGGAACTTCCGCTGCCCCTCCGACAGCCTCGCCGCCTCCTGCGGTACATCCTCCCGGACCTGGAAGCGCATGTCCTCGGGCGCGTACTCCGCCAGCCACCTGCGAGCGTACTCCATCCGGTCGCGGACCGCATCCGGATCGACTCCCCGGTACCCCGTCCTCTCCAGGATGGCCAGCGTCTGGCCGAGATCGAACCCCGCCGCCTGCGCGACCACGATCAGGTGCTTGAACGGAACGCCGACCGGACGGAACCCCGCGACTCGAGAGAGCGCGACGGCCCTCCGGTCGCGCCCGGACGACTCCGCGTCGTCCACCTCGTCCACGAGCTGCAGCAGCGGCAACCCGGGATCGAACACGATCGTCCTCTGCGGCCGCTCCCTCAGGACCATGTAGCGCAGCACCTCCGGGGGGACCAGCTCGAGCGCGCGGCCGATGGAGAGGACGTTCCCCTTGCTCGACGCCATGTCTCCCGAGCCCTTGAGCCGGATCCACTCGTACGGGATCGGGAGGGGAGCATCGCCCCCGAACACCTCGCGCACGATCCTCACCCCGGTGTCGTACGACCCCCCGCGCGTCGCGTGGTCCTTGCCGAACGGCTCCACCGTCACCTCGAGGACCTTCCAGCGCGCCGGCCAGTCCACCCTCCAGACCAGCTTCCCGCCGCCCGCCATCGGCAGCGTGCCCTCGGACCCGCACGCGCAGGCGTAGTCGACCGTCTCCCGCTCCCGCGAGAACCCCTTCACCCGGCCGGCGGTGATCTTCCCGCACCCGGGACACAGCGGAAGGAACGGGGACCACCCCTCGTCGATCTCCTTTCCGGTCGCGTCCCTCAGGATCTCCGCGATGCGGTCGCGCCCCTCGAGGGCCGCGACGATGCAGGCGTTCATCCGCCCCGACTTGTACATGAGGTCGGCGCGCTCGACCTCCAGATCCACGCGAAGCCGCCTCAGGCTCTCGAGGAACGGCTCCAGGAAATGCTCGGCGTACGACGCGTGGCCTCCGCACGGGCACGGGATCTCCGAGATCGGCTTCCCCACGAGCGGCTCGTACGCGCCGCGATCGAGGAACGGATACACGCGCCGGAGGGGGTCGAAGTTGTCGCAGACGTAGTGGAGCCGGGCCGGCACGCCCAGATCGCCGAGCGCCCGGTACACGGCGTCGGCGGTCAGGACCTCCCGCATGTTGCCCACGTGGATCTCCCCCGACGGGGAGATCCCCGTGGAGAGAACGGGGGGCCGCCCGGAGTCCCGGACCCGCTCCGCCGCCTCGTCCGCCCAGTGCTTCGAAACGCCGCCGTCCACGCCCATCACGCGCCCCTCCGGCCCCGCCGGAAAGCGCGCAGAAGGTACATCGCCGCAACCGCCCCGGCAACTCCGCCGCCGAGGCGCGGGCCGCGCTCGACGGGCTTGTAACGCGCCGAGACGGTGTGATAGAAACGCGGCGCGCCTGGAAGCGGGCGCGAGACGGAGCGCCGGCATGGAACGCATGACGTTGCGGGAGGCTGCGGAGCGGACCGCCTTCTCGGTCACGACGCTTCGCCGGTACATCCGCAGCGGGAGGTTGCGCGCCGAGAAGCGGATGGGCAGGTACGGCCCGGAGTACTTCGTCTCCGAGCAGGCGCTCGCCGAGGCAGGCCTCGACGGGCGCGGGGAGGACCCTCCTCCCGCCCCGGAGCGCCCGCACGCCCTCGCGAGGCCCCACCGGGAATCGCTCCCCCTGAGTCTCTACCAGGAGCTCCAGATGAAGCACGAGCAGCTCCTGGTGCAGTACGGGATGGTCCGAGCAGGCGGCCTGCGGGCGGTGGAGCTGCAGGCGGACCTCGAGGCGCGACGCGGGGAGATCGAGCGGTGCCGCGAGGAGCTCTCGCTTCTCAAGGAGCGTTTGGCCCGGGAAACCGCCGCTCTCCGCCAGCGGATCCGGGAGGCCGACCTGGAGCTCGAGGGCCGCGCGATGGAGATCGCCGCGCTTCGCGAGAAACTCCGCGCCTTCGAGATGCTCGCGAGGAACGCGGTCACCAGCGAGACGATCGAGAGTCAGTTTGCCGCCGTGCGGAAGCAGATGCGGGTCGTCGGCGATCTGTCGGGGGCGGGCCCGCGCGAGCCGCGCTCTCGCGCCTCCCGGCCGGTTCCCCACCGCGGCGGCGATCCGGAGCACTGACGGGCCGGGCCCGCTTCAGCGCCGCCGCATCTCCACCACGCGCCAGAGCCGCAGCAGGTTCACCCCCCGCATCGCGACCAGCTCGAGGCCGGGTGCGGCCGTCACGACCTCCAGGGGCAGATCCATGCGGAAGCCGATCCACCGGCTCATCGGCGTCAGCGCGCGCTCGAAGAAGCCGAGGAGCCGGCTGCGGCTCAGGAAGTGGTTGACCACGACGACCGAGCCGCCGCGTCGGCACACGCGGCACGTCTCCGCCATCACGCGCTCGGGCTCCGGTACGACCGATACGACGTAGGGAGCGAGGACGTGGTCGAAGCTCTCGTCCGGAAACGCGAGCTCCCGGGCGTCCATCTTCCGCAGCTCGACATCGCTCCGCCCCAGCGCCTCCGCGCGCGCCCGGGCCTGCTCGAGCATCGGCTCGGCGATGTCCACTCCCACGATCCGGCATCCCCCGGGATAGAGCGGCAGCGACAGGCCGGTGCCTACGCCGATCTCCAGCACGCTCTCCCCGGCTCGTATCCCGAGCGACTCGACGGCCGCGCGGCGGCCGGGCCCGAGCGCCCAATCGAAGAATGCCTCGTACACCGGGGCCATCGCCGAGTACACGCGCTCCACCCTCCGGCACTCTAGGGCGGCCGCATCCTCCACGGTGTATCGGGACATCCCTCCTCCGAGCCCCCCGCGGCCGGGGGCGTCGTGCGGTTCCCCCGGGAGCGGGCGGATTCTAACACAGGGCCGGCGGGCGCCGACCCTTGCGGAACATTCACCGCAAGCCCTCCGCCCGATCCGCCGCCGACCTTGACTCCCGCGCCGCGTTCAGGGTAGTTTCTCCCACCGATTCGGCTCATGGAGGCGCGAGACGATGCGTAGAAGATTGGGCGGGGCTTTGTTCGCGATTGCGCTGCTCGCAGCCGTTTGCGGGTGCGACACGAACCAGCCGGCCCAGGGGTCGGCGGCGAACGCTCAGGTGTATTTCTCGGGGAACGTCGCCTCGGTCGCGGTGTACGACGTATGGGACGCCAAGCTGGTGACACTCACGTACTACCTGAGCACCCCCACCGCACCGCCCAGCGCGGCTTCCCTGAGTCTCGGGCTGTGGTGCGACGTCCCGGCCACGGTCGCGGAACAGTCGCGCATTCCGGCCGGCTACCCGTTCCGCTACCAGGTGACGATCGAGAAGATCCCCGCGGGAAGCCCCACGCCGATCCTCCTGTCGGACGCCCTGTACGAGGACGAGAGAGCGCTCGCGAGCGTCACCGAGTACGACGCGACCCCCCTCGTTCCCCTCGGGGACCACAACGGCATCCTGGTTTCCGACACCGTGAGCACGACTCTCGGGACGAGGACGGTGGTTCTCGTGGAGCTGACGAACGGGAGGAGGGTGTCGACGGCGAGCCGGGAGTTCCTGATCTACCCGAAGATCGCGCAGACCGCCGTGCCAAGCTACGGGAGCAAATGCCCGATCGGGGGGTTCGGGAACGCCTCCTCCGCCAATGCGTTCCCGCCGGCCGCCGTCGCCGGCAGCTCCCCGTCGTTCGGCGTCGAGCTCGCGACCGGCGACACGATCGTCGTGCGGGCGAAGAAGGACGAGACCCCGATGACGTGGGTGCTGTACAACTCCCAGAACCCGCCGGCCTTCAGCAGCACCCTGGTCGTCGACGGAAGGGACGTCTCCGGTACCGTCCTTGGCCGCACGGCATCCGGTGCGGGGACCGACGAGGCGATCGCCTATTCGTACACGCAACGGTGACATCGTGGCGCGGCGCTGCACGAAGCCGGAAGGTGACTGGATGAGAGCGCATTCTGGATGGTTCATGGTCCTGTGCTTGGCCCTGGCCCCCGTCTTGGCCTCGGCCGCCGAGGAAGCCGAATCCACGCCGGCCGCCCAGGAGGACGAGGACCGCATCGGCTGGGTCGTCGTGGAGGCCTCCGCCTGGCTGCCTCGAGCGATCGGCGCGGGATTCGACGCGGCCCTGCAGACGTCGGTCACCGACTCGTACGACTCGCGCCTGGCGTCGATCGAGCCGGAGTCGAGCGAGAGCGGCCGCTATCGGGCGGGATACTCCCTCTCCCGCAACCTCGGGGACATCATGGTCACCTGGTGGACCCACGAGGTGACCCAGCGCCGCTCCGCGTATACCCCCGGCGTGTTCCAGTTCGGCGAGCTCTTCGTCAACCCCCTCATGGCCGGAGTGTTCGACGACGGCTTGGCGGACGGCTACGACGCGGGTTCGGTCCTGGAGATCCGGGATCTCCGAATCGACTACAGCCGGATCGGCTTCGAGTCCCAGCGCGCGACCCTGCGGTGGATCCTCGGGTGGCGCGGCGTCACGCACAGGCAGATCACGGACGCCACCTATTACTGTGCGTTCCCCGTCTACGACGGCACCCCCATCTTTTTCCCGATCCCGGCCGACAGTGTCCTCGCTCCCGCCCCGGACGTCGCGAGCGGAATCTCCCGCTTCAACGGGAACGGTCCCGAGGTGGGCTTCCAGATCGACTTTCCCCTCCACCCCCGCGTGCGGGTCGAGGCGGGACTCGTCGTCGCCTTCCTCGACGGGACGACCGATACGTCGTACTCGTCGCGAACCTCCGCCTATTACGTCCTCGTCGACCTGAACTCCCCGGCGATCGACTACTTCCCGCTGCCCCCCTTCCCGGAGTTCGAGACGACCAACGAAGAAGGAGAGCCGTACCTCCCGTTGCTGCGGCAGCTCCAGATCCCCATCCAGATCCAAGCCTCCGAGCAGACGACCGTGCAGGTCCTCGACTCGAACCTCACGCTCCGGTGGAAGATCTGGCGCGAGCTGGAGGCCTTCTTCGGCGTGAAGGTCACCCGCTACGACGGCGCCGCGACGGAGATCCGCGCCAAGGCGGCGACGCTCAGCGCGAACGGGGTCTACAACGTCCAGGACGCGACGCGCGTCCGGAAGACGACGAGCTACGAGGGATTCCTCGGCGGCCTCACGTACCGCTTCTGAGCGCGCCGCCCGGCTCGCTCCTCGCCACGGCAGCGCGCCGCGGAGCCGCGGCTCGCAAGGAGGGCCGGGCGGGCTCGGCCGTTAGCGCGCCGGCGGGGTGCGCCCTATACTGGCCGCCTCGGCTCCGGCGTCCGCCGGAGGGGGAGGCACCGTGAGACGGTTCGTCCTCGTCGCGTTCGTCGGAATCCCGCTCCTCCTGGGTCTCGCTCGAGCGTCGGAGACGGACCCCGACCGCGCGGTGGAGCAGGCCAAGGCGGCGGCCGGAGCGATCCCCGAGCAAGCCAACGCGCTGATGCGGCTCGCGTGGCTCGACGGCGCCCCCGACGCGGTTCGCCAGCGCGCCCGGAAGGAGCTCGCCGTATTCGGCGAGCACGGCATGGACGCCCTCTGGAAGGCCGCTGTGGAGGCCCCCCCCGCGTACAAGGCCGAGGTCGTCGAGACGCTCCTCGCGGCCTCCCGCTCGGTCACCGGCGGCATCCCTCCCTCCTACCTCCCCGCGCTCGAGGACGGCGTCTGGTTCGGGACGCGGGATGCGCGACTGCTCGCGATCCCCGAGCTCGGCAGGAGGAGGAGCTTCGCCTCCGTGCTTCCGATCATCGACGCGGCGGTCGAGGATCCCGAGGTCGCGCCCGTCGCGGTCGCAGCGCTCGGGCGGATCGGAGATCCCCGGGCGCGGTTCTACCTGTCGCGCGCCCTGACCGGAGACCCCAGGCTGAGGGACAGGGCCGCCGTCGCCCTCTCGCAGCTCGGCGGGGAAGGCCGCGCGCTCCTGAAATCGGCCATGACGTCCCCCGAGAAGGACGTACGCCTCGCCGCGGTGCGCTCCCTCCTGCCGGTGGCCACCGACGAGGACGTCACCGCGCTGCACGAGTACGCGGCGCTGCACGAGGACGACGACCCGAAGACCTGCGCGGCCGTCCGCGAGGCGGCGCTTCGCCTCGAGCGGCTGATCGAGACGAGGCAGGCGGAGGAGTCGGCCGCCTCGGGACCGCGCTGACCCCGATCGCCCCTCAGACCGAGCGCAGCTCCTCGCCGAGAGCGCGGACGCCCCGCACGATCTGCTCCTCCGTCGCCGCATACGAGACCCGGATCCAGCCCTCGCACGTCTCTCCGAAGGCGGCCCCCGGAATCGTCACGACCTTGCGGCGCTCGAGGACGCGCCGGCAGATCGGGAGAGCGGGCCCGAACCGCGAGACGTCCACGAAGAAGTAGAACGCCCCGTCGGGGAGATCGAACCGCAGTCCCGGGATGCGGGAGAGCTCCTCCGCCATGAGGGCGCGCCGGCGCCGGAACGTCTCGACATAGGCCGCCCGCTCCGCTTCGGCCTCCGGCGACATCGCGGCCAGAGCGGCGGCCTGCGATACGCTCGGGGCGCACGTCACGAGATACTGATGGGCGGCGATGATGCGGGAGACGAGGGCGCGCGCTCCCACCGCCCACCCGATGCGCCATCCGGTCATGCTCAGATCCTTCGATAGCCCGGACACCACGATCCCCCCCTCGGGCGAGAACGCCGAGAGCGACGGGGCCGGACCGTCGTAGGCGAAGGCGGCGTAGATCTCGTCCGAGAGCCAAGCGATCCCCCGCTCCTCGAGCAGAAGCGCGAGCCGCGCCAGGTCCTCCGCGCGGTCCACCGCACCCGTCGGATTCGACGGGGAGCAGACGATCACCAGGCGGGTGCGCTCCGTGAGGAGGCGCTCCACGTCCCGGGGGTCGATCCGGAATCTTCGCTCCCTTCTCAGAGGATAGGCCCGGGGCACCGCACCGAGCAGCCTCGCCACGATCGGATAGGCCGGGTAGCCCGGATCCGGATACAGGACCTCGTCCCCCGGATCGAGGAGCGTCAGCATCGTGGCGAACACGGCCTCCTGGGACCCCACGGTCACGACGACGTCCTCGAGGCCCGAGGCGAACGGGGCGTAGCGGGCCGCGATGGCGGCCCTCAGCGCCGGACTCCCCGCCGTCGACGTGTACGACGTGTGCCCCGTGGCGATCCCGCCCGCGCCCGCGAGCGAGATCCTGGGCGGCGTCGGCAGGTCCGGCTGGCCGAGGCCGAGGTTGATGGCGTCCGGCGGGGCCGAGTCGAAGATCTGCCGGATCAGCGTCCGCTGGATGCCGTCCATGCGGCGGGCGGCGCGAAGGCTCATCGGAGGGCCTCCTCGAGGGCGGAAGCGACGTCGGTGGACGCGTCGCGGTACTTCACGATCACCGGGCACTGCAGCAGGACTCCAAGCGCGCTCGCGGCCCCGCCCGCGACGGGCCGCGCGCCGGGAACCACGACCGCCCGCTCGGGAACCACGAGCCCGCCAGCGCCCTCGGCCCGGTGCACCGACCCGCGGACCACGTCGAACAGCGGCACGGATCGGGTGAGGATCACGCCCGCTGCCACCACGGCATCACGGCGAACCCGCGTTCCCTCGTAGATCCCGCAGCCTCCCCCGAGAAAGACGCGGTCCTCGACGACCACCGGCAGGGCCCCCGCGGGCTCGAGGACGCCGCCGATCTGCGCCGCCGCGGAGACGTGGACGTCCGCGCCCACCTGCGCGCACGAGCCGACGAGGGCGTGGCTGTCCACCATCGTCCGGGGCCCTACCCACGCCCCCACGTTCACGAACGCCGGAGGCATGACGACGACACCCGGGCAAAGGTGCGCGCCCCGGCGGACCGCGGTTCCTCCCGGGACCACCCGGATTCCTTCCGGGACTGCGTCGCCCTCCCTCGGGAGCAGGAGTTCCCGGTCCCGGAAGCGGAACCCCGGCGGACCGTCGAGCGCGCGGTCCCCGCCGAGCCGGAATCCGAGCAGGATGCCGCGCTTCACCCACTCGTGGACCCGCCACCCCTCGCCCTCGGGCTCGGCGGCGCGAACATCCCCTCGCTCCAGCGCATCGAGAAGGGCCTCGACCGCATCTCGCGCCTCCGGTGCCGAAGGCTGGGAAATCGCGGCGAGGCGCTCGATCCGCTCCCGGAGACGCTCCAGGTCGCTCACCGCGCGCCCCGCAGGCCGACGCTCTCGATGGCCGCTCGGACGGCGGCGACGGTGGATTGCTCCGGAGGGCCGAGCGGCGCCCGCACCGCCCCGCTCGCGCGCCCGAGAATCGCCATCGCCGCCTTCACGGGCACCGGGTTCGTCTCGAGGAAGTTCGCCCGCATCAGCGGAAGCAGCCGGAAGTGCGCTTCCCGCGCCCTTGCGAGGTCGCCCGCGATCGCCGCCGCGATCATCGCCGAAGTCTCTTCCGGCGCCTCGTTCGAGACGACCGAGATGAGCCCGTCCGCGCCGAGGGCGACGGTCGGCAGCGCCAGGGCGTCGTCTCCCGAGAGAACCGCGAAGCCGTCCGGCCTTCCCGCGAGGACCGCCGTGATCTGCTCGAGGTTGCCCGAGGCCTCCTTCACTCCCGCTACGCCGGGGAGCTCCGCGAGGCGCAGGATCGTCTCCGCGCCCAGGTTCTGCCCCGTGCGGCCCGGGACGTTGTAGACCACGACCGGCCGGCCGGCCGCCTCGCAGACCGCCCGGTAGTGTGCGAGCATCCCCGAGCGATTGGGCTTGTTGTAGTACGGGGTGACGACGAGAAGGGCGTCGGCCCCGGCGGCGGCCGCCCGCCGGGCGGCCAGGACGGTGCGACGGGTGTCGTTCGTCCCGCACCCCGCCACGATCGGGACCCTCCCCTCGGCGGCCTCGACGACGGTCGCCACGACCCTCTCGTGCTCGCCGTCGCTCAATGTGGCCCCCTCGCCCGTCGTCCCGCACGGCACGAGCCCCGTCACGCCGGAGGCCACCTGCCAGCGCACGAGGTCGCCGAGGCACCGCTCGTCCACCTCGCCGTCGTCTCGGAACGGCGTCACGAGCGCGGTGAGGGTGCCGCGGAGAGCGGGCCCCCGTCGATCCGAGAGACCGGTCACGCCCGCCCTCCTTTCCTCACCAGGGAGCGCATCACCTCGCCGAACTCGTGGACCCCCCCCCGGTTCTTCAGCCATTCCGCAGCGAGCACGGCGCCGGCGGCGAGCCCGCTCCTCCCCCGCGCCCGATGCGTGAGCGTCACCACGTCGTGCGGGCCGTCGAACCCCACCGTGTGAACGCCGGCCTCGTGACCGGCGCGCACGCTCGCCACGTGCACCGCCCCCGGCGCGACGCCGCCGTCCGGCGTCCCCTCCACGACCGGCGCGGGCTTCCGCGAAGCGCCCGCGACGATCGCCGCCAGCCTGCGCCCCGTGCCGCTCGGCGCGTCGAGCTTGGCCCGGTGGTGCGCCTCGAGCACGTACGCGTCGTACCGCCCGGCCGCGACGAAACGCCGGGCGGCTTCCGCGACGACCTCCGCGAACAGGGCCATCCCGATCGAGAAGTTCGGCGCGATCACGACCCCGCGGCCGGACCTTCGCGCGGCGCGTGCGACGCGCCCCGCGCCGGCGTCCCACCCCGTCGTGCCGCAGACGACGGCCACTCCCCCCTCGAGGAGCGCGACGACGTTCTCCTCCGCCGCGGACGGCTCAGTGAACTCGAACGCGACCTCGGCGTCCCTCAGGGCGCGCCGGGACACCGCCGACGCGGAGCGGGGGAATCCTCCCTCGGGGTCGATCACCGAGACGAGGCGATGGCCGCGCGCGACCGCGACCGACTCGATCTCTCGTCCCATCTTCCCGTAGCCGACGAGAGCGAACCTCACGCCTTCCCCTCCCCCGTCGCGCCGTCCTCGACGAACCTCCGATGGAGCTCGCGGACCGCTCCACCCAGGCGGTCCTCCGGGATCACGGCGGCGGCGCTGCTCCCCGATCCGCCCATCGACACCAGCTCCGGCGCGAGCGCCGCCAGGGCGGCCAGGGCACGGCGGCGCGCCGACTCCTCCCTGGCCAAGCCCGACCCGACGAGGCAGACGATCGCGCGGCCGCTCCGGATCTCGATCCGGGCGCGCTCCCGAAGATCCTTCTCCACCTCGGCGACGACCGCGGTGTCCGGCACCGCCACCGTCACCGAAACCTCCGAGGAGACCATGAGCTCGGGGACCGATCCTCGGCGATCGAGGGACTCCAGCACGGCGGAGAACAGCCCCGGCTCGACGCGCATCCGGGAGGAGGTGACGCGAATCGTCGCCAGGCCTCCCCGGCTCGCCACGGAGGCGACCGAGGCGCCGTCGCCGCCCGTCTCTTCGACGATCTCCGTCCCGCGCCCCTCCGGCCGGAACGAGTTGAGCACGCGCACGGGAATCGCCCTCCGCACCGCCGGCGCGATCGAGGCCGGGTGGAGCACCTTGGCGCCGTAGTGCGCCAGCTCCGCCGCTTCCGCGAACGACACGCGGTCGAGGGTGCGGGCCGCCGCCACGAGCTTCGGGTCCGCGCTCATGAGACCGTCCACGTCGGTCCAGATCTGGATCTCCTCCGCTCCCAGCGCCGAGCCGAGCACCGCGGCGGTCGTGTCCGAGCCCCCCCGGCCCAGCGTCGTCGTGCGCCCCTCGCGCGTCGCGCCGACGAACCCGCCGAGCACCGGCGTCTCGCCCCGCCCGAGCGCCGGGACCAGCCTCCCGGAGGCCCGCGCGGCGACCTCGGAGAGATCCGGCTCCGCCGCTCCGTGCCGCTCGTCCGTGACGAGCACGTCCCGCGGATCGAACAGCTTCGCCCGGACCCCTCTCTCCTCCAGCGAGGCCCGCAGAATCCGGCTCGACAGCGCCTCCCCGAAGGCGAGGAGGGCGTCCGACGACCGCGGGGTCCCCTCTCCCAGGATCCGCACGGCGCGGAGCAGCTGACGGAGATCCTCGAACAGCGCGTCCATCTCCAGCGAGAGATCGTGGCGGCGTCCCGGATCCTCGATCGATCCCGCGAGCGCCCACCGGTGCCTCCGCTCGAGATCCGCCAGGACCGGATCGAGCGCCTCGCGATCGCCGCGCCTCGCCGCGTCCACGGCCGCGACGAGGAGATCCGTCACCCCGGCGAGGGCCGACACGACGACCACCGGCGCCCGCTCCAGGTGCGCGCGGACGATTTCCGCGACCGCGAGGATCCGCCCGGCGTCCGCCACCGACGTCCCGCCGAACTTCATGATGATCACGCGCCGCGACCCCCTCCGACGAGCCCGCGGGCGACGAGGAGCTCGGCGTTGAGCAGGGTTCCTCCCGCGGCTCCTCGCACCGCGTTGTGGGCCAGGAGCTCGAGTCGCAGCCCGAGCACCGGGCAGGGCCGGATGCGCCCCACGACGACCGACATGCCGCCTCCGGCGAGCCGGTCCCTCCTCGGCTGCGGCCGGTCCGGTCCCTCGATCACGACGACCGGCCGCTCGGGAGCGGAGGGCAAGCCCAGCCCCTCCGACTCCCCCCGGAAGGCGCGGAGCGCCTCGGCGGCCTCCGCGGGCGCGGGCCCGGACTCGAGCTCCACGGAAAGGGCGGCAAGGTGGCCGTCGATCGTCCCGACGCGGTGGCAGTGCGCCGAGATCTCCAGCCGGGCCCCCCGAACGGCGCCGCCCGCGACGGTCCCGAGGATCTTCCCCGTCTCCGCCTCGATCTTCTCCTCCTCACCGGGGATGAACGGGATCACGTTGTCCACGATCTCGAGGCCTCGCGGTCCCTCGAGGCCGGCGCCCGACAGCGCCTGCAGCGTCACGACCACCGCGCGCCGCGCCACGAAGGCCCGGTGGAGCGGAGCGAGCGCGAGAACGAGCCCCGTCACGGAGCAGTTCGGATTCGTGACCAGGAACCCCCTCCCCGTCCGCCGGCGCTGCGCCTCGATCAGGTCGAGATGGGAAGCGTTGACCTCCGGGACCACGACCGGCACGTCGGGGAGCGAACGGTGGGCCGAGCAGTTGCTGACGACCGCGTGGCCGGCTTCCACGAAGCGAGGCTCGATCCGCCGCCCCGACTCGGCGTCGAGCCCCGACAGCACGAGATCGCACCCCTCGAAGGCTCGCGGCTCGCAGGCGTGGACCGGAAGCCCGGCCGGATCCGGCGGAGGCTCCCCGTCGAGCGCCCACCGCACCGCCTCGCCGTACGGCCTCCCGGCGGAGCGCTCCGACGCGCCGAGCGCGGCGGTCTCGAACCACGGATGGCCTTCCAGCCGCTCGAGAAGGCGCTGCCCGACCAGCCCCGTGGCCCCCAGGATTCCGACGCGGTACCGCCGCACCACGCTCTCCGAACCGCGGCCTCTGCCCCCCGGGGCCCAGGGCGCCCCTCGCGATCGATTCCGCGGGAAACCGCATGCTATACTGATCGGCTGCCCTTGACCATCCGACGGCCCGAGAGCGGGACGAGGCTTCGATGAGCGATCGGAACCAGGGCTCCGTTCCGATGATGGCGAGCCGGATGCGATGCGCGAACCGGGGCCCCGCCGACGATTTCTTCTGCCTCCGCTTCCAGGTCTGGTACCCCTCGCCCGACTGCGCCATCCGGACCAAGTTCAAGACGTCCGCCGCCTGCCTCGACTGCGAGCAGGGGCGATTCAACCTCAAGCGCCACGCCGCCGCGCTCCGGGACGCCCGTTTCCGCTTCCCCGACGAGGACTGAAGTCACGATGGACCCGGAGATCGCGGGGTCGAGGGGAAAGGTGCGCGGCGTCGTCTTCGACCTCGACGGGACGCTCGTGGACTCGTACGGCGCCATCGCGGCGAGCGTCAATCACGCCCGCTCCGCGTTCGCCCTGCCGCCGCTCTCCACCGAGGACGTCCGCCGCAGGGTCGGCCGCGGCCTCGAATCCCTGATGGCGGACCTCTTGGGCGACGACCGGGTGGAAGAGGGAGTGCGGCTGTTCCGCGAGCGCTACGCCGAGATCTTCGCCGACTCGACGACCGCCCTCCCGGGCGCCCGGGAGACTCTCCGCGAGCTCCACCGGCGAGGCTTCCGGCTCTCCGTCGCCAGCAACAAACCGGCGCGGTTCGGCGAGCCGATTCTCGAGCGGCTCGACATGCTCCGCTACCTCCGCGGCGTCGCGGGTCCGGACACGGTCGGGACGACGAAGCCGGATCCCCGGATGCTCGACTGGTGCCTTCGCGCGATGGGCACCGAGCGCCGCGAGAGCCTGTACGTGGGGGACATGGTGCTCGACGCGGAGACCGGCGCACGCGCCGGACTCGACGTCCTGCTGGTCGCCGGCGGCTCGTCCCTCCCCGACGAGCTGCGCCGGACCGGGAAGCCGGTGCTCGACCGGATCGGCTTGCTCCTCGATCTCCTCCCGGCCGACGCGCCCCGCTGAGCGCCTCCCCCGGCGAAGCCTCCCGCCGGCAGGACACGGCCACCGAAACCGCTCCCAAAAACACTTGCCAAGCGGGGCGCGTCGGGCGTATAAATCGCCGAAGGGTCCTGGAGGGGGCTGGACCCTCGGAGGAATGTGTCATGAGGCGAACCGTTCAGGGGATTCTGATCGGGGTCGCGATCCTCGCCCTGGCCGCGCCCGCGATCGCAGACCAGCGGGAGTTCGAGATCAACAACGACGACCTCACCGGAGGGCATGCCATCTTCCTTGATCGGGCGGGGAAGATGTGCCGAGGTCAGATCGAGATTCCGCAGCCCCCGCCCGTACCGTTGTTCAGCGATCTGCCGGGGAGCTCCGGGAAGCTGGGCGTCGCGGTCCAGGCCGTCAGCCTGGGCACTCGGAGCGGCGGGATGACCCGCACCGAGAAGGCCGAGGTCGGGATCCGCGCGCTGATTCGAAAGCTCGGCTGATCGATACCTACTCGACCCCGGTCGGCGATCCGCCGACCGGGGTCAGCCCCACGCTTCCGAGCATCCTCTCCCACACGTCGGCGTCCACCTCGGCGTCGGGCTCGGGCTCCAGCAGGAAGCCGTGCCCCTCCGGCGCGACAAAGACCGCCGTCCCGCCCTTCTTGACGTACGCCGCCGCGGCCCTCTGGGAGCCGGCGCGCTTCCTCGGAGCCCAGCCCTCCTCCTCGGAAGGGGTCAGGAGCGGATCCCCCGCCTCGAGCCGCACGATACGGGCGACGGTTTTTCCCGACTCCGTCACGATCAGGATCGGGTAGCCGTTCTCGGATCGCAGCGTCGCATTCGGCGTCCAGCCCTTGGGAACCTCGAGGCGGAACCCCGGGCCGCTCAGGAACCCGGAGGTCCAGGGACGGCTCTTCTGATCCAGCTTGCCGAGGTGCTCGAACCGGATTCCGAAGCGGGTCGCCGGGTCGATCGGAGGGGGCGCGGGAGGGCGCCCCGGCCCCCTCCAGGTGAGAGGAACCCAGAACAGCGACGGGGACTGCCGTCCCTCCAGGACCGGCAGCCCGATCTCGACGCCGAAGTCCGCGAACCCGAGGCGAAACACGATCCAGCTCCCCGCGAAGCCGGGCTCCGACCACCGCTCGGCCCGGGCCGACCGCGCCTCCGTCCAGCCCGCGGCGTCCAGGAACGGCACGCCCGCGGTCATCGTCGCCGACGGGGCTCCCCGCGGCGGGATCTTCCCCTCGGCCCACCCCGCATCCGCCGGACGGACCTCCACGACGTAGCCTGCGCGCCGCCCGTCTCCGATGACGACCCATCCGCCGTCCCGGTCGCGAAAGCGCCCCCGGAGCCACAGGAGCGCCCCGGGAACGGGGCGCGGAGCCTCGATGCCGCGATCCAGGCGCCTCGCGCGGATTCCCGGAGGCAACCCGAGCGTGAACCCGGGGCCGTCGACCACCTGCCAGGGCTGCCTCTTCTCGTCCCCGTCCCCCGGAACGACCGCCCCTTCCGGCGGAACGATCTCCGATCCCGCGGGCAGGAGCGGCGCAACGCGCCACGCCTCCTCCCGAACCTCCAGATTGTCCACGACTAGCGCGGCTTCCTCGGCGAGATCGGAGATCGCCGGCTCGCCCAGCCCGGCGTCGCCCGCCAGCACGAGCGCGCCGATTCGCCCCGGCGCTCCTTGCTCGCCCCGCTCGAGCCACAGGGCGGGCCGGGCCCCCGCCTCCGTCTCCAGCCTGCCTTCCCATCGCCATCGCCCGGCCGCGCCGTCCGGCCGCACCAGGAGGCCGCCCCCTTTCAGCCGGACCGAAACCCCGTCGGCCGGAGGACCCTCGCCGGCCAGCGCGTAGACGGCGACCACCGTGTCCCCCGGCCAGCGGCGCAGCTCCAGAACCGCGCACCCCTCCCCCTCGGCGGGCGCCGTCGCGAACCAGCGGACGTCCGTCACGACCTGCACGAGGCCGGCGTCGAACCAGTACGTCCGTGCGGCGTCGAGAATCCGCTCCAGCAGCGCGCGACCTTCCGAGGGGAGCGCCGTCCCCGCGGCGGAATCGAGGAGCGCCTGCTCCGCCTCCGGCGTCAGGTCGGCGAGGAAGCTCCTCTCGCGCGGCGCCTCGGCCCGGGCCCAGGAGAGCACGAGAAAGGACGCGCAGCACGCGACGCGAGCGGCGCGGCTCACTGCGCTTCCCTTAAGATCCGGAGCTCCCGCCGGAGCTCCTCGAGCCTCCCCTCGATCGCGGCCACCTCTTCCTCGAGGGCTCTCACGCGCGCCTCCCTGGCAACCGCGTCGTGCTCCCCCTCCGGCGGCGAGAGCACGATCTCGACCGGCGACCGGGTCCGCACCAGCCGGAGCTTCACGCTCCCCGTGTCCGGCCAGCCGAGGAGAGCCTCGTCGAAATCCGTTCCCGATCCGAGGCCCCGCTCGCCCGCCCGGACCACGATGTCGCCCACCCGCAGCCCCGCGGCAGCGGCCGCCGACCCGGGGACGACCGCCGTCACGAGCAAGCCGGAATCGTCCGGAGCTCCGTAGAACCTCCGGAGCTGCGCCGGGATCGAGACGATCTCGAGCCCCACGCGCCCGGCGATCGCGTCCCCGGGAGGCGCACCGGCGATGCGGCGCGCGGGAACCCGGATCTCCGGCGGAGCCGCCACGATCTCCCGCCGCTCCACCTTCCCGTCCCGGAGGACCTCGACGACAAGCCGCTCGCCGACCTTGAGGGGCCCGACGAGACGCCGGACCCCGAGCCGGCCGGTCACCGGCATCCCGTTGACGTTGAGCAGCAGGTCTCCGTCCTCGAGGCCGGCGCGCGCGGCGGGCCCCTCGCGGATGACCCCCGCGATCCGCGCGCCCCCGTCCGGCTCGTCCTCGAGGAACAGCCCGAGCCACGCCTCCGAGGCCCCCGACTCGAGGGACCTCTGCGCTCCGGGGGCGCCGGGCTCCTCGGCCGCGGGCGCCCCGGCGAGCGCCGGGCACGCCGCCCACGCCGCCGCCAGGAACGCGACCGTCATCCGGGTCGTCATCGCGTCCGCGCCCCTTCCCCTCCCGCCGAATGATACGCGAAGCGGGATTCGAAAGACGTTCGCGACTTCCCCCTCCCGCCGACCGGGAGATCGTGCGCGCCGTGGAGCATAATACCCCGGTTCGCCGGGACCCCGGGTGCGCGGGAGCGCCGCTCCGCCGGGGGTTCCGGGAGCCGCGGCGCCGCCGCGAAGGAGTTCGAGCGATGCGATCTCGGAGCCTGCGCTTGCCCCTCTCGATCGTTCTCGTCCTCGCGGCCTGGGGGTCCGCCGCCGCGTTGCCGCTTCGCCCCGAGGCGGAAGGAGCGTCGGCCCCGACCGAGGCGAGGCTCCTTCGCTACCCCGACATTCACGGCGACTTCGTCGTGTTCGTCTACGCCGGCGACCTCTGGAGGGCCCCCGTAGCCGGCGGACCCGCGCTCCGTCTGACGGCGCACCAAGGCCTCGAGCTCTTCCCGAAGATCTCGCCCGACGGCCGCTGGATCGCGTTCTCGGCGGAGTACACCGGGTCCCGGCAGGTCTGGGTGATGCCGTCCTGGGGCGGCCCCCCGCGGCAGCTCACGTTCTACGCGGACGTCGGCCCGATGCCTCCGCGAGGCGGCTACGACGACTGGATCCTGGGCTGGAGCCCGGACGGCCGCGTCCTCGTGCGCATGAACCGGACGCCGTGGGGCGAGAGGATGGGGCGCTACTTCCTGGTCGATCCCGCCGGAGGGCTGGAGACTCCCCTCGAGATCCCCGAGGGGGGCGGCGCTTCGTTCTCGCCCGACGGGAAGCGGCTCGCCTACTGCCCCGTCGACCGGGAGTTCCGCACCTGGAAGCGCACGCGGGGCGGACGGGCCCAGGACATCTGGATCTTCGATCTCGACGCCCGGAAGTCCCGGCGGATCACGGACGACCCGGGCACCGACAACTTCCCGATGTGGGCGGGGGGGACGATCTACTTCACGTCCGACCGCAGGGGAACGCTGAATCTCTACGCCTACGACCTGGCGTCGGGCGCGACGCGCCAGCTCACGAGCTTCGGCGAGTACGACGTCCTGTGGCCGAGTCTCGGGCCCGACGCCATCGTCTTCATGAACGGGGGCTACCTCTACCGGATGGATCTCTCGGGAGGGGAGCCCGTGCGCATCCCGATCACGCTCGGCGCCGATCTCGCCGCGACGGTTCCGAGATTCCAGGACCTCAGCGACTTCGTCGCCGGCGGGGACCTCTCGCCGAGCGGGGCCCGGGCCGTGCTCGACGCCCGGGGCGATCTCTTCACCGTGCCGGCCAAGGACGGCGCGACGCGCAACCTGACGGACACGCAGGGCGTGAGGGAGAGGAACGCCGCCTGGTCGCCGGACGGCAAGTGGATCGCCTACGTCTCGGACGCCACGGGCGAGTACGAGATCTACGTTCGATCCCAGGACGGGCGAGGAGAGCCCCGCCGGCTGACCCGGAACGGAGACGTCTGGCTCTTCGCTCCGGCCTGGAGCCCCGACTCTCGCAAGCTCGCCTTCGGGGACCGGCGCCACCGTCTCCGGGTCGTCGACGTCGAGAACGGCGAGATCGTGGACGTCGATCGCGGCGTCCGCGAGGACCTCGACGTGTACCGCTGGTCCCCCGACGGCGCGTGGATCGCGTACGAGAAGAGCCACGAGACCCGCCTGCCGGGGATCGCCGTCTTTTCTCTCGCCTCGAGACGCTCGTTCCCGCTCGGGGACGGCCAGACCGCCGACTGGGACCCCGTCTGGAGCGCCGACGGCAAGCACCTGTTCTTCCTCAGCAACCGCGACTACCAACCCGTCTTCAGCGCCTACGAGTTCGACTACCTCTATCCGCGCGCCACCCGGGTGTACGCCGCCGCGCTCGACCCCGCGGCGCCCCCGCTGTTCCCGCCCCGGAGCGACGAGGAGAAACCCGGGCCGGCCGCCAAGGACGACGGCAAGCCGGGCCAGGCGGAGCCCGGCGGGGGGAAGGGCGCGCCGAAGAGCCCGCTCGTCGTCGAGCCGCTCGGCTTCACCGCGCGGACGATCGCCCTGCCCGGCCCGAAGGCCGGCACGTACCAGGACCTCGCGTGCTCTTCCCAGGCGGTGTTCTACGTGCGCACCGACGACGCCGGGGAGCGGGCGCTCTGGAGATTCGACCTCGACGAGAGGAAGGAGGAGAAGGTCCTCGACGGCGTCCAGCGCTTCACGCTCTCGGCGGACGGGAAGAAGCTCCTGTACAAGGCCGGCAAGGACTGGGGGATCGCGGACGCCAAGGCCGGCCTCAAGGCCGGCGACGGCCGCCTGGATCTCTCGGGACTCGCGATGAAGCTCGACCCGCGCGCCGAATGGAGCCAGATGTTCTCCGACGGCTGGCGGATCGTCCGCGACTGGTTCTACGACCCGAAGCTCCACGGCGTGGACTGGCAGGGGATGCGCGAGCGCTACGGCGCCCTCCTCCCCTTCGTGGCCCATCGCGCCGACCTCGATTTCCTGTTCGGAGAGATGGTGGGCGAGCTCGAGGCCGGCCACACGTACGTCGCCTCGGGAGACGAGCCGCGGGTCCCGCGCGTTCCGGGCGGGATGCTCGGGTGCGAGCTCGCCGCGGACGCGACGGGACGGTACCGCATCGCGAAGATCTACGCCGGAGAGAACTGGGACGCGAACTGGCGATCTCCCCTGACGGAGCCGGGAGTCGACGTCCGCGAGGGCGAGTACCTCCTGGCCGTCGACGGCCGCGATCTCACGACGGCGGACAATCCGTACCGCCTCCTCGAGAACAAGGCGGACAAGCCGGTCGTCCTCACGGTCGCCGCGGCGCCCGATCCGCGGAGCGGCAGGGACGTGACCGTGCGGCCCGTCGCGAGCGAGCTGAACCTCCGGTACCTCGACTGGGTCCGGGGCCGCATGGCGCTCGTCGAGAAGCTGTCGGGCGGCCGGGTCGGATACATCCACCTGCCGGACACCTCGACCCCAGGCAACCGGATGCTCCAGAAGCTCTTCTACCCCCAGGCGTCGAAGCCGGCCCTGATCGTGGACGACCGCTACAACGGGGGGGGGTTCATCCCGGACCGCATGATGGAGTACTTCACACGGAGGACGCTCGCGTGGTGGGCCCGCCGGGGGCTCGAGAGCATGCGCTCCCCCGGTTTCGCCCACGACGGCCCGAAGGCGATGCTGACCAACGCCTACTCGTCCTCGGGAGGCGACGCCCTCCCCTACTTCTTCCGGAAGCAAGGCCTCGGCCCGCTGATCGGGACCCGCACCTGGGGAGGCCTGATCGGCCTGTCCGGGAACCCGGACCTCGTGGACGGGGGAAGCCTCCAGGTCCCGACGTTCCGTCTCTACGACGACCGGGGGCGCTGGACGGTGGAGAACGAAGGGGTCGCCCCGGACATCGAGGTGATCGACCTCCCGGAGGCGCGGATCGCGGGTGGGGACCCGAGCCTCGAGAAGGCGGTGGAGGTGCTCCTCGAGGAGCTCGATCGGAGGCCGTTCGTCGAGCCCCCGGTCCCCGTCCCCCCGGACATGACGAGGTAGATGATATCGTTCGCCCCGCTGAGGGAGGGACGCCGATGAGATCGATGCGATGGGGAACCTTGGTCTTCGCGCTCCTGCTCTGCGGAGCGGCTTCCGCCGGCGAGATGGTCGGGGTGAGCCTGCCGGACAGGATGACGGCGGAGGGGAAGAGCCTCGTCCTCAACGGGATGGGGCTCCGCAAGGCGTACGCGGTCGCGAAGGTTTACGTCGCCGGGCTCTATCTCGAGAAAAAGTCCGCGAGCCCCGACGAGATCCTCGGATCGACGTCCGTCCGCAAGATCGTGCTCCACTTCGTGCGCGACGTCTCCCGAGAGCAGATCACGGGCGCCTGGACCGAGGGATTCGAGAAGAACGCCGGGGCGGCGCTCCCCGTCCTCCGCCGGCGAATCGACGCCTTGAACGCCGTCATGCCGGACCTCGCCGCCGGCGACGTGCTCTCCTTCACGACAGTTCCGGGGAAGGGGGTCCTGGTCGAGGTCCGCGGGAAGACCGCGGCCACGATCGAGGGGGACGACTTCGCGAAGGCGCTGCTCTCGATCTGGCTCGGCGCTGCCCCCCCGAACGCGGCCCTCAAGGACGGCCTGCTCGGCCTCTGATCAGCGGTCGGGGCGCCTGGACGCCACGACGATCGAGAGATCGTCCCGGAGACGCCCCGCGCCGACGTGGGTTTCCACCTCGCGGAGCAGCCTCGGCCCTGCCTCCCCCGCAGCGAGCCCGTGCAGCGAGGCGGCGGCCCTCGCGAGGCGCGCCTCTCCGAACTCGACCCCCTCGGCGTCCGTCGCCTCGGTCAACCCGTCCGAGTACGCGACCAGGAGGTCTCCCGGCCCGAGATCCACCGCCCCCTCCCCGTAGCTCGCCTCGCCGAACATGCCGAGCGGCGGCGCCGATGCGCCGAGCGCCTCGTGCGCCGCGCCCCGAACGACGATCGCCGGGTTGTGCCCCGCGTTGAGGAAGCGCACGCCGCCGGAGCCGGCCGAGATCTCCGCGAGGAAGAGCGTCGCGTAGCGGTTCTCGATCCCGTCGCGATGGAGCACCGCGTTCAGCCTCCTGCCCAGCTCGGCGAGCGACGGGTTCTCCGCGGCGATCGCCCGGACGGTCGCCTGGAGCTTTGCGGCGAGGAGAGCGGCCCCGAGCCCCTTCCCCGCGACGTCCCCCAGGACCAGGGCCATCCCTCCCGGGACCTCCACGTAATCCACGAGGTCGCCCCCGACGTCGTTGGCCGGGCGCGTCACGCTCCAGACCGACCAGCCGGCGACCCGGGGATGCTCGTGCGGGAGCAGCGCGAGCTGCACCTGCCGCGCCACCGCGATCTCGTCCCGCGCCAGGAGCTTGTCCTTGAGCTCCAGCATGAGCACGACCAGGACGATCAGGAACCCCCAGAACCCGAAGTCGACGGAGAACCCGAAATCGCCCGCGTAGCGGAACTGCACGGCGCCGAGCAGCGTCGCCGCGAGGGCGAGCACCAGGGCAAGCCTCCGCCCCGGCGAGAGCCGCTGGAGGAGGCTTCGCATCAGGTGCCACCCCGCGACGGCCCACCTGCGGAGCCGGCCCATCCGAGCGAGCCGCTCCCGCAGCTCCTCCGGCAGGTAGAAGCGGTAGAGCTCGCGGAGGTCCTCCCCGAGCCCCTCGCCGAGCCGCCCCTCGCGAGGATCCTTCTTCGCCGCGCCTCCGAGGGCTCTCCCGGCTCCCGATCCCCGCGCCGGCCCTCGCTTCTCCCCCCTCCTCACCTCTCCCCCTCCCGGCCCCTCAGCGCCGCGCTCTCCACTGCCGCACGAACTCGACGACCGCCGGCATCACGGAGAGCGCGATGATGGCGAGGATGACGAGCGTGAAGTGCCGCCGGACCACCGGGATGTTCCCGAAGAAGTAGCCGCCGAGAACGAAGAGGAAGATCCAGAGGAGTCCGCCGAGGACGTTGTACGCCAGGAATTTCCCGTACGACATCTTCCCGATGCCGGCCACGAAGGGCGCGAACGTCCGGACGATCGGCACGAACCGCGCCAGGATGATCGTCGCGGCGCCGTACTTCTCGTAGAACTCGTGCGTCCTCTCGAGGTGCCGCCGGTTCAGGAACCGGGAGGTCTCGCCGTGAAAGACTCGCGGGCCCACCTTCGCGCCGATCCAGTAGTTCGCGGTGTCGCCCAGGACCGCCGCGGCCGCGAGCACGAGAAGGCTCGTGGCCAGATCGATGGAGCCCCGCGCCGCGAACGTTCCGACCGCGAACAGGAGCGAGTCCCCCGGCAGAATCGGCGTCACGACCAGCCCGGTCTCGCAGAAGACGATCGCGAAGAGGATCGCGTGCGTCCAGCTCCCGTACGCGCGGATCAGCTCGTCGAGGTGGACGTCGATGTGCAGGACGAAGTCCCAGATCCATGCGAGTAAGTCCACGAATCTCCCCGGGGCCTAGGAGCCCAGCCTCGCGGCCTCCCTCACGAGACGGGCGCCGATGACGTTTCTCTGGATCTGGTTCGTTCCCTCGTAGATCTGCGTGATCTTCGCGTCCCTCATCATCTTCTCGAGGGGATACTCCGTCATGTAGCCGTAGCCCCCCAGGAGCTGGACCGCGTCCGTCGTCACCCGCATCGCGACGTCCGAAGCGAACACCTTCGCCATCGCGGAGAGGTGCGCGACGTCCTTCGCGTGGCCGCGATCGATCATGTCCGCCACCTCGAAGACGAGCGCCCGCGCCGCCTCGATCCCGGTGGCCATGTTCGCCAGCATCCACTGGATTCCCTGGAAGGACAGGATGCTCTGTCCGAACTGCCGCCGCTGGTGAGCGTAGCGCAGGGTCTCCTCGAGCGCCCCCTCCGCGATGCCGAGCGCCTGGGCCGCGACCCCCGGCCGTGACACGTCGAAGGTCTTCATCGCGACCATGAACCCGGCTCCCTCCTTGCCGAGCAGGTTCTCGACCGGCACGCGGGCGTTGTCGAAGACCAGCTCGCGCGTCATGCTCGCGCGGATACCCATCTTCGACTCCTTCTTGCCGAAGCCGAACCCGGGGGTCCCCTTCTCGACGATCAGCGCGGACGCGCCCCGCGCGCCCTTGGACGGGTTCGTGACCACGACGACCGTGTAGACGTCGGCCTCCCCGCCGTTCGTGATGAAAATCTTGTTGCCGTTGACGACAAAGTGGTCTCCGTCGCGGACCGCGGTGGTCCGGATGGCGCCCGCGTCGGAGCCGGCGTTCGGCTCGGTGAGACCGAAGGCCGCGAGGCTCTTGCCCGAGGCGATCCGGGGCAGATACTTCTTCTTCTGCTCCTCCGTGCCGAACAGCAGGATCGGGAAGGCGCCGAGGCCGGTGCCGGCGAACGCGAGCGCGATCCCCGAGCACGCCTTGGAGAGCTCCTCGGTCACGATGCACATGTTCGTGATCCCCTGACCGCTCTCCACCAGGCCGTCGTACTCCGCGGGAATGAAGACGCGGAAGAGATCTACCTTCGCGAGCTCCTCGACGATGTCCCACGGAAACGTCCCTTCCTCGTCGTACTTCTGGCGGACCGGCTTCACCTTTTCGTTGGCGATCGTTCGCGCGAGCTCCTGGATCTGCCGCTGCTCCTCGGTGAAATGGTGCATCTCTCCCTCGCTCCTTCCCGAATCGGGCTCGTTCCGCACCGTCCTGGCACGGGTTCGGCACGTTGTAGCAGAAGGCAGCCGATCCGCAAAGCGCTCATGGTGGTGCGGAGCCTGTGGAAGGGGTTTTGGGTTGGGATACGGGGAGGTCTT
>CALMJU010000082.1 GCA_937864465.1 uncultured Acidobacteriota bacterium
CCTGCGAGAACTTGATGCCGCCGTACGGGGAGAACCGCTCGTTCTTCTTGCTGAACACGAGGGCGGCCTGGTACTCGGTCGTGTCGGTCTCGTTCACCCGCTGCCACTCGGTGTCCGTGTACCAGTACTCGAGGTCCTCATCCACGTAGCCGTAGCCGTAGTCGTAGTCGTCGTAGTACATGTAGTACTGCGAATCCATCTTGTACTGGTTGTACTGGAGGTCCATCCCCACCTTGAAGCCGCCGTTGTCGAAGAAGACGGCCTTGAAGCCGCCGCCGTAGAAGAGGTCCCAGTCTCCGATCCCGCGGGTGGGCTGCTCGAGATACGTTTCGGAGTAACGCCAGAAGTACTCATCTCCGTAGTAGTACTCGTACTCGGCATCGGCATACGTCACGAGCGGGTTATAGATCTCCGTGCCGAGACGGGCCATTCCGACCCTGGCATACACGGCGTAGCGGTCGCCGAACCCGTAGGAGAGTTTCAGGAAGTACTTGTCCATCGTCTCCCGACCGTCGAAGCTCTCGAACGTCTCCGTCTGCGTTTCGGTCCAGTACCAATCCTCGCCGTCGTACTGTTCGCTGTCCAGCTCTTCCCACACGACCGCCGGATCCTTCAGCTCGACTTCCGTCTGCGTGCGCTCGAAGCCGAAGTCGAAGCGCCAACCCTTCCCCTCCGGGTTGTTGCCGACCTCGGACGCGTATACCGCACCCGCCGTCGCGAGCACCGCCATCACCGCCAACGCGATCCACTTCGCCTTCATGCAGCCTCCTCCTTCGCGCTCCGGAATGCGCGTTTCCGAACCCCCCGATTTCGGCCGCGCGGAGCGGACCGCTCGTCGCGCGCCCAGGCGCCCAAATCTAAGGCGGGAAGCTTCCGGAAATCAAGAGGTATTTGAAGCGAAATCGCAACAAGGCTACGCCGCGGCGGGCGCGGCCGGACGGAGGCGCGACGGCGGGAACCGATACCGAAAGCGTCCACAATATCGGGACCCTCCGACCGCTCGCGGCGATTTGACGGGACACCCCCCCGCGGATATTCTCCCCCCGCATCCAGCGGCGTCCGTCGTTCCCGGTCGCCCGAGACAGGAGCGAGCGATTCGTCATGGCGGCCGAGACCTCGGTCCAGATCGCGATCGCCAGCGACGTCCGGCTCGTGGACGTCGTCCACGGGGCCGCCGAGAGGGTCGCGGAGATCGCGGGGTTCGCGGAGGAAGATGCGCTGAGCGCGGCGCTCGCCGTGCGCGAGGCGGTGATCAACGCGGTCAAGCACGGCAACGGATGCGACCCGGCTCTTTCGGTGGACGTCGTCCTCGAGGCGGGGCGCGAGGGATTCCGGGCGACGGTGCGGGACCGCGGACGAGGGTTCGATCCGGGCGCGGCCCCGGACCCGACGGCGGAGGGGAACCGGCTGAGGACGCACGGACGCGGATTGCTCCTGATCCGGGCGTTCGTCGACGAGGTCCGATTCCGGTATGCCGAGGGACAGGGGATGGAAGTGGAGCTGATCAAGAAACGCCGGGCCGAGAGCGCGGCGTGAGAGGACCGGCCGCGCGGCCGGCGGTTTCGCGGAGGGAAGGGAAATGATGAAGGCCGGGCTGCGACATGCGGGCGAGGTGGCGGTTCTCGATCTCGCCGGGAAGATCACGATCGGGGAGGGCGACGTCGTCCTCCGCGACAAGGTGCACGAGCTGCTGGACGCCGGGAAGAACAAGATCCTGCTCAACCTGCAGGCCGTGACCTACATGGATTCGGCCGGCATCGGCGAGCTGGTGGCCTGCTACAAGCGCGCCCGGGAGAAGGGGGGCGCCGTGCGGCTCCTCAATCCGTCGGGGAAGGTGTTCGACCTCCTCCAGCTGACGAAGCTCGAGCAGGTGTTCGACACCTTCCGGGACGAGAGCGAGGCGTTGAAGTCGTTCTGAGGCCGTCCCCGGCCGCGGGCCGCCGGATGCGGTCCGCGGCCCTCCCCGCCGTTCGCGCGGGGGCGCGGCGTCAGCCGCCGTCCTCGCGAAGCCGCTTCCGCCACGCGGACAGCCGCTCGATCGCCTCGAGAGGCGTCATCCTGTCGGGGTCCGCGAGGCGAAGCTCCGCGAGCACCTCGGCGGAGGCGGGATCGGCGGCGTCCGCGCGCGGCGGGGTCTCCGGGCCGCCGAAGAGCCCCGGCTGGCCCGCGGCCTGGGCGGCCCGTCCCTGGCGGCGCGCGCGCCTCGGCAGGCCGTCGCGGCCGAACTCGTCGCGCTCGAGGTTGTCGAGGATCTCCCGTGCGCGGGAGACCACCGCGAGGGGGATCCCCGCGAGCCGCGCCACCTGAATCCCGTAGGACCGGTCCGCGGCCCCCGGCTCGACGCGGTGCAGGAAGATCACGCGGTCCCCCCACTCGCGCGCTCCCATCCGGTGGTTGACCACACCCGGCAGGGCGACCGCCAGCTCGGTCAGCTCGTGGTAGTGCGTGGCGAAGAGCGTCCTCGGCGCGCCCCCCGGGCGCCCGTGCAGGAACTCGACGACGGCCCAGGCGATCGCCAGGCCGTCGAACGTCGCCGTGCCCCGGCCGATCTCGTCGAGCAGGACGAGGCTGCGGGACGTCGCGTGATGGAGGATGTTCGCCGTCTCCGTCATCTCGACCAGGAACGTGCTCTGGCCCCCGGCGAGGCTGTCCGAGGCCCCCACGCGGCAGAAGATCCGGTCCACCACCCCGATCTCCGCCTCGTCGGCGGGGACGAAGGAGCCCGCCTGCGCGAGCAGGACGATCAGGCCGACCTGGCGGAGGTAGGTGGACTTTCCCCCCATGTTCGGTCCGGTCAGGACGGAGATCGAGCGGTCCCCCGCGTCGAGATCGGTGTCGTTCGGCACGAACCCCGAGTCCACGAGCACGAGCTCGACGACGGGGTGCCGCCCCCCGGCGATCCTGAGGCGCGCGCTCCGGTCGACGGACGGGCGGCGGTAGCTCCGGGAGACCGCCGTCTCGGCGAGGCCCGCGAGCACGTCGAGCGCGGCCGCGGCCCGCGCGGCCGCCTTGATGCGGGCGGCCTCCGCCGCGACCGCCGCGCGGAGGGCGCAGAACCTCTCGTACTCCAGCTCCTCGATCCGCTCCTGGGCGTGGAGGACCCTCTCCTCGTGCTCCTTGAGCTCGTCGGTCAGGAACCTCTCCCCCCCGGCGATCGTCTGCTTGCGCCGGTAATGGGAGGGGACGAGGTGCAGGTTCGGGCGCGAGACCTCGATGTAGTACCCGAACACCTTGTTGTACCGGACCTTGAGCGAGCCGATCCCCGTCGCCGCGCGCTCGCGGCTCTCGATCGCGGCGATCGTGGCGCGGCCGTCCCGCCGGACGGCGCGCAGGGCGTCGAGCTCCGGGTCGAAGCCGTCGCGGATCAATCCTCCCTCGCGCAGCGACGCGGGGGGCGAGTCCACGATCGCCGCGAGGAGGCGGGAGGCCACGTCCTCGCACGGATCGAGGCCGTCCCGGATCGATGCGAGCGGCTCGGAGCCGAGGTCCGAGAGCGCGCGCGCCAGCGAGGGGAGCCTCGCGAGCGACGCCCCGAGCGACAGCAGATCCCTCGCGTTCGCCGTGCCCGCGACCGCGCGGCCGAGGAGCCTCTCGATGTCGTGGACGTGGCCGAGGGCCTCGCGCAGATCGAGGCGCACGGATTCGCGGCGCACGAGCTCCTCGACGGCGTCGTGCCTCCGGCCGATCTCCTCGGGGTCCCGGAGAGGGGCCAGGAGCCAGCTCCGGAGGAGGCGCGCGCCGGCGGCGGTGCGCGTCGAGTCCACGGCCTGCAGGAGCGATCCGGCACGGCCCCCGTCGCGGATCGATCGCTCGATCTCCAGGTTGCGCCGCGTCGCGGCGTCGAGGAGGAGGTGGCGCGCCGGCTCGTGGACCGCGATCCGGTCCACGTGCTGGAGGGCGCTCTTCTGGGTTTCCTGGACGTAGGCGAGGAGCCCCCCCGCCGCCGCGACGGCGGCCGGCTTCTCCCCGAGGCCGAACCCGTCCAGCGAGACGACGGCCAGGTGCCGCCGCAGGAGGTCGCCCGCGCGGGCGGGCGAGAACGGGTACGGGTCCTGGGGCGTGAGCACCGCCCCGGCGGTTCGGTCGCGGCGGTACGCCTCGGTCCACGGGAGGTCCTCCGCGTGGACGAGCTCTTTCGGCTCGAAGGCGGCGAGACGCTCGGCGAGGGCCTCCCACGGGTCGGATTCTCCGGGCGCCTGCCACGCGAGGAACTCGCCGGTCGAGGCGTCGAGGAACGCCGCGCCGACCGATCCCCCCGCCGTTCCGACCGCCGCGATCCAGGAGTTCTCCTTCGCGTCCAGCTGGTCGGGGTCGGTCAGGGTGCCCGGCGTGACCACGCGGACCACCTCGCGGCGCACGAGCCCCTTCGCCTTGCGGGGGTCCTCGACCTGATCGCAGATCGCGACGCTGCGGCCGGCCTTGACCAGCTTCGCGACGTACGCGTCGATCTGGTGGTGCGGGAAGCCGCACATGGGGGCGACGTGGTCCGTCCCCTTGCCCCTCGCGGTCAGCGCGAGATCGAGGATCCGGCTCGCCTCCTGCGCGTCCTCGTAGAACATCTCGAAGAAGTCGCCCATCCGGAACAGGAGGATCGCGTCCGGGCGGCTCGCCTTCTGCGCCCGGTACTGGCGGAACATGGGGGTGACGGAGGACGCTTCGGCCATGGGCCGGCCGAGTATAGCAGCGCGCGCCGGGGAGCCGCGGGCGGCGCCGCCGCCGCGGGCCGTTGACGCCGCTCGGGGGGGCGGGCTATAAATGCGGGCGATGGAAGCGCAGGATCCCTCGACCGAGCTGACCGACCAGGACCGGCTCCTGCTGGTGTTCGACTACCTGGGGCCCCTCGCCCTCTTCTCCCTCGTGGCGAGCCGGCGCGAGCTGGTGAAGTGGCACGCGAAGCAGGGGCTGATCCTGACCGCGACGGTGCTCGCGATCTACGCGCTCGTCCGGCCGGTCTATCTGCTGCTGAAGCGGTACGCCTGGGGGTTCTTCGGCGACCTCTTCTGGGCCGGGGTCTGGCTCGTCGGGCTGGGAGTCCTGCTCCTGATCCTGATGTGCGTCGTGCGGGCGCTCGAGGGGGAGCGCTTCCGCATCCCTCTCCTCGGCGACCTCGCGGATCGCTTCTGATCCGGCCTTTCCCGCGGGTCCCGGATCAGGGCCGGGCGGGTTCTTCTCCCGCGCGCTCCGGCTCCGGCACCTTCCACCGGTCCGCGTGGAAGACGAGGGGCGCGTAGCCGCCCTCGAAGGCGGTCTCCCGAATCGGGAGGCCCCGCGCGGCGTACTCGATCCCCGCGGCGAGGAAGATCCTGCGGGCCTCCGCGAGCTCGCGCGCCTGGCCCTCGCGGAGCGCGGGATCGAGGGGCGCCCCCTCCGCCGCCAGGCGGGCGGAAGCGTCCTGGGCCACCTGGGCGCTCGCGAGCAGCGTCCGCTCTAGATCCTCCTTCTCGAGGAGGTTCCACGTCCGGCCGTCCTGCGAGAAGCTCGGGAGCGTTCCGACCTCCGCCGCCTGCAGGGCGAGCTGCCGGGCGTAGCGGGCGTCGTCCCCGCCGGCCGGATCCGCCCTCTCCGATTCCCTCCACGCCTCGGCGGCGCCTTCCCATCTCCCGCCTCTCGCGCGGGCGACCGCGAGCCGGAACCAGTCCCCGGCCTGCGCCTTTCCCTCGGCGGCCAGGGCGGCGTACTCGCGCTCCGCCCCCTCCCAGTCCGACCGGGCGAGGAGGAGGTTCCCGAGGTACCGCCGGGACCATCGGACGTACGCCGGAAACGCTCCCGGTCGCTCCGCGAACCCCTCGAGCGCCCTGCGATACCAGGCGGCGGCCTCGTCGGCGCGCTGCTGATCCTCGTACAGCTTCCCGACGCGAAAGAGGTCCACCGGCCGCTCCGTCTTCGGCAGCGCGCCGCTCTCGATCCTGCGGGTCGCCTCCGCCGCGACGCGGGCCGCGTCGGACGTCCGGCCCTGGCTCCGGTACGCGCCCGAGAGGTAGAACCAGCTCTCGAGCCCGCCGTGCTCCGCGGTCTCCCGCTCGAGCGCCGCGACGGCCCGGGCCAGCGTTCGGCCGCGGGCCTCGCGCTCGGCCCCGAGGTCGAGGCAGAACGAGAGGCGGTAGAGCAAGGGGCCGTCGGCTCTTCCGGCGGCGTCGAGCGCTTCCAGCGCCGCGCGCGCCTCTTCGTATCGCTCCTCGTCGTAGAGCCGGACCGCCCGCTCCGCCGCGGACGGCTCGCCGGGTTCGGAAGGGACCGCCGGCTCCGGATCCGCGGCGGGGGAGAGGGAGACGAAGCAGGCGGACGCGAGGAGCGCGACGAGGGTGCCCGGAAGGCGTCGGAGCATGGGGGGTCCTCCTTGACCCTCCTTCCCTATCACTCCGCCGCGGCCGCGGCAACCCCCGCCCCGCGGGCGGCGTCCCCGGAGGTCTGGTACCCTCTCGCCTCGGAGTGGGGGCATGGGCTGGATCAGGAGAACGCTCCGGCTCCCGGCGGTCGCGGCCGTCGCCGGAATCCTCGGGGGGCTCCCGGCAACCGGTGCGGGAGGGGGGGCCGTCGAGGAGCTCGACCGTTGGCTCGCCGGGACCCGGGACCTCGAGTGCCGCTTCGAGCAGCGGCTGGTGTCGAGCGCGCTCGGGGGGGACGCTCGCGAGTCGGGAGTGCTGCGGCTGGAGCGGCCCGGGCGGCTCCGCTGGGATTATCGAGAGCCCGAGCCGAAGATCGTCCTGGTGGACGGCGATCGGACGGTGCTGTACCTCGTCGAGGACCGGCAGTGGATCCGGGGGAGGCTGTCCGAGGAGCAGGGCGTCCTGCCGCTGCTGCTCGCGGGGCGAGGGTCGGTCGCCGACCTCTTCGTCGCGTCCGAGGCGGCCGGCGACGGCCGGGACGGGCGGCCGAGGGTGCGTCTCGTCCGCAAGGGGGCGTCCGAAGGGTTCGAGGAGATCGTCCTCACGCTGCGCCCCGGGGACCACGCCATCGAGCGCGCCGAGGTGCTCGACGGCGCGGGGAACCGCGTCGAGTACCGGTTCTCCGGCCTGAAGCGGAACCGGGGGATCGATCCGTCGGTCTTCGCGATCGAGCCGCCTCCCGGCGTCGAGATCCTCGGGGAGCCGTGAGCCCGCGAGCCGGAGGTTTCGAGCGGAAGGCGATTCGGCTACACTCGTCGGTCGTTCCGGGCGGGCCCGACCGGAGCGGACGTCCGTCCGGGCCGAAGGAAGGCGATTGAGCGCGACCGAGCCCCCTCCGCCGTCCGCGGCGAAGCGAGAAGCGGCGCTGAGCGCCCCGCTGCCCGCGGCGTTCGCCGTCATCGAGGAGAGGCTCGATGCCGTGGAGGAATCGTTCCGGGCGAACCTGGCCTCGCCGGTCCGGCTCATCGCGGAGATCGGCGACTACGTCGCCGCGGGGGGCGGCAAGAGGGTGCGCCCCGCGCTCCACCTCCTGTGCGCGAAGCTCTGCGGCTACGAGGGGCCGCACGACGTGCTGATGGCGACCGTCCTGGAGTTCATCCACTCGGCGACGCTCATCCACGACGACATCATCGACGAGGCGAAGACGCGGCGCGGGCGTCCCTCGGTCAACCGGAGGTGGGGCGCGAACGTCACCGTCCTGTTCGGCGACTACATGCTGGCGAAGGCGATGGAGATGGCCCTCGACGCGGGGAGCCTGCGCATCATGCGGAAGCTCGCCGAGGTCACGATGCGGATGACCGAGGGAGAGATGCTGCAGACCCGGCACGCGGGCCGGCTCGACCTCTCCGTCGAGGAGCACCTCGATCTGATCGAGCGGAAGACGGCGGTGCTCTTTTCCGGGTGCTGCGAGATCGCGGGCATGCTGGGGGGGGTCAGCCCCGACCGCGAGGAGAGGCTCCGGGGCTACGGCCTGAACCTCGGACTCGCGTTCCAGATCGTGGACGATCTCCTCGACTTCACGGGCGACCCGAGAACGCTCGGGAAGCCTTCCGCCAACGACCTGCGGGAGGGGAAGGTGACCCTCGCGCTGATCGACCTCCTGGCCTCGGGGCCGGCGCGGGGCCGCGAGCTGGCGCGGGCGGTGCTCGACGGCGGCGCGGCGGACGGCCCGGAGATCGCGGAGCTCACGGCGCTGCTCGAGGCGAACGGATCGATCGCCAGGGCGAGGGAGTGCGCCGGGCGTTACGCCGCGCAGGCCGCCGCGCAGCTGGCCCCGTTCCCGGCCGGACCGGCCCGGGAGGCGCTGGAGGGCCTGCCCGGCCTTCTCGTCCTGCGGGACCGCTGACCCGCCGCGGAGGGCGGGGCCGCGCCCATGCACAAAATGTAGGGGGTTCGGTCCCGGGGAAGCCCCAGATGTCGCGACCCCGTTGAGCGGGCGCGTGGAACCGGTGTATAGTCGTCGCGTCGCGAGGCTCGGCCCGCTCCTCGCGGGAGGGTGTCTTGTCCACGGTCAAGCTGGCGAAGATCCGGATCTCGGGCTTCAAGTCGTTCAGCCACGACACGGAGGTCGTGTTCCCCGACGGGATCACGGCGGTCGTCGGGCCCAACGGCTGCGGCAAGTCGAACCTCGGCGACGCCCTGAACTGGGTCCTCGGCGAGCAGAGCCCCAGGATGCTGCGCGGCTCGAGCATGCAGGACGTGATCTTCGGCGGGAGCGAGAGCCGCAAGCCCCAGGGGATGGCGGAGGTGTCGCTCCACCTGTCGGGGGTGAACGGCTCTCCGGACGGCGCGACGCGCGACGTGGTGCTCACGCGGAGGCTCTTCCGCAGCGGGGAGAGCGAGTACCTGGTCAACGGCGCGCGGGCCCGGCTCAAGGACATCCAGGACGTGCTGCGGGAGGCCCGGATCGGCGCGCAGACCTACGCCACGATCGAGCAGGGCCGGATCGAGCAGATCCTGAACGCGAAGCCGAAGGAGCGGCGGCTCATCATCGAGGAGGCGGCCGGCGTCGCGGGGTTCAAGCACAAGCGCCGGCTCGCGGAGCTGAAGCTCGAGGCCACGCAGGCGAACCTCCTCCGGGTCGGGGACGTCGTCGCGGAGGTGCGCCGCCAGATCAACTCCCTCAAGCGGCAGGCCGCGAAGGCCCGGCGCTACCAGAGGCTGCGGGAGGAGCTGCGCGGCAAGGAGCGGATCCGGTTCGGGGCTCGCGCGCGCAGGATGGATGCGGAGCTCGAGGCGCTTCGTCTCGACGAGGCGCGCGCCCGCGAGTCGGAGGCGGAGATGGCGGCCCGCCTCGGCGCGGGGGAGGCGTGGATCGAGAGCGAGCGCGCGTCGGTGGAGGAAGCGGAGCGGGCGCGGCGGGAGTCGTCGGAGAGGCTGCACCAGCTGGAGATCGAGATCGACCGCGCCGGCTCGCGGATCCGGGCGGCGCGGGAGCGGGCCGCCGAGGCGGGCGAGGCCGCCGCCGGGCTCGAGCAGGAGTCGGCGGGGCTCGAGGTCCGGCTCGCGGAGCTGCGCGAGGAGGTCGGGGGCCGCAGGGAGGCGCTCGCGAGGGAGATCGCGGGCCTCGGCGAGGCGGCCGCGGTCCTCGCGGAGCGCGAGGATGCGCTGGCCCCGGCGGAGAGCGGGCTCGCGGCCCGGCGGGCCCGGGTCGAGGAGCGCAGGCGGGCGCTCTTCGAGACGATGGCGGAGGGGGCCGAGCGCAGGAACCGGAAGCGCGAGGTCGAGGACTCGATCCGGAGGAGCGAGGAGACCCGCCTCCGTGCGGAGGAGGAGCGGAGTCGCGCGTCGGAGGAGATGGGAGCGCTCGAGGGGGCTGCGGCCCGGCTCGCGGCCGAGGCGGACGCGCTCCGCGCGGAGTCCGAGAGGCTGCGATCGGGGCAGGAGGAGGCCGCGCGGGCGCTGGCGTCGGCGCGGGGCGGGGTCGAGGAGGGCGCGGAGGCCCTCGCGGCCGCGCAGGCCGGGGCGCAATCGGAGCGGGCGAGGCTCGACACCCTCGAGGACGTGTCCGCCCGGTTCGCCGGCGTGTCCGACGGCGTGAAGCTCCTGCTGACCGCGGGGGGGGCCTCCGGTCTCCGTACCCGGGGCGTGGTCGCGGATTTCCTGCGGGCGTCGCGCGAGATCGAAGGGGCGGCGGAGGCGTACCTCGGGACGGTGCTTCCCGCGGTCGTCGTCGAGGACGACGAGGACGCGGCCCGCGCGGCGGCCATGCTCCGCGCGCAGGGGAGCTGCAGGACGCACGTGCTCTGCCGGACGCAGCCGGCGGGGAGGCCCGCCGTCGGCCAGCGGTCGAACGGCTCGGCCGCGTTCCCGGAGTCGCTCCTGTCGGACCCGCGGGTGCTGGGGCGGCTGAGCGAGCGCCTCGGCCTCGCGGCGGAAGGGAACGGGTTCGTCCGGGACCGGATCGGCGACGCGATCCTCGTGGACAGCCTCGACTCCGCGCTCGCGCTGCACCGCGAGCACCCGGACGCGGACTACGTGACGCCGGGCGGCGAGACGGTCTACGCGTCGGGGATCGTCGGCGCGGGGGGGAACGCCTCCTCCGACCGGGGGCTCCTGGCGCACAACCGCCTCGTGCAGGAGGCCCGCGCGGCGCTCGCCGAGGCGGAGACGCGCGTCGCGGAGGCGAGGGCGCGGATCGAGGCGGCGCGGGAGCGGGCGGGGCGCGCCGAGGCGCACCTCGCGAGGATGCGCGAGGCGGCCGAGGAGGCGACCCGCCGGCACGTCGAGACCTCCCTGCGAGCGGAGGGGGCCGTCGAGGAGGCGGCGCGCGCGCGCAGGCGCGTCTCCGTCCTGGGAGAGGAGGAGGCGGCCCTCTCCGAGGACGCGGCCCGGCTCGCCGCGGATCTCTCCGAGGCGGAGCGCTCGGCGCGGGAGTCGGAGGAGGCGCACGCCGCGGCGGATCGCGCGCTCGCGGAGGAGATCGCCGGGCTCGAGTCGGCGGAGCGCTCGGTCCGGAATCTCGCCGAGGCGGCGAGCGCGCTCCGCGCGGACGTCGCCCTCGCGCGGCAGCGGCGGGAGGGGCTCGAGCGGGATCTCTCGCGAGCGGAGGAGTCCGCGCGGGAGGCGGTCTCGCGGCTCGAGTCCGTTCGGGGGGAGATCGACGCCGCGCGCGTCCGGGCCCGCGAGGCTGCGGAGACGTCCGAGCGCGGCGAGCAGGAACTCGTGGCGCTCCTCGCCGGGAGGGAGACTCTGGCGGCGGCGATCTCGGGGGCCGAGGAGTCGCTCGCGTCGCGTCGCCGTCTGCTGCAGGAGCGGGAGGCGGAGGTGAAGGAGACTCGCGCGGGCCTCGACGCGGGGCGCGAGCGCTCGCAGGCCGCCGAGGTCGCCCGGGTCGGCGCGGAGGCGGACCGCAGGCACCTCGACGATCTCTGCCGGCAGGAGCTGGGGATCTCGGCCGACGAGGCGGCGGAGGCGGCGGAGGACGAGGGCAGCGGGGCGGAGCCCGACGTCCTCGACGCGGAGGTCGCCGACCTGCGGGCGAGGATCGAGGGGGTCGGCCCGGTCAACCTCACCGCAATCGAGGAGTTCTCCGAGCTCGAGCAGCGCCACGCGTTCCTGACGTCGCAGCAGAGCGATCTCGAGCAGTCGATGGAGTCGCTCCGGGAGACGATCCGGAAGATCAACCGGTCGAGCCGCGAGCGGTTCCTCGAGGCGTTCGAGGCGATCCGCTCCTCGTTCCAGGACGTGTTCCGGTCCCTCTTCCACGGAGGCCGGGCGGATCTCCGGCTGGAGGAGGGGGAGGACGTCCTCGAGAGCGGGATCGAGATCCTCGTGCAGCCGCCCGGGAAGCGGCTCGGCAACGTGCACCTCCTCTCGGGCGGCGAGAAGGCGATGGCGGCAATCGCGCTCCTGTTCTCGATCTTCCGCTGGCACCCGTCGCCGTTCTGCCTGCTCGACGAGGTGGACGCGGCGCTCGACGACGTCAACGTGAACCGGTTCACGAAGATGCTCCGGGATTTCGCCGCGCAGACGCAGTTCATCATGATCACGCACAACAAGCGTTCGATGGAGTCCGCGGACCTCCTGTACGGCGTGACCATGGAGGAGCCGGGCGTCTCGAAGCTGGTGTCGCTGCGGCTCTGACCGGGCGCTACGGGGCGGATCGAGGGGCGGCCGACAGCGCGACCGTCGGCCAGGGGTCGCCCGGACGGATCCCCGCCGTGAGGCGCAGCCCCTCCGGAGGAGGGATCGCGCCGTCGAGGCGCGCGCTCGCGATCTGGAGGAAGCGCCCTCCCACCTCGACCGCGATCCCGACCACCAGGTCGTGCGCGATTCCCGGCTCGACGGGCGCGGACAGCTCGGCCGGGAGATCGACGGCGGCCGGTTTCCTCGAGGGGGAGGCGGGCGCCTCCGGGATCTCGACGGCGCGGAAGTCGAGCATCCGGTGCCTCGCCACCCCCACGAAGTCCCGCCCGAGCGCCGACTTCGATCGCCACTGGTCGGGAACGTGGTCCGCGGTCCGGCAGGCGAGGAACACCGCGGCCCGGGTGACGGCGCGGTCGGGCGCCGCCGGGTCCATCTGCAGGGCTCTCGACGTCTCGTCGTCGATCCGCAGGGGGAGGGACAGGCGCGGCGGCGCTCCCGGCTCCGGCCCCTCGATCGAGACGAGGATCGCGGCCTCGGCCTTGCGCGGGCCGGCCGGCTGCGCCGGGGGCTCCGTCGAGAGGTCGATCTCGGCCTGGCGCTCCCGCATCGCCTCGAGGACGCCCGGCGGGACGCCCGCGATGCGGAGCTCGACGACCATCTCGTCCGACAGGTCGAAGGCCGTTCTCGACCGCCGGATGGAGTCGGAGATCTCCGCCGCGGTCTTCCCGCTCACGAGCATGCGCACGACGTCCTCGTTGCGGAGAACCCGCTCCTCCGGGGCTCCCGAGGCGATCGCGGCGGCGATCGCGAGGACGACGGCCGCGAGAGAGAGGACGGGGCGGCGGCTTCGCATGGCGGGCCCTGCGCGCCGCGGGATCGGGCCGGGCGCGCGGCCATGGTACTACGCGGCGCGCTCCCCGGCCGCGGGCTGCCGGCCCTTGAGGCCGGAGCCGCTCAGGACGACGACGAGGTCCCCGAACCGGCTGCGGAGTGCGGCGCCCTCGCGGAGGACGAGGGCTGCCGCGACCGCGCCGGTCGGCTCGACCGCGTAGCCCCTTCGCCAGAGCAGGTCCTGCGCCTTCGCGATCTCGTCCTCGCCGACGGAGGCGGCGGATCCGCCGCTCCGGCGGACCGCATCGAGGACCTCGGCGCCCCGGGGGGGCGCGGGGACGCGGACGCCGTCCGCGGCGGTCGGGCCCTCCTCGCGCGGCTCGGGAGCGGCGAGACCCGAGGAGAACGCGCGGGCGATCGGGGCGCAGCGCTCGGCCTGGACCGCGACGAGCGCGGGCATCCGGTCGATCCGGCCGTGGCGGAGGAGCTCGCCGAAGCCGAGGGCGGCGCCGAGGAGGAGGCCCCCGTTCCCGACCGGGAGCAGGACGGCCCCCGGGGCCCGGAACCGGAGCGCCTCGGCGAGGGAGTACGCGAACGTCTTCGTCCCGTGGAGGAAGAACGGGTTCCAGGCATGGCTCGCGTAGAAGGCGCCGCCGTGGATCTCGCCGAGGACGGCTTCCGCCGCCGCCCGGCGCCCTCCCGCGACGGCCACGACGCGCGCGCCGAGCCGCGCGGCGATGCGGGGCTTCGCCTCCGGCGCGTCGTCCGGGACGACGATCCGGACGGGGAGACCCGCGCGCGCCCCGTAGGCGGCCAGCGCGATCCCGGCGTTCCCGCTCGTGTCGTCCACGAGGAGCGACGCGCCGAGCGATGCGGCCACCGAGACGAGGAGCGACGCGCCGCGGTCCTTGAAGGAGCCGGTGGGGGAGACGCACTCGAGCGCGAGGCGCACCGTCGTCCCGCCGAGATCGTCCTCGACGACGGGCGCGGCGCCCTCGCCGAGCGTCACCGGCGAAATCCGGTCCGCGAGGGGGATCGCCTCGCGGTAGCGCCAGAGCGTGTGCGGACGGTGCGCGAGAGCGTCGGAATCGAGGGGGCGGCTCTCGAAGTCGAGACCGAGTGGAGCCCCGCAGTCGCAGCGGAATCGGTCTAGGGCGATCGGAGGTCGCGCGCCGCAGGCGGGACAGGCGTACCGGATCACGAAGGGCACCCGCGGGCGATCTCCGCGGCGATGGCGTCCGCCGCGGCGACGGGGTCGGCGGCCCTCGTGATCGGCCGTCCGACCACGATCCGGTCCGCTCCCGCCCTCACCGCGCTCTCCGGCGTCGCGACGCGCGCCTGGTCGTCCGCGGCGGCGCCGGAGGGGCGGACTCCTGGGACGACGAGGGTCCCGGCCGGGAACGCCTCGCGGACCCGGGCCACCTCGAGCGGCGAGCAGACGACGCCCCCGGCGCCCGCGTCCCGGGCGATGCCGGCGAGGCGCAGGACGGCGGCGGCCGACGGGCCCCGGATCCCGAGGATCTCGAGGCTCGGGTCGTCGTGGCTCGTCAAGACGGTGACCGCGAGGACGGTCGGGGCCGAGGATCCCGCTCGCGCCGCGGCCTCGGCGGACGACTCGACCGCGCGCCGCACCATCTCGGATCCTCCGAGCGCGTGGACGGTCAGGAACGAGATTCCGAGGCGAGCGGCGGCCGCCGCGGCGCCGGCGACCGTGTTCGGGATGTCGTGGAGCTTGAGGTCGAGGAAGACCGGAAGCCCCTCGGACCGTATGTCCCCGACCAGGGCGGGGCCGCAGGAGGAGAACGCCTCGAGCCCGACCTTGAACCCGCCGACGCGGCCTGCGAGGGCCCGTGCGAGGGCTCGCGCCCGGTCCGGGTCGGGCGTGTCGAGCGCGACGAAGATCCTCTCGTGGGGCCTCACCTCCGCTCCTCCTTCCCCGTCCGCAGCGTGCCGACGATCTCCCGGACGGAGGCGAGGCCGTGGCCGGCGAGCCAGGAGCCGATCTCGCGCGCGATCCGGACCGAGGCGTCGGGGTGGACGAAGCTCGCCGTTCCGACCTGGACCGCCGAGGCGCCGGCGAGGAGGAACTCGACCGCGTCGCGGCCGCTCGCGATCCCTCCCATTCCGACCACGGGGATCGCGACCGCGCGTGAGACCTGCCAGGTCGCCCAGACCGCCAGGGGGCGGATGGCCGGGCCCGAGAGCCCCCCGCATCCGTTCGCGAGGACGGGCCGCCTCCGCTCGACGTCCACGACCATGCCGACGTACGTGTTGACGAGCGAGACCGCGTCGGCGCCCTCGGCCTCCGCGGCGCGGGCCGTCTCCCGGATGTCCGTGACGTTCGGCGAGAGCTTGACCCAGAGGGGGAGCCTCGTCGCGTCGCGGCATGCGCGGGTCACGCGCGCGAGGGAGGCGGCGTCGGCGCCGAAGGCCATCCCGCCGGCCTCCACGTTCGGGCAGGAGACGTTCAGCTCGATCGCCGCGATCCCCTCCGCGGCGTCGAGCTTCGCGCAGACCTCGACGTACTCCGGGATCGTCTCGCCGAAGACGTTGGCGACGACCGCCGTGTCGTGCCGGCGGAGCTCCGGGAGCTTCTCGGCGAGGAAGGCGTCGACCCCGACGTTCTGGAGGCCGATGGCGTTGAGCATGCCCGACGGAGTCTCGACGATGCGCTCCGGAGGGTTTCCCTTGCGGGGCTTCGGGGAGAGCCCCTTGACGACGATCCCGCCGATCTCCTCGAGGGAGAGGAACGGCAGGAACTCGAGGCCGTAGCCGAACGTTCCGGAGGCCGTGAGGACGGGGTTCCTGAGCCGCAGGGAGCCGAGCCGGACGGACAGGTCCGGCGTCACCATGCCAGCTTCTCCGCGGGCATCACCGGCCCCTCCACGCAGACGCGCTCGTAGGCGGTCTCGCCGCCTTCGCCCCGACGGGTAGGGACGACGCAGCCGAGGCAGACGCCGAACCCGCAAGCCATCCGGGCCTCGAGCGACACCTCGCACGGGACCGAGGCCTCGCGGGCGATCGCCGCCACCTCCCGCAGCATCGGGTTCGGCCCGCACGCGAGGATCCGGACGTTCCCTCCGCGGGCGAGCCGCTCGCGAAGCGGATCGGTCACGAGTCCCCTCGTCCCCGCGCTCCCGTCCTCCGTCGTGACGATCACCTCGGGCGCGCGCGCCCGGAACCAGTCGAGGAGCGGGAGGTCCGAGGCGCTCCGGGCGCCGTACAGCAGCGTGCAGCGGATGCCGCGGGCGCCCAGGGCCGCGGCGAGGGCGGGGAAGGGCGCGGAGCCGATCCCGCCGGCGACGAGGAGCGCCTCGGTCCCGGCGCCGAGCTCGAGGTCGAACCCCCGGCCCAGGGGGCCGAGGATCGAGAGGGGACTGCCCGGCTTCCGGGAGGCCAGGTGCTCGGTGCCGCGCCCGACGACCTTGTAGAGCACGTGCACCGCGCTCCGGGACGAGCCGTCGAACGTTCCCGGAAGCCCGCAGACGCTGAAGGGGCGGCGCAGCAGCGTGTCGGCCCCGGGGAAGCCGATCATGAAGAACTGCCCGGGTGCGGTCTCCCGCGCCAGCGGAGCGGCCTCCACCTCGAGGAGGTGGTTCCCGCCGCCGAGATCCCGGTGGCTCGCGATTTCGACGGAGAGGTCTCGGGGCATCGCCTCCTCGAAGAGCCGGCGCAGAATAGTCGATGCGGCGAGGCGAGGTCAAACGCCGGCGCCGCCGGCGCGTTGACACCGGCGCGGCCGCCTCCTAGCATGAGCCGACCCGGAGGGCTTCTTTAAGCCGGCCCGGAGAGGCCGCAAGGAGAGAAGGCAGATGCCCGCTCCCGAACGCGTCCGCGTCATGGACGCCGCGGAGATCGACCGCGCCCTCACCCGCATCGCCCACGAGATCGTCGAGAGGAACAAGTCGATCGAGGGGCTCCGTCTCGTCGGGATCCGGAACCGCGGGGTCCCGCTCGCGCAGCGCCTCGCGGGGAAGCTCGCGGGAATCGGGGGATGCCCGGTCCCCGTCGGCGTTCTCGACATCAACCTGTACCGAGACGACGTGGGACAGGGGACCGACAGGCCGGTCCTCCGCCGCACGGAGATCCCCTTCGACGTCGAGGGGGCGGGGATCGTGCTGGTGGACGACGTCCTCTACACGGGGAGGACGATCCGGGCCGCCCTCGCGGGGCTCGTCGATCTCGGGCGCCCGCGGCACATCCAGCTGGCGGTCCTCGTGGACCGCGGGCACCGGGAGCTGCCCATCCGGGCGGACTTCGTCGGCAAGAACCTGCCGACCGCGCGCGCCGAGCAGGTCGAGGTGCGGCTCCAGGAGACCGACGGGGCCGACGAGGTCGTCATCGTGAAGCCCCGCGAGGCGAAGGCCGCGCCGGCCCGGAAGAGGACCGGGAAGCCGCGAGGGAGGAGGCGATGAAGCTCCGCAGCCCGCACCTCCTCGGCATCGAATTCCTCGAGCCGGAGGAGATCACCGCGATCCTCGACGCCGCCGAGACTTTCGCCGAGATCTCGACGCGCGAGATCAAGAAGGTGCCGACGCTGCGCGGCAAGACCGTCGTCAACTTCTTCGTCGAGCCCTCCACGAGGACGCGCTCGTCGTTCGAGCTGGCGGAGAAGCGGCTCTCGGCGGACTCCCTCAACTTCTCGACCTCCACGTCGAGCCTCGTCAAGGGGGAGACGCTCCTGGACACCGCGAGGAACCTGGAGGCGATGGCCCCCGACTTCATCGTGATCCGCCACTCCGAGCCCGGGGCGCCGCACTTCCTCGCGCGGCATTGCCGTTCGTCGGTCATCAACGCGGGCGACGGGGCCCACGAGCACCCGACGCAGGCGCTGCTCGACGCGTTCACGATGCGCCGCCGCGGGCGGAGGTTCCCGGGGCTGCGCGTCGCGATCGTCGGGGACATCCTGCACAGCCGCGTGGCGCGGTCGAACGTCCTTCTCCTGACGAGGATGGGGGCGGACGTGACGGTGTGCGGCCCGCCCACGCTGCTCCCGAGGGGGATCGAGCGCCTCGGGTGCAGGGCGACGCACCGGATGGAGGAGGCGATCGAGGGGGCGGACGTCGTGATGATGCTCCGCGTGCAGCTCGAGCGGATGCGCGCCGGGTTCTTTCCGACGCTGCGCGAGTACGCGAGGCTCTTCGGGCTCGACGGCGCCAGGCTGCGGCTGGCCGCGCCGGACGCCCTCGTGATGCACCCCGGACCGATCAACCGCGGCGTCGAGATCATGGGCGACGTGGCCGACGGCGCCGCCTCGGTCATCCTGGAGCAGGTGACGAACGGCGTGGCGGTGCGCATGGCGGTCCTGTACCTGCTGGCCGGAGGGGCGGAACGTGAGACTGCTGCTTAGGAACGGGAGGGTGCTCGACCCGGCGTCCGGGGTCGACGACACCCTCGACGTGCTGATCGAGGACGGCCGGATCGCGCGGCTCGAGGCCAAGATCCCGGCGCGCGGAGCCGAGGTCGCGGACCTCGCCGGCCTGGTCGTCTGTCCCGGATTCCTCGACATGCACGTCCACCTCCGCGAGCCGGGGCAGGAGTGGAAGGAGACGATCGCCACCGGGACCCGCGCCGCCGCCGCCGGGGGCTTCACCGGCGTCGCCTGCATGCCGAACACGGTGCCGGTGAACGACAGCCGGTCGGTGACGGAGTCGATCCTTCGAACGGCCGCGCGCGACGCCGTCGTGGCCGTCTATCCCGTGGGGTGCGTCTCGAAGGGGCAGGCGGGCGAGGAGCTGGCGGAGATGGCCGACATGTTCGAGGCGGGAGCGCGCGCCTTCTCGGACGACGGGCAACCGGTCGCGTCCGGCCTCCTCCTGCGCAAGGCGCTCGAGTACTCCCGGCTCTTCGACGTCCCGATCCTCGACCACTGCGAGGACTCGGGGCTCGTCGCCGGCGGGGTCGTGCACGAGGGAGACGTCTCGACACGGATGGGGCTCCGGGGCTGGCCGGGGGTGGCCGAGGACGTCGTGGTGCAGCGGGACGTGCTCCTCGCCGAGTACACGGCCGGGCGCCTCCACGTGGCGCACCTGTCCACGGGGCGATCGGCGGACATCGTGCGGCGCGCGAAGAAGGCGGGGATCCGCGTCACCTGCGAGGCGACTCCGCACCACCTGGCGCTGACGGACGAGGCCGTGTCGGGGTTCGACACGAACGCGAAGATGAACCCGCCGCTCCGCCCGGAGTCCGATCGCAGGGCGCTCCTCAAGGCACTGCAGGACGGGACCGTGGACGCGATCGCCACCGATCACGCGCCGCATCATGCGGACGAGAAGAACGTGGAGTTCTCCCGGGCGCCGTTCGGGATCGTGGGGCTCGAGACGGCGGTCTCGGTCTGCCTCGACCGCCTGGTGCACGGCGGCACGATCGGTCTCCCGCGCCTCGTCGAGCTGTTCACCTCCGGCCCCGCCCGGATCCTGGGGCTGGCGAAGGGGACGCTCGCGCCGGGGGCGGACGCCGACGTCACCGTCCTCGACCCGAACCGACGGGTCACGGTCGATCCCGCGCGCTTCCGGTCGAAGAGCGCGAACACGCCGTTCGCCGGCTGGAGCCTCCGAGGCGCCCCGGTGATGACCCTCGTCGCCGGCCGGATCGTCCACGACGGACGTTGAGGACGATCCGGGCGCGCCGCGTCCTCGTCCTCGCGAACCCGGCCGCGGGGCCGAGGAAGGGAAGGGACGAGGGGGGCGCCGTCGCGCGGGCGGTCTCGCGGGCAGGGGTCCGCTGCGAGCTGGAGCGGACACGGGCCCCCGGCGACGCCTCCCGGGCGGCCGCGTCGGCCCCGGCTGCGGGGTTCGACCTGGTGCTCGCGGTCGGGGGGGACGGCACCGTCCACGAGGCCGCGCAGGGGATCGCGGGGAGCGGCGTGGCTCTTGGCGTCGCTCCGGCCGGCACGATGAATCTCCTCGCGCGCGTGCTGGGGATCCCGCTCGACGCGCCCCGCGCCGCGGAGCTCCTCGTCCTCGCGGGGAGGCGCCTCGCCTTCCGGCCGGGGCGGGCGGGCGAGCGGTTGTTCGTCCTGATGGCGGGGATCGGGTTCGACGCGTGGGTGCTGCGGGAGGTCCTGCGCCGGGCCCGCGGGAGACCCTCGATGCGGCACTACGCGTGGGGCGCGCTGCGGGGGCTGCGGACGTACCGGTTCCCGGAGATCCGCTTCGACGCCGGGGACGGCCGCCGTCTCCGCGCGACGAGCGCCGTCGTGGGGCGCGCGCCGCTCTACGGGGGCTGGCTGCGTCCGACGCCGCGCGCGAGCCTCGAGCGCGACGAGCTCGAGATCTGCGTCTTCCGGGGGAGATCGGGGCCCGACTACCTCCGCATGGCGCCCTCGCTCTGGTCGGGGAGCCACGTCGATCGCGCGGACGCGGAGGCGAGGATCGTGACCGCCGTGCGGGGGGAGTCGCACGATCCCGACGTGCCGGTCCAGCTGGACGGCGAGCTTGCGGGGACGCTTCCGATGGAGTTCGGCGTGTCCGGGCGGATCCTCGTCCTCGCGACGTGACGGCCGGTTGACAGGCGGCGATGCCCGCTCCACAGTAAGCTCTCGTCGGCGGAGCCCGCCGACGTTTCATGGAGCGACGGAAGATGGAAGCGGTGATGCGGACGGAGATCCCCGGTGTGCCGCTCTCGGGCCGGGGCAAGGTGCGCGACATGTACGACCTCGGCGACGCGTTGCTGATCGTCGCCACGGACCGCCTGTCGGCGTTCGATTTCGTCCTGCCGAACCCGATCCCGGACAAGGGGAAGGTGCTCAACCAGATCTCGCTCTTCTGGTTCGGGAGGACGTCGGGGGTCGTCCCCAACCACGTGATCACGGCGGACGCGTCGGCGTATCCGGAGCCGCTGCGCCCCCACGAGCGCCTGCTGGCCGGCCGGTCGGTCCTCGTCCGGAAGCTCCGGATGGCCCCGGTCGAGTGCGTGGCGCGGGGCTACCTCGCGGGATCGGGATGGCAGGAGTACCGCGCGAGCGGCACCGTCTGCGGGATCCCGCTGCCGCCGGGGCTGCGGGAGTCGGACCGGCTCCCCGAGCCGATCTTCACCCCCGCGAGAAAGGCCGAGACCGGGCACGACGAGAACATCCCGTTCTCCGAGGTCGAGCGGCTCGTCGGCGCCGGCCTGGCCCGGGAGCTTCGCGCGCGCACCCTCGAGCTGTACGCCTCCGCGGCGGCGTACGCGCTGGAGCGGGGGATCATCATCGCGGACACGAAGTTCGAGTTCGGCCTCGAGGGCGGCAGGCTCGTCGTCGGCGACGAGATGCTCACACCCGACTCGTCGCGGTTCTGGCCCGCGGCGACCTACGCTCCCGGGGGAGGGCAGCCCTCGCTCGACAAGCAGTTCGTGCGCGACTGGCTCGAGCGGATCGGCTGGGACAAGAAGCCGCCCGTGCCGGAGCTGCCGCCGGAGGTCGTCCTGGGGCTCCGCGACCGCTACCTCGAGATCCACCGGATCCTGACCGGCCGCGACATCGTCCGGTGACTCCGGCGCGGCCGCCGAGCGCGGGGCTTCCGGGGACGAGGCGCTAGGAGGCCCGGATCTCCCGGCGGGCGGCGTCGAACGCGGCGAGGTCGGGGAGCGACGCCTTCCAGCGGGACGCGGTGCGCTCGACGGCGGCGGCCGCCTCGGCGAGGCGGCGCGCGAAGTCCGGGTCCCGCTCCGCCTCGCTCGCGAGCGCGTCGCGGGCCGCGGCGGCGCGATCGAGATCCCGGCAGTAGAGCGCGAGATCGCATCCCGCGCGGACCGCCGCCACGGCGGCGCTCCCGCGGTCGTCGCGAGGCCGGGTCGCCCCCATCTCGAGGTCGTCGGTGGCGACGAGGCCGCGGTACCGGAGCCTCCTCCGCAGGAGGCCGCCGACGATCCTGGGGGACAGACTCGCGGGGCGAGGGGCGGGATCGAGCGCGGGGTAGCGGCCGTGCCCGACCATCACGATCGCGGCCGCGGCCGCGAGCTCTCGGAACGGGACGAGGTCCTCCGACTCGATCCGGTCGCGGCCCAGAGGGCACGTCGGCATCTCGCGATGGGAGTCGACGTCGGTCCGGCCGAGGCCGGGGAAGTGCTTGAGACAGCCGGCCACGCCGGCCGACTGGAGCCCTGCGAGGAACGCGCCGGCGAGCGCCGCCACCCGCCGCGGGTCGGTGCCGAACGAGCGGTCCCCGATTCCGTTCCGGGCGTCCGCCTCGCTCAGGTCGGCGACGGGGGCGAAGTCGACGTTGAACCCGAGCGCCCGGAGCGCGCGTCCCGTCGCCGCTCCGTACCGCGTCGCCGCGTCCTCGCCGAGCGAGGCGATCGCGGCCGCGGACGGGGTCGGGCCGATCCAGGGCTCCAGACGGCTGACGCGGCCTCCCTCCTGATCGATGGCGAGAAGGTAGGGCGGGGGAAGCACCCCGGAGAGATCGTCCATGAGCCGGGGAAGGACCTCGGCGTCGTCGAGGTTGCGGCGGAAGAGGATCGCGCCTGCGGGGCCGAGAGCGCGCACGGCATCCCGCGTCGCGTCCTCGAGGCGCGAGCCATCGAACCCGATCAGGAGGACGCGACCGGCGACCCGAGCGATCTCCCCCACGGCGTCTCCTTCCCCGCTCGCCGAGACGGTCATCGAAAGGACGTGATCGTAACCCGGTTCGGATGCCCCCCGCGATCCTGGCCGCGGGCGAGATGCCGCAGGGGGCACGCTTCGTGCAGGCGTCGAGCGCGCGACCTATATTGACTCCCCGTCGGGGCGCATGCTAGCGTCCCGGCGGGTCGTGTGTGTCGGTCGCGGTGTCGAGGGTGGGTCGCGGCACCTCGGGGTGGGATTCCCGCTCGCGGAGCGATCCGGGCCGCGGGCACGCCGGAGACGCCGGGAACATGTCGCGCAGGTTCTACACGATCTTCATCCTTCCCCACGCGCACGCGAGGTTCCGGCGGATCCACGTCTCCAGGAATTTCCTGCTCGCGCTCTCGGGGATCGTGCTCGCGGGGATCATCGCGGGCGCGGTGACCCCCCACCTACTGCTGACGATCCGGGCCCGCACGGAAGCGGTGGAGAGCCTCGAGGCCGAGAACCGGAAGCTGCGCGCGGAGAACGGCCGCTTCGAGGCCTCCCTCGCCCGGCTCGGGGCGCAGATCGACGCTTTCGAGACGGGCGTGCGGCGCCTCGCGTCCGCCGTCGGCCTCAAAGACCTTCCGAGCCTGCATCCGGCCGCGGGCGGGGGCACCTCGTCGCTGCGCGGGATCGGAGGGCAGGAGATGCTTCAAGAAGAGCTGGACGCCCTCCGCGCCCGGGCCGGCCACCTCGGCCTGTCGCTCGAGCAACTCAACGTCAAGTGGCAGGAGCGCATGCGCCTGCTGGCCTCGACGCCCCACGGAATTCCCGTCCAGGGCTCGTTCTCGGACGGCTTCGGGTGGCGCAACGATCCGTTCACGGGCGTCCGAGCGTTCCACGAGGGGCTGGACGTCGTCGCGCCCGCCGGCACCGCCGTCCGGACGACGGCCGACGGCGTCGTGACCCGTGTGGGCCGCGAACGCGGGTACGGCAAGCTGGTGCAGGTCTCCCACGGCTACGGGCTCGGGACGGTGTACGGGCACCTCTCGATGACGCTCGTGGAGCCGGGGCAGCGCGTCCGCCGCGGCGAGATCGTGGGCCGGGTCGGCTCGACGGGGCGCTCGACGGGACCGCACGTCCACTACGAGGTCCACCAGGGCGGCCGGGCCGTGGATCCCCGGAAGTTCCTCGCCGATACCCGGTTCTGAGTCCGGGGGGCCGGGCCCGCGGACGGCGTCGGACCGCGCCCCGGGCGCCGGGACGCGGGAGGGTGCCGGGGCCCTCTCCATGCTAACCTCGCAGCGATGGACGATCCCGAATCCGGCCAGGTCGAGCGCGAAGCCGAGCCGGATGCCCGCATCGATGACGCGGACCGGGCCGAGCCGGACGAGGAGCGCGTCCGGGCGCTCGTGCCGGCGCGGCAGCGCGCTCTGGCGCCCGCCGATTCCTTCCGGGCCTACCTGCGGGAGATCCGGGCGTACCCTCCTCTGACGCGCGAGGAGGAGCAGAGGCTGGTGCGTCTCTACCGGGGAACGGGAGACCGCGAGGCGCTGCTCCGGCTCGTGACCGCGAACCTCCGGCTGGTCGTTCGCATCGCCCTCTCCTACCGGCGCTCCGCGCGCATGTTCCTCGACCTGGTGCAGGAGGGGAATCTGGGCCTGCTCCAGGCGATCGAGCGGTTCGACCCCGAGGTCGGGGTGCGGCTGCCGACGTACGCGGCCTGGTGGATCCGGGCGTACATCCTGAAGTTCCTGCTCGACAACGTGCGGCAGGTTCGGGTCGGGACGACGAACGCTCGCCGCAAGCTCCTCCGCAACCTCCGTCGGGAGCAGCAGAAGCTCGAAGCGGAGGGCTTCGACGCGGGGCCGCGGCTCCTCGCCGAGCGGTTCGGGGTCTCGGAGGAGGACGTCCGGGACGTGCAGCAGGCCCTCGAGTCGCACGACCTCGAGCTCGACGCCCCGGTCGTCGACGGCGAGAAGGAGCGGCGGGTCGACACGCTGGCGTCCGCGGCCCCGAGCGTCGAGGAGGAGATCGCGCGGCGGGAGCTCCGGGAGAAGGTCGAGGCGGCCATCGCGGTCTTTCGCGAGACCCTCGGCGAGAGGGACCGGATGCTCCTCGACCGGCGCATCCTGGCCGAGGACCCCGTCACCCTCCAGGCGATCGGAGAGCGGTTCGGGACGACCCGTGAGGCGGTCCGGCAGGCGGAGGTCAAGCTGATGGGGCGCCTCAAGGAGCACTTGAGGAACGATCTCGGGGACCTCGGCTCGATCCGCCTCGGCCCGGATTGACCTCTGCCGCTCGGAAGGCCCCGGGTGGTCGCGTGGCCAAGGCGGCCGTCTGGTCCGGAGATTGCACGCAACACGCATTCGAAGCTCCGGGCTCGCCGCGGACGGGCGGACGGTCGCCCCGGGCGCCCGGATGAAGGGGTAGAGATGCAGTGGGTTCTGTTCCTGGGAGCGGTCGTTTTCAGTCTCGCGGTCGCCTTGGGCAGCGCTTCGGCGGCGCTCTCGCTCCTGCTCCACATCATGCAAAAGCTACGCTAGGCGCCTCCTTCTTACCCGGTCCCTCCTTCCCGGCTGTAAGATGGGAGGGGCATTCGCACCACTCCTGGAGTTCCATGGGCGACCACATCTTGGTCGTGGACGACGAGGTCGGCTCCCGCGAGGGCCTTCGCAGACTGCTGGAGGCGCTCGGGTACGCCACCACGACCGCCGCCTCCGCGGAGGAGGCGCTCGAGTCGGTCCGGAGGGACCCTCCCGCGGCGGTGTTCACCGATCTCGTCATGCCCGGGGTCGACGGTCTCGAGTTCATCCGCAGGCTGCAGCTGGAGCGGGAGCTGCCGGTCGTCGTGTTCTCGGCCCAGGGGACGATCGAGCAGGCGGTCGAGGCGATGAAGCTCGGAGCCCAGGACTTCCTCGAGAAGCCGGTGGAGGCGGTCCGGCTCAAGATGCTCCTGACGCGCCTCGGGCGAACGCGGGAGCTCGAGGTGAAGAACCGCCGGCTCAAGGCGGAGCTTCGGGAGCGCGGGGCCTTCGAGCGGCTCCGGGGCGATTCCGAGAAGATGCGGATCGTCTTCCGGCAGATCGAGCAGGTCGCCGCGAGCACGCTCTCGGTGCTCATCGTCGGCGAGAGCGGCACGGGCAAGGAGCTGGTGGCGCAGACGCTGCACGAGGTGTCCGGGCGGCGGAGGCAGGAGTTCGTCGCCATCAACTGCGCGGCGATCCCGGACACGCTCCTCGAGAGCGAGATCTTCGGCCATGAGCGGGGGGCGTTCACCGGGGCGGTGCAGCGCAAGATCGGATGCTTCGAAATGGCGCACCGCGGGACGCTCTTCCTGGACGAGATCGCCGAGATGAACGAGTCGCTCCAGGCGAAGCTGCTCCGCGTCCTCCAGGAGCAGCGTTTCCGCCGCGTCGGCGGCCGCGAGGTGATCGAGGCCGACGTTCGGGTGATCACGGCGACCAACAGGGATCCGCGGAAGGCGATCGCGGAGGGGAAGCTCCGGGAGGACCTCTACTACCGCCTGAACGTCTTCACGATCGTGCTGCCCTCGCTGCGGGAGCGCCCGGAGGACGTCCGTCCCCTGGCGCGCCACTTCGCCGTGCAGTACGCCACGCGAACGGGGACGACGATCCCCGTCTTCGACCGCGCGGCGATGGACGCGCTGATCGGGCACTCGTGGCCCGGCAACGTGCGGGAGCTGAAGAACGCGGTGGAGCGGGCCGCCCTCCTGTCGGACGGAGGCACGATCCTCCCGGAGCACCTGCCCCCGGAGGTGGTGGCCTCGCGCTCGACGCAGCCCCTGGGTCCCGCACCCCCCGCCGAGGGGCAGCACGTCCCGCCGCCCCTCACGATTCCGCTGGGGAGCACGATGGACGCGGTCGAGCGCGAGACGATCCTCAGGACCCTCGAGTACACGCGAGGCAACAAGACGCAGGCGGCAAAGGTTCTCGGGGTCTCGCTGAAGACGATGCACAACAAGGTCAAGAAGTACCGGCTGTGAAGCGCACCCTTCCCCTCCGCATCTTTCTGGCGCAGCTGGCGTTCACCGTCGTGGCGGCGGCTGCCGCGGTGGTCCTGGTGCGGCAAGCCTTCGAGCGCTACGCGACCGAGTGGGAGCAGAGCGTCGAAGGGTTGCCGACGCAGATGTCGCTGCAGCCGCTCGTGAACGAGGTCGCCGCGGCCTTCCTGGTCCGCCTCGAGGACACCGTTCCGGAGCGGCGCGAGGCGGCGAGGGAGAGGATCTCGGAGGGGATCGGAAGCCTCCTGAAGGCGGTCCCCGCCATCCGGAGCCTCGTCGTCGTCGACACGAACCTGACGATCCAGTACGCGTCGGACAAGGACCTGGTGGACCTCACCTACGGGGACGGGGAGTACCGGAGGTTCCTCGGCTCGGAGGTCGAGACGAGGAGGCCGGTCGTCGCCGAGGGGGAAGACCTCTGGGAGGTGGTCTGGCCGATCCGGGACCTCCAGGGAGCCCTGGCGAGAGGCGGAGCGCCTCGGAGGCTGGGGGCCGTTCTCGTGCGATACCGGAAGGACCTCGCCGAGCTGAAGACGTTCGGGACGACGCTGCGCCCGGAGCCCGTTCCCTGGGAAGCGATGGTGCGCGCGATGCTCCCCTTCCTCGTCGCGGGCGTGATGGCGAGCGTGCTGATCGCGGCCTGGGCCGCGTTCCCGGTTCGCCGGCTCGTCCGAGCGCTGGAGGACTACCGGGCGCGCGGGTTCCAGGGGAACTTCGACGCCGGGTCCTTGGGCCTCCCGGGCGACCTCGATCCCGCGGTTCGGGCGATCAGCGAGATGGGGGGCCGCCTCGCGAGCCTCGACGCGCGGGGCCGCGAGCGCGAGGCTCTTCTCGGGACCCTCGCGGAGTCGCTCGAGGAGGGGATGATCGCGCTCGATCCGGCGGAGAGGCCGGCGGCGTGGAACGCGGCCGCGCTCCGCCTCCTCGGCGTCCCGCACGCGGGGGCCGGCGAGGAGGAGACCTCCCGCGCGATCGTGCGGGAGGTCCGGCGGTGCCTCGATGCGATGCCCTCCGGAACCGGGCTCGGCCGGGGCGAGATCCGCCTCCGGCGGCCGGACGGCCGCGCGGCTCACGTCGAGGTCACGAGAGAGCCGTTCGAGATCGCCCCCGGGACCCGCGGGACGCTTCTCTTCCTCAGGGACCTCTCGACGCTTCGGACGGTCGAGACGCACCTCCTGGAGGCCGGCCGCTTCGCGACGTTGGCGCACCTGGCGGGCGCGCTAGCCCACGAGATCCGCAACCCCTTGAATTCGATCGGCCTGAACGCGGCCGCGCTCAAGGAGAACGTGGACGCGGGCTCCCCGCCCTCGCGGACGGCCTCGATGCGGGATTCGATCGTCACGATCGAGGACGAGACGAGGCGTCTCACGGACCTCCTGAACAACTACCTGGGTCTGCTCCGGCCGTCTCCGCTCGAGGGGCCGGTCGATGTGCGCGACCTCTGTCGAAGGGTCGTCCAGCTCCTGCGGTTCTCTGCGATCAAGTCCGGGGTCAACCTCTCGCTCGAGGGCGACCCCGTGCCGGACGTGCACGGCGTTCCCGATCACCTACAGCAGGCGGTGCTGAACCTCGCGCTGAACGCCGTGCAAGCTACTCCGCGGGGGGGCCGGGTCACGCTGGCGACGGTGGCCGCCGAGGGGGAGGTCCGGCTCTCCGTCTCCGACACGGGGCCGGGGCTGCCCCCGGACGTGGCGGAGCACGTCTTCGAGTCGCACGCGTCGACCCGGTCCGGAGGGACGGGGCTGGGACTCCCTCTTGTGCGGATGATCGTCGAGGCGCACGGCGGGACGGTCGGCTACACGACCTCTTCGGGTCGCGGGACCTCGTTCACGATCACGCTTCCGGAGGCGCCGTCGCGCGGAGCCTGAAGGCTCCCGGACCTTACTCGAGGCTCTCCTTCGTCACCGGCGTCTCGATCGCCTCCCTGGCCAGCCGACGGATGTCCTGGATGTCGGGCATCTCGAGGACCTTGCGGTACTCGACGAGCGCCTCCTCGCGGCGCCCCTGGACGTCGAAGAGGCGGCCGAGCTGGAACGTGGCGAACACGCCGAACTGCGCCTTCTTCCCGGAGAGGGAGTGCTCGATCGCGCTCCGGAGATGCGATTCCGCCTGCGCGTACTCGCCGGTCCGCATCTCGGCGCCCGCGAGGTCGTACAGGGACTCGGGATCCTCGGGCCGGAGCGCCGCGGCCTTCCGCAGCTCCTCGACCGTCCCCGGCCAGTCGCCGGCGAGGAACCGGTCCCGCGCCCGCTGCCGCGCCTTGTCGAACGCCACGTCGTTCGCCCTCGCGGCCAGCCTCCGGTCGAGCCAGGCCCGGAACGCGGGCTCGACCTCGGCCGCGGGGCGCCGCAGGGCGCCGCCGAGGGCCGCGGCGGTCCCCTCGCGCAGCGTGTACGCCCGCCGAAGGGCGTCGCGGTCGGCGGTCTCGAGCAGGAAGCGGGCGAGGAGCGCAGCGGCGGGATAACGGATCTCGTCGGGGAGCGCGCGCGCCGTCTCCTCGTCGAGGAGGTCGTCCAGCTTGGGGAAGAGCCCCTGCTCGATCATCGCCGAGGCGAGGATCTCGGGGTCCGATCGCCGGAACTTCCCGTCCACCGCGATCGCCAGGCCCTCGTAGAGCGTGCTCAGGTTGCACACCCCGAGGACCTGCCGCGCCACGAGATGGACCTCCTCGTGGGGAGAGGGCGAGCGGGCGGCCCGGCGGGTCATGAAGAGACGCCTCGCCCCCGGGAGCGAGTGGGCGATGTCGGGGATCCCGACGCGCAGCTTCTTGCTCTCCTCGTCGTCGAACACGATCAGCGCGATGCGGTATCCCTCGGGGAGGGGACCGATGGCCGCGACCGCAGCTTCCAGCGCCGCTTCCCGGGCGCGGCCGATCGCGTCGAGCTCCTGCTCCCCGAAGCGCGCCGCGTCGAACGTGACGTCGTAGCGCGAGATCTGCCGCCGGGCGTCGTTCCGGGACGCCTGCGCGATCTCGGGACGATGGTCCTTCTCCGCCTCGGGGCTTCGCGCGGGAGGCCACGTGTGCGGCCGGACGAACATCCCCTGACAGAGCGGCCGGAAGTCCTGGAAGATCGCCCAGTCCGAACCGACGAGCGGGAGGGGCATCATCCGGTCGCGGTCGGGATCGATGCGGGACCAGAACAGGAGCGCCTTGTCCCGGTTGTACGGGGAGCTGGTGAAGAACAGGAGATCGGCCGTCGGGTTGCTCTCGTGGATGCCGAGGAAATAGAGGCCGTCGGAGGACCGTGCGAACGGGCGGGGAGCCTCCTCCGTTCCCAGGAGCCGGTTCGACCAGCCGAGCAGCAGGAGGTGCCCCGACCGCTGCTCCGGCGTGACGGCGCCGTCCGAGGCGACCTCCGTCGGGATCCCCTGGGTGCGCTCGAGGAAGCGCGCGCGCGCCACCGCGGACGCCCGGTTGGCCTCCTCGTCCTCGCCGGGGCCCGCGGGGTACACGACCGTCGCGCGGTCCACGTGGAGGAAGAAGAACGAGCCGACGTAGTTCTCTCCCGGGATCTCTGCGGCCGCATGCGCCGCTAGGGCCGCGAGGAGCGCGGCCGCGAGGGCCGGCAGGACCGTGATCTTCGACATGCGCTTCCTCCGCTCGGGTTGCTCGAACGCCCCAGACATCTTACGGGGGCTCCTCGCGGGTTGTCGAGGCGAGGGATCGCGCCCGGAGCGGCGTCGCGTCTTTTGACGGCGCTCGACGCGGTCGCCTAGAATCGCGCTCCGGTCTCGACGAACGGGAGCGCGCGACGAGCGATCCCATTCCTCATCGGCGCCCGGGGGCCGCGCGGCGGCCGCGGGCGCGGGGACGCCGTGCCGCGAATCTGGGCCCTCGCCGACCTGCACCTGTCGCTCTCGGGAGCGAAGACGATGGACGTGTTCGGCGAGCATTGGCGCGATCATGCCTCCCGGATGGCCGCGGCGTGGGACTCGTCGGTTTCGCTGGAGGACACGGTTCTCCTCCCGGGGGATCTGTCCTGGGGGATCGACCTCGAGGAGTCGAGAGCGGACCTCGAGTGGATCGGCGCGCGGCCCGGCCGAAAGATCCTGGTGCGCGGCAACCACGACTTCTGGTGGGGCTCGCTCCGGCGGCTTCGCGCCGCGCTGCCGGAGGGATGCGAGGCGCTGCAGAACCAGGCGGTCGAGGCCGCGGGTCGCGTCGTCGTAGGGGCGCGGGGCTGGATCTCGCCCGACGACCCGGCCGCGACGCCGCGGGACGCGCCGATCTTTCTCCGGGAGATCGAGCGCCTGCGCCTTTCGGTTCGCGACGCGGACCGCCGCTTCGGGCGGGAGGCGCCGCGGGTGGCGATGCTGCACTATCCGCCGTGGATCGAGGGACGGCCGCCCACGGAGCTCGTCCGGGTCCTGCAAGAGGCGGGGGTGACGGACTGCGTGTACGGTCACCTCCACGGAGAGGATCACGCGATGGGCGTGCGCGGGATGCGGGAAGGGATCCGGTTCCGCCTCGTCTCGGCCGACGCGGTCGGTTTCGCTCCGGCTCTCGTGGCGGGGGCGGCCGCGTGAGCGGGGCCGACGGCGGGCGCGGCGGCTCGGGTTCTCCCGAGGTCTTCGCGTGCGCGCCCGCGGCCCGGCATGCGCCCGGGGTCGTCGCCGCGGCGATGGTCCTCGCCGGCCTGATCGCCGCGTGGCGCATCGAGCCGTTCGGTCTCCTGACGGGCGTCGCAATGGTCCGGGGGCTTTTCGTCGCGGTCGGCGCCGTCGCGGGGCTCCGGTTCCTCCTGAGCGCTCGGGAGGTCCGGATCCGCGCGGCGCTGCGGGACGACGGCCTCCTCCTCGAGCTCGGGGCGAGGGCGGTCGCGATCCCCTACGGGGCGGTCGAGTCGCTCGATTACGAGCACGCGTTCCGCCGTTACACCCGGTGGACGCCGGCCCTCGTCGTCGTGGACGTCCGAGGCCAACGGCACCGGATCCCGGCCTGCATCGAGGACGGCGAGCGGCTCGTCCGGGGGCTCGTCGAGCGCGCGAGCCGGCGCGACCTGGGGATCTGGGCCGATGCGCTCGGGCTGCCGGCCCGGATGCGGCGCGCACGGCGTCTCGCGGCGGCGGCCTACCTCTGCGCGGTGGCGATCGTCGTCGCCGCGATCCTGGCCTGATCCGGCGCTGCACTATACTGCCGCGGATGAGGCGGAACCGGCCGAGATCTCCGCGCCCGCCCCTGCGGGACGCTCCCCGGCGCAGGCCCCCCGCGGGCCGAGCGGGCCGCGAGTCGGGCCGCTTCCCGTTCCCGCTCGCGCAGCTCCTTCGGGAGATCGACGGGGCCTCGTACGGCGCCTACCGACGGATCGTCGGGGTGCACGAGATCGGGGAGTTCACCCTCGTCGTGGATCGGGTCCCCGCCGACCCGTTCGGGGGCGCCGCGCGCATGCGCGTGCGGGTCCGGCGCGACACCGCCCGCTTGCCCCGGGATCTCGCCGCCGACCCGGCGCGGCGCGTCGGCGTGGAGGACTACCTCGCCCGCGCAGTGGAGGAGGCGGTGCGGGGACCGATGGGGTGGGGCGCCCGGGTGCCGCCCGGGACGGGGCGCGCCTTCCCGGAGCCGCCGGGGCCGGCCGTCGTCGAGCGCTCGTGCTGCAGGATCGACGGGGAGTCGATCGAGCTCCGGTTGTTCGTCGATCTTCCCGCGCTCGACCGTCGCGTGAGGGGGCTGGGGGCAGAGCAGCTCCTCCTCGGCGACCTGCCCCGCCTCGCCAAGTCGACGATGCTGTTCTCCGCGAGGCGCACGGAGGAGGCCCTGCGGCACGCCGGTGCGGTCGAAGACCACGCGGCGCTGCAGCGGGCGCTCTCGGAGCGGGGGCTCTCGGCGTTCGTCGGAGACGGGAGCCTGCTCGCTCGCGCGTCGGGGAGCGACGGGGGGGCCCGGAGGGACGGGCGAGAGGTGGCGTTCGAGTCCCCCTCGTCGCTGGCCGTCGAGATCGATCTCCCGCGCGCGGGGCGGGTGCGGGGCATGGGGATCCCGGCGGGCGTCACGCTCGTCGTCGGAGGAGGCTTCCACGGCAAGTCGACGCTGCTGGATGCGATCGCGGCCGGCGTCCGGCCGCATCCGCCGGGGGACGGACGCGAGAGGGTGGCCGCCCTCCCTGCGACGGTCGCCGTCCGCACCGAGCCGGGAAGGATCGTGCGCCGGACGGACGTCTCGGCGTTCCTCCTCGCCCCGCCGACGGGGGACTGCCCGGCAGATTACTCGACCGATGCGGCGAGCGGCGCCGTCTCCGAGGCGGCCTCGGTCGCGGAGGCGATCGAGGCGGGGGCCCGGGTCCTTCTATTCGACGAGGACACGAGCGCCGCGAGATTCCTGGTGCGGGACGGCCGCATGCAGCGCCTCGTGCCCAGGCCGGGGGAGCCGATCGTCGCGCTCGCGGATCGCGCTCGGGACCTCTACGACCGGCTCGGCATCTCGACGATCCTCGCGACCGGGGGATCGGCCGACTGCCTCGACGCGGCGCACACCGTGATCCGCATGCGGGAATGGAGAGCCGAGGACGCGACGCCGGCCGCGGGGGAAGTCCTCTCCTCGACCCGCTCCACGAGGATCCGCGAGACGCTCCCCGCGCTGCGCGCGCCGGCCTCGCGGGAGGCTTCGCTGGATCTCGGGGCGGAGAATGCGAGGACGGGGCTCCATGGGCCGAGGGGGATCCGGCTCGGCGACGAGACCGTGGATCTCTCCGCGCTCGGCCAGATCACAGAGGCGGGGGAGGCGAGGGCGCTGGCGCTCCTGCTGCGGGAGGCTTCCCGGCGCCCGGGGACAGGGGTAACCGGGCTCCTCAACGACCTCGAGAGGTGGCTCGACGCGGGTGGGCTCGACGCCCTCGATCCTCCCGCGGCCTACGATCTCGCGCGCCCCAGGCGCTTCGAGATCGCCGCCGCCCTGTTCCGCTGCCGGGCGCTCCGGGTGCGGCGGCCCGATCTCGGACCCCGATAGCCCCCGCCGGGGGGCCGCCGGGTGGTGCCGGAGGTGGGAGTCGAACCCACACGCCCGCGAGGGGCGGGGGATTTTGAGTCCCCTGCGTCTGCCATTCCGCCACTCCGGCGGGAGGCGGCGGAGAGTACCGCCGCCTCGCGAGGGCTGTCAAGGAAAGCCCCGGAATCGCGCAAGCCCCTTGAAAGATTGCAGATTCGCCGGACTTGCGATACAATTAGGATGTAGAGAGGGCGCATTCTGCCCGATGGGAAACCTGGGATCCCGCTCGCGGCGGGAGGAGGTAGGGGCGCTTGGATTTCAAGGTCGGGGACAAGGTCGTATATCCCAATCACGGCGTGGGGGTCATCGAGCAGGTCACCAGCCAGTCGATCGGGGAGACGGTTTCTTCCTTCTATCGCCTGAGGATCCTTTCCACCGACAGCACGGTGATGGTACCGGTCGGCAACACGACCGCGGTCGGGCTGCGCAAGGTCCTGACGCGGCGCGAGGTCACCCGGGTGCTCGGGGTCCTGCGCAACGGGGAGGTTGCGACCTACGACGATTGGAAGGGGAGGTTCCAGGCGAACTCCGAGAAGATGCGCACGGGGGACATCCTCGCCGTGGCGGAGGTCCTCAAGAGCCTGTCGGTGCTGAGCGAGGTCAAGCCGCTGTCCTACAGGGAGCGGAAGATGCTCGATCGCGCGAGATTCCTCCTGATCTCGGAGCTGGCCGAGGCTTCGAACAAGGGCCACGTGGACGTCGAGGCGCAGATCGACGCCGCCCTCACCGAGTGCGTCCGGGGGATGAAGGGCAAGCTGGACCACTGAGGCCCGTTCCGGTCCACCCGAGAGCGCCCCGGCCGCGCCGCCTGGACGCTCGGGTCTTCGGGCGCGAGCGACGTCGCCCGCCCCCCCGCGTTCGAGCGCATGGATAACCTCGTCCTAATCCGGGTGGCGCGGGCGCTGTCGAGCGACCTCGAGGGCTCCGTGCTGATCCGCATTCTCGCGGAGGGTCCGGACCGGCTGCGGCTCCTGTTCGAGAGGGGCGACCGCAGGATCGCGATCGCAGTTTCCCTCCATCCGGTCGAGCCCTGGATCGGGCGTCCGGTCGGTCCCGGCCCCCGGGGTCCGCGGCGCCCGGCAGGACCGTTCGCGGACGCCGCGAGTCGCGCGCTGGAAGGAAGGCCGGTAGCGAAGGTCGAGAAGGCCGGGCCCGACCGCGTCTGCCGGCTGACCTTCGCGGACGGATCGGCTCTCGTGGCGGAGCTGGCGACCCACGGGGCGAATCTGGTGCACGTGGACTCAGGCGGCCGCGTGGTCGGCGCCGCTCGGCGCCCGCGCTCCGCCGCTTCCCGCTTCGTCGTCGGAGGGCCCTACGCCCTTCCCGAGATCCCTTCCGGAAGGCTCGTCCCGTTCGGGGCGACGCCGGAGGCGATCGACGCGTTCCTGGCGGGGGTGGAGGCGGAGGGGCGGGACGGCCCCTTCGAGGCCTTGCGGCGCCGGGTCTTCGGCGTGGGATCGCGGGCCGCGGAGCTGGTCTTCGAGGAGGCATCCCGGACGGGGCGCACTCCCGGAGAGGTGTTGGCCGCTCGGATCGCCGGGCTCGAGGCAGGGGAGTGGGACCCGGTGGTGCTGGGGCCGCCGGAGGTTCTCGAGGCGGCCAGGAGCGGGAGGCTCTCTCCGCGCGGGATCGTGCTCCTGCCGTGGGAGCCCGCGGTCCGCGAGCCGGGACTCGTCCCGACCCGGGGCCGCGACGCGGCCGAGACGGCCGGTCTCTACCACGGGGCGATCGAGATCTCGCGCCGCGCGGAAGCGCGCCACCGCGCCCTGCGCGCGATCCTAGCCGCCGAGGTGCGGCGGACGTGGGAGGCCGGCCGTCGCGTGGAGTCGGATCTCTCGACCTTTGCCGATCCCGACCGCCCGCGGCTCTGGGGCGAGGCCCTGCTCGCCGGCCTGGCCTCGGCCCGGCGCGTCGGCGACGAGGCGATCGTGCCGGACCCCTACGACCCGGCGCAGCGGGAGATCGCTGTGCCGGCGCCTCGGGGCAAGCGCCTGCAGACCGTGGCGGAAGGACACTTCCGCGCGCACCGGCGGGCCGTCCGGGGGCTCGAGGCCGCGCGCGCGCGGAGGGTCGCGCTCGAGTCGAGGCTCGCCCGCCTGGAGCGCCTCGCCGCGCGGGCGGAATCCGCCCGCGGCGAGGACGAGGCGGAAGCGATCGAGGAGGAGATGCGCGCGGAGCGGATCCCCGTCGGGCTCGGTCCCGGAACCCGCGCGGCTCGCGAGGCGGCGAGAGGCTCGCGGCCTCGCGTCGAGGGGGTCCGAATCCTGACCAGCCGGGACGGGCTGGCGATCCTCGTCGGCCGGTCGGGGAAGGACAACGACCGGCTGACCTTCCGGATCGCGGCGCTCGAGGACGTGTGGCTCCACGCTGCGGGGGTCCCGGGCGCCCACGTCGTCGTCCGCACCCCCGGGGGAGCGGCTCTCCCGCCCCGCGGGACCCTCGAGGAGGCCGCGGCGATCGCGGCGTGGTACAGCGAGGCGCGAGGAAGCGGCGCCGTGGACGTCGTCTGGGCGCGCCGCAAGCATGTCCGGCGGAAGCGGGGAGCGCCGCCGGGGACCGTCACGCTCAAGCGGTTCGAGACGCTCAGGGTCCGGCCGGCCCTTCCTGCGGGGGGTGGGGAGGGCGCCGCAGGCTGAGGGGGGAGATCCGCGGTTCCCGGCTCCGGATCCGTTCGAATGGCCGGAACTTGGCGGCCGGATCTCAAAAGATGGGCGCTTCCTGTTGACCTGGGAGCCGAATCGACCTAGATTCGCCGCCCGTGAAGGAAATCTCGAAGTACCTCATGGGGTTCGCGCTCGCCGCGCTCCTCCTCGCCTTTTTTCTCCGCGGCGTCGACGGGGCGGCGCTCGCGCGGGCGCTCCGGGGCGCCTCGATCGCGGGGATCGTCCTCGCCGCGCTCGTCAACCTGGCGCACAACGTGTTCCGCACCTGGCGCTGGCGCAGCCTCCTCGAGCCGGTGCGGCGCGACGTCCCGTTCCGGCCGATGTTCGTCGCCATCATCGTCGGGTTCCTGACGACCTGGGTGCTTCCCGGGCGTCTGGGGGAGCTGGTGCGGCCCGCTCTGCTCTCGACGAGGGAGGAGATCCCGATCGCCCCCTGTCTCGGCACCGTCGTCGCGGACCGGATCCTGGACGGGGCCGCGATCCTCCTCCTCTTCGCGGTCGGGGCCTGGGCGACCCCGATCGGCGGTGCGGCCGCGGAGAGTCTCCGGGCGGCCGCGATCGTCATGGTGGTCGTGGTGGCGTCGTTCGTCGCCGGCGCGGTGCTCGCGGGCGGGTTCCGGAGCCGGATCGAGAGGTTCGTGGAGGGGCGGCGAGGTGCGATCCGCTGGCTCGGCCGCCTCTTCCTGGCCATGGTCGAGGGGACCGAGGCGCTGCGGAGGCCGAAACTCCTCGGGGCGGTGGCGTTTCACAGCGTGGCGGCGTGGCTCACGATCGCGGCCGGGATCTGGATCGGGGTGCGCGCGTCCGGGACCGGGGTCTCGTTCCCGGCCATCCTAGTCATGCTCCCGATCCTGGCCTTCGGGGTCGCCGTGCCGACGCCGGGAGGCGCAGGCGGCTACCATCTGGCGATGAAGGCGGGCCTCGCGGGCTTCTTCGGGGTCCCCGAGGCGCAGGCGGCGGCGGCGGGCATCCTCATGCACCTCGCCGTGGTCGTGCCGGTCCTCGTGCTCGGGCTCGTTTTCCTCCGGACCGAGCGGGTTTCTTGGCACGATTTGCTGGTGGCGGCGCGGGCGCTGCGGGACGTGGGCTCCAGCGCCCCAGGACGCGTTTCCCCGACCGCCCTAAAGGAGCGCCGATGAAGTGCCCGTTCTGCGGCCACCAGAAGGACAAGGTAGTCGACTCCCGGGAGACCGGGTCGGGGGACGCGATCCGGAGACGGCGGGAGTGCCTCGAGTGCGGACGGCGATTCACGTCCTATGAGCGGGTCGAGGAGATCCCGTTCTTCGTGATCAAGAAGGACGGGCGCCGCGAGCCGTTCGACCGCCTCAAGCTCCTCTCGGGGCTCCACCGCGCCTGCGAGAAGCGCCCGATCCCCGCGAAGGCGCTCGACCTCATCGCCGACGAGGTGGAGCAGATGGTGCAGGACAGCCCCGATCGCGAGGTGGAGGCCCGGGCGATCGGCGAGCGCGTGATGGCGCGGCTCAAGGATCTCGACAAGGTGGCGTACGTTCGCTTCGCGTCGGTGTACCGCCAGTTCGAGGACGTCGAGGAGTTCATGGCGGAGCTGCGGGACCTGCTCGAGACGCGGCGGTAGGGGAGGCGCACATGACCCGGACCTTCGGACCCCTGCTCGAGGCGGCCAGGATCCAGAGCGAGATCAACCGCCTCTTCGACAACCTGCTGGATCTCGGCGGACAGGGAAAGCAGGCGGGGGCGTGGATCCCCAACGCCGACATCGTCGAGACGGAGGACAGCCTCCTCGTCAAGGTCGAGCTCCCCGGCGTCGAGGCATCGAGGCTGTCGGTCTCGGTGCTCGGGGGAAACCTCATCTTGCAGGGGGAGAAGCTGCGGCCGGAGCCGGGCGGCCCGGCGCGGTTCCACGTCGCGGAGCGCGCGTACGGCAGGTTCCGCAGGGTGATCGGTCTCAGCGTTCCGGTGAACACGCATCGGGCGGAGGCGGAGCTTCAGGACGGCCTCCTCCGGATCCGCTTCCCGAAGGTGCCGAACCGGAGGGGCGAGGAGGTGCCGATCGAGGTGGGGCTTCCATGAAAAGCGAGCCGGTCGAACGGGCAGGCGAGGAGCAGTTCAAGATCCCCGCCGAGCTGCCGGTGCTGCCGCTCCGGGACATGGTGGTCTACCCGTTCATCATCGCCCCGCTCTCGGTCGCGCGGGATCTCTCGATCCAGGCGGTCGACCGCGCGCTGTCCGAGAACCGGATGATCCTCCTCGTCGCCCAGCGGGACAAGGACGAGGAGGAGCCGGGCGAGGCCGACCTGTACGGGACTGGGACGGTCGCCGTGATCATGCGGATGCTGAAGCTGCCCGACGAGCGCATCCGGATCCTCGTCCAGGGCGTGTGCCGGGCGCGGGTCTCGCGGTTCTCGGCGCTGCGGCCGTACCTGCAGGCCTCGATCGAGCGCGTCGGCGACCAGGCGCACGACCCCTCCTCGATCGAGAAGGAAGCCCTGATGCGCTCCGTGAAGCGCACCCTCGAGCGGGCGACGAGCCTCGGCAAGAGCCTCCCGTCCGAGGTCATGGTGATCGCGAACAGCCTCGAGGATCCCGGGAGGCTGGCGGACCTCACGGCGTCGAACCTGGAGCTGAAGGTCGAGGAGGCTCAGGAGATCCTCGAGACGCTCGATCCCGTCGCGCGCCTCAAGCGCGTGAACGATCTTCTCGGGCGCGAGCTCAACCTCCTCTCGATGCAGCGAGAGATCGACTCGATGGCGCGCGACGAGATGGACCGCTCGCAGCGCGAGTACTACCTGCGCCACCAGATGAAGGCGATCCTGACGGAGCTCGGCGAGGGGAACGAGCTGTCCGAGGAGATCGAGGGGTTCCGGGAGAAAGCGAAGGCCGCGAAGATGCCGGAGTACGCGGTCGAAGAGATGGAGAAGCAGCTCAAGAAGCTGGAGCGGATGCACCCGGATTCCGCGGAGACGGCGACGGTCCGGAACTACCTCGACTGGCTGACCGGCATGCCCTGGGGGAACGCGACCCGCGACAACCTGCAGCTCGCGAAGGCGGCCAAGATCCTCGACGACGACCACTACGGTCTCGAGAAGATCAAGGAGCGGATCCTCGAGTACCTCGCCGTCCGAAAGCTGAAGAGCCGGAGCAAGGGGCCGATCCTCTGCTTCGTGGGTCCTCCCGGGGTGGGCAAGACGTCTCTGGGGCGGTCGATCGCCCGGGCGCTGGGGCGCAACTTCGTGCGGCTGTCCTTGGGCGGCGTCAAGGACGAGGCGGAGATCCGTGGGCACCGCCGCACGTACGTCGGCGCGATGCCGGGCCGGATCATCCAGGGGATCCACCAGGCGGGCTCGAGCAACCCGGTCTTCATGCTCGACGAGGTGGACAAGATCGGGGCGGACTTCCGGGGGGATCCGTCCTCGGCCCTCCTCGAGGTCCTCGACCCGGAGCAGAACTTCTCGTTCCGGGACCACTACATCGGGATCCCCTACGACCTGTCGGACGTGATGTTCATCACGACCGCGAACCTTCTCGACCCGATCCAGCCGGCCTTCCGGGACCGGATGGAGGTCATCCGGCTGTCGGGCTACACCGAGGAGGAGAAGCTCACGATCGCGCGCCGCCACCTGGTTCCCAGGCAGGTCGAGGAGAACGGGCTCAAGCCGGGACAGATCGAGTTCTCGGACAACGTCCTGCGGACGCTGATCTCGGACTACACGCGCGAGGCGGGCCTGCGCAACCTGGAGCGCGCGATCGCGTCGATCTGTCGGAAGGTGGCGAGGCAGGTGGCTGAGGGGCGGCGCCGGAAGGTGAGGATCATCGCCTCGAGCCTGGAGTCCTTCCTCGGGCCGGCCCCGGTATCCAGGGAGGACGCGCTGTCGTCCGACCAGGTGGGGGTCGCGACCGGCCTCGCATGGACCGAGGCCGGAGGCGACGTCCTGTTCGTCGAGGCGACGGTCATGAAGGGGCGGGGCAACCTGATCCTCACCGGCCATCTCGGCGAGGTCATGAAGGAGTCGGCGCAGGCGGCCCTGTCGTTCGCGAGGGCGAAGTCGGCGCTTCTCGGCATCCCGGAGGGGTTCTTCGAGGAGCGCGACGTGCACGTCCACGTTCCCGAGGGAGCGATCCCGAAGGACGGACCGTCGGCGGGGATCACGATGGCGACGGCGATGCTGTCGGCGTTCACCGAGCGGCCGGTCGCGCGGGACATCGCGATGACCGGGGAGATCACGCTCCGGGGGAACGTCCTGCCGGTGGGCGGGATCAAGGAGAAGGTCCTGGCGGCCCGCCGGGGCGGAATCCGCACGGTCGTCCTCCCCGAGACGAACCGCAAGAACCTCGACGACATCCCGGCCGTCCTCCGCCGGGACCTCCGGTTCGTGTTCGTGAAGGACGTGCAGGAGGTGTTCGTCGCCGCGCTCCGGGAAACCGCCTCCCCGGCCGGCGGCAGGTCGGCAGGGAAGCGGGGGAGCCCGCGCTCGCCGGCGGCGAGGGCGAACTGACCACTCCCCGGAGGATCGCGGGGCCGCTCCCGCGTCTTGACCGTCGGATCTTCTCTCCCTACAATGATTTGCCCGGGACCGTCCCCGAAGGCGGTCCCTTCGTTTTATCGGGACCCCGCTAGACGCCGGGAGGGACGGCCCCGTATCAGCAAGCGGGTCCGCAGCCCGGCGCGCTCGGGTGTCCTCCGGCCGGGGGGATGCGCGACGAGGCTGGTCTGATACGGGCCGCCGCCGAGGGCGACGAGAGCGCCTTCGAGGATCTCGTGCTCCTGAAGCGGGAGCGCGTGGTGCGGACGGCGTATCAGATCACGGAGGACCTGGAGGATGCCCGCGACGTGGCCCAGTGGGTGTTCCTCCGGCTCTGGAAGGTTCTCCGCCGGTTCGACCCGGGCCGGCGCTTCGACACGTGGTTGTACCGGATCACCGTGAACGCAGCCATCGATCTTCTGAGACAGAAGGGGCCGCGCGACGTGCTGCAGCCCCTCCCCGAGACGGCCGATGCGCCGGGCGCCGCGTCGCCGGGCGAGCAGGAGCGTGCCCTCGACCTGGCCGACCTGCAGCGCGCGTTCTTCAGGCTCGCCGCGCGGCTCGCTCCGAAGCAGAGAGCGGCGTTCGTCCTGCACGAGATCGAGGGACTGCCGACCGGGGAGGTGGCGCGGGCCCTCGGGATCCGGCAGTCCACCGTCCGGAACCATTTGCTCCAGGCCCGGAAAATCCTCCGGGCCGGCCTCGAGCGGGAATACGGGCATCTGGTCCCGGGATCCGCCAAGGCGGCGGACCCCCAGGAGCGGTCGTGAGCCGCCACCCGGAGATCGAGGGCGCCGCGGGGTGCGGCCCACGGGATCGCGAGACGCTCGATCACGTCCGAAGATGTCCCGAGTGCCTCCGGGCGCTCGCCGGGGAGGAGCCGTCGAGGCTCTTCGCGCTCCTCTCCTCCCGCCCGATCGACCCGGCGATCCTCGACGCGGTGTCGCGGGGCGTGCGCCGGGAGATTTCGTCGGATGCGGCGCCGAGGCGCCCGGCCCGGAGCCGGGGGCTCGCGGTGGCGGCTGCGTGGGCGGCGGCCGCGGCGCTCGCGGGGCTCTTGCTGGTGCCGCCGCGCCCGCCGGCGACGCGGGCATCCGTCGATCGCCCCGGGGGGCGGGCCGAGGTGGCGCTCGTGTCCTCGCCGGGGACGCCGGAGGTCGTGGACCTGTCGGTGGGCGACGTGCAGCTCGTCATGATCTTCGATCGGGAGATGGATCTGTGAGCGGCCGGGGGGCGCGGCTTCTCGTCGCCGCCGCGGCGGCGCTCCTCCTGGCGGGGTCGGCGGCCGTCGGGGCCGCGGCCGCGGGGCCGGAGGGGGCGGGGGCGATCCACGTTCGCGCGTACGAGGTCCGTCACCGGCCGCTCCGGGACGCGGCGGAGATCGTCGAGTCGGTCCTCTCCCCGGAGGGAACGCTGACCTTGAGGCCGAGGCTCCGGACCCTCGTGGTCCAGGACCGCGCCGACGTCCTGGACCGGGTCGGCGAGCTGCTGGCAGGGTTCGACCTGCCTCCCCGGAACGTCGAGGTCACGTTCTCGCTCCTGCTGGGGACCGACCGCGCCGCGCGGGAGCCCGGCCGCGAGCAAGCTCCGGCACCGCTGTCCCGGGAGGTCCGCGGGGTCACCGAGACCCTCGGCGACTTCACCAAGTGGACCTCCTACCAGCTGCTCGGGAGCCGCTCGGCCACGGGCAGCGAGGGGTCGGAGGTCGAGGCGCTCCTCTCGGAGGAGTACAGGGTTCGCTTCGAGGTCGAGTCGTACGACGAGGCGAGGGGGATCGTGAGGTTCCGCCGGCTGTCGCTGGAGCGGCTGGTCCCCGGGGAGGGCGGCGCGGCGCGGACGGAGGAGCTCTACACGGCGAGCGTCATCGTCGAGGCGGGGAAGATGCTGATGCTGGGATCGGCGAAGAGCCCGGGATCGCGCAACGCGCTGTTCCTGGCCCTCCAGGCGAGACCGAGGTAGGGGCCGATGGCCGAATTCTTCTGCCGCGTGGCGGAGCCGACCGGGGAGATCGTCGAGCGCGTGTACAGCGCGGCGGACGAGGCCTCGCTCCGCCGCGACCTCGAGGACAAGGACCTTCTCGTCCTCGATCTCCGGCGCCGGAGCCGCGCCGTCCAGCTCCTGGCCCAGCTCGTCCGAATCCGCCCCCGGGTTTCGTCGCGGGAGTTCCTGTTCTTCAACCAGGAGCTCTCGGCGCTCATCCGTGCGGGGCTTCCGATCCTGACGAGCCTCGACATCCTCCTGGAGCGCCGGGGCAACCCGAGCTTCCGGCGGGCCCTCGCCGACATCCGCGAGCGGGTCAAGTCGGGGGAGATGCTCTCCGAGGCCTTCGCGGCGCAGGGCGACCTGTTCCCGCGGCTGTACGCCTCGAGCTTGGCCTCGGGCGAGCGCTCGGGCGAGCTGCCGACGGTGCTCAAGCGGTTCATCACCTACACGCAGACGGTCATGGCGGTGCGTCGCAAGGTGATCTCTGCGCTGATCTACCCGGCGATCCTGCTCTTCCTGTCGGTCGGCCTCGTCGTCCTCATGACCTTCTACATCATCCCGAAGTTCAAGGCGTTCCTCGACGACTTCGGGACGGAGCTCCCCGCCATCACGAAGGTGCTCATGGGGACGGCCTTCTTCGCCCGAGAGCACTGGCTCGTGCTCGTCGGGGGCGTCGTGGCGGCCTTCGTGGCCGCGGGGGCGTGGCAGCGGAGCGGGGCGGGCCGGATCGCCCTGGACCGCCTGAAGCTCAGGCTCCCGATCGTCGGGAGGGTGATCCACGACTACGCGCAGAATCGCTTCACGAGGACGCTGGGGACGCTTGTGGCGGGAGGGATCCCGCTCGTCACGGCGCTCGAGCTCTCGGCCCGCGCGGTCGGCAACGCCCTCTTCGAGAGGGAGCTCCTGGCCGTTGCGGTGAAGGTCCGGGAGGGGCAGTCCCTCTGGGAGTCGCTCGAGCGCACGGGGCTGATCAGCGACATCACCGTCCAGATGATCAAGGTGGGGGAGTCGACGGGCTCCCTCGAGGAGATGCTCGAGAACGCGTCCACGTTCATGGACGAGGAGATCGACTACCGGCTCACCCGCGTGGTCGCGCTGATCGAGCCTCTGATGCTCGTGTTCATGGCGGTCATCGTCGGCGGGATGCTGCTGGCGATCTACCTCCCCTTGATCCGGACGTACGGCCAGTCGAGGATGGGCTGAGGCGGGGCGCCCGGGAGGAGAGCGGGAGATGGCCGAGGAAGCGCGGGCGAAGGACGACAGGGCGGCGCCGCGGGTCGAGGCGGACGCCGGCGAGGAGATCCTGTCCGAGGAGGTCCAGGCGCAGAAGCTGGCGGAGCGCCTCGAGATCGAGTACGTCGACCTCGAGCACTTCGCGATCGACCCGGAGCTGTTCCGCTCGCTGCCGGTCGACCTGATGTTCCGCTACAACTTCGTGCCGCGGCACCGGACCGAGACCGGGCTCACCGTCGTCGTGGCGGATCCCACGGACGTCCTGATGATCGACGAGCTCGAGCTCCTCCTCGGATCCCCGATCGAGGTCTGCGTCGGGACGACGACGGCGATCCAGGAGATCCTCAAGAAGAGCGAGTCGTCGCAGCGGGTGCTCGAGGAGGCGACCGAGGAGTTCCGGATCCAGCTCGTCACCGAGGACGAGGAGACGGGGGAGGAGACCCTCTCCATCGACAAGCTGACCTCGGACTCGTCGCCGATCATCAAGCTCGTGGACTCGACGATCTTCAACGCCCTGCAGCGGCGCGCCTCGGACATCCACATCGAGACGCGGGAGCGGGAGGTCGTGATCAAGTACCGGATCGACGGCGTCCTCTACCAGGCGATGGAGCCGATCGACAAGAAGTTCCACTCGACGATCATCTCGCGGATCAAGGTCATGTCGGAGCTCGACATCTCGGAGAAGCGCGTGCCGCAGGACGGCCGGTTCAAGCTCCGCGTGAAGGGACGGAACGTCGACTTCCGCGTCTCGATCATGCCCAGCGTGCACGGAGAGGACTGCGTGATCCGCATCCTCGACAAGGAGTACACGAGCGAGGCGTTCGCCCACCTCAACCTCGACGTGTGCGGCTTCGAGGAGCGCGACCTGACGAGGATCCGGCGCTTCATCCGCGAGCCGTACGGGATGGTGCTCGTCACCGGGCCCACCGGCTCCGGAAAGACGACCACGCTCTACGCGGCGGTGTCGGAGATCCGCACGGAGGAGGACAAGATCGTCACGATCGAGGACCCGGTCGAGTACCAGCTCCCCGGGATCACGCAGATCCCGGTCAACGAGAAGAAGGGGCTGACGTTCGCCCGGGGCCTGCGCTCGATCCTCCGGCACGACCCCGACAAGATCATGGTCGGGGAGATCCGGGACGAGGAGACCGCGCAGATCGCGATCCAGTCCGCCCTGACGGGGCACCTCGTGTTCACGACGGTCCACGCGAACAACGTCGTGGACGTCGTCGGACGGTTCCTCAACATGAACGTCGAGCCGTACAACTTCGTCTCCGCGCTCAACTGCATCCTCGCGCAGCGGCTCGTCCGGCTGATCTGCGCGTCGTGCAAGCGTCCGGTGAAGGCGGACCGGGCGCTGCTGCAGGCCTCGGGGCTCGATCCGGCGCGCTACTCGGACTTCACGTTCCACGAGGGGAAGGGCTGCATCGACTGCAACGGGACCGGCTTCCGCGGCCGGACGGCGATCGCGGAGCTGCTGGACATGTCGGACCGGATCCGGGAGATGATCCTCCAGCGGAAGCCCGGGTCCGACATCAAGCGGGCGGCCAAGGAGGAGGGGATGACCTTCCTGCGCGAGGCGGCCCTGGCCAAGGTGTTCGCCGGGAAGACGTCGCTGCAAGAGATCAACAAGGTCACGTTCGTGGAGTGAGCCGGAGGCCTCCAGGAGACGCCGTTGCCATGAACCCCGTTGCTTCCATCCTCGAGCCGCTGCGGCACCTCGACATCGAGCGCTGGGCGGGGCTGCGTCCGGCGTATCCGCCGGTCGCCGTCGAGTTCGGCCGCGGGGAGATCGTCCTCGCGAGGCTCAGGAGGAAGCGGCGCGCGGCGCCGGTCCTCGAGGCCCACGCCGTGCGCGGGCTCCCCGCGCAGGAGCCGCCCGGCCCCGCGCCGCACGCCGGTCCGACCCTCTCCGAGACGATCGGTTCGCGGCTGAGGGAGGTCCTCGAGGCGACCGGGACCCGTCCGGGGAAGATCGCCCTCGTGCTCCCCGACAACCTGGCGCGCGTCTCCCTGATGAGCTTCCCCGAGCGGCCTCCGAACCGCAAGCACCTGGAGGAGATGATCCGGTTCAAGCTCCGGCGGGCCGTTCCGTTCCGGCTCGAGGAGGCCCTGCTGTCCTACCAGGTCCTGCCGGGGGACGGGCGCGGCGTGGACCTCGTCGTGGCGCTGATGCTGCGGTCGGCCGTGGAGCCGTACGAGCGGGCGGCGGAGGCCGCGGGAGCGCGGCCCGGCCTCGTGGATCTCAGCACCCTGGCCCTGTACAACCTGTGCCGCAGGGAGCTCGGTCGCGCCCGGTCGGGCGGGGAGGACGTCGCGCTCCTGAACTGCGCCGCTGGGTATTTCTCTCTGATGATCGTCCGGGGATCGAGGCCCCTCTTCTACCGGTGCAAGTCGTTCGGGAGCGGGGAGGACGAGAGCGGCGCGGGGGCGGGAACTCTTTCGCGCGAGCTCGTGACCTCGCTGTCGTACTATCAGGAGAAGCTCGGGGGAGCGGGTATCGCCGCGACGATCGTGCGGACGGTCGCGGTGCCGTTCCCGGTCGTGGAGGATCTCCTCGGCCGTCTGGGCCTCGGGGCGGTCGTCCCGCTGGATCTCGGGCGCTGTCTCGGGGCGGCGCCGGGGCCCGGGCTCGATCCGGAGGCGGCGCAGAGGATCGCGCCGGCCGTGGGCGCGGCGGTGGGCAGGGGCCTGTGATGCAAATCCTCGACCTGAACCTCGCCTCCCGGCCGTTCCGCAACAACACCATGCTGTGGCTCGGGCACGGCGTCGCGGTCCTGCTCCTCGTGGGGTTCTCGGCCTGGAATGCGCGGAGCTTCGTCTCCGAGGGGCGCCGCTACCGAGAGGCGAGGAACGGCCTGCAGGGCGTGGAGCGGCGCCTTCAGGATCTCGACGAGCGGGAGCGGCGCGCCTCGGAGAGGACGGGGCGATTCGACCGGCGGGATCTCGAGGCGAGCACGGCGACGGCGAATGCGTTCATCGTGCGGAAGGCGCTCTCCTGGACCCGCTTGTTCAACCTGCTCGAGGCGGTCGTCCCGCCCGAGGTCCGGATGACGGAGATCCGGCCGATCTTCCAGACGCAGCAGGGGGACGACGGGGCGCGGATCGCCGAGCGGGTCCCGATCGGCGTCGAGGGGAGAGCCCGCAGCCTCGAGGCGTTCCTGGAGCTCGAGCGGGCCCTGATCACGGACCGGCACTTCTCGCAGATCGAGCCCGAGAAGAGCGACGTGATCGAGGGCGGCGAGGTGCAGTTCGACGTACGTTTCCTCTACTTTCCCGAGGGGAAGCCCGTCGAAGGGGACGTGGTGGACCTTCCGCACGTCCTCGAGGCGGCGGCGGAGGAGGCCGCGAGTCCCCGTGATCTCGAGGCGCTCGAGCGCTCCAAGCAGGCGCTGCCCTCCCCGCAGCCTTCCGGCGCCTCGGCGCCGGAGGCGCCGCGGGGCCGGGCGACGCCGATCGCGCAACCGCGGAGGCCCCGATGAGCCGGCCGGGGAAGCTCCGGTTCGACGTCCGGCAGGCGGGCCGCTTCCTGCTGACGGCGTATCTCGCGGCGCTCGCCGCGAACGTGCTCGTGTACGTGGTGCTGGTCCGTCCTCGGGGGCAGGCGCTGCGGGAGATGCTGGACGAGGGCGGCACGGGGCAGGCGCGCGTCGAGGCGCGCGAGGCGGAGGTCGTCGCGAGGGAGACGTACGTCGCGGCGCTCGAAAAGGCGACCGAGGACCTGGAGACGCTGCGGACCGGCGTCCTGTCGACGCGAGAGCGGCGGATGATCGAGGTCCAGCTCGAGCTGGCGCGCATCGCGAAGCAGTTCGGGATCAACCTGCAGCGGGTGAAGTACGAGAACGAGATCCTCGAGGACGGGGCGATCGAGCGCTTCGCGATGGTCGTGCCGCTCGAGGGCGGATACGCGAGCCTGCGGAAGTTCCTCCGGGCCGTGGAGGACTCGGACAAGTTCCTGGTCATCGAGCAGGTAGGGCTCGCGACGGCGCGCGACGGGGGCGCGCTGATCGAGCTGAACATCACGCTCGCGACCTACTTCGCGGACGAGTGGCTCCTCGGCGCTCCCGGGGCGGGACGCCGCGGATCGAGGAGGGCGTGATGGCCCGCAGGCTCTCGGTGCGCGAGGGAATCCTCCTCGGCCTCCTCGCGGCCGCGGGCGTCGGGTACGTCTGGTACGAGGCGAGGTCCACCGGCCCGGCTCGTCCCGGGAGGCGCGCCGGCGCCTCCAAGAAGGCGGGCGATCCGCTTCCGGACCCGCCGAGGGTCCGGATGGACCTTCTGGCGGGCCGCGCGGAGAGCTACGACGGCGCAGGGAGGGACCTCTTCCAGTACTCGCAGCGCCCGCCGTCGGCGGCGGAGGTGCGGCGGCTTCGCGAGGAGGCGGAGCGCCGGCGGAAGGAGCTGGAGGAGGCGCAGCGGAGAGCCGCGGAGGAGGCGGAGCGCCGGCGCAAGGAGCAGGAGGAGGCGGCGAAGGTCGCGGTCCTCCACCCCGCGCCGCCCCCGCCGCCCCAGCCGCCGGCGATCACGCTGCGATATCTCGGATACCTCGGCCCCAAGGACGACCGGATCGTGATCCTCGAGGACGGGAAGGAGATGATCCTGGCCCGGAAGGGCGACGTCGTGAAGGGGCAGTTCCGAGTGGTCGACGTAAAGTGGGAGAGCGTCGTGATGGGATTCGTGCGGCCGGAGTTCAAGGGCCTGACCCGCGAACTGACGATGGGGCGCAAGTGAGACGGGCGCCGGGGGACCTGGCATGATGAGGAAGCGGACGGCGGCGAAGGCGGCGGTGCTGGTCCTCGCCTGCGCGGCTCTGATCGGCTGCGCGGCGCAGAGCGCCTATCGGAAGGGCGAATCGGCGTCGGGGCGGGAGGACTGGGACCAGGCCGTGATCGGCTACAGCAAGGCGCTCGCGCTCGACCCCGGAAACACGCGGTACGGGGTGGCTCTGGAGCGGGCCAAGCTGAAGGCCTCGGCGCTGCACTTCGAGAAGGGGAAGCGCTTCGCCTCGGCGAAGCAGTGGGAACTGGCCGCCGCCGAGTACCAGCAGACGCTTCTGCTGAACGCGGGGAACCAGTACGCCGCGAGCGAGCTCCAGCGAGCGCTGGCGGAGGTGCAGAAGCGCCAGCAGAGCCCCTCCGAGATCGAGCGGCTCAAGGCCAAGGCGAAACGGGAATCGCTGGAGCCTCCGAAGCTGTCCCCGAAGTCCAACATCCCGATCCTCCTGCAGTTCCGCGACCAGCCGATCGGGAAGATCTTCGAGGCGATCGGGAAGGCGTCGGGGATCAACTTCATCTTCGACGACAAGACCGACCTCGCGAAGCCGATGACCGTCGACATCGGGAACGTGACGCTGGACAAGGCCCTCGACATCCTGATGCTCCAGACCAAGAACTTCTACAAGGTCATCGACGAGTCGACGCTCCTCGTGGCTCCCGACAACCGCCAGAAGCGGCAGGAGCTCGAGGACCAGGTCATCCGCACGTTCTATCTCTCGAACGGCGACGTGAAGCAGGTGCAGACGCTCCTCCGGACGCTCCTCAACACGCGGCAGATCGCGGAGAACACGCCGCTCAACTCGGTGACGATCAAGGACACGCCCGACAAGGTCGCGATCGCGGAGAAGATCATCGAGGCGAACGACAAGGCGAAGGGCGAGATCGTGATCGACGTGGAGCTCCTGGAGATCAACCGCAACGTGGCGCGCAACTTGGGCATCGATCTCAGCTCGAAGGCGCTGAGCGTCGTCTACAGGGACGGCGAGCAGAGCGTTCCCCTGAACAACTTGAGCGCGCTCCGGCAGCAGGGGAACTGGCTCCTCGGCCCGATCCCGAGCGTCGTGATGAACTTTCTCAAGAGCGACTCGGACAGCCGCACGATCGCCAAGCCGCAGCTGCGGGTGACGGAGGGGGAGAAGGCCGAGATCCTCATCGGCGAGCGGGTCCCGATCCCGACGACGTCGTTCAACACGTCGACGACCGTGGGCAGCAACATCGTGCCGATCACTTCGTACACCTATCAGAACGTCGGGATCACGCTTCAGATCGAGCCGCGCGTCCATCACAACAAGGAAGTGACCCTCAAGATGGAGGTCGAGGTGTCGAGCATCACGGGAAGCGTGATCTCGACGGCGGGCCAGTCGCAGCCGATCATCGGCACGCGGCAGATCAAGTCGGTGATCCGGCTGAAGGACGGGGAGACCAATCTCCTCGCGGGACTCATCAAGCGCGAGGACACCGACTCGAGGTCCGGGGTCGTCGGGATCTCGGATATCCCGGGGATCGGACGGCTCTTCGGGAGCAACGAGCAGAGCAGGAAGGAGACGGACATCGTCCTGGCGCTGACCCCGTACATCATCCGGATCCCGGACATCGGCGAGGAGGACCTGGCCGGCCTGTGGGTGGGCACCGAGGACAACATGCGTCTCAGGCTCCCGGCGAGGAACCCGTTCAACGAGTCGCCGTTCGGGAGCGGAGAGGAGCCCGAGCCTTCCGGGGCCGCTCCCGCAGGCGGCGAGAGCTCCTCGGGCGAGGCCGGGGGCTCGGCGGCCGCGGGGGCCGTCGCAGGCGGCGTCCTCGAGTCGTCCGACCGGGGGACCGGCGGCGGGGGGATCTCGAAGCGGGTCTCGAGCCCTGCCGACTCGGCGGAAGCGGCGGAGGCGCCCCCCGAGGAAGAGACGCCGCTGCCCGACGCCGGGGAGCCGGCGGCGGAGTCCCAGGAGGCGGCACCGCCCCCGGCTCCGGAGGGGGCGGACGAGGAGCGGGAGGAGCCGCTCACGCCCGCGATCGTCCGTCTCGTTCCGTCGGCGTCGTCGTACCGGGTGGGAGACCGGATCCTCGTGGACGTGCGGATCGAGAACGCGCAGGGGGTCGGCTCCGTCCCGTTCCACCTGACGTACAACCGGCAGGCGCTCGAGTGGATCCCGCCGGCGGCGCAGGGAACGTTCCTCGGCAGCGACGGCATCGGGACGGTATTCCTGGCCAGCGACGCGTCCGGAGGCGGAGAGATCGTGGTCGGCCTGTCGCGGATGGGAGGGGGCGAGGGGGTCTCGGGCGCGGGATCGCTCGCGGCTTTCCAGTTCCAGGCGGTCGCGCCGGGCGACTGCGGCTTCGCGTTCACCGCGGCGAGCGTCAAGGACTCGCAGGCCCGGAACCTCCCGTCGACGTTCGTGACGGCGGCCGTGCCGGTCCAGCCCTGAGGAGGTTCGGATGCTCCGGATCGGCGGGCGGGGAGGAGGACGGCGGGGCGTGACGCTCGTCGAGCTGGTGTGCGTCACCGCGATCGTGCTCGTCCTGGCCGGGATCGCCGTGCCCGTGGCCTCGACGGCCGTGAAGCGGCACAAGGAGCTCGAGCTCCGGCGCGCGCTCCGCGAGATCCGGGAGGCGATCGACCGTTTCCAGGCGGACGTCCAGCGGTTCCCGGGCATGCGCCAGACCGACATGAACGCGACGAACGAGGACGGCTACCCGGAGGAGCTGGAGTGGCTCTACCAGGGCTACGACATCGGCGACCAGAAGGGGACGAAGATCAAGTACCTGCGGAGGCTCCCGAGGGACCCGATCACCGGAGCGCAGGACTGGGCGACCCGCTCCAGCCGGGACCGTCCCGACTCGACGTTCACGGACGGCATCAACATCTTCGACGTGCGGTCGACGAGCGAAGCGATCGCCCTCGACGGCACGCGGTACAGGGATTGGTGAGGAGGGGCGACCGGTGAGGCTCGAGGGGGGAAGGATCCGGCGGAAGCCGGGCGGGGGGCTCGGGTTCACGCTCATCGAGCTGCTCGTCGTCGTGGCGATCATCGGGATCGTCGTCACGGTGGCGGCGGGCCAGTACATGCGGTCGATCCAGAAGGCGAAGGAGGCGGTGCTCCGGGAGGACCTGTACATCATGAGGACCGCGATCAACCAGTACTTCGCCGACAAGGGGAAGTACCCGTCGGACCTGCAGGCCCTCGTGGACGACAGCTACCTGAAGGCGGTCCCGACGGACCCGATCACGCAGAGCAGCAGCTCCTGGATCACGGAGCCCGCCTCGATGGACGATCGCGACATCTCCACGGAGCCCGGGATCGCCGACGTTCGAAGCGGCGCGACGGGTGAGGGATTGGACGGCACGAGCTATTCGGAATGGTGAGGCGGCGCCGCCGCGCGCCGCGCGCTCAGGGTCGAGGAGAAACGTCATGAACAGCAGCTTCCGTCGTGCCGCCGCCGCGATCGCGGTCGCGGCGATCGCGCTCGTGTCGGGCTCTTGCGAGGACAACGACGTGTTGGCCCCCACCGGAACGACCATCGTCCTGTCCGCGAACCCGCCGCAGGCGGTGTTCGACGGCGAGGATCCGACGCCCGTCGAGGTGACCCTGACGGCGCTGCTGCTGAGCGAGGACGGGTTCCCGCAAACCGGGATCGCGGTCGCCTTCTCGACGAGCGCCGGCACGCTGGCCTCCGGCGGGGCCACGCTGGTCACGGACTCGACCAGCAAGGTGCAGGACGTTCTCACGGTCGAGGCCGACGCGCCGAGCTCGATCGAGGTGACGGCCCGGTCCGGATCGATCACCGAGACGATCACGGTGACGAAGGTCGTCGGGGGAGTGGCGCCGACGGACGGGACGATCCAGGTGAGCGCGAATCCGGCGACGATCGTGATCGACCCGAACGCGGGGGAGACGAGCGGCTCGGCGCAGATCGCGGCGGTCGTCTTCGACAGCCTCGGCGCGCCGCTGGCGGACATCGCGGTCCGCTTCCAGACGACCGCGGGGACGCTCGGCACGACGTCGCCGGTCCTCACGGACGCGGAGGGGATTGCGACGACCCTCCTGACGCTGAGGACCGAGGAGCCCGCCGAGGCGACGGTGACCGCGACCTCCGGGGCCCTGTACTCGATCGTCGAGGTGACGAAGAGCGTGGTCGCGATGAACGAGGCCCCGGAGGCCTCGATCTCCGCGACCCCGCAGGACGTCGTGCAGGCGGGGAGCCAGGTGATCTTCGACGGGAGCGGATCGGAGGACGCGGACGGCAGGATCGTCCGCTACACGTGGACGGTGACCTCCGACAGCGCGTGCTGCGGGTCCTCGCCCCCCGACAGCTGCGTCGATCCGTGCGCCGACGAGGTCGTGGTGAACACGTCGGCGCTCCCGCTCACCCGCATCTACCGCGACGCTCCGCAGAACCTCTCGGTGACGCTCGAGGTCGAGGACGACGACGGGGCGACGGGAGTCCGGGTCCTCCCCTACCGGGTGGAGTGCTACAACCCGGCTCCCGTGGCCGACGCGGGCCCGAACCAGTCGCAGAACGCGGCGGCGCCGGGCGAGCCGGTGGAGATCGTCCTGAACGGGTCCTACACGACCGACAACCTGCCGATCGACGTGGACGAGACGCACTACCGTTGGAGCTGCGGCAACGGGACCGTGCCGGTCCCGCTCGTCGCGGGGGATTACCGTCGGGTGATCTGCAGCTACACGCCTCTCGACGGGGCGTCCAACCAGTGGACCGCCACGCTGACGGTCTACGACAACGGCTCGACGGGGGCGCTGGTGGATGGCGTCTACCTCTGCCAGAAGTCGTCCTCGGACACCGCGGTGGTCACGCTGAACCTCCCGTGACGGGGGAAGAGGCGAGCGGGAGCCCGGCGCATGCGGCGCGGAGACGATCGCGGACACCTGATGGTCGGACTGATGGTCGCGGTGGCCATCCTGGTGATCCTGTCCACCGTCGCGCTCCAGGCGTGGGAGGACATGAACCGCCGGGAGCTGGAAGCCGAGATGATCTTCCGCGCGCAGGACATCTGCCGGGCCCTCCGGCGCTACCGGCAGGACCACGGAGGGCAGCTTCCCCTGGAGTGGAAGCAGCTCGGCGAGCCGGGTACGAAGGGGCAGTACTACATCCGGAAGCTCTGGACCGACCCGCTCGTCAAGGACGGGAAGTGGGGGTTCCTCTACGCGACTCCGGGAGGCGGCGTCCTGGACCCGAATGCGCCGGTCGAGACGAGCCTGGTTCCGGGCGAGGAGCCGAAGAGCGAGCCGAAGTCGGCCTTCGGACCGTCCAAGCTGAACCCGGGCGAGGGGGGCGGCGCCGCGCAGGGCGAGGGAGGGCTTCCGATCGCGGGGGTCAAGTCGCTCTGCGCCAAGAAGCCCTTCCGCGTCCTGAACGACGAGTCCGATTACGCGAAGTGGCAGTTCACGGTCTTCGACCTGGACACCCCGGGCGGGGGCTTCCAGATCGGCGGGGGCAAGGGGCCGGGAAGCCGGGTCGGGCAAACCGGGCCGGTCAGCCCGACCGGGCCCGCCGGCCTGACGCCGACCGGCCGGTCCGGCCAGGCCGGCCAGGGGTTCCCGGCGCGCCCGGGACAGAGGCGCAGCGGCGGCGGGCTCTGAGCCCGGGGCGCGCACGCCGTCCGGCCGCGATTGGCGGTCCCCTCCCGCCGCGCTATACTCCGGCGCCCCGAGGGCGCGCGCGCATCCGGCGGCGCGCCGGGCGGCTCCTACACCGGCGGCGGGGATGATTCGCAAACAGACGCTCGAGAACGGGCTGACCCTGATCACCGAGTCGATGCCCCAGGTCCGCTCGGTGGCGATCGGGGTGTGGCTCAAGCGGGGGAGCCGCCACGAGCCCGCCCACCTGAACGGAGCTTCCCACTTCATCGAGCATCTGGTCTTCAAGGGGACGGAAACGCGCTCGGCCCGCGAGATCGCCCTGGCGATGGACACGGTCGGGGGGCAGATGGACGCCTTCACGTCGAAGGAGTACACCTGCTTCTACGCCAGGGTCCTCGACGAGCACCTCCCGACCGCCGTGGACCTCCTCTCGGACATCGTCCTCCGCCCGAAGTTCGACCCCGACGAGATGAGCCGCGAGAAGAAGGTGATCGAGGAGGAGATCCGGATGGTCGAGGACGCTCCGGAGGAGCTCGTCTACGACCTGTTTTCGAGCCGGTTCTACCCGGGGAATCCTCTCGGACGTCCGATCCAGGGCACGCTGAAGACGGTCCGGTCGTTCACGAGGAGATCGCTCCGGGGGTTCTTCCGGGGGGCATACCTCCCGCAGAACCTCCTGATCGTCGCCGCGGGCCACTTGCGGCACGACCGCTTCGCCGCGACGATCCGCGCCGCGTTCGGCTCGCTTCCGCGGGGGCCGCGAAGGAAGGCCGGACCGTCGGAGCCGGTGCCGCGGCCGGGGGTCGCTCTCAGGCCGAAGCGGGAGCTGGAGCAGCTCCACGTGGTGCTGGGGCTCCCTGGGTTTCCCGAGAACTTCCGGGAGCGCTACGAGCTGTTCGTCCTCAACGCGCTCCTCGGCGGGACGATGTCGTCGAGGCTGTTCCAGAAGATCCGGGAGGAGCGCGGGCTCGTCTACAGCGTCTACTCGGCCGTGAACGCGTTCCGGGACGCGGGCCTCTTCCTCGTGTACGCGGCGATGAGCCCGGCCAAGGGGAACGAGGTGATCGGCCTGATCCTCGAGGAGCTGCGCGGCCTCGGGGAGAAGGGGCCGGACGCCGCGGAGACCGCCGTCGCGAAGGAGCACCTCAAGGGGAGCCTGACGCTGTCGCTCGAGTCGACGGTCAGCCGGATGTCCAACCTGGCGCGGCAGGAGATCTACTACGGCCGGCAGTTCTCTCCGGCAGAGATGATGCGCGGCATCGAGGCCGTCACCCCCGAAAAGGTCCACCGCCTGGCGCGCCGGCTCTTCCGGACCGGTCGGGTCGGTCTTGCCGCGGTCGGCCGCACGAGCCACCTTCGGACTTCCGGCGGGGCGCTGTCGCTGTGAGCGCGAGGACGGAGGCGTCGGTCCGCGTGCTGCGGCTCCAAGGGGCGGAGGACCTGCCGCTGCCCGAGCCGGCGACGGCGCACGCCGCGGGCTTCGACCTTCGCGCGAGGCTCGACGCGCCGCTGGAGCTGGCGCCGGGGGAGAGGGCGCTCGTGCCGACCGGGATCGCCGTCGCGGTGCCGGAAGGGTTCGAGGCGCAGATCCGGCCGCGGAGCGGTCTGGCGCTCCGCGAGGGCCTGACGCTCCTCAACACGCCCGGAACGATCGACGCGGACTACCGGGGCGAAGTCTCGGTGATCGTCGTGAACCTCGGCGGCGGCCGCGTGACCCTCCGCCGGGGCGACCGCATCGCGCAGATGGTCGTACACGCGCTTCCTCGCGTCCGTCTCGAGGAGGCGGACGCGCTGCCGGAGACGGCCCGCGGGGCGGGCGGGTTCGGCCACACCGGAAGCCGCTAGACGATGGCGGTCCGGGTCCTTTCCCTCGGAAGCAGCTCGAGCGGCAACGCGCTCCTGATCGAGTTCGGAAGCCGGCGCGTGCTCGTGGACGCGGGGCTCTCGTCGCGCGAGATCGCGCTGCGGCTCGAGGCGGCGAGATGCCCGCCCCGCTCGATCCGGTGCGTTCTCCTGACGCACGAGCACAGGGACCACGCCCGGGGAGCGGAGCGCTTCTCGGTCCGGCACGGGGTCCCGGTCGCGTGCGTCGCGGAGACCCTCGAGGCGATGGACCTCTCGCGGGCGCACCTCGCCGCTTGGTGTCCGATCGATCCGGGGAGGGAGATGGATCTCGACGGAGTCCGCGTCCTTCCGTTCCCGGTGCCCCACGATGCCGCGAGCCCGATCGGGTTCGTGCTCGAGGGCGAGGGGGTCCGGGTGGGGGTCGCGCTCGACCTCGGGCACGCGACGGCGCTGGTGGAGCAGCGCCTCCGGGGCTGCCACGTGCTCGTCGTCGAGTCGAACCACGACGGCCGCATGCTACGGGAGGGTCCCTACCCGTGGCACCTGAAGCAGAGGATCGCGTCGAGGCTCGGGCACCTGAGCAACGAGGAGGCGGCCTCGCTGCTGGCGCGCTCGGCGGACGGCTCCTGCCGGGCGGTCGTGCTGGCGCACCTGTCGGAGAGGAACAACACGCAGGCGCTCGCACGGGCGGCGGCCTCCGCCGCGCTGGCGCGGGCGGGCCTGCGGCGCTTCGAGATGCGGGTGGCGGAGAGGAGACGGCCCAGCGTGCCGGTCGTTCTCTGAGGGGATCGGGGGGCCGAGGCCTCCCCGTCGAGGTGGGCCATGATCGAGCGGTACACGAGACCGGAGATGGGAGCCCTCTGGACCGACGAGGCGCGGTTCCGGACGTGGCTCGAGGTGGAGCTGGCCGTCTGTGAGGCGCTCGGCGAGAAGGGAGAGATCCCCGCGGCCGACGTCGCGGAGATCCGCGCGCGGGCCGATTTCGACGTCGCGCGCATCGCCGAGATCGAGACCGAGGTCCGCCACGACGTGATCGCGTTCCTGACGAGCGTCGCCGAGAAGATCGGCCCGGCGTCACGCCACGTCCATTACGGACTCACGTCGTCCGACGTCCTCGACACGGCGCTCGCCCTGACCGTCGTGCGAGCTCTGGACCGGATCCTCGAGGGGCTCGACGGGCTGATGGGCGCTCTGAGGCGTCGGGCGCTCGAGCACCGGAGCACGGTGATGGCGGGGCGGACCCACGGCATCCACGCGGAGCCGTACACGCTCGGGCTGAAGCTCGCCGGCTGGTACGCCGAGATGGGCCGGAACCGCTCGCGGATCGAGGCGGCCCGGGAGGAGATCCGGTTCGGGAAGATCTCGGGCGCCGTCGGAACCTACGCCCACCTCGGGCCCGAAGTCGAGACCCGGGTGCTCGAGAGGCTCGGTCTTCGGGCGGAGCCCCTGGCGACGCAGGTCGTCCCCAGGGACCGCCACGCGGCCGTGGTCTCGTCGCTCGGGATCCTCGGGTCCGGGATCGATCGGATCGCCACCGAGATCCGCCACCTCCAGCGCACCGACGTCCGGGAGGTCGAGGAGCCGTTCGGAAAGGGGCAGAAGGGCTCGTCCGCGATGCCCCACAAGCGCAACCCGGTCGGATGCGAGAACCTCTCGGGGCTGGCCCGCCTGCTGCGGTCCTACGTCCAGGCGGCACTGGAGAACGTCCCGCTGTGGCACGAGAGGGACATCTCCCACTCCTCGGTGGAACGCGTGATCCTTCCCGACGCGACGATCCTGGCCGATTACATGCTCCACCGCCTGACGGGGATCGTGGACGGCCTCGTCGTCCACCCGGAGGCGATGCGGGAGAACCTGGCGAAGACCCGCGGGCTCGTCTTCTCGCAGCCGGTGCTGCTCGCTCTCACACGGGCCGGCATGACGAGGGAGGAGGCGTACGAGGCGGTCCAGCGCAACGCCATGAAGGTCTGGGAGGGGGGGGCGGGATTCCGCGATCTCCTCGCGGCCGATCCCGAGGTTCGGGCTCGTCTCTCCGAGCGGGCGCTCGACGAGGCGTTCGATCCGGAGCGGGCGCTCCGCCACGTGGACGCGGTCTTCGAGCGGGTGTTCGGCGGAGAATCGGAGGCGCCGCGTTCTGCTAGACTGGCGCCTCGCTCGGAGGACCGTTCCGGGCGGCGGTAGGGAGCGGGGAAGAGCGCATGTGCGGCATCGTCGGGGTCTTCGGACACCGGGACGCGTCGAGGCTCGCGTACCTGGGACTGTACGCCCTCCAGCACCGCGGGCAGGAGTCCGCCGGGATCGTGACGGCGGACGGGAGGAGCTTCCACCGGCGGGCCGGAATGGGGCATGTCGCGGACGTCTTCGCTGAAGACCCGAGCGACCTTCCCGGGAGTTCCGCGCTCGGGCACGTGCGGTACTCGACCTACGGCGACTCGAACCCCGGAAACGCCCAGCCGTTCCTGATGCGGCACTACCGGGGACCGATCGCCGTCGCCCACAACGGGAACCTCGTCGACGCGCCGCTCGTTCGCTCGGACCTGGAGGGCGACGGGGCGATCTTCCAGACGACCACCGACACCGAGGCGGTGCTCCACCTGGTGGCGCGCTCGAGGGAGCCGGACGTCGTCGACGCGATCGTGGCGGCGCTACGCCAGGTCCGCGGCGCCTTCACGGCGGTTTTCCTCGTTCCGGGCCGTCTCGTGGCGGTCCGGGACCCGATGGGGTTCCGTCCGCTGTCCCTCGGCCGGCTGGAAGGCGGCTGGGTCGTCGCCAGCGAGACGTGCGCCTTCGATCTCCTAGGCGTCGAGCGGGTCCGCGATGTGGAGCGGGGCGAGGTCCTGGTGCTGGACGTGGCGGGGACGCACTCGTTCCGGCCGTTCCCGCCCGCCAGGCCGGCCCCCTGCGCCTTCGAGCACGTGTACTTCGCGCGTCCGGACAGCGCGGTCTTCGGAAGGTCGGTGCAGGCGGTCCGGAAGCGCCTGGGGGAGGAGTTGTGGCGGGAGCGGCCGGCGGACGCGGATCTCGTCGTGCCGGTCCCGGACTCGGGCAACTTCGCCGCGCTCGGCTACTCTCGCGCGTCGGGGATCCCGTTCGAGATGGGCCTGACGCGGAACCACTACGTGGGGAGAACTTTCATCGAGCCGAGCGAGGCGATCCGGAGCTTCGGGGTCCGGGTGAAGCTGAACCCGGTGCGCGAGATCCTGGAGGGCAGGCGGATCGTCCTGATCGACGACTCGATCGTGCGCGGCACGACGAGCCGGTGGATCGTGGACCTGTGCCGCGACGCGGGAGCCTCGGAGGTGCATCTCCGGGTCTCCTGCCCGCCGACGGTCGGACCCTGCTACTACGGGATCGACACGCCGCGCCGCGACGAGCTGATCGCCTCGCGCCACACCCTCGACGAGATCCGCGCGCACGTCGGCTCGGACACGCTGGGGTACCTGAGCCTGGAGGGGCTGTTCCGGGCGCTCGAGACGTCCGGCGACGCCTTCTGCGCGGCCTGCTGGACCGACGAGCACCCGGTGGCGATCCCGAGGGCGGAGGCGGACCAGCTCGGGCTCTTCGACCGGCCGCCGCGTTGACGGCGCGTTCGGCCCGGGTTGCCGGGACGGAACCGCGTTCCTGGCGGCGGGGGGTACGGGGCACGATGTTTCGGGCGGGACGTGGAGGTGACGGCTCGCGGGAGGCGCGATGAGGGACGGGGAGGAAAGCGGGCCGGGGAGGGAAGGCCTCCGGTACCGGGACGCCGGCGTCGACATCGACGCTCAGGACGAGGCGCTCCGGAGGATCAAGGCGTCGCTCCGGGCGACGAGGACGCCCGGGGTCCTCGCCGATCTCGGCGCCTTCGGGGGGATGTTCGCGCCGGACCTATCGGGGATGGCGCAGCCGGTCCTCGTGGCTTCCTGCGACGGCGTCGGCACGAAGCTCAAGGTCGCCTTCGAGACCGGCGTGCACGACACGGTCGGGAGGGACCTCGTCAACCACTGCGTCGACGACATCCTTGTCCAGGGCGCGACGCCCCTGTTCTTCCTCGATTACGTCGCGACGGGGCGGCTCGATCCCGGGGTGCTCGCCGCGGTCGTCGAAGGGGTCGCGCGGGGCTGCCGCGAGAACGGGTGCGCGCTCCTGGGCGGCGAGACGGCCGAGATGCCCGGCTTCTACGAAGCGGGCGAATACGACGTGGCGGGGTTCATCGTCGGCGTCGTCGACCGATCCCGAGTCCTCGACGGGAGCCGGGTCGCGGCGGGGGACGTCCTGGTCGGGCTCCCGTCCGCGGGACTCCACACGAACGGCTACTCGCTCGCCCGGAAGATCTTCTTCGAGGTGCTCGGCCTCCGCGCCGCCAGCTTCGTCGAGGAGCTGGGCGACACCGCGGGAGGCGTCCTGCTGCGGGAGCACCGGTCCTATCTCGCGATCCTCGAGAGGCCGGTTCGCGAGGGCTGGGTGAGCGCGCTCGCCCACGTCACCGGCGGCGGCCTCACGGACAATCTCCCCAGGGTGCTGCCCGCGGGGACCGCCGCGCGGGTCGACCGGGGCTCCTGGGAGGTCCCGGCGCTCTTCGGGTTCCTGCGGGAGAGGGGGAACGTGCCGGAGCCGGAGATGTTCCGGACGTTCAACATGGGGATCGGGATGGTCGCGTTCGTCCCGGCGTCCGGCCTCCGGGACCTCGAGGCCCATCTCGACGCGCTCGGCGAGCCGCACCACAGGATCGGGGCGGTGGTCGAGGGCGGCGGCGGCACGATCTACGCATGAGCGGAAGAAGGCGGGGAGAGAGACGGCGATGACGGCGCGGCGGAAGCGGGTCGGCATCCTGATCTCCGGTCGCGGCAGCAACATGGTGGCGATCGTTCAGGCGATTCGGGACGGGCGGATCGCCGCCGATCCCGCGGTCGTGATCTCGAACGTCCCCGGAGCGGCGGGGCTCTCGCGCGCGGAGGCGATGGGGGTGCCCACGGCCGTCGTGGACCACAGAGCGGTGAGGCCCCGCGAGGCACACGAGCGGGAGGTCGCGAGGATCCTGCGCGAGCGCGGGACGGACCTCGTCTGCCTCGCGGGCTACATGCGCTTGCTGTCGCCCTGGTTCGTCGGGGAGTTCCGGCGCCGGATCCTGAACGTCCACCCGGCGCTCCTCCCGGCCTTCCCCGGCCTCGACGCGCAGCGGCAGGCGATCGATCACGGCGCCAAGATCAGCGGCTGCACGGTGCACTTCGTCGACGATGAGTGCGACCACGGCCCGATCGTGCTGCAGGCGGCGGTGCCGGTGCTCGAGGACGACGACGAGGATTCGCTTGCGGCCCGGATCCTCGAGCAGGAGCACCGGATCTACGCCGAGGCGGTCGCGCTCTACTGCGCGGACCGCTTGACCTTCGAGGGGCGAAGGGTCCGGATCCGTCCGGGCCCCGTCCGCCCCGACCGCTGAAGCCCGGTCCCGCCCCGCCTCTCCTGGAGCGCCCCGTGAAGGGGAAAGAGCCTTCCCGCCCGGCTGGCGAGTCGGTCCCCGTGTGGGACGAGGAGAGCGCGCCGCCGTCGGCGGGCCGCGCGCGCACCGAGCCGCCGCCGGAGTTCTCCCCGGACCGGGGCCTCGCGAGACCTCTCGCGTACGGCCTCGTTCGGAGGCTCCGGCAGAGGGGGGCGGAGAGCCTGACCGCGGGCGAGCTCCTCGCCCTCGTCATCGGGGACGGCAAGGGGAGATCCTCCGCGCACCGCGCGGCGGACGACGTCGTCCGCAGGCGAGGCGTGCGCGACCTCGCCGGCCTCGGCGTCGACGAGTGGCTGCGCGAGCCCGGGATCTGCGGCCGGGCGGCCGCCGCCCTCGTCGCGGCGGTGGAGCTCGGGCGCAGGGTCCACGGGGCGGGGGGAGACGGCGAGCGCCCGCGCGTGGCCCGGCCTCGGGACGCCTTCGAGCTGACGCGGGATCTCGCGACTGCGAGGAAGGAGCACCTCGTGGGCCTGTACCTCGACGCGCAAAACGGGCTGATCGCCCGAGAGACCGTCTCGATCGGCTCGCTCAACACGACCCGGACCCACCCGCGGGAGATCCTGTTCCCGGCGATCTCGCTCCTCGCGCTCGGCTTCGTGCTCGTCCACAACCACCCGTCGGGCTGCCTCGACCCGTCGGAAGAGGACGTCGAGTTCACCCGGTCGGTGCGGAGGGCGGGGGAGATGATCGGGGTCGAGCTCTACGACCACCTGATCGTCGCCGGGCGCGGCTTCACGAGCCTGAGGGAGCGGGGGCTCATCTGACCTCGCGCATCGAGCGAGCGGGAGGGATCTCCTCGGATCGAGGTCTCACGGCTTCGCAGGCGGGTCGCCCGACTCGCTCTCCTCGGCCTCGTCCCTCTTGCGCTCCTCCAGGACGTACCTCTTGGAGGGCTCGAGAATGGCGTGGACCTCGAGCAAGGCGTTGCCGAGCGCGGAGCCGGCTCCGCGGCTGTGGCGGTAGCGAATCCATCCGCGCCCCTCCGCGTGGACGGCGAGGCGGTGGAGGCCGTAGACGCACGCGGACGCCAGGATCGCGTAGAGGGCGTACCTCATGGGCGCCCCTCCCGGCTCCGGCCGTCCAGGTTCGCCAGGGCGGCGTTGATCAGCGCCAGCCCTCCCCAACCGACGAAGTAATGGGTCATGACGACCTTTGCGTCGCGGTCTCTCCGCCCGCCCTACCGCGGCATCGTCGCGACGTACAGGATCTCGGCCGCGTACACGACGAGGAAAGCGGCAAGGATGAGCTTCTCGTACACCGACAGCGACTCGACGTACCGTCTCACGGTGGCCATGGCTCTGGCCATGCTACAGCATCTCCTCTCCCGCTCGCCCGGCTCCTCTCGTCGACAGCCGCAGAAGCCACGCGAGACACACGATCCACAGCAGGCTCAACCCCATCACCTCGCCGGTCAGGAGCGCCCGGAGCGGCGGTCGGACGACCGGGAACCGGCCGAACAGGATCTGCGGGTGATACAGCCAGTAGAAGTTGACGAGCGCCCAGGTCGCGGCGCCGACGTACAGCGAGGGCATCCTGCCCCGGATGAGGAACGCGAATGGCAGCAGCCAGAGGAGGTACTGCGACGAGATTCCCGCCACCACGCAGTAGAAGAGCAGCACGGTCGACGCGATGGAGACGATCAGTTGCCTCCTGGGAGCGAGAGCCAGGAGCACGGCGTAGGCGGCAAAGAAGACATACTTCGACACCCCGGAGAGCGCGACGTGGAGCCCTCCGGGAAGGCCGTAGAGAAGCGCGCTCCCCTTCAGGGAGTGGACCGCCCGAAGAAGGGCGACGAGTCCGTAGTCCGTGGCGCCGCTGTAGGTGAAGACCTCGCGGAGGAGGGCCCTCGGATCGAGCGCCAGGAAGGGCAGGAACGAGAGAGCGGTGGGGACGGTCGCGTGCAGAAGGTAGCTCATGCGCTTCCGGAAGGGGAGGCGCAGTCGGATGAGAAAGAACGGGAGGAAGAGCACCGGGTAGCTTCGGAACCCGATGCCGAGGCCGAGGAGGAGGGCGGAGAGCCTGTAGTGGCGCTCGACACCGAACAGGAGGACGGCGTACGCGAGGAAGCTCGAGAGGGTCGCAATCGAGATGATGTTGCCGTGGAACCCGGTGATGAGGATGGAGACGGGGTTGAGGGCGTAGAAGAGGCTCCACCCGCGGGCGTTCGCGTGCCCCTTCTTCGCGAGGACCAGGTAGAGAGCGGCGACGATGCAGACGTCGGCGGCGGCGCTCTGCAGCTTCATGAGGATCGAAAACGGCACGTGCAGGAGGAGGGTGAGCTTCGCGCACAGAGCGGGCAAGAACATCGACACGGGAGAGTAGGGGAAGATGCTGCGCGTCACCTCGTAGATGTTCCGGTGCTCCAGAATCGGAATGGCCTGTTGGGCGTAGAGGTCCGTCCATCCCGTTCCGTTCAGGATCGGCGCAATGCGCGCGACCGAGGCGAGGGCGACGAGGAGGATCAGATCCGTTCTTCGGAACGGGGCGTCCCGCTGGGGGGTCATGGCGCGCGAGGGGTCGATCGGCGCGGCGGAACGGAGCGTTTCGCGGGCATCGTGGCCTTCCCCATCCTCGTCGCCGGGCGATCCGGCAGGCGGCGGGCGGCGGCGAGGGCGAGTATAGCGGGGGAGGGCGCTGGCCGGAAGGGGGGCCCGGGGGCGCTCGCGCGGGCGGCGGCGGCGAGGAGCGGCGTCTCGGACGATGAGGCGCCCGCGATTTGCTAGAATCGCCCTCCGCGCGCCGGAAGGCGCGCGGCGCGAGGTGACTCGATGGCGGAGAGCCGTACCGAATTCGTTCCGGTCGAGCGGCAGATGGAGATCCTCGGGCGGGGAGCCGTCGACCTCGTCACCGAGGCGGAGCTCACGAAGAAGCTCGAGCGGTCGAGGGAGACGGGGAAGCCGCTGACGGTCAAGGTCGGGTTCGACCCGACGGCGCCGGACATCCACCTCGGCCACACGGTCCTCCTCCGGAAGATGCGGCAGTTCCAGGACCTCGGGCACCGGGTGATCTTCGTGATCGGCGACTTCACCGGGCTGATCGGCGATCCGACGGGACGGTCGAAGACGCGGCCGGCGCTGACCCCCGAGGAGATCGCGAGGAACGCCGAGACGTACAAGCGGCAGTGCTTCAAGGTGCTCGACCCGCAGAGGACCGAGATCCGGTTCAACAGCGAGTGGCTCGGCGCGCTCGGCTCCGAGGGGTTCGTGCGCCTCGCGGCCCGTTACAACGTGGCCCGGATGCTCGAGCGGAAGGACTTCAGGACGCGCTTCCAGTCGGGCCAGACGATCGCGATCCACGAGTTCCTGTACCCGCTCGCGCAGGCCTACGATTCGGTGGCGCTCCGGGCGGACGTGGAGCTGGGGGGGACCGACCAGCTGTTCAACCTGAACGTCGGCCGGGAGATCATGCCGGACTACGGCCTCGAGTCCCAGATCGTGCTCACTACCCCGCTCCTCGAGGGGCTCGACGGCTCGGAGAAGATGTCGAAGAGCCTCGGCAACTACGTCGGCGTCGAGGAGGAGCCCCGGGAGATATTCGGCAAGCTGATGTCGGTCTCCGACGACCTGATGTGGAGGTATTACCTCCTGTGCACCGGCGTGTCCACCGAGGGGATCGAGCGGATGAAAGCGCTCGTCGTCTCCGGCGAGCTGCACCCGAAGAAGGCGAAGGAAGGGCTCGCGATGCGGATCGTCGCCGACTTCCACGGCGAAACGGCGGCGCGGACGGCGCTCGAGGAGTTCCAGCGGATCTTCCAGGCGGGCGGGGTCCCGGACGAGGTCGTCGAGCGCGAGATCCCGGTCGAGAAGGGGAAGGTCGCCCTCACGAAGATGCTCGTCGCCCTCGGCCTCGCCTCCTCGAACAGCGAGGCGATGCGGCTCGTCCAGCAGGGCGGGGTCCGCCTCGACGACGCGAAGGTCCCCCCGGACACGCGGGAGATCGAGGCGAAGGTCGGGACGACGGTCCTCGTCAAGGTCGGGAAGCGCCACTTCGCCCGCGCGAGGTTCGTCGCGTCGTTCTGAGGGCGCCGCGCCTCAGGGGAACACCTCCACGCGCTCGACGTCGACGTGCGACTCCAGGGGGTCGACGACGGGCGGCCCCACGCTTCCTGGATCGAGGTCGTACGTCCGGTCGTCCGCCGTGCGCACCGGCTCGCCGAGAGGATCGAAGACGTGGTTCCCCGCCCCCGCGAACCGCTCCTCGGGAACTTCCGACGCCGCGACGCAGCAGCCGACGACCCAGACGGCGTTCTCGATCGCCCGGGCGCGCAGGAGCGTCGCCCAGACGTGATCGCGGCGCAGCGGCCACCAGGCGACGGCGACGAGGGCGTCGGCGCGGGCCTGCAGCCGGAGCGCGCGCGCCTGCTCGGGGAAGCGGACGTCGTTGCAGTTGACGAGGCCGATCGTGCGATCGGCGACCCGGACGGCGGCGTAGCGGTCCCCGGGCTTCCAGATCTCGCACTCGCCGTTCGGCCGGAAGAGGTGAACCTTGTCGTAGCGGGCGATCTCGGATCCTCCGCGCCAGACCGTCATCCGGTTCCGCCCCTCCTCGGAGTGGGAGCCGAAGAAGAACGCGATCCGGGGATGGCTCCGGGACGTCTCCGAGAAGACCGAGCGGACCCTGGCCGGGTCGACCGTCCGGCGGTAGCCGTGGAGAAAGCTCTCCGGGAAGACGCAGGCGTCGGCTCCCGACGCCGCGGAGGCTGCCGCTTCCTCGGCGACGCGCCGGAGGTTCGACTCCGGGTCGAGGGCGACCCACCGGGCGAGATGGAATCGCATGCGACCTTCCCTCACCACCGCACGCGGACGCGGTAGGCGAGCTTGACCTCTTGCCCCTTCGGGACCGGAACCTCGAACTCGACCGTCCTCGCGTCGAGCTTCTTCCAGGGGAGGCTGGACTGGACGATCTCCCAGTCGCCGCCGACCGGCTCCCGCACGGTGACCGTGACGTCCTCCTCCTTCCGGTTCCGGATCGAGATCTCGTAGGCGGACTCGCTCTGCCGGCGGGAGATCGCCCGGTAGTCGGTCTGCGTCCGGTCGGCGACGACGTCGAAGGCGTCGCCGACGTGGAGCTTCACGGTCTCGTCCTTCGGCGTGTGGTCGATCGAGTCCTCGCCGGCGAACTGCTCCGCGCCCGAGCGGTCCTTCTTGTAGACGCGCACGGTCCCCTTCGGGAGGGGGATTCCGAGCCCGCCCTCCTTGGCGTTCTTCAGCTCGAGGACGACGGCGACCTTCTGGTCGCTCGCGATCGTCCCGACCTGGCTCCGATACCAGTGCGGCTGTCCGACGAGGAGCAGGCGCTTGACGAGGGGGACCGACGGCGCCCGGAGGAGGGCGATCTGCTTCGTCTGGTTCTGCTTGAGCGTCGTCGGACGGTCGAGGGTGTAGAGGTGGTACTCGAAGAAGGCCTCCTCCTCGAAGTCCGCGTCGGCCTTCGCGACCCGCATGTCCGCGATTCCTCCGGCCATGCCAAGGACCGGGCCGACCCGCCGCACGTCTCCTGCGACGAGCTTGAGCTGTGCGTCCCGGAACGTCGCGCCGGAGTCGTTGACGACGGTGACCCACCCGGACAGGCCCGCCGCGCGGTCGTCTGCGTCCACGACCGCGACGTAGTCGGCGGACCAGCTCATCCCGTCCGTGAGATACGAGGCCTCGATCTCCTGGGCGCCGGCCCTCGCGGCGTCGAGGGTCCACACGAGGGTCGGACGGGGGACGAGGTCGGGGGGGACCGAGGGGAGCGTCACCCTCCCGGTCTGCCCGAGGACGATCCGGTCGCCGATCCGGTAGACCGGCCCGCGGTTGACGGAGAGAAGCTCCGCCCGCACGGTGCGCGTCGTCAGGTCCTCGGCCTGCTCGACGATCTCGACCTCCTTGCCGACGTACTTCTCGAGGAGCTTGTCGGGGGAGATCAGGTCGTACTCGTAGTTCTGCTCGAGGACGTCGAGGGCGCCGGGGCTCGTCAGCGACTCGAGGTGGACGGTCCTCGGGTTGATGGACGACGGCACGTCCATGAACCGTAGCGTCGAGATCCCCGCCGCGGGGATCTTCAGGCTCCTCGTCTCCCGGACGAGACCGAGGTTGACGTTGTAGACCGTCACCGAAACGGAGGTCCGGTCGGCGTCGGTGCTGTCCGGGAGGGCGCCTGCCTCTGCCGCGGGCTCGGCGGCGGGGGACAGGACGGCGAGGAAGATGCCGAGGACGGCAGGCGACGTGTTCATCGTGACCTCCGTGGGGCCCGACGCGGGCGGTCCGATTATAGGGCGGAGGAGGGGCGCGTCCGCCGGCCGGCGACGTCCGGCGGCCGGAGAGCCGGCGGAGCCGGACGCCCGGCAAGAATCGTCGGATCCGATCTCCTCCCGGTAAAGATCGTCGCATCCGGGCCGGCCCTATCCGGTGCGATCGGCGGCTCGCGTGGTGACGCTCGCGCTCCGGAACGGCGCCGTCCGGCCGGAAATCCTTCCCCGGCGGTGTTTTCGCGCCGGAATCGGGAAGGTGGCCCGTGGCTTGCATTATTGTAAGTTCAATGCGACCTATCCATCAACGACTCGCAAAGCATGAGGAGGGAAGGACACGGAATCGTGGGTATGCGTCGGAAGATTCGACGGTGGGTTCGGTAGACCGAGGGACCCTGGCGAACGTCCGCTCAGGGAGGTCCCGTCCCACAGGGGGCAAGGTTACGCACAGCACAAGGAGGAGAGAGAGATGGTAGGGAAGAAGGTCCTGTTTCTGACCGTGGTTTTCTGTGCAGTCATGGCCGCCGCGGCGACCCCGGCCCTTTCGGCCGAGTACCTCGCACCGTTGCCGGGCGACAAGGGGAACGCGCCGCCGGAGTACGCGGCGGTCCTCTCGGGAGAGGACTACCTGGTCAGCGGAGACGAGGGGGTCGTCTACACCGACGCCCTGGCCGACGGCGAGCTCTTCCTGGTGAAGAGGATCTCCGAGCTCAAGTCGGCGCTGTGGATTCCGGACGGCAACTCGGGCACCGTGTACACGAAGGTGGCGTACGCGGTCAACCTGAAGCTCAGGGACATCTCCGCGTTCGCCGGAGTGACGGGCATGGCCGTCTCGAACCTCGTCGTCGAGGGGTTCGGCTCGAAGGCGCCGACCCTCATCTCGGCGATCCTGTCGATCAACGGCGTGCCGGTGACCCTGAAGGACAGCACCGAGCTGCTGCCTGATTCGAACTACATGAGCCGGGAGTACGTGTACGACGCCGCCGCCGGTACGGGCGTTCTTTCGGTTCAGTTCTGGCTTCCGAGCCTCGATGCGACCGTCGTCGGCGAGTACCTCGACGAGGACGCGGTCTCGATCTTCGTGATGTTCCGGACTCCGGAGCCGGTGACGATCACGGGCAGCGAGGTGGGGTTCCCGGACTACCAGACCCCGTAAGCAGATTGGTCCGTCTTCTCGTGCGTTGACGGACTCCGAAACCCGAGCGGGCCCTGGGAGCCGATCCGCGGCTCTCGGGGCCCGCGCACGAGAAGGCTTCGGTTCCCCCGCCGCCGGCCGCCGGGCGCTCGGCGCCCCTCGGCCGCCACGTCAAGGACGCGCCGGCGTGCCGCCTCCGTCCCCGGCCACCCATCGCAGCCACGGCTCCATCCCTTCTCCGGTGCGGGCGGAGAGGAGGAACAGGTGGGCTCCGGGGTTCAGGCCGCGGATCAGACGGAGCGACTCCTCGACGTCGAAATCCACGTGGGGGAGGAGGTCGGTCTTGCACAGGACGACGGAGGTCGCGGTGCGGAAGGCGAGGGGGTACTTCGCCGGCTTGTCGGTCCCCTCGGTGACGGACAGGAGGACGACGCGCTCGCTCTCGCCGAGGTCGAACTCGGTGGGGCAGATGAGGTTGCCGACGTTCTCGACGAAGACGAGAGAGCCTCGCTCGGGGGAGAGGTGCTCGAGAGCGTGGCGGATCTGGTGGGCGTCGAGATGGCAGGCCTTCCCGGTCTGGATCTGGCGGACGGGGGCGCCCGTCGTCGCGATCCTCCTGGCGTCGAGGTCGGTCTGCTGGTCCCCCTCTACGACGGAGCACTTCCGGCCGCGGGCCAAGAGGGCGGAGAGGGTTCTCTCGAGAAGGGTGGTCTTCCCGGATCCGGGGGCGCTGATCAGGTTGAAGGAGCGGATCCCCATGCCGGCGAAGAAGCCTCGCACGTAAGCGGCGTGCCGGTCGTTCTCCGCGAGGAGCGCCTGCTCGACCCGTACGATCCCGTGGAGGGCGTCGTCGTGGGAGTGCTCGCCGGGGCGTTTCCCCTCGCGGCCATGGTCGTGACCGTGGTCGCCGGCCTCGGGTTCGTCGCCCGGGCGGCCGCAGCCGCAGGTGGTGCACATGTCAGGTGACCTCCAGGGAGTCGAGCTCCATCTCCCGGCCGCCCTCGACGGAGAGCGGCCATCCCCCGCACGCCGGGCAGGGCGCGAGGAGGTCGCGCACCTCGCTCCTTCCCCCGCACCGGGCGCAGCAGCCGCTCGCCGGGACGATCTCGAGCCGGAGCTCGGCCCCTTCGCAGATCGTGCCCTTGGCCACGACGGGGAAGCAGAACTCCAGGGACTCGGGTTCGACGCCGGCCAGTGCCCCGAGCCGCAGGTGGAGGCGGGTCACCGAGCAAGCCCCCGCCTTCTCCGCGCTGCGGACGGCCGTCTCGACCAGGCTCGTCGCGATGGAAAGCTCGTGCAAGAGGTTCTCCCGCCGTGGACGGCAGTCTAGCGGAACGGGGGCGGACGGACCAGGACGGCGCGGCCCGACGGCCCCCTCCCTCACGACGGGGGCCCGGCGCCCAGCAGGGCGAGGGCGTCGCGCCGCACCTCGCCGAGGATCTCCGGGTACGCCTCCTCGAGGGCCGGGGACAGGCGCTCCCCGAACGTGGCGTCGTCCTCCACCTCGACGGCGAAGACGTGGATCTCCTCGTCCGGCGGGAGGGGGTGGCCGAGGCGGCGGCCGAGGGCGAGGGCGGTCGCGAAGTTCACGTCGTGGACGTTCCGGAGGTTCCGCGTCTCCCGGAGGGAGCCGGCCGTGAACCGGTACCAGTCGCCCGGGCGCCCGCCCCGGGTGCGAACGGAGTCGAAGATGAGGACGCGATCGTAGCCGGAGAGCACCTCGATGAGGTTCAGCCCGCCCACCGAGCACTCGGGGACGACCTCGAGTCCCGGGACGCCCTCGAGGTCGCGGGCCAGGTCGCGGGCGAGACGAACCCCCACGGAGTCGTCCGTGAGGATCGGGTTCCCCATGCCGAGGAGGAGGGTCCGCACGCGGGCGCTCAGCACCCCCTCCGGAACTCCCGGTGGGGCTCGCCCGCCTTGAAGATCCGGACCTCGAGCGGCATCTGGCCGGGGAGGCTGTGCGTCGCGCAGGAGAAGCACGGGTCGAAGGCGCGGAACGCCATCTCGATCATGTTGAGGATCCCCTGGGTCGGCTCCGCGCCCGGCCGGATCATCGCCTTCGCGACCTTCTTCGTCACCATGTGGATCGCGGCGTTGTTGTTCGTCGTCCCGACGATCAGGTTCGCGCTCGTGCAGACCCCCTTCTCGTCGCAGGTGTAGTGGTGGGTGAGCGTGCCGCGCATCGCCTCGACGATCCCGACGCCCTCGCCGGTGATCCTGTCCGGGACGACGCGGAACGCGTCGCCGGTGATCTCGGGGTCGTCCCGGTACTTCCGCAGCATCTCGGCGTCGAACACCATCTCGACGAGGCGGGCCCAGTGCTGGGCGAGCAGCGCGCGGCAGGGCTTCTGCCCCAGTGTCGAGAACATCTCCTCGTACGCCTCCTGCGCCGCGGGGGTGGCCATCCGGTCGGCCACGTTGAGCCTCGCGAGCGGGGTGGCGCAGTAGATGCTGGAGTCGATCCCCTCGACGAACCCCTTCCAGCCCCTCTTCTTGAGGTACGGGAACTTCAGGTACGTCCATGGCTCCACGTGCTCGGCGACGTTCTGGGTGTACTCCTCGGGAGCGTACTTGCAGATCTCGTTCCCCTGGAAGTCCACGACGCGGACCTTCCCGTCGTAGAAGTTCGGCGCGTTGTTCTCGTCCACGAGCCCCATCTGCTGGACGTCCAGCGTGTACGGGCCGTTCAGGATCAGGTCGACGTAGGCGGGGTTCCCGAGGACGACGTCCTTGAAGAGCTTCAGGGAGAACTGCGTGAAGTCGTACAGCTCGTCCACCATCGGCCGGATCGCGTCGAGCTCCTCCTTCTTGATCCCCTTCGACACGCCGCCGGGCAGGCACCACACGAGGTGGGTCGTCCTTCCGCCGACGATCTGCTGGATCTTCTGGGCCTGGGCCCGCGCCCGCACGACCGCCCCCCCGATCTCGAGACCGACCTTGGCGACGACCCCGAGGACGTTGCGCGTCGCGGGGTCGGAGTCGGGACCGCACACGAAGTCGGGGGCGGCGAGGGCGTAGAAGTGCGCGATGTGGCTGTGGATGTAGTGGGCGTGGTAGTAGAGGTCGCGGAGCTTCAGGGCGAGAGGGGCGATCTGGTGTCCGAAGCAGCCGTCCACCGCCTTGGCGCTCGCCATGTGGTGGCTCGCCGGGCACACGCCGCAGATCCGGGTGACGATCCGGGGCAGCTCCTCGATCGGGCGCCCGACGACGAACCGCTCGAACCCGCGGAGCTCGGGGATCTGGAAGTAGCAGTCCTCGACGCCTCCGGCGTCGTCCAGGAAGATCGCGATCTTGCCGTGCCCCTCGAGCCTCGTGATCGGATCGATGCTGATCTTCTTGGCCATCAGCGGATGCTCCTCTGCAGAAGGGACGCGGGGAGGCCGAAGCGATAGGCGTACCCGAGGATGTCCGGAATGTCGCCGAGGATCCTCTCGATCTCGCGCGGGTCCTTGCTGTCCACGATGGACGATACCGCCGAGACGAACTTCGCCCCCTGGTCGATCACGTTGGGGGCGGGTCCGTAGCAGCCGCGGCAGGGCATGCCGCTGTCGGGGCAGCGGACCCCGCATCCCGAACGGGTGGCGGAGCCCGCGCACAGGATTCCCTGCTCCATGAGGCACCTGTCCGGGTCCTGGAGGATCTCCCAGGGACGGTGGAACCGCGTGACCTTCTTCTCTTCCTTGCGGCGCCGGCAGTCGTCGCAGACCGTCCGGTTGGACGCGCCGATGACGCTTCGGGCGGGCGGAAGCGTGCCGTTGACGAGCGCCTGCAACGCCGCCTTGACCTGCTCCGGGGCCGGCGGGCAGCCGGGCACGTAATAGTCGACGGGGACGACGTCGTCGAGCCTGTAGACCCTGCGGTAGAAGCGCGGGATCTCGAGCTCCCCGGCATCCACGCGCGTGGACGGAAGAGGCACCACGCGGTTCCCGGCCTCGATCGAAGGGTTGTCCAGGTAGACCCGCTCGAGGATCTCCTGCTTCGTGACCTGGTTGGCCAGCCCCGGGATCCCTCCCAGGTGAGCGCAGGAGCCGAGGGCGACGAGGACCTTGCTCTTCCGGCGCAGGAGCTTCGCGAGGTGCTCGTTCTCGCTGTTGCGGATCGCGCCGTGGAACAGGGTGCAGTCGAGCTCCCCGTCGGCCATCGCCTCCACGTCCCTGTACTTGCCGTCGGCGGCGATCGGCCAGAGCCGGATGTCGACGAGGAACCCCACGCCGATGACGAACTCGTTCGTGTCCAGGACGGCCACGTCGCAGCCGCCGCAGGCGGCGCCCCAGTAGAGAGCGATCTGAAGCTTCTTCTCGGGCATGGCCTACCTCTCGACCCGGTCGGCCTCGAGCAGGGTCTTGACCCGGCTCGGCCCCAGGCGGCGAACGCGCTCCGTCATGTCGTCCACGATCTCCGCGAACCGCTTCCCCTCGCTGGCGCTGACCCACTCGAGCCGGACCCGGTCCTCCTCGATCCCGTAATCTCGGAGGAGCCGGCCCAGCAGGGGAAACCGGCGCATCGCCTTGTAGTTCCCCTCGGAGTAGTGGCAGTCGCCCGGGTGGCAGCCGCAGATCAGCACCCCGTCGGCGCCCTCCGCGAGCGCCTTGACGACGAAGGTGGGGTCCACGCGGGCCGAGCACATCACGCGGATCACCCGCACGTTCGGCGCGTAGTGGATGCGCGCGGTCCCCGCGAGGTCGGCGCCGGTGTACGAGCACCAGTTGCAGAGGAACCCGACTATCCTTGGCTCGAAGCCCATTCCAGCACCCCTTCGATCTGCGAGAAGATCTGTCGGTCGGTGAAATGCCGCCCCTGGATCGCTCCCGAGGGGCACGCCGCGACGCAGCAGCCGCAGGCCTTGCACACGGCGCTGATGACCCGGCTGCGCTTGGTGGCGGCGTCGTACTCGATCGCCGCGTAGGGGCAGAGCTCGTTGCACATCCGGCACCCCGAGCAGCGGGTCTCGTCCACCTCCGCGAACACGGCGTCCACCTCGATCTTGCCCCGGCTGATCTTGCCGAGGATCCTCGCCGCCGCCGCCTCGGCCTGGGCCACCGACCCCGGGATCCCCTTCGGCGCCTGGCAGGTCCCGGCGATGAACACTCCCTCCGTCGTGGTGGCGACCGGGTCCAGCTTCGGGTGGCTCTCGATGAACCAGCCGTCCTTGTCCTGGCTGATGCTGACGAGGTGGGCGACGTCGGCCGCGTCCTCCCGCGCCTCCATGCCCACCATGAGGACCACCAGGTCGGCCGGCACCTCGATCTCCTCGCCGGAGAGCACCTCGTGGACCTTGATCAGCATCTCGCAGTCGTCGTCGGGGCCCGACGGCACGATCTCCGGAGTCGTCCCCTTGGCGTACATCAGGAACATCGTCTTCATCTCGGCGGTGCGCCGGTAGAAGTCCTCGCACCCCTTTCCGAAGGCGTGCATGTCGATGTACAGGTCGTAGACGTAGGCCCCCGGCAGGGCGGACTTGATCTCGTGGCCGTACTTCAGCGCGGTCATGCAGCAGACGCGGGAGCAGTAGCCGTGGTACTCGGGGTTCCGGCTCCCGACGCAGTGGATCATCGCGAAGTACTTCGGCACCCGCCCTCCGCGCGTCAGGATCCGCCCCTCGCGGAGCATCCGCTCGAGCTCGAACGAGGTGACGACGTTGGGGAGCCTGCCGTACCCGTAATGCTCGATCCTGCGTGCGTCGAACTCCCGGAAGCCGGTGGCGACGAGAACGCTTCCGACGTCCACGGTCCGCGCGCCGTCCGCCCCGACGCGGATCTCGGCCCGGAAGTTGCCGACGAACCCGGAGAGGGACTGCAGGGTCGATCGGAGGAGGACCTCGATTTTCGGGCTCTCGAGGACACGGCGGATCCGGTCGGCGAGCATGTCCCGCGCGGAGTCGAGGTACGGGGCGGTCAGGTCCACCCGGGCCAGGTTCCCTCCCAGGTGGTCGTCCTTCTCCACGAGGAAGACAGGCTGGCCGGCGTCGGAGAGCTCCAGGGCGGCCGTCAGGCCCGCGATCCCACCGCCGAGCACGAGCGTGGCCGGGCACATGTCCACGAACCGCTTCTCGAGCGGCTCGTGGTGGACGACGCGCCGGACCGCGGCGTGGGCCAGGGCGAGGGCCTTGTCGGTCGCCGCGCGGGCGTCGTCGTGGACCCAGCTGCACTGCTCCCGGATGTTCGCCATCTCCAGGAAGTACGGGTTGATCCCGGCGGTCTGCAGCGCCTTGCGGAACGTCGGCTCGTGCATGCGGGGGCTGCACGCGGCGACGACCACGCGGTCGAGGGAGAGCTCCCGGATGTCCTGGATGATCATCTCCTGTCCGGGGTTCGAGCACATGTACTTGTAGGAGCGCGCGACCGCCACGCCCGGCAGCTTCTTCGCGAAATCGGAAACCGCGTCGCAGTCGACCACCTTGGCGATGTTCGTGCCGCAGTTGCAGACGTAGACGCCGATCCTCCGGTCTTCCATCGTGCCTCCCATCAGGCCGGCAGCGGGGCGCCCGCGGCGGCGACCGCACGCTCCCTCTCCCGGATCGCCTCGGCCTGGAGCTCCGAGAAGTACATGGCCAGGGGCCGATAGGCCAGGTGCGCCCACTTGCTGAAGGGGACCTCGAGCCCGAGCATCGGCACCACGCCCATCATGTGGACGACGTAGACGACGTTCGCGGCCACGTCCAGGTGGAAGACGCGGTAGAGGACGTTCTGGAGGATGCCGGTGCCGGCCACGAACACGAGCAGGATCAGGAAGATCCAGTCGGTCTCGTGGGAGTGCTTGTAATGGGTCTCCTCCTTGCGGATGCGGCCGCGCAGCGCGTAGATCGAGGTGCCCAGGAGCCCGATCGTCGCGAGGTACCCGAACCCGTGCGCCGCCCACACGGTCCGCTCGCTGTGCATGGCGTGCAGGAAGAACATGATGAGGACGAGCATCGTCGTGTAGCTGAGCATGAGGGCGAGGTGGATCGCCCAGGGGCGCTTCTTCCCGCACTCCGCATACCGCTTTTGCGTGAAGAAGTGGACCGGCAGGAGGAACGCCTGCCGGAGATACGCCAGGGGTGGGATCCGGAGCGTGCGGTCCTTTCCGATGCTGAACCACCACATCCGCGCGCAGTTGATGCCCAGGAACGCCGCGAGGACGCAGCCCAGGATCCAGTCGAAGACGTGCACCGCCCCGGTCGTCAGAAACGCTCCCTCCCCGGCGTAGACCCCGAGGTGGCCCCCGCCCCAGCGGAATCCGAACAGCAGGAACCCCGCTCCCGTCAGCAGCGCGACGAGAAGGATGGCCGCGAGCTCGGCCTTCCACGATCGGTAGAAGAGCTTCGAGATCCCCGTGAAGTCGTAGCGCGACGTGAGCCACCGGCGCATGCTCATCATGGTCTCGCCCGGCTCCGCCTCCCTGGGGCACTCCTCCGAGCACTCCCCGCAGTAGTAGCAGAGCCAGGGCTCGAGATTCCCGAGCAGCTTCTCCTCGAGCCCCATCTGCAGGTAGCGCATCGACTTCCTCGGGAAGAGGAACGGCTCCCGCGAGAAGGGGCAGACGGCGCTGCAGTTGCCGCAGTGGTAGCACTTCGCGACGTCCTCCGCGCCGTAGTGCTCCAGCTCCTCGACCAGCCTGGGATTGGCCCGGATCGCCATGCCGACTCCCTCCGTCACGCCCCCGCGAGGGCCCGTGCGCGAGATTCGATCTCCTCGACCGTCAGGCTCGCGCGCGATCCCTGGCCGCGGCCGCTGACCACACTCTTGAGCACGCGGGCGGCGACGGCCGAGGCCTGCGCCACCGCGTCCGGGATGTCCTTCGGTCCCTGGCACACCCCCGCGACGTGGATCCCGCCGCGCTCGGTGCCCGTCGGGTCGATGTTGTAGTCCGTCTCGCGGAACCATCCGTCCTCGTCCCGGTCGATCCCGAGGATCCCGGCGAGCCGGTCGGAGGCGCACGCGGGCTCGAGGCCGACCGACAGGAGGACCATGTCCACGGGGAACTCCACGAGACGGTCCTTGAGGATGTCCTCGCCCTTGATCGTCATGCGGCCGTCCTTCTCGACGACCTTCGCCGAGCGGCCGCGAACGACGAAGACCTCCTCGAGGCGGATCCGCTCGAAGAACTCCTCGTACCCCTTTCCGAACGCGCGCATGTCGATGTAGAACTCGTAGCAGACGGCGTCGGGGAGCTTCTCCTTGACCAGGTGGGCGAACTTCAAGGAGTACATGCAGCAGACCCTGCTGCAGTACGGGTTGTACTTCTTGTCCCGCGAGCCGACGCAGTGGACGATCGCGACGCTTCCGGGCCGGGGGCCCTCGGCGTCGAAGACCCACTCGTCCTGCTTCGTGCGCTTGTTGCGCCGGAGCGTCTTCATGACGATCGCGCCGCCCGTCGGTCCGGACGCGTTCGTCAGCCGCTCGAACTCGAGGGCGGTGAGGACGTTGGGATGGACGCCGTAGCCGTAACGCTCGATCCTCCGGGCGTCGAAGACGTCGTAGCCCGTGGCCACGACGATGCTGCCCACCTCGATCTCGACCACCTCGTCGCGGTCGTCGAAATGGATCAGCTCCTTCGCGCACTTGCGGAGGCAGGCCCCGCACTTCTTGCCGCCGCTCAGGATGTACGTGCAGGCGGCGGCGTCGACCAGGTACGCGTTGGGCACCGCCTGGGGGAACGGCATGTAGATCGCCTTGCGCGTCGTGATCCCGCCGTCGAACTCGCTCGGGACCGCGACGGGGCAGACCTCCATGCAGGCGTGGCACGCCACGCACGCGTCCGGGTCCACGAAGCGCGCCTTCTTCAGGACCTTCACGCGGTAGGCCCCCGGCTCCCCGGCGACGTCCTGCACCTCCGCGTAGGTCATCAGGTCGATCTTCTCGTGCTGCCCCACGGCCACCATCTTCGGCGTGAGGATGCAGGCCGCGCAGTCGAGCGTGGGGAACGTCTTGTCGAACATCGCCATGTGGCCGCCGATGGTGCCGGTCTTCTCGACGAGGTACACCTTCTGGCCCGCGTCGGCGATCTCGAGGGCCGCCTGGATGCCGGCCACCCCTCCGCCGATGACGAGCGTGGCCGGGTTCACCGCCGTGGGCCGGGGCGATGCCGCGAGGCCGAAGGGGACCCCGTGCACCGCGCAGGCGACGACGGCCTTCGCCCTCTCGGTGCCGTCGTCGGCGCCGGCCCCGTGCTGGCGGAACGAGGCGAGACGCACCTCCGTCGGCTCGCCGCCTGCGAGGGCGACGGCCCGGGTGAACGCCGGCTTGAAGTGACCGGGGGAATCGCCGGCCACGACGACGACCTTGAGGTCCCTCTTCTTGATCTCGTGAGCCAGGACCTCCGGGTCCGGCGCGGGCCGCGGGGAGCGGACCTCGACGTGCGCGACACCGGGGAGCCCGCGCGCGTACTCCGCGACGGCGTCCCAGTCCACGGGCATGGGAAGGGCCGCCTCCTTCTGGCAGAAGTAGACTCCGATCTTCTTCGGGACGCCCATGGGTCTAGACTCCGCTCCTCGGCAGGACGCGAGCGTCCTGGAGACGGTTGGACGGTGGGGCGGGACGGCGACCGCGCGCGGTCGCGGCGGTCCCCCTCGGGCCGGGAGCCCCGGCGCCGAAACGGAACGAGAACGAGGGCTGTCGGGATCGCATCCGGCCTCTTCGTCCGCCCACCCGGGAGGGGATCTCGTGGGGGACGTCGGCACGAGCCACGAACCGACCGCGGACCTCCTGGCCGCCGATTCTACACCTTCTGGTCCGGAGTCAAGAGGCCCCTCAGGCCCCCGGCGAGAGGGCGCGAGACGTCTTCCCGACGGGCCGTTTCTCGACCGGCGGAGAGCTTGACACGGGTCTCGAGGGGGGGCTAGCGTACCGGGCGGCATCGGTTTCGCCGCATCCGGCGTCACCCGAGGTGAAGATGGAAGCCCCCAAGAAGCTCCTCATGATCGACGACGACAAGATCTTGCTCGATGTCTTCCGGGTCGTGTGCGAGGCGAAGGGGTACGAGTTCCACGGAGCGTGCTCCGCGGCCGAGGGGATGACGAAGATCCTGGAGGTCGGACCGGACGCAATCATCCTGGACGTGATGATGGAGGACTTCGTCGCCGGGTACCGGGTGCTGAGCGAGCTCAGGACGCCCGGCCCCGGGTCCGAGTTCGCGCGGTTCTCCCGGGTCCCGATCATTCTCCTGACCGGCGTCGCGTCGAGGACGAACGCGTCGCTCCGCGACCGGGTCGGCACGGCCCTCCTCCCCGTGGACGCGTACGTCGAGAAGCCGGTCGAGCCGGCGGAGATGCTGGCGGTGATCGACCGGGTCCTGGCCGCGAGGGGGCCGGACGCCGGGGCGTAGGGCGGCAGGGAGCGTCAGCGTCCCGCGGAGGCCGCGAGCCAGTCGTCGAGGATCCCGGCGGCGGCCTCGACGAACCGGGGCATCGCCGAGGCGACCGCGGGGGAGAGCGCCTCGCGAATCGTGAAGGGGTCCTCGACCTCGATCGACAGCACGCGCAGTTCCCCCGGCATCTCGGATCCGAGGCGGCGGCCGAGCGCGAGCACCTCGGGGAGCCCGGCGTAGTGCGGGGACGGAGCCAGGACGCCGCGGAAGGATTCCGGAGCCATCTCACGTACCGTTCCGGGGGGGAACGCCCCGGAGCGGATCGAATCGAGGATCAGGACGCGACGGCGTCCCTCGATCAGCTCGAGAAGCGCTAGCCCGGCCTCGCCCGACTCGACGATCGCCACGCGGTCCCGGTACCGGGAGGCGAGAGTCCGGGCGGCGAGGGGCCCGGCCGCGTCGTCGCCCAGCAGGTCGTTGCCGAGGGCGAGCACCAGATCCGCCGGGCCTCGCGTCACCGGCGGATCTCGTCGATCACGCGGCCGGCCCGGTCCAGGATCCGGAGGACGAGCGGCACCTGGCCCGGCAGCGAGTGCGTGGCGCAGCCGTGGCAGGGGTCGTAGGCGCGGAACGCCATCTCGACGCGGTTCAGGAGGCCCTCCCGCACCTCCCCGCCGCGGATCATCTCCTTGGCCGCCTTCTCGACCCCCATGGCCATCCGCGCGGAGTTGCCCTGGGTGGCGACGATCAGGTTCGCGCGGACGATCCGTCCGTCCCCGTCGGTCTCGTAGTGGTGAAAGAGCGTCCCTCGCGGCGCCTCGACGGCACCCACGCCGACCCGGGGCACGGCGGTCGGGAGATTCCGAAGATCCGCTCCCGCGATCTCCGGGTCCGCGAGCAGGTCCCGGATCCTCTCCGCCGCTTGCACCATCTCGACGACGCGCGCCCAGTGGTTGGCGAGCGTGTAGTGGACCGGCTTCGGGCCGAGGGCCGCGTAGAGCTCGTCGTGAGCCGCCTGCGCCTCCTCGGTCGCCATCCCTTCGGAAGCGTTGAGGCGGGCCATCGGGGCGACGGAGTACACGCCGCTGTCCCGGCCGTCCACGAACCCCTTCCAGCCGACCGGCTTCAGGTAGCAGAACTTGACGTAGCTCCACGGCTCCACGTGCTCGGCGACGAAATCGAGGTAGCGGTGAGCGGGGAACTTCGCGTACTCGCTTCCCTCGGGGTCGACCACCCGCAGATCGCCGTCGTAGAAGTCCACGCGGTTCCTCGCGTCGACCATTCCCATCGAGTAGGTGCGGTGCGTGTATGCCTCGGCGGTGATCATCCTGAGGTAGGCGTCGTTTCCGAGAACGAGATCGCGGAAGACCCGGAGCGTGAAGCGGGCGAAGTCCACGGCTTCGTCGGCGAGCGCGCGGAATGCGGGGAGATCCTCGGGAGAGACCCCCTTCGCCACGCCGCCGGGGAGCCCGAGCACGGGGTGGATCGCCTTGCCGCCGATCCGGCCGATCAGCTCCCGGAGCCGCCGCCGCATCGAGATCACGCGGCGCCCCGCGTCGGCGCCGACCTTGGCGATGACGCCGGAGACGTTGCGGAGCGAGGGGGGCGCGTCCGGCCCGACGATGAAGTCGGGACCGCCGAGGACGTAGACGTGCAGCGCATGGTCCTCGAGCATGAAGGCGTTGTATACGAGCTCGCGGACCTTTCGCGCCGTCGGCGTGGGCTCCACCGAGTACAGGGCGTCGAGCGCCTTGGTCGCGGCCATGTGGTGCGCCGTCGGGCAGACCCCGCAGATGCGGCTCGTGATCTGCGGCATGTCCTCCGCCGGGCGGCCGACGCTGAACACCTCGAACCCGCGCAGCTCGGGAACCTGGAAAAAGGCGCGCTCGACGTCCCCTCGCTCGTCCAGGAAGATGTCGATCTTTCCGTGTCCCTCGAGCCTCGTGATCGGGTCCACCGTGATTCTTCGCGTGTCCATCCGAACCTCGATCGCCGCCGCGGGGCGGCCGGAGGGCGCGTCAGCGGGCCTCTCGGGGATCGACCGGGAGGCCGGCCTTCCTCCTGAGGATCGAGCGCGCGAGACCGTAGCGGTAGAACGTCCCGATCGGGTCGGGAATCCCGTCGAGGACCCGGTCGATGGCGGCGTCGTCCGTGGGCTCGACCGACGAGGCGATCGCGGAGAGCGCCTTCGCGCCCTGGTCGCGCGCCCGCGACGTCGGCCCGAAGCATCCGGTGCACGGCATGTTCCCGCCGATGCAGGGCGCCTCGCAGCCGCCGCGCGTGGCGGGCCCCATGCAGACGATCCCCTGCGCGAGGAAGCACGTCGCGGGGTCGAGCGCCACGCGATGCGGGCGCCGGAACTCCTGGTAGGAGAGATCCGTCGGCTTCGAGTCCTTCCGGGGGCACGACTCGCAGAGCGCGACGTCGGGGGCCAGGACCGATCCTCGTGGCGGCAGGGTCCCGGCGAGCAGCGCCCGGACGGCCTCGCCGAGGAGCTTCGGGGTCGGCGGGCAGCCCGGAAGGGAGTAGTCCACCGGCACCAGCTGATCGAGGGAGCGGACGACGTTGTGGAGGTCGGGCAACGTCACGCGGAAGCCGCCCTCGCGGTGGTCGGACCGCGGGCGGACCCCCTCGGCGTTGTTCGTCGAGGGGGAGTCGTCGTACACCCCGCGCAGGATCTCCTCCCTGGAGAACTGGTTCGCGAGGCCGGGGATGCCGCCCTGGTGCGCGCAGGAGCCGTAGGCGATGAGGATCCGGCTCTTCCTCCTCAGGAGCCGCGCCATCTCCTCGTGCTCGGAGGTCCGGATCGCGCCGTTCAGGAACGTCGCCGTGATCGACCCGTCGGCGAGCGATTCGACGTCCTTCTTCTTGAAGTCCATCGCCACCGGCCAGAGCACGAACTCGACGGCGTCGAGGAGTCCGAGGATCCCCTCGGCGAGGTCCACGGCCGATTCCTCGCATCCGCCGCAGGAGGCGCACCAGTAGAAGGCGATCTTCGGCTTCTCAGGCATGGGCGGAGACCTCCTCGTCCCACTCGGCGGCGCGGCCGGGCAGGTCCAGGGGACCGAGCCTGCGGACCTCCTCGACCATCTCGTTGACGACTCGCCGCACCTTCTCCCCCTCGGCTGCGGAGATCCACTCGAGGCGGCAGCGCGCCTCCTCGATCCCCATCTCCCGGAGCACCCGGCGGATCATCCGGAATCGCCGGAGGGCCTTGTAATTCCCCTCGATGTAGTGGCAGTCGCCGGGGTGGCATCCGCCGATGAGCACGCCGTCGGCGCCGCGGGCGAACGCGTCGTAGACGAACTGCGGGTCCATCCGGCCCGAGCACATGACGCGCACGACGCGGGTGTTGGGCGCGTACTTCATCCGGGACACGCCCGCGAGGTCGGCGGCCGTGTAGGTGCACCAGTTGCAGAAGAACGCCACGATCCGCGGTTCCCAGGGTTCAGGCATGGACGAGGACCCCCTCGATCTCGCCGAAGATCTGATCGTCTTCGAACAGGTTCTGTCGAATCGCGCCGGAAGGGCAGGCGGCGACGCAGGTCCCGCACCCCTTGCACAGTGCCCCGTTGACGGCGGCCTTGCCGCGCTCCCGATCGTGCGAGATCGCGGTGTAGGGACAGAGCGCGACGCAGGTCTTGCATCCCGAGCAGGCCTCGTCGACGACGCATGCCGTGTTCGGCTCCAGCTCGACGCGGCCCGCGTCGACGAGCGCGAGAGCCGCGGCGGCGGCGGCTCCCGCCTGCGCCACCGTGTCGGGGATGTCCTTCGGCCCCTGGCAGCAGCCGGCGAGGAAGATCCCCTCGGTGAAGGTCTCGACGGGAGCGAGCTTGGGGTGCCGCTCCATGAAGAAACCCTCGTTGGAGCATCCGATGTTGAGGACTCGCCTCACCTCCTGCGCGTCGTGGGCGGGCTCGAGGCCCACGGCGAGCACGACCATGTCCACAGGGATGCGGCGGACGAAGCCCGCGAGGGTGTCCTCGACGCGGATGACGAGCCTTCCCTCCTCCTCCGGAGTCATGGTCCAGTCCGTGATCTCCGCCACGCGTCCGCGGATGAAGTTGACGCCTTCCTCCCGGAGCCTGTCGAAGAACTCCTCGTATCCCTTCCCGGCCGCGCGGATGTCGATGTAGAAGTTGTAGACCTGGGCCCCCGTGTGCTCCTTGAGGAGGTGCGCGAGCTTGAGGGAGTACATGCAGCAGACGCGGGAGCACCAGCGGTTGGTCTTCTGGTCGCGGGAGCCGACGCAGTGGATGATCCCGATCGATCGCGGTGTCGATCCGTTCTTGAGCCGCACCTCTCCGAGCGTCGGGCCGGAGGAGTTGACCATTCTCTCGACCTGCAGGGAGGTGTAGACGTCGTCGTAGACCCCGAGGCCGTACTGCGGGATCCGCGCGGCGTCGAAGGTCTCGAAGCCGGTCGCGACGACGATCGCGCCCACCTCGATCTCCCGGATCTCCTCCTTCTGGTCGAAGACGATCGCGTCCCGGTCGCAGGCCTCGACGCAGGTGCTCTTGCACTTTCCGGTCTTGACGCGGATGCAGCTCGCGGGGTCGACGACGACCACCTGGGGCGTGGCCTGGGGGAACGGGATGTAGATCGGCTTGCGCTTCCCGAGCCCCGCGTTGAACTCGTCGGGGACGCGCCCTTCCTTGTACACGCAGGCGTCGATGCACTCCAGGCAGCCCACGCAGAGGTCCTCGCGGACATACCGCGGGCGGCGGCGGACGACGACCTTGAAGTTGCCGACGTACCCGGAGACGCTCGTCACGTCCGAGTAGGTCCAGAGCGTGATGTTGGGATGGGCCTTCACGGAGGACATCTTCGGCGTGAGAATGCACGCGGCGCAGTCCAGGGTCGGGAAGGTCTTGTCGAACCTCGCCATGTGCCCGCCGATCGTGGGCTCCCGCTCGACGAGGTAGACCCTCTTGCCGGCGTCGGCCAGCGTGAGCGCGGCGTGAATGCCGGCGATCCCTCCCCCGACGACGAGCACGTCGGGGTGCACGGGGACCTCGGTCTTCTCGAGGGCCCTGTGGAAGCGGACCCTGCGCACCGCGGCGCGGACGAGGTCCACGGCCTTCTCGGTGGCGGCGTCGGCGTCCTCGTGCACCCAGGAGTCGTGCTCGCGAAGGTTGACCATCTGGAAGAAATACGGATTCAGGCCGCCGCGCTCCGTGGCCTTCCGGAAGGTCTCCTCGTGCAGCAGGGGAGAGCAGGACGCGACGACGATCCGGTTCAGCGCGTGCTCCCGGATGTCCTGCTGGATCATCTCCTGCCCCGGGTCGGAGCACATGTACTTGGAGTCGCGGGACACGACGACTCCCGGGAGGAGCGCGGCGGCCTCGGCGACGGCCGCGACCCGGACCTTCCCCGCGATGTTCGATCCGCAGTGGCAGACGTAGACCCCGATCCTGGGTTCGTCGGCACGGTGTTCCACGAAGCTCCTCTCCTCCTTCGCCCTAGCCCGCCGTGGCGAGGCTGCGCGAAGCGAGCGCGGCGTGCGCCGAGACGATGTTGCGGTGGAGACCCAGCGACTTCTCCGAGTGCCCGAAGGCGAGGCCGAGAAGCTGCGTGAAGTAGACCGTCGGGACGGAGACCTTCTCGCAGGTCCGGGCGATCTTGTCCTGGTACGAGTCGAGATTGAAATGGCAGAGCGGGCACAGCGTGGCGATGACATCGGCGCCCCGCTTCTTGGCCTCTCGGATCAGGAACCACGCGAGACGCACGCCGACGTCGGGCTGCGTGCCGGTGAGGCTCCCGCCGCAGCACTTGGTCTTGAGGGGATAGCGGACGACCTTGGCCCCCGCCGCCTCCAGCAGCCGGTCCATGAGCACCGGGTAGGTCTGGTGATCGAAGGTGGAGTACGGCCGGACGACCTGGCAGCCGTAGTACGGCGCCACGGCGAGCCCGTCGAGGGGGCGCTTCACCTTCGCCCGAACGGCGTCGAGGCCGACGTCGTTGACGAGCACGTCCAGGGGATGGCGGACACGGACGTTCCCCTCGTACCGGAGCCCCGCGGCCTGAAGCCCCCGCCGCACGCGCTCGTCGAGATGGGGGTGGTTCCGGATGTACCGCTTGGTCTTCTCCAGAACGAGATAGCAGGCGGCGCAGGGCGCGACGAGGTCCATGCGGAGCGGCTCGGCGAGCGCGAGGTTCCGCGCCGCGAGCGCGAATGCCGCGGAGTTGTGCACGGAGCTGTAGGAGGTGGCCCCGCAGCAGTTCCAGTCCTCGATCTCGTGGAGCTCCACGCCGAGCGTCCGGAAGACCGAGAGGAGGGACTCCTCGTACGCCTTTCCGGTTCCCTTGAGAGAGCAGCCGGGGTAGTACGCGTATCTCATTTCGCCATCCCTTTCTCGGCCTCGGCGGCCTCGAGGAGCCGCTGCAGCTCCCGCGTTTGGCGGATGGAGTCCGCCCGGAACGACATCCGGCCGGTGCGGAGCAGGTTGAGGCCGAGGCGGGCCATGCCCAGGATCTTGAGGATGTTCGTGCGCCAGAACAGGCGAATGACGAGCCAGCTCTCCGTCGAGCGGCCGCGCTTGAGGACGAGCTTGTAGAACTCCTGGGCGAGGACGGGGATGGAGAAGCCCTTCGGGTAGACCTTCTCCCGGATCGCCCTCTGCTTGAGCGCGTACATGATGTTCGTGATCTGGATCTCCTTGGGGCACTCGACGGTGCAGGCGTAGCAGGAGGTGCAGAGCCAGATCGTCTGGCATCGCAGCGCCTCGTCCTTGAAGCCCGATCGGGTCAAGGCGATGACGCGGCGCGGCGTGTAGTCCATGAACGTGCTGACGAGGCACGCCGCGGAGCAGGTGCCGCACTGGAAGCAGCTCGGCAGGTTCTCGCACCCCGGGATCGCGGCGATCTCGCGGGCGAAGTTGGGGTCGCGTTCCGCCTCGTACTTGATCGTCTGCCGGACCGGTTTCATGGGGCTCCTCCCACCCGGGGCATGCTCTGGTACGCCTATAGGAACAGTAGGGTATTGGGCTCGGTGTTTCTTCGGGCCCGAAGGCCGGCTGGATCGTCCGCGTTACGCATCGGGGTTTCGTCCGTGGGCCGTATGGGTGTTCACGCTAGCATAGCCGCGCGGGGACCGCACGCCTGGCAGGGCGCCTCCTCGTTTGACACCCCGGAGCGAGGGTCCTAGACTCGCGCTCGCCCCACGGGAGGAGACGTGCCCGATCGCATCTTCGTGGAAGGGATCAAGTTCCACGGCTACCACGGCTTGACGCGCCTCGAGCGCCAGGTGGGGGTGCGGCTGTCCGTGGACGTGATCCTCGAGAGGGACCTCGGGCAATCGAGCCGCTCGGACCGGATCTCGGAGACGGTCGACTACCGGAAGGTGCACGCTCGGGTGCTGGAGATCGGCCGGGGGCGATCCCACAAGCTCCTCGAGTCGTTCGCGGCGGAGGTCCTCGACGCCCTGATCGGCGAGTTCGAGGCGGTGTCGGTGACGGTGCGGGTCCGCAAGGAGACGCCCGTGCTCGACGGGATCGTGGACGCCGTCGGCGTGGAGATGACGCGGCGCCGCGGCGGGGAGATCCCGCGTTGAAGGTGCGGCGGGCGTTCGAGTTCGAGGCGGCGCACCGGCTGCCGCGCCACCCGGGGGCGTGCCGGCGCATGCACGGGCACTCGTACCGGCTCGTCGTGACGGTCGATCGCCCGGTGGACCCTGCGAGCGGCATGGCCATCGATTTCGGCGATCTCAAGGAGATCGTGCGGCGCGAGGCCGTGTCGAAGCTCGACCACCGCGACGTCGGCGAGATCCTGGAGAACCCGACGGCGGAGGCGATGGCCGTGTGGGTCTGGCAACAGCTCGTCGGCGCCCTGCCGGGGCTCTGCGAGGTCGAGATCTTCGAGACGAGGAGCTGCTCGGTCGTGTACCGGGGGGAGTGACGATGGACGCCGAACGGATGGAGCGGGCGGTCCGCCTGTTCCTGGAGGGGATCGGGGAGACGTCTCCCGGAGACGAACTCGAGGAAACCCCCCGGCGCGTCGCGAAGGCCTGGGCCGAGGACCTCGTCTCGGGCTACGGGCGCGACCCGGCGGCCGAGCTGTCGTGGGTCCCGGCTCCCGCCGGAGCCGGGCCGGTTCTCGTCCGCGACGTTCGCTTCGCGTCGGTCTGCGCGCACCACCTGCTCCCGTTCGTCGGCCGGGCGCACGTCACCTACCTTCCCTCGCGGCGGCTCGCCGGTCTCAGCAAGATCGGGCGGGTGGTCGACGTGCTGGCCCGCCGCCTGCAGATCCAGGAGCGCCTGACGAGGGAGATCGCGGACGTCCTGGCGCACGTCCTGGAGCCCCGCGGCGTCCTCGTCGTCCTCGAGGCGGAGCACACGTGCATGACGCTCCGGGGGGTGCGCAAGGAGGGGAGCCGCCTGGTCACGCTCGCCTCCTCCGGCATCTTCGACGCCGACCCGGTAGCGCGAGGGGAGATCCTCACGCTCCTCGGGCGCGGGGCGGGGTCGTTTCCCACGGGGGCGTGACCATGCGGGTCCTCGCGGCCCCGGCGAGGGCCTTCCTGGCGGCGGCGTTCGTCGCCTTCCCGGTCGGATCCGTCCCCCCCGGCGACGAGCGGGCCTCCTCGGTGCTGGCCTCGGGGGAGGTCGAGCCCGTCCTCAGGATCGGCCTCGAGGCGCGGCACCGCATCGCGCTCGATTCGGGAGGGCCGTACCGAATCGTGGATCCGGAGTCGGGAGCCGCGGTGTGGCGGGAGACGTACTCCGGGGAGACTCTCGCGATCGCGGAGGGGGGCCCCGAGGGGGAGCCGCCCTCGGTCTACCGGATCCAGGCCGGGGCGTTCTCGACCGAGGAGTCGGCGGAGGCGGAGCGCCGGCGTCTCGAGCAGGTCTACGGGGAGCCGGCGATCGTCCGCAGGAACCCGGATCGCGGCTCCTTCCGCGTGAGGCTCGGGCTCGCGACTTCGCGCGAGGAGCTCTCCCCGCTGCTCGCCCGCGTTCGCCGGGACGGGATGGCCTCCGCGTGGGTCGCGGAGGAGGCGGTGGAGGAGAAGGCGGGGGTCTCGATCCGTCTCGTGGACCGATCCTTCGAGAGCCTCGTGACCGGGGCGAGGCGGCTCGCGGTTCTTCCCTCTCCGGGAGCTTTCGTGTCGGTGGACGGCAAGAGATACCGGGGAACGATCGAGATCCGGGTGACCCCGGCCGGGCACGTCCGCGCCGTCAACTGGATCGGCCTCGAGGCGTACCTGCGCGGGGTGGTCCCGGCCGAGATGGGGCCGGAGGTGTGGCCGCAGATCGAGGCGCTGAAGGCGCAGGCGGTGGCGGCGCGGACCTACGCCTGGCGGAACCGTGGCCGGTTCGACGAGGAAGGGTTCGACGTCTGCGCGACGCCTCGCTGCCAGGTCTACGGCGGAGCTTCCGCGGAGCATCCGCTGACGGACCGCGCCGTCGCCGCGACGCGGGGCGAGATCGTGGTGTTCGACGGGGAGCCGATCTCGGCGCTGTACACCGCGACGTGCGGGGGGCACACGGAGGACGCGTCGGAAGTCTTTCCGGAGGAAGACGCACCGTACCTGAAGGGCGTGCCGTGCCGGGCCGAGGGGGCCCAGGCCGCCTCCCTCTTGACGGAGCTCTCCGGCCGTCCGCCCTTCGCGAGCGTGAGGGGCGAGGAGGACGCGGGACGCGACCTGGCCCTCCTCGTCGCCTCCGGTGTCCTCGGTCCAGGCGGGTCGGCGCCCGGGACGGCGGCGCAGGCGGGCTCGGCGGAGATCCGCGCAGCGACCACCGCCCTCGCGGCCCTCGCCGGGATCCCGGCGCCGCGGGGGGGGCCCCCGGACGCCGCCACGCTCGCGAGCGCTCTCCGGGCGATCGTCGAGGATCTCGGATGGGGCGAGCGGCTCGGCCTGCTCCTGAGCGACGCCGACGTCGAGGCGCTTCTGCGGGACGACCCGGAGCGCGCGTCGCTCGCGCCGCCGGAGGCGCGGGCGGTGGCGTACCTGGCCTCGCTGGGGGCGCTGCGACCGGGCGCCGACGGCAGGTTCCGGGCCGGGGCGCCTCCGACATGGGCCCGGCTCGCCCCGGTGCTGGTGCGGATCGGCGACAGCTACGAGGCGTTCGGGCTTCGCGAAGGGGTCGCGGGTGCGCCGGCGGGCGACGGCCGCCTGCGGGTGATCTCCGGGAGGTCGGAGTCGGTCCTCCGGATGGCGGCCTCGCCGCACCTGTTCTCCACGAGCGGAGGCCGCGCGGTCTCCAGCGGGGGGCTCGTCCTCTGGCCGGGGGATCGGATCCGGTTCCGGACGGACCGCGCGGGCCGCGTGGACTTCGTCGAGCTGTGCCCTCCCGTGAAAGGGGCCTCGGACGATCGGAGCGCGGCGGTCCACTCGTGGGAGGTTCGCAAGACCCGCGACGAGCTGGAGCAGTCGCTCGGACGCCGCTTCTCCATCGGCGAGCCGCGGTCGTTCCGCGTGCTGCGCCGCGGCGTGTCGGGCCGGATCGTCGAGATGGAGATCACGGGCGGCGAAGGGGCGGTGATCCTCCGGGGCTTCGATGTCCGGACGGCGCTCGACCTGCGGGAGAGCCTGGTGTCGCTCGAGATCCAGCGGGACCCGGAGGGGAACCTCGAGGCGGTCGTCTTCGCGGGGAAGGGGTGGGGGCACGGGGTCGGCCTTTGCCAGGTCGGGGCCTACGGCATGGCGGTCCGGGGCGCGACGTACCGCGGGATTTTGGGCCATTACTACCGGGGGACCGAGGTTCGGCCCCTGGCGGTCGAAGGCCCCGCCGGCCCATGACTGGGAATCGGACCTCCAGGAACCTATATTCCCGTTGCGGGAGAACTGGCGTCCCCCACACCGATTCGGGGGCGCAAGGGGTCGGGGCGAGCGGGACCATCATCGGGACGGCACCCCCGGAGCGCGCGGCGCGAACGGGGGGCGGGATGGAGCATCATGGGTGCCTGGCTCAGCTACGCAGGCCTCGCCGTTCTGGCGGCGACGGCCTGGCTCCTCCTCGCGGGAACCGCCGGGTGGGTTTCACAGGAGGTCGCGGACCCGTGCATCCCGCGGGGCGCGACCCTCGGACTGGCGATGGTCGGCCTGGGTCTCCTCCTGCGGTTGCTCGCCCCCGTCGGCAGGGGGCTCGCCCGCGGCCGCTGCGAGCGCTGCGGGGCGCCGACGGACCTCGGCCAGACGCTCTGCCGGGATCACCTGAAGGTGAGCCTGGACCAGATGCGGGACCGGACGAGGGAGGTCCTGCTCCGCCGGGCCGGCCCCCGCGGATCCGCCTGATCGCCGTCGTCGGCCCCACCGGAACGGGGAAGTCCGCGCTGGCCCTTCGCGTCGCGGAGATCCTGGGGGGAGAGATCGTCGGCTGCGATGCGGTCCAGGTCTACCGCGGATTCGACGTGGCCACGGCCAAGCCCGCCCAGGACGAGCGCCGCAGGGTGCCGCACCACCTGATCGACGTCGCCGATCCCCGGATCGATTTCTCGCTCGCCGACTACGCGGACCTCGCCAGGCGCGCGATCGAGGGGATCGCGGCCCGGGGGCGGGTGCCGGTCGTGGCGGGGGGGACCGGGCTCTACCTGCGAGGGCTCCTCCGCGGCGTGGTGCCCGCACCCCGGCGGAGCGAGGCGCTGCGGGCTCGCCTCCGGGGGATGGCGGAGCGGTACGGGTCTCCGCGCCTGCACCGCTGGCTGCGCCGGCTCGACCCGGGTTCCGCCGCGAGGCTCCCCCCGCGCGACGTCCAGCGGATCGTGCGCGCCCTGGAGATCGCGATCGAGGGGGGGAGATCCTGGAGCGAGCGTCTCCTCGCGGAAGGGACCTGGGCGTCGGGGGCGGAGCGCTTCGACGCGCTGAAGATCGGACTCGACGTCGAGGCGCGGGCGCTCGCGGGCCGTCTCGACGCCCGCGTCGACCGGTTCTTCCGGGACGGTCTCGCGAAGGAGGTCCGGGGCCTTCTGGAGGAAGGCGTGCCGGTCACGGCGAACGCCTTCAAGGCGATCGGCTATCGGGAGGTGCTCCGGGCCGTGCTTTCCGGAGCCGACCCTGAGTCCGCGAGGGAAGAGGTCCGCCGCAACACGAGGCGGTACGCGAAAAGGCAGCGCACCTGGTTCCGGAAGGAGCCGGGGATCGTCTGGCTCGACGCCTCCGGCGACGAAGGCGCGCTCGCGGGCGAGGCGGTGCGGCTCTTTCGGGCGGGCGGACGATCGCGGGCCTGACGACGCCCGGAGGGCGCGGATCGCGTGCTATACTCCTTCGGAATCGACGGGATCCGGAGGGCGCGATGGGCGACGACGGGGGCAACCTCCAGAACGACTTCTTCAATCACGCGAGGAAGGATCGCCGGGCCGTGACGATCTTCCTGCTCAACGGCAAGAGGCTGACAGGGCGCATCAAGGGATTCGACAAGTTCACGCTGATGCTCGACGGACCGCAGGGCGAGCTGATGGTCTTCAAGCACGCGATCTCGAGCGTGAGCGCGTCGTCGGACGGCGAGGCATGGGCCCACGCCGACGACGAGGCGGTTCCCCGGGACGAGGCCGCGAGCCGATCGGACCGGCCCGCGGCCGGGAAGTCCTGAGCCGGAGCCTCAGCGCCGGAAGAACCCCTTCCTCTCACCTTCCCCGTTCGAGGGGCCCGCGGCGGGGGCGCCGGCGGTGAGCTCGCGGACCCGGGCGGTCAGCCGCTCGATCTTGGCCTCGTACTCCTGGCGCACCAGCTGGATCTGGCGGGTGAGCCGCTCGTTCTCCGCCTTCAGCGAGACGACCTCCTCCGCCGGCGAGGCCGCGCCGGACCGGCCCGCGATCTCGGCGCGCAGGCGCCCGATCTCCGAGTCCCGGTCCTCGATCTCGTGTCGATAGCGCTCCTGGAGGTCGTCGTAGAGCTTCCGGATCTCCTGCAGCTCCACGATCCTGGAGAAGTCGCTCAACGGTTCGGCCATGGCGGATCCTTCCTCGGCACCCTTGTGCTCGGACGCGAACAGGAACTTCCGGAGCATCAGATCGAGATCGTTCGAGCGGGCGCTCGCCGCGAGGGCGCACTCCTTCGTGACCACGCCGTTCAGCACGAGCGCCGCCAGGGACTGGTTCATGGACTGCATCCTGTGGTAGGCGACGGAGCTCTCGATCTCCTCCTCCATCGCCTCGAGGTTCCCCTCCGTGATGAGCTTCGAGATCCTCGGCGTCTGGCGCAGGATCTCGACGGCCGCGACGAGCCCCTCGCCGTCGCGCCGCTCGACCAGCTTCATCGAGACGACCGCCTGGAGCACGAGGGCGAGCTGCTGGCGGATCTGGCGGTGGTGCCCCTCGGGAAACATGTCGACGATGCGGTCGATCGTCTGGGCGGCGCTGTTCGTGTGCAGGGTCGAGAAGATCAGATGCCCGGTCTCGGCCGCCGTCAGCACCGTCTGCACGGTCGTGAGATCGCGCATCTCGCCGACCATGATCACGTCGGGATCCTGCCGGAGGACGTTGCGGAGGGCTTCCGAGAAGCTCGGCGTGTCGGTGCCGACCTCGCGCTGCGTGATCGCGCCGAGGTTGTCGCGGAGCAGGAACTCGATCGGGTCCTCGATCGTCACGATGTGCGCGAGGCGCGTGTTGGCGATGAGGCGCAGGAGCGCCGCGAGGGTGGAGGACTTTCCGGATCCCGTGGGCCCCGTGATGAGCACGAGCCCCTGCGGGAGCTGCGCGAACTCCGCGAGGACCGGAGGCAGTCCCCAGTCCTCGATCGTCGGGAAATCGAAGGGCACGCGGCGGAAGATCGCGGACCGGGTTCCCCTCTGCTGGAAGACGGAGGCGCGGAAGCGGGAGACGCCGGGAAGGCTGTAGCCGAAGTCGACCGCCATCCGCTCCTCGAGGGTGCGCGTCTGCGCGTCGGTCAGGATCGACGCGATCATCTCCCGGATGAGGTCCGGCTGGAGCGGGTCGGTCTTGAGGGGCAGGAGCTTCCCGTAGACCCGGACGAGCGGCGGCCTCATCGGCTTGATGTGGAGGTCCGAGGCCTGCTGCTTCACCATGAACCGGAGCAGGTCGTCGATCTTCATCGTCTCGGAAATGGCGGATCCCTCCTCCGGCGTCCCGCGGCCGCGCCGCCTTCAACATAAAAGCCGGTCCTCGCCGAGTCAATCGAAAAAGGGAGGCCCGCGTTTGACCGCGCGGGGGGGGTGGGCTATAACGCCGCCGCCGTCTCCCCGGGTATCGTCGGGGCCCCAGAGGGGCGCGGCGGGAGGATCGGATGGCTGGCGTCGCGCCGAGGCTCGATCTCGACGCGGAGTCGCGGCGGGCGCTGGAGTTCGATGCCGTCCTCGATGCCGTGGCGGGGCATGCGGTCACGGGGATAGGCGCTTCGCGGGTTCGGGCGCTCGAGCCTGTCGCGGACGCCGCGGCGCTCCGGGCGGCCCACGGAGCGGTCGAGGAGGCGTCCCGGCACGTCGCCCGCCTGGGGCGGCTGCTCCCGGGGGGCCTTCCGGATCCGGAGCCGGCCCTTCGCGCCCTGGCGGTCGAGGGTCTCGCCGTCGAGGCCCTCGCGCTCCGGGATCTGGCCTCGGTGCTCCACGCCGCGGCGGATGTCCGCGCCGCCCTCTCGCGGCTGCCCGCCGACGAGTACCCGGCCCTTCGCGCCCTGGGGGCGTCGGTGCCGGACCTGCGCTCGGAGGCGGGCCTGGTGCTCGCCGGCATCGGACCCGAGGGGAGGCTCGCGGACGACGCGAGTCCCGAGCTGCGGCGCATCCGGCGCGCGATCGCGCGCGTCGGCGAGCATCTGCGCCGCATGCTGGAGTCTCGCCTGCGCGAGCCGGGCGCCGAGGCGGTGATCCGGGACGAGTTCGTGACCCAGCGGAACGGGAGGTTCGTGATCCCCGTCCGGGCGGACGCGCCCAGGGCCGTGAGGGGGATCGTGCACGCCGCGTCCTCGTCCGGCGCGACGCTGTTCGTCGAGCCCCTCGACTCCGTGGAGCCGAACAACGAGCTGGTCCGGCTGACCGAGGAGGAGACGGCGGAGAGCGGGCGCGTGCTCGAGGGGTGGGCGCGGCGGCTCCGGGACCGAGGGGAGGAGGTGTTCCGGGCCGTCGAGCGGCTCTCGGAGGCGGACTCGCTGCAGGCGCGGGCCCTGTTCGCCGCCGCGACGGGAGCGGTGCGGCCCGAGGTCGAAGAGGGGCGACCGCTGCTGCTCCGGGACGCGCGGCACCCGCTCCTCGAGCGCCGGCTGCGCGAGCAGGGGAAGGACTGCGTGCCCGTCTCCTTCGCGCTCGACCCGGCGGACCAGGTCCTCGTCGTGTCGGGGCCGAACGCCGGCGGGAAGACGGTCGCGCTGAAAACCTTCGGCCTCGCCGCGCTGATGGCGCACGCGGGGCTCCCCGTGCTGGCGGCGGAGGCGAGGCTCCCGCTCTTCCGCCAGGCCCGGGCGGACATCGGGGACCACCAGTCGATCGAGGCCGACCTCTCGACTTTCACGGCTCACGTGAAGGCGGTGGGGAGCTTCCTCGCGGGGCTCGCGCCTCCCGCACTCCTGCTGTTCGACGAGATCGGGACCGGCACCGAGCCGACCGAGGGGGGATCGCTGGCGCAGGCCGTTCTCGAGAAGCTGCGGCGGTCCGGCGTGACGGCGGTCGCGACGACGCACCTGGCCGCCCTGAAGGCGTGGGCCTTCACGACCCCGGGCGCCGCGAGCGCGGCGATGGAATTCGACGAGGAGACGCTGCGGCCGACGTTCCGGATCCTGATGGGAGCGGCGGGCGTGTCGGCGGGGATCGAGATCGCCTCGCGCCTCGGCCTTTCGGGGGAGATCGTCGCGCGAGCGCGCGCCCTGATGGGGGAAGGAGGACGCCGCGCCGAGTCGTTCCTCGCGAGGATCCGGGACCTGACGGCGGAGATCGAGGAGCGCCGCTCGGCGCTCGTCGCCGACGGGGAGGCGCTGAGGGAGGAGCGGAGGAGGATCGCGGCGCGCGCCGAGGCCGACGCGGAGAGGATTCGGCGAGAGGCCGCCCGCGAGCTCGAGGAGGCGCTTGCGGAGTTCCGCGAGCAGAGCTTGAGGGAGATCCGGGCGATCCGGGACAGGCGGGAGCGGCTGCGAGCCGAGAAGGACCAGGTGCGGTCCGAGATGCGGCTGCGCGCGGAGCTGTCGAGAAAGGTCGGCCGGCTCGCGCCGCCGGCAGCGGACGGGCCCCCGGCCCTCTCCGGGCCGTTCGAGCCCAGGCGGGGAGCGCCGGTCCTCGTGCGCTCCCTCGACCGGGAGGGAATCGTCGCCGACGTGAAGGGGGAGAGAGTCGAGGTGCGGTTCGGGAGCGTGGGGCTGACCGTGCGGAGGAGCGACCTGCGGCCCGCCGGGGAGGCGGCGAAGGAGGGGGCTCGGGGCGCGGGCTCCCCTCGGCCCGCGGGCGCGGCGAGGGGACCCGGCCTCGACGACGACGTCCCGCTCGAGATCGTCGTGATCGGCAAGACCGTGGACGAGGCGCTGCCGGAGATCGACCGTTTCCTCGACCGGGCCGCGATGGCCGGGAGGAACGAGGTCCGGATCGTCCACGGCCACGGGACGGGAAGGCTGCGCTCGGCGGTGCGCCGGTTCCTCGCGGGCCACGCGCACGTCGCCTCGCACCGGCCGGGTGCGCCGCGCGAGGGGGGCGACGGGGCGACGGTCGTGGAGGTGCGCTGAGGCCGGCGCCCTCAGGGCTCCCGGAACACGTCCGACCAGTACGCGAGGTCCTCGTCGCCGCGGGGCTTCTCGTCCGCTCGCCCGGCCAGGAGGCGCTCCCGGAAGCGGTCGCATCTCTCGACCCGCGCGCCCAGGTGACGGCAGCGCTCGGCCAGGGCGCGATCGTTCGTGACGACCGTGAATCCCCTCCGGTCCGCCTCCGCGCGGAGCCTCTCGAGGATCAGGTCGTCCGCGGCGCGGCCCGGTCCCGCGTAGAGCGCGTCGCTCCCCGCCGAGGCGCCGGCGGGGGCGGAGCCGTCGAAGACGACGAGGATGCTCCGCCGATCGCGGAGCGCGAGGCGGGCGATCTCCCGCCCGAGGAGCCGGCGCTCCTCGTCGGTGCGGGAGCGACCCGGCCAGGAGCCGAGCAGGTTGTCGCCGTCCACGATCCTGGGCACGGCGATCCCTTCACCCCTGGAAGAGGCCGCGGAGGATCCCCTCCGAGGGCGGCTCCGGGACGACGTTTCCCATCTCCTCGGCGGCCGCGGCGGCTTCGCGGCTCGACGGGTCCCAGCGGAGCGCCTCCCGGAACAGCCCGGCGGCCTCGGCCTTGCGCCCCGTCTTCCGGCACAGCTGCCCGAGCGCGAGATAGGCGGACGTCAGCGAGGGATCGATCGCCAGGGCGGCGATCAGGTGGCGCTCCGCCTCCTGCCGTCGGCGGGGCAGCCTGGCGAGGGCGACCGCGTACTCGAGATGGTGGGCCGCGACCGTGTCGTCGAGGCGCACGGCATTCTCGAGGAACGTGAGGGCCTCCGTATAGTGCCGCCGGTCGGCGAGCTGCTTCCCCTTCAGATAGTTCTGCCTCGCGATGTGCGCCTGGTCCGAGGCCGCGCGGACCGCCGCCGCGCGCTCGGGCGACGCGACGGCGATCTGCTGGTCGTACTCCGCCCGCTGCGCCGGGTTCCCCAGCGTGTTGTACGCCTCGGTGACCTTGGTGAAGTACCGCTCGACGCGGCCGAGGAGATCCTGGAGCGGCCCGGACCGGAACCGGTCGGGGTGGTAGCGGCGGGCGAGGGCGTAGTAGGCGTCGCGGATCCGGTCGCGTGGGGCCCCCTGGCTCAGCCCGAGCACCCCATAGTAGTCCGCGTCGAGCGCGATCGCCAGCCGGGACTCGACCTCCTCGCGTGAGAGCGGCGCGTCCGCCGCGACCGACGACATGTCGGCGATCCGGCTGCCTCCCGGATCGAGGATCCCCGCGAGCAGGAGGCCGTAGATGGCGCGCAGGGTCCTCTCCTCTCCCGCCGGAGAGGACCGGGCGATCTCCGCGACCGACCGGGAGCCGTCGGCCCGGGCGAGAACGTCGCTCGTCGCCTCGTCGAGATCGAGGGAGTGCCGGAGCTCGCCGCCTTGCGGGGCCGGGAGGGGGCGGAGGTCCGGGCGGCCGATGCGCGCGCGCACCGTCTCGAGGGAGGAGGGATAACGCTTGGCGTGCGAGAGGATGGCCGCCACCGGGGAGATCCGGACGGTCGTCTCCCCCTCGAGGTTCGGCTGCCCCTCGGAGAACTCGATCCTCCCGTCCGGCCACTCGAGGCACGAGGAGAGGAGCGTCTCGACGTGCCGCTGCATCGCGGCGCGCAGCGCCTCGGGCGCCGCGAAGCTCTTCTCGAGCACGACGACGGAGATCCCCGACCGGCGGGTCTTCGCCTCGCAGTCGGCCGCGACCCGGTCGGAGGGGGAGAGATCGCCGGACCGGACCAGAACCTCGGCGAACTGCTCCTCGAGCAGGTTCGAGGCCGCGAACGTCAGCCAGCCGCGCTCCATGCAGAACAGGCGCCGGAGCTTCCCCCGCGTGGCGGTCACGATCCCCGACCCCCGCTCCCGGGCGACCCGGGTGAGGGTGGCCGCGAGGTCCGAGAACGGTCGGCCGGTCCCCGTCATCGCCGGTCTTCGGACGAGATCTCCGCCGCGAAGCGACGGCAGAGATCCGTGAGGTCCGCGCTGAAGGCGAACCGGAGCGCGGGATCGAGGTCGTCCCCCTCCCCGAGACGCTCGAGCGCGTTCTGGAGCGCCCCGAACCCCCTCTCGCGCTCGAGGAACGCCACGAAGGCGAGGGCGGCCGGGTAGGAGAGCTCCTCCCGGCGCGTCCAGGAGGAGGGGTCCGCTCCCGCGATCGCCGCGGCGACGCGCGCGCGGTCCTCGCGCCCGATCGTCCGGCCCTCGAACCTCTGGGCGAGCCCCTCTTGGAGCCAGCGCGGGCAGTTGCCGCGTGTCTTCGAGTGGACGACGGCGTGGGTCAGCTCGTGAGTCAGGATCGCCTGGGCGCGCGGATCGAGGCGGCGGATCCCGCCGAGCGGAACCCGGATCTTCCCGTCGTAGATCCCCCCGACCCTCTCCGGCGCCTGGGTCACGTCGCGGAACTCGCGGTTGGGATAGAGGAGCACCGTGATCGGCTGGGGCGCGCCGTGGCGGAAGGCGTCGGAGAGGTCCCGGTAGCGGTCCTCCAGCCATCTCGCGATCTCCGCCGCCAGGTCGGGATCGAGGTCCCCGTCGTGCCGGAGATTGAAGTGGGGCGTGGCCGAGAACGTGTAGCCGCGCCCGGCCTGGAGCTCCCGCTCGGCCTTGACGATCTTCTCCCGGAGCCGGTCGTTCGGCGCCAGCCGGAACGCTTCGCTCCAGGCCCGGAGCGCTCCGTCCACGTCCTCCTGCCGGTTCCGGAGATCGCCGAAGATCTCGAGGAGGCCGGAGCTCTCCGGCTCCGCGGCCAGCCCGTCCAGGACGACCGAGAGCGCCGACTCGTCCCGTCCGAGGCGGATCTCCGCGAGGGCCAGCCCCACCCGCGCGTCGTTCGAGGAGGGGACCAGGTCCAGCGCCGCCCGGAAGAAGGAGGCGGCGGACTCGAAGTCGCTCGCCCGGAGCGCAGCCGAGCCCTTCTCGAGCTTCGCCGCGGCCTCTTCCTCCCGGCCGGGCGCGCCCGTGGTCGGGAGCGCGACCGAAGCCGCCGCGAGGAGGAAGGCCGCGAGCGCGAGACGGCGCTCCGGAGCTCGGGTCATCGGAGGACCTCGTCGATCTTCTTCGGCAGGGGCCCGCGGCCGGAAGGGCGGAGAGGTGCGGGAAGGTCCGCCGCCTCCGAGGCCAGGCGGGACGTGCCGTACGAGCCCCAGCAGATCCGGTAGCAGCCGTCGCCGCGCTCCGGCGCGGAGAGCACGTAGAGCGAGCCGCCGCGCTCTCTTCGGAGGAGGCGCCGGACGTTCTCCGCGGAGCACGCGACCAGGATCTGCGCGGTGAACTTTCCGGAGGACCGCCGGAGGCGGGCCCCGTCCTCCGAGGCGCGCCGGGACAGGTCCTCCTCCGCCGGCGCCGGCGGGGGCTCCGTGGCGGGTGCGGGGCGCTCCTCGACCGGCACCGGCCTCGGAGGGAGGATCTGCGGCTCCGTCCTCTCGGCGGGCGCCTGCCGCGCCTGCGGCGCGCGCGGCGCGGGCTCGTGCGGGGCGGAGCGGAGCGCGAGCCCCGCCACGAGGATGCAGGCGACGGTGGCGAACAGGACCCCGGTTGCGACGCCGCTCCCGGCGCCTCCTCCGGTCCCGGCCTCGTCACGCGCGCCCGCCGGCTCCCGCTCGCGATCCGCCACGTCTCCCTCCCTGCGCCCGTTCGACGTCAATATAGTCCCGTCGCCGGGCGCACGGCATTGTACCCGGGGGCTGCGCTACAATCGCGGCGCTCCTTCGCGGAGAGCATCGAGAGGGTCGAGCGTGCCTCGCCGGTTGCCGGAGCGAACGGATTTCGTCGTCGTCGGAAGCGGCGTCGCGGGACTGCGCGCGGCGATCTCGCTGGCCGAGGCGGGCGCCGAGGTCCTCGTCCTCACGAAGGACGCGCCGAGGGACTCGACGAGCGATCGCGCGCAGGGAGGGATCGCCGTCGCGCTGTCCGACGACGACGAGATCGCGCTCCACTACGAGGACACGCTGCGGGCGGGCGCCGGCCTGTCGGAGCCGGCCGCGGCGAGGGCGCTCGTCGAGGACGGCCCCAGGCGGATTCTCGAGCTGATCGAGTGGGGAGCGGAGTTCGACCGGCAGGGAGTGCGCCTCGCGTTCACGCTGGAGGCCGCCCACAGCGCGCGGCGCGTGCTGCACGCGGGGGGGGACGCCACGGGGCGCGAGATCGTCCGGGCGCTGCTCGCCAAGTCCTCGACGTACCCGCGGCTGATCGTGGCCGGGGCGAGCGTGGCGCGGGACCTCTGGGCACCGGAAGGAGCGTGCCGCGGAGTGTTCTCCCTCGACGAGACCGACGGGGCGACGTGGCTCGTCGAGGCCCGCGCGGTCCTCCTCGCCACGGGGGGCGCTTGCCGTGTGTACCGGGAGAACACGAACCCTCCGCAGGCGACCGGCGACGGGATCGCGATGGCCTGGCTCGCCGGCGCGGAGCTGATGGACATGGAGTTCGTGCAGTTCCATCCGACGACGCTTCACGTCCCCGGCCAGCCGCGCTGGCTGCTGACCGAGGCGCTCCGCGGGGAAGGCGGGATCCTCACCGACGCGGCCGGGCGCCGCTTCATGAAGGAGTGCCACCCCGACGCGGAGCTCGCCCCGCGGGACGTCGTCAGCCGGGGGATCACGCGCGAGCTCGCGCGGTCGGGCGAGAGCCACGTCCGCCTGCACGTGTCTCACCTCGATCCGTCCTTCCTGCGGGCGCGCTTCCCGGGGATCGACACGCTGTGCCGGCGCTTCGGAATCGATTTCACGCGCGATCCGATCCCGGTCGTCCCGGCCGCGCACTACTGCATGGGAGGGGTGCGCACCGATCTCGACGGACGCTCGAGCCTGCCCGGCCTCTACGCGGCCGGGGAGACCGCGTGCACGGGGGTGCACGGGGCGAACCGGCTGGCGAGCAACTCGCTCCTCGAGGGGCTCGTGTTCGGCGCGCGAGTCGCCGCCGCGATGCGGCTCGGCCGCGGCGGGCTCGGAGAGGAGGGGACGCCCGCGGAGCCGCCCCCCGTCGTATCGCGGGAGGTGGCGGCCGAGGTCTCGCGGAGGGTCGAGGAGATCGCCTGGGAGCGGCTCGGGATCGTCCGGGACGGCGAGGGCCTGGAGGGGGCGGCTCGCGGCCTCGACGCCCTGGCCGGGGCCTGCCTCGCGCCGGAGGCGAGCCGGGAGGGGATCGAGGCGAGAAACCGCTGGATCGTGGCGCGGGCCATCGCGGACGCGGCGCTGCTGCGCGAGGAGAGCCGCGGGGCGCACTACCGCGGCGATCGTCCGGCGCCGGACGACGCCCGGTTCCTGGCCCACACGGTGCAGAGGGCTCGCGAGGAGCCGCGGCTCGTTCCGGTCGGGCAGGGCCCCCTGGGGCTCAGCGAATCGCCCGGAAGCAGCGCTCCCAGCGGGAGCGCGTCACGAAATGGACGATCTTCCCCGCGATCGACTTGACGCTCCCCAGGAGGCTCTCGGGGTTCGCCTCCGCCGACGACTCCGCGTAGGACCACCAGACGAAGAGCGCGCGCCCTTTGAGCAGCGCGCGGGGCACGAATCCCCAGACCCGGCTGTCGGCCGAGCGGTTCCTGTGGTCGCCCAGGGCGAAGTAGCTGTTGTCGGGAACCCGGCGCGGGCCGAAGGAGTCGGCCGGGCGGTAGTCGCTCCGGACGTACGGCTCCTCCTGGCGGACCCCGTTGACGTAGAGGTACCCCTGCCGCATCTCGACGGTGTCCCCGGGCAGGCCGACGATCCTCTTGATGTAGTCGACCTCCGGGGAATCGGGATACTTGAAGACGACGATGTCCCCGCGCCGCACGTCTCGCACGGGGAGGAGGCTCCTCTCCCAGTCGAACGACGTCGGGGCGTAGACGAAGCGGTTGACCATGATGTAGTCGCCGATGAGCAGCGTGTCCTCCATGGAGCCGCTCGGGATCTTCGACTGCTGGAACGCGAAGGCGCGCGAGAAGACGACGAAGATGACGCAGACCAGGATCGTCTCCACGTAATCGCGCAGGACCCCCTTCTGGTGCGGGGGTCGATCCTTCCCCTCCGGCGCGGGCGCCCCGGTCCTGCCTCCCACGGTCAAACCTCCCGCACGCCCGCGAGGAAGCTCTCGATCGCCTCGAGCGCCTCCTCGGGCGTGTCGACGACTCGCGCGACGTCGAATCGCTCCGGCTCGATCATCCCCTCTTGCGCCAGATGGCGCAGAAGGGGTCGGAACGCGCCTCCGACGATCACGACGGGGCGGAGGCCGAGGCACCCCGCACGGTGGAGCGCGAAGAGCCAGAAGAGCTCCGCCAGCGTGCCCGATTTCCCCGGGAGGACGACGAAGCCGTCCGCCCGCTCGACGAGCTGCCGGGTCCTCTCGTGGAGATCGGCCGTCTCGACGACCTCGGTGAGGAAACGGTTGGGGGCCCGCTCGGGGAAGACCCGGCTGACGATCCCGACGGCCGTCCCGCCGGTCTCGACCGCCCCGCGGCTCGCGGCCTCCATCACCCCTCCGTACCCTCCCGTGACGATCCGGTACCCCGCCTTCGCGAGAAGCGCTCCCACGCGGCGGGCATCTTCGTACGGAGGCTCCCCCTCGCGCAGCTCCGAGGAGCCGAAGACCGCGATGGATCGCTCGTTCCCCATGCCTTCCGTCCCCGTCCGGCAGCCCGGCGACGGGGAAGCATAGCGCACGCCCCGGGCGCCGTCGAAGGCGGGAGAGCGGGGACGCTCCCCCGCTTGCTACAATCGGAGGTCCGCCGGCCGGGCGGCGCCAGGACGGCTCGCGACGGCCGGGGGGAGAGCCTCGCATGGAGCATCGCCGCGGATTCGCGACCGTCGCGCTCCTCGTCTTCGCCCTCGCGGCTTCCGCGTGCGGGGGGAGGCCCTCGGACGACGGCGGCGCCGGGAAGGCCGCGCCGAAGCCGGCGTCCGGCGCCCTCCGGCCCGCCCCCGATCTCGCGCTCCGGAACCTGGAGGGGGAGACGGTCCGCCTCTCGGACTTCGCGGGGAAGGTCCGCCTGGTGGATTTCTGGGCGACCTGGTGCGCCCCGTGCCGCGAGGCGATCCCGGGCTTCAAGGACCTGTACGCGCGCTACCGCGACCGGGGGCTCGAGATCATCGCGATCTCGATGGACGAGGACGGCCCCGCGGTCGTCAAGCCGTTCGTCGAGCGGGAGAAGATCCCGTACACGAACCTCATGGGGACCGAGGAGGCGGCGGAGGCGTTCGGCGGCGTGCTCGGCCTTCCCGCGACGTTCCTGATCGACGGGAACGGGATGATCCTCGAGTCCTGGGTCGGCGGCGTGCCGAAGCGGGTCTTCGAGGAGAAGATCCGCGAGGCGCTGGGGGTGGGGCCCGCCTGACGCCTACGGGGCGCCCGCGCCCCCGGTCCGCGTTTCCGCCCGCCGCTCCAGCCCGTCCAGCCTTCGCCCCACCTTCCTGAGGCCGAGCGCCAGGAAGGCGACGTAGGCGGCCAGGGCGATCCAGACCACGTTGTAGGCCCAGAACACGAACTCGCAGCTTCGCTCCACGTTCGGTCTCCCCGAGCCGTCCGTCTCCCCCGGGCGGGGAAGAGCGGCGGCAGATCCGGCTCAACGCTCTCCGAGAAGGTCCGACAGATCCCGCGCCCGCTCCCGGAGATCGAGCAGCCTCACGCGGAGGCAGAGGAGCGAGGCGTAGAGCAGGAAGAAGACGACCAGGCAGAACAAGAACGCGACGAGCATCCCGGGGGCGAGAGCAGCCTCTCGCCCGCGTCCGAAGACCACGGGGTGCTGCCCGCGCCACCAGTCGACCGCCTTGTAGACGATCGGGACGTCGAGCGCGGCGACGATCCCGAGCACGGCGGCCAGGCGCGCCGCCTGCTCGCGGCTCTCGGCGTAGCCCCGGACCATGAGGATCGCCGCGAGGAGGAGCCACAGGACGAGCGTCGTGGTGAGCCGGGCCTCCCACGTCCACCAGGCGCCCCAGGCGGACTTCGCCCAGATCGGTCCCGTGACGAGCACGATCGTGCAGAAGACGAGCCCGATCTCCGTCGCGGCGAGCGCCACGTGGTCCCAGATCCTGCGCCGCGTCGTCAGATGGGCGACGGAGGCGACGGCGAGCACCAGGACGGAGGCGAACGTTACGGCCGCGGAGGGGACGTGGAAGTAGAAGATGCGCTGCACCGGCCCCATCACCTTCTCCTCGGGGGCGTACACGAACGCCATCCACAGGGCCGCCGGCATGAGTGCGGCCGTGGCGAGCAGAAGGGCGGGGCAGGGAAGGCGGCCGGCGGCTTTCATCGGCGTCGTCTCCGTTCCGTCAGTCCTCGAGGACGTGCTCGAAGGTCAGGAGGGCCACGAAGAAGAAGAGCCCGTCGAATCCTGCGGTCACGAGCATCCAGCGCGACGCGCTCGCGAGGTCGCTCCCGTCGAGCACCGCGGACGTGCACCGGACGGCCGCGATGAGCACAGGGGAGGCGGCGGGGAAGAGCAGCGTGGCCAGGAGCGCTTCCCCCCGGCCGACGCGGGCCGCCACGGCGGCGAACAGCGTCCCGAGCTCCGCCAGGCCGATCGTGTGGAGGCCGACGACGAGCAGCATCGGCCCGAGGACCGCGAGGAGGTCGTAGTCGAAGAAGACCGCGGAGAGCGGGAGGACCAGGGCCTCGAGCGCCAGGAGGGCGGCGAGATTGGCGAGCGCCTTCCCCGCGAACAGGGCGCCCCGGTCCACGGGGGCGAGCAGGAGGGCGGTCAGGGAATCGCGGCGCCGCTCGATCTGGAACGACCTCGCGAAGCCGACGATTCCCGAGAACGAGAACGTGATCCAGAGGACGCCGGGCACGAGTCGCGCGGCGCCGAGGCGGCGCACCGTCGAGAGATCGAATGCGAAGTTGAAGACGACGAGGACGATCAGGGAGAAGAGGGCCATCGCGGAGAGGGCCTCGAGGGTCCTCCACTCGAGGCGGAGGTCCTTGGCGGCGACGGCGAGAGCGCCGCGGAGGAAGCCCGGTCCGGCGGGCGCGCCGGGGGCTCTCACGCGACGGCTCCCGGAGAGCGCGGCTTGCCGACGCGCAGGAAGTACTCCCGCTCGAGGGCCGCGCGGTCCGTCTCCTCGGAGCGCCCGCGGGCGGCGATCCTTCCGGCGGACAGGATCGTCCAGCGCTCGCACAGCTCGAGCCCCTCGGCGAGGCTGTGGGTGACGAGGAACAGCGTCCGCCCCTCGCTCCGGATCCTGCCGAGGGCGGCCCGGAAGAGCGAGGCGGCGTGGGGGTCGAGGCCGGTGAACGGCTCGTCGAGGAAGACGATCTCAGGGTCGTGGACGAGGCACCGGGCGAGAGCGAGGCGCTGCTGCATCCCGCGCGAGAAGGTTCCCGCGGGATCGTCGGCGCGCTCGCCGAGGCCGACCGAGGCGAGCAGGGCGTCGGCGCGTTCTCTCGCGTCGCGGAGACCGTGCATCCGCGCGAAGAACACGAGGTTCTCCCTCGCCGAGAGGTCGTCGTAGAGAAACGTCTGGTGCGAGATCAGGCCCAGGATCCGCCGGGACCGCAGCTCGTCTTCGCGGGGGTCCCTGCCCGCGATCCGGAGCGTTCCCGACGTCGGGCGCAGGGTGGACGTGAGGATCCGGGTCAGCGTCGTCTTGCCGGCCCCGTTGGGGCCGAAGACGGCGAGCGACTCGCCGCGGCGGAGCTCCAGGTCGATCCCGTCGACGGCGGCGATCGAGCCGAAGCGCTTGGTGAGGCCGCGGGCCTCCAGGATCGGTTCGTCGGTCAAGAGAGCATCTCCGCGCGCCGGGGCGTCCGAGGATAGCGGGAAGAGGCCGGAAGGGCTAGACGCCCTTCGCGCGTCCGTCCCGGTGAGGGATCTTCTCTCCGCGATCCCGGGCCGCCTCGTACTTCGAGGGGCACTTCGCGAGCAGGCTCGTGGCCACGAAGGTCCCGTCCTCGCGGAGGCCCCCCTCGACGACGACGTCGGCGCCTTCGACGAAGGCGTCGGGAACGACGCCGTGGTACTCGACCGGGAGCGTGGCGCGGCCGTCGGTCATCACGAAGCGGACGTCGAGCCCGTCCCCCCTCCGCTCGACCGAGCCGGCTTCCACCTTCCCGTTGACGCGGAAATCCCGCTCCGGCCGGGACGGGAGGTCCTGGAGCTCGCCGACCGTGTAGTAGTAGACGAGTCCGCTCTTCCCTCCGAGCGCCACGGCGAGGAGGAACGCGAGGCACGCGGCGATCCCCGCCCCGATCCAGAGGAGCTTCCGGCGCCTGCGTCCCATCGCACCCCCGCGCGGCTCGTCGGCCGCGGATCGCGATTGTAGGCCCCCCGGAGAAACCTGTCAATTTTGGTCCTGATTTGCCAAACGAGGCGCTGGGTTGTACATTCCGCGCGATCCCCGACGGAGGAGCCGCGTGCGAGAGATCCGGAAGAAGCTGGCGGACGAGCTCAAGGCGCTCGAGCGGGAGTTCCGGATCGAGCTCCCGCGGGAGATCAAGACCGCGGTCGCGATGGGGGACCTGAGCGAGAACGCGGAGTACAAGGCCGCCCTCGAGCGGCAGCAGTACGTGCGCGCGCGGATCGGCCAGCTCCGGGGGCGCCTGACCGAGCTGGGGACGCTGAAGCTCGACCGGGTCCCGAAGGACCGGGTCGGTCTCGGCTCCGAGGTGGTCCTCCTGGACACGGACACCGGCGCGGAGGAGACCTTCGAGATGGTGATCCCGGAGGCGGCGGACGCCGAGGCGGGGCGCGTGTCGATGGCCTCGCCGATCGGGAGGGGCCTCCTCGGCAAGCGGCAGGGGGACCGGGTTGCGATCTCGATCCCGTCGGGGGTGCGGCGATTCGAGATCGTGGAGCTCAGGACGCTCCACGACCGGCCGGGAGAGCTGGGCGAGGACGAGCCGGGCGGGGACGAGAACGCCTCCGTGTGACGGCCCCGGTGTAGGATGGGCCGCGGCCCGCGGGGCAGGGAGGGAGCCGAGCTTGACGTCCTCCGCGATCGTCCGCGCGATGCGCCCGAAGCAGTGGATCAAGAACGTCTTCGTCCTCGCGGCGCTCGTCTTCTCCGGGCATCTCGGGGACTCGGCCCTCGTCGCGAAGGCGCTGCTCGCGTTCGCGGCCTTCTGCGCGCTCTCCTCCGCGGTCTACCTGTTCAACGACGTTCGCGACCGCGATCTCGACCGGCTCCATCCGGCGAAGAGGCTCCGGCCGATCGCGGCCGGCGAGCTGTCGACGAGGGCGGCGGCCGGAGCGGCGGCGGTCCTCTCCATCGGCGGGCTCGCGCTCGCGTGGGCGCTGCGGCCGGCGTTCGCGGGGACCGCGCTCCTGTACCTCGCGCTCCACGCCGCCTACTCGCTGGGCCTGCGGCGCGTCGTCATCCTCGACGTGATGCTCGTGGCCGCCGGGTTCCTGATCCGGGCGTGGGCCGGCGCGGTCGTGATCGGGGTCGAGACCTCCCACTGGCTGGCGCTCTGCACCGGGCTCCTCGCGCTGTTCCTCGGGTTCGTCAAGCGCCGGCAGGAGATCGTCGCGCTCGGGGGGGTTGCGGCGCAGCGGCCGATCCTGCGCGAGTACTCGGTGCCGTTCCTCGACCAGATGATCGCGGTGGTCACGGCCTCGACGGTTCTCGCGTACTCCCTCTACGCCTTCTCCGGCGAGGTCGCGGAGCGGGTGGGGACGCGTCACCTCGGCCTCACGATCCCCTTCGTGCTGTTCGGGATCTTCCGGTACCTCTACCTCGTCCACCAGAAGGGGGAGGGGGAGAACCCGTCGTTCCTCGTCTTCGCCGACCGGGCCCTTCTCGCCAACCTCCTGCTGTGGGCGGCGGCGGTCGTGTTCGCGGTCTACGTGTGGCGCTGACCCGGCGTCGTTCCTTGACTTCGAGGAACCCGGTCCCTACGATTTCCCGCGGAATGCGGGTACCTTCATGAGTGCGACGTCCTCGATCCCGGAGAGGCCCTCGGTCCTCGTCGTGGATGACTCGAACCTCCTCCGGGGGATCCTGCGGGAGGAGCTCGAGGCCGAGGGGTTCGAGGTGCACCTGGCGGAGACGGGGGAGCGCGGCCTCGAGATGGCGAGGGACCTGCGACCGGACGTGATCGTGCTGGACGTGGTCCTCCCGGACCTCGACGGCTGCGATTTGTGCCGGAGGCTCAAGCGGGAAGAGGCGACCGGCGACATCCCGGTCCTGATGCTGTCCTCCCGGAACGAGCTGAAGGACAAGATGGCCGGGTTCGACGCCGGGGCGGACGACTACCTGACCAAGCCGTTCTTCACGAAGGAGCTGCTGGCGCGCCTCCGCACGAACCTCAAGACGCGCGATGCGCTCGTGAGCAGCCGGCGCCTCGGGCAGCTCTACCTGGAGATGCTCTTCGGCATCGGCTCCGCCATCACCTCCCCGTTCAAGGTCGAGGACGAGGTGGAGATCATCCTGCGGCAGGCGCTCGTCGCCGTGAAGGCGCTCCGCGGCTCGATCCTCCTCCTCGACCAGGAGGGGGGGCACCTCGAGGTCCGGGGCGTCCACGGGTACGACGGCTCCGGGCCCGCCCTGGGGGCGCGCTTCCGGATCTCCGACAAGCTTCCGATGCTCGCGTCGGGAGATCCGGACGCGCCTCTCGCGATCCGCGTGTACGAGGACACCGAGCGCCCGTCGGTGTTCGTCCCGATGGTCGCGAAGGAGCGGCTGATCGGGGGGATCGAGATCGACCTGCTGGGGAGGGACCGGCGCTTCTCCGCGAACGACCAGAAGATCCTCTACGCGCTGGCCTCGCAGGCCGCGATCTTCATCGAGAACGCCCGACTCGAGCGCGACGTGCGCTCGATGTTCCTGAGCATCATCGTCTCGATGGCGGGCGCGGTGGACGCGAAGGACGCCTACACGCACGGCCACTCGCTCCGCGTGGCGCGCGTCGGCCTGCTGGTCGCCCAGCACCTCGGGCTCGCCCGAGAGCGGATGGAGCCGCTCCTGCTGGCGGCGATCCTCCACGACGTCGGGAAGATCGCGATCCCGGACGACATCCTCAAGACGCCGCACCGCCTGGACGCCGGCCAGATCGAGGTGATGAAGAGCCACCCGCTGGCCGGAGCGAGGCTCCTCGCGCACATCCCCGCGCTGGCCGACGTGATCCCCGGGATCCGGCACCACCACGAGCACTGGGACGGCACCGGCTACCCGGACGGCCTCAAGGGGGAGGAGATCCCGCTCGCGGGGCGGCTGATCCTGATCGGCGACGCCTTCGACGCGATGACGACGGACCGGGTGTACCGGAAGGCGATGAGCGTCACCGCGGCGCTCGCGGAGCTGCACGCGCACGCCGGCATCCAGTTCGACCCCGCGCTGGTCGAGTGCGTCGCGGAGGAGCACGCGCAGGGACGGATCCACGAAGAGATTTCGATGTCGACGCCGAGCCTCGACGAGCTGATCGAGCACATCCGATGACGGAAGGACCTCCCTCCCCCTCCCGCCCCCGGCGCCTCCTCGTCGTGGACGACAGCCGGCTCATCCTGACGATGGTGCGCGACTTCTTCGAGCCCCAGGGGTACGTCGTGGAGGAGGCGGGGCACGGGGGCGAGGCGCTCGAGCGGATCCGGGCCTTCGCTCCCGACGTCATCGTCGCCGACGTGCTGATGCCGGTCATGGACGGATGGGAGCTCTTCGAGGAGGTCCGGAAGCGTCCCGAGACCGCCGAGGTGCCGTTTCTGTTCCTGACGGTCGAGGGGGAGCTCCCCAAGAGACTGCGGGGCTTCCACCTCGGGGCCGACGACTACGTGACCAAGCCGTTCGCCGTGGAGGAGCTGCACGCGCGCGTCGAGAGGATCCTCTCGCGGCGCGAGCAGGTCGAGAGCGCGCGGCAGGGGTCGGACGCCCTCCTGGGCGGGTCGGTCTCGCACCTCGCGATCTCGGATCTCCTCCAGATCCTGGCGCTCAACGGGAAGGACGGGATCGTGCGCCTCGTCCAGGCCGGGGTCGAGGGGGCGATCGTGTTCGAGCGGGGCGACATCGTGCACGCCTCGTGCGGCCCCGCCCGCGGGCGCAAGGCGCTGTTCCGGATGTTCGGGTGGTCGGAGGCGACGTTCCGCGTGCTCCCGCTGGAGGAGAGGCCGATCGAGCGGACGGTGGAGGGCCCGGCGACCAACCTGCTGATGGACGGCCTCGTCTCGCTCGACGAGTGGAACCGCTGGAAGCGGACGCTTCCGCCCCTCGACACCGTCCTCCGCCTCTCGCCCGACGCCCGCGCCCGCCTCACCGGCGGGACGCTCCCGTCCAAGGCCTCGCTCGCCGTCCTCGCGCGGGCGAAGACGGGGGCGACGGTGCAGGAGGTGCTCGACGGGAGCCAGGTCGAGGACGCCGCGCTGGCCGAGGCGATCTGCACGCTCCTGGGCGACGGCATCCTGCGCGGGGGGGAGTGAGCCTCCCCTCGCGGACGGCGGCGGCCGTGGCGCTCTGCGCCGCGGTCTTCGCGATCTCGTGGGCCTCCATCCTGGTCCGCCTCTGCCACGCGCCGAGCCTCGCGATCGCCTTCTGGAGGGTCCTCTTCGCGACGGCGATCCTCCTCCCATGGGGCGTGACGGCGCGGCGGCCCGCGTCGTGGCGGACGGCGGCGCTCGCCGCGGCGGCCGGCGCGCTCCTCGCGCTGCACTTCGCAGCCTGGATCCACTCCCTGGCGCTGACGTCGGTCGCCTCCTCGGTCGTGCTCGTCACGACGCAGCCGGTCTTCACCGCCGCCTTCGGCCCGCTCCTTCTCGGGGAGCGGCCGGGTCCCCTCGGGCTCTCGGCGGCGGCGCTCGCGCTCGCCGGGACCGCCGTCCTCGCGGGAGGGGATCTCGCGGTCGGCGGGAAGGCGCTGCTCGGAGACCTGCTCGCGTTGACGGGAGCGGCGACGGCGGCGGCGTACTTCATGATCGGGCGGCGCGTGCGCGAGCGGATCGACTTCGTCGCGTACCTGGTCCTCGTCAACGGGTCCGCGGCCGCGGTCCTCCTCCTCCTCGCGCTCGCGGCGGGCGCGCCGCTCCGGGGCTTTCCCGCGACGACGTGGTGGCTCCTGGTCCTGATGGCGATCGGGCCGCACGTGACGGGGCACGGGCTCCTCAACTGGAGCGTGCGGCGGCTGCGCGCGTTCACCGTGAACATGGCGGTGCTCGGCGAGCCGGTGCTCGCCACGATCTACGCCGCCGCGTTGTTCGGCGAGAGGCCGGGGGGGGCGTTCCTCGCGGGCGCGGCGATGATCGCCTGCGGGCTCGTCCTGGCCGCGCGCGAGGAGGCGCGGCGCGGCGGCTATAATCCGCCGGGGGCCGGGGCCGCGGCGTGACCGCATCCGAGGGGGATGCCGCCCCGCCTCCCGGGAGCCGGCCTCGGTTGCTGGACGCGCGCACGGAGCTCCGGTACCTCAAGGGCGTCGGCCCGCGCCGGGCCGACTCGCTCCGGGAGTCGGGGCTCGAGACGGTCGAGGACCTCCTGTACGTCCTCCCGTTCCGCTGGGAGGACCGGCGGGCTTTCCGCCGGGTCGCCGACCTCGCGGCAGGCGACCCCGACGCCGCGCTCGACGTGCGCGTCGTGCGCAGCCGCCTGATCCGGACCCGCCGGCCCGGGTTCACGATCTTCGAGGCGATCCTCGCCGACGCGAGCGGGTCCGTGCGCTCGATCTGGTACAACCAGCCGTACCTGGAGCGCGTGTTCCGCGAGGGGCGCCGCGCCGTCGTGTTCGGACGGCCCTCGCTCGACCGCTACGGACGGGACGTCGTTCTCGAGAACCCCGACTACGAGACGCTCGACGACGACGATGCCGAGGGGATCCACACGGGGAGGATCGTCCCCGTCTACCGGAAGCTCGCCGGGCTCTCGTCGAGGGTGCAGCGGAACCTGATCTGGCGCGCCCTCGGCTCGGTCGGGGGGCCGCTGGCGGAGACGGTGCCCGCGCCCGCGGCTTCGCGCCATCGCCTCCTCGAGCGGCTGGAGGCGCTGCGGGAGGTCCACTTCCCCCCGCCGGACGCCTCCCTCGTGGACCTCGATCGTCGCGCGACCCCGGCCCAGCGGGTGCTGGCCTTCGAGGAGATCTTCCTCCTGCAGCTGGCCCTGGCCGTGCGGCGCCGGGGGATCCGCGAGGAGTCGCGGGGGATCGCCTACGAGGTCCCCGACGCGCTGAGGACGCGGCTCGCCTCGCTCCTCCCGTTCCGGCTGACGGGCGCGCAGCGCCGTGTCCTCCGGGAGATCGGCGCCGACCTCCGGGCGCCCCACCCGATGCACCGCCTCCTGCAGGGGGACGTGGGGTCGGGGAAGACGATCGTCGCCATCCTGACCCTCCTGGTCGCGGTCGAGAACGGCTACCAGGCCGCGCTCATGGCGCCGACGGAGATCCTGGCCGACCAGCACTACCGGAGCCTGTCGCGCCTCCTGGATCTCAAGGGGGCGGGGTACCGCCGCGCGTTCCTCGCGGGCTCGGTCTCGGGGGCGGCGCGCCGGAGGACCCTCGAGGGGCTCGCGGGGGGGGGGATCGACATCGTCGTCGGGACGCACGCCCTCTTCGAGGAGGGGGTCCGGTTCCGCCGGCTCGGTCTCGTCGTGGTGGACGAGCAGCACCGGTTCGGCGTCCTCCAGAGGGCCGCTCTCGCCGGGAAGGGATGCCGCCCCGACGTCCTGGTCATGACGGCGACGCCGATCCCGCGATCGCTCGCGCTGACCCTCTACGGCGACCTCGACCTGTCGGTGATCGACGAGATGCCTCCGGGGCGCACGCCGGTCCGGACGGTCGTGCGCGGGGAGGCGGACCGCGGTCGCGTCTACGAGCGGATGAGGCGCGAGATCGAGGGGGGGCGCCAGGCGTACGTCGTCGTCCCGCTCGTCGAGGAGACGGAGCGGAGCGACCTCAAGGCCGCCACGGCGTTCGCGGCTCGCCTCCGGGGGGAGGTCTTCCCGGACCGGGCCGTCGGCCTGCTGCACGGGAGGATGAAGGGGGAGGAGAAGGACGCGGTGATGCGCGCCTTCGCCGCGGGGCGGATCGACGTGCTGGTCGCGACGACGGTCGTCGAGGTCGGGGTGGACGTGGCGAACGCCACCGTGATGGTCGTCGAGCACGCGGAGCGGTTCGGCCTGTCGCAGCTGCACCAGCTCCGCGGGCGGGTCGGCCGCGGCCCCGGCGCCTCGCACTGCGTGCTCATGGTCGGCGACGGGGGGACGGGGAGCGAGGCGCGCGAGCGGCTCGCCGTGATGGCGGAGACGAGCGACGGGTTCCGGATCGCGGAGCGGGACCTCGAGATCCGCGGCCCGGGCGCGGTGTTCGGCACCCAGCAGCACGGGCTCTCCGATCTCCAGTTCCTGTCGGCGGTGCTGCGCGACCCGTCCCTGCTCGAGGCGGCGCGGGAGGAGGCGCGGGCCCTCGTCGCGGGGAAGGGGGGAGCGGATCGGGCGCGGCGGCTCCTCGGCTCGCTCCGCCCGGGGTGGAGGCGCCGTCTCTCCCTGGCGGGGATCGGCTGATCGCCTCCCGCTAGGAGCCCGGCTGCTGCATCAGCATCAGGAACTCCTCGTTCGCCTTCGTCTTCGAGAGCTTGTCGATCAGGAGCTCCATCGCCTCGACCGTGGACATCTGGCTGAGGATCTTCCGGAGGATCCAGACCTTGTTCAGCTGGTCCTTCGGCATGAGCAGCTCCTCCTTGCGGGTGCCGGAGCGCTCGAGGTCGATCGAGGGGAACACGCGGCGGTCGGTGAGCTTCCGGTCGAGGTGGAGCTCCATGTTGCCGGTCCCCTTGAACTCCTCGAAGATCACGTCGTCCATGCGGGAGCCGGTGTCGATGAGGGCCGTCGCCATGATCGTCAGCGAGCCCCCTTCCTCGATGTTCCGGGCCGCCCCGAAGAACCGCTTCGGGCGCTGGAGGGCGTTCGCGTCGATGCCTCCCGAGAGGACCTTGCCTGACGGGGGCTGCACGGTGTTGTACGCGCGGGCGAGACGGGTGATCGAGTCGAGCAGGATGACGACGTCCTTCTTGTGCTCGACGAGGCGCTTGGCCTTCTCCATCACCATCTCGGCGACGTGCACGTGCTGCTGCGCCGGCTCGTCGAAGGTCGAGGCGACGACCTCCCCCTGGACCGAGCGCTGCATGTCGGTGACCTCCTCGGGGCGCTCGTCGATCAGGAGGACGATCAGGTAGACCTCGGGGTGGTTCTTCGTCACCGAGTTCGCGATCGCCTGGAGGAGCATCGTCTTGCCGGTGCGGGGAGGGGAGACGATCAGGCCGCGCTGCCCCTTCCCGATCGGCGTCAGGAGGTCCATGATCCGCCCCGACAGGTTGTCGGGCCCGGTCTCGAGGCGGAGGTGATCGAGCGGGTAGAGCGGGGTCAGGTTGTCGAAGAAGATCCGGTCGCGGATCTTCTCGGGGTCGTCGAAGTTGACGGCGAGGACCTTGATCAGGGCGAAGTAGTTCTCGTCCTCCTTCGGCGGGCGCACCTGGCCGGAGACGGTGTCGCCGGTGATGAGGCCGAAACGCTTGATCTGGGATGGCGAGACGTAGATGTCGTCGGGCCCCGGCAGGTAGTTGTAGTCGGGGTGGCGGAGGAACCCGTAGCCGTCCTGGAGGATCTGCAGGACCCCCTCGGCGAACACCAGCCCGCTCTTCTCCGACTGCGCCTTCATGATCTCGAAGATCAGGTCCTGCTTCCGCATGCCCGCCGCCCCCGCGATGGCCAGGCGTCGGGCGGCCGCGGTCAGGTCCTGGTTCGTCATCCGGTAGAGGGAATTCAGGTCGACGTGCGGCTCGTCGCCGCTCGGCGCGGGAGCGCCCTCCGCCTCCTCGGGCTCCGGGAGGTCGGCCGGGACCTCCGGATCGCCCGGACTTTCCGCCGGGGGATGGGGTCTGCGCTCATAGCGAAAATCCCGGCTGCCGCCGTGGCCGCGGCGTCCTCGCGGTCGTCCTTCCGACATGGTGCCTCCGAGCCCCGGCTCGCGTGCCGCGCCGAAAACGTCCATCGCCCGGTGAGTTCCGCGGCCGAATCGCTGTGGGATGGGGAGGACGGCTGTCGCCGGGGGGGCGACTATAGCACGGGGGCGACGGGCCGGTCCACGCTCCGGGATACAATCGGCCGTGGAGGGGGCCCGTGGCGGAGCTGATCGGGGTCGTCCTCGCCGGAGGCGAGAGGAGCAGGACGGGCCGGGCCCGCGGGCGCCTGACGCTCGACGGGATGACCCTCGCCGAGCGCGCGGCCCGGGCCCTCCGGCCTCTCACGGCGAGCGTCCTCGTGAGCGTCGCGCCCGGGTCGGTGAACCCCGCGCCGAAGTACCCCTGCGTCGAGGACGCGCCCCCCGACCGCCGCGGGCCGCTCGCGGGCCTCGAGGCGGTGATGAAGGTCACGGGGGACGCGGATCTCCTCGTCCTCGCCTGCGTCTATCCGACGTTTCCGACCGAGGCGCTGCGCGTCCTCGTCACGACGGCGGACGAGGGGGACGACGTCTGCTTCCCCGTGGACTCCCGGGGGCGCGACCACCCGCTCGTCGGCCTGTGGCGCCGCAGCGCGGAGCCGCGCATCCGGGAGGCCCTCGGGAACCGGATCCACAAGGTGCGGGCGCTCCTGGCGGATCTCTCCGTTCGCCGGGTCCCTCCGTCGGCGTTCCCGGGGCTCGACGTCGACGGCCCGCTCGACCCGATCGAGGGTCCGGAGACGCTCGACCGCCGGGCCTGACGGGCCGGCCTCTCCCGGCGACGTCCCTCAGCGGGAGAGACGGTCCAGGACCTCCCGCAGGGCGTCGAAGAACCTCCCGACCGACGGGATGTTGAGGCGCTCGTCCGGGGAGTGGACCCCCTGCATCTCGGGGCCGAACGAGATCATGTCCATCCCTGGCACCTTGTCTCCGAGCAGGCCGCACTCGAGGCCGGCGTGGATCGCCGTCACCTTCGGCTCCTTGCCCCAGCGCTTCGCGTACACCTCGCGGACGACGCCGAGGACCGGGGACGCCATGTTGGGCTTCCAGCCGGGGTAGCCGTCGCGCGGCCGGACCTCGGCGCCGGCGAGGTGCCCGATCGCGCGGATCGAGAGGAGCACCGCGGAGAGCGCGGGTCCGACCGAGCTGCGGCTGCTGGCGACGACCTTGAGCCGGTCGCCGTCCGCCTCGACGACCGCGAGATTGCTCGACGTCTCGACGAGGCCCTCGATCGCCTGGCTCATGCCGAGCACGCCGTGCGGGAGCGCCAGGAGGAGGTGGAGGAACCGGTTCCGGTCCTCCTCCGTCATCGCGCGAGCGGCGTCTCCGCCGGGGGAGAGCGAGAGCGCGAGCCCCTCGTCGATCCCCTCGAGCTCCGTGCGGAACGACCGCTCGCTGCCCTCGAGGACGGCGCGGAGCCTCGGCTCGTCGGCCGCGTTCAGGAGGACGACCGCCTCGGCCTCGCGGGGGATCGCGTTGTGCTTCGATCCGCCGGAGAACGACCCGAGGCGGAACGGGATCCCCTCGATGACGGCGCCGGCGAGGATCCGCGCCAGGAGCTTCAGGGCGTTGCCGCGGTTCTCGACGATGTTGAGGCCGGAGTGACCGCCGCGGAGCCCCTTGACCTCGAGGCGGTACGGCGAGACGCCGCGCGGGACGGCGTTCCACGCGGGCGCGAAGAACAGATGCGTGTCGGACCCGCCGGCGCAGCCGACGAACAGGACGCCGTCCTCCTCGGAGTCGAGGTTCAGGAGGGTCTTCCCCCGGAGGAGCGACTCGTCGAGCTTCATCGCGCCGGTCAGGCCGGTCTCCTCGTCCACGGTGAAGAGGAGCTGCAGCGGGCCGTGAACGACGGAGGGGTCGGTGGCGCAGGCCATCGCCGCGGCGACGCCGATGCCGTTGTCGGCGCCGAGGGTCGTGCCGGTCGCGTGGATCCACTCCCCCTCGATCCGCGGCCGGATCGGGTCCTTCAGGAAGTCGTGCTGCGTGTCCCGGTTCTTCTCCGCCACCATGTCGAGGTGGCCCTGGAGGATCACGGCGGGGGCCTTCTCCCGTCCCTTCGTCGGCGGAACGGTGATCACCAGGTTGCCGACGGAGTCCTGGGCCGCCTGGAAGCCGTGCTTCCGGGCGACCTCCGCGAGGTGCTTGGCAACCTGCGCCTCGTGCCCCGACGGGCGCGGGATCGCGAGCAGCGAGGAGAAGTGCTCCCACACGGAGCGGGGCTCGAGCTTCGCCAGGGGATCGTTCATCGCGAGGGTCCTCCGAGGGCCGGGCCGCCCGCGGCACGTCGCGCGGGGCCGGCGTTTTCGATCGACGGAGCGATCACGGTAGCCCAGCGGGACCCGGGGCCGCAAGCGGGCCGCGCGCTTCCCGCCGGGCCGCGCTAGAATCGGGCGGTCGTCCGGTGTCCAGGAGGGACCCATGAGAAGAGGCTTCAGGCTGCCGATCGCTCTCGCGCTCGCCCTCGTCGCGGCGATCGCGTCGGCCCACGCGGGGACGTACTCGAAGACGTTCCTCTTCAAGCCGGGGGTGGACCTGGAGGTCGGCGAGGACCTCGGCGACGGCCTCCGGCTCGACTCGCTGCGGTTCGACGTCGCGGGGGAGAGCTGGGGGACGCTGCGCGCCGTCGCGACGGTTTCGAACCTGGGCAAGGCGGCGAAGATGTTCTCGGTCGCCGTCGCCGTCCTCGACGATGGGGGACGCCTCCTGGCGGCCGGGAACGGGGGACCGAAGCTCTTCCCGCTCCGGGCGGGACGGCAGGGGCCGTTCAAGGTCTCGCTGACCGGGTTCGGGGACGGGCCGGCCGCGGCCACGCAGTTCAAAATCGCAATTCACGTCTCGGACTGACGCCTCGCCCCGCTCGCGGGCACGGGACGTGCATTTCCTCCCGCCGGGTTGCCGGCGGGCGGCCCGGGACCAAGATTGTAGGAGGTCCCGGGAAACCGACCGCGGGCCAAGGAGTTGGAGGAAGTCGTCATGCGAATCCGGACATTCACCCTCGCGATTCTGACGGGAACGCTCTGTACTCTCGGGATGACATCGGTCGCGTCGGCCGGCCTCGGCGTGGACGTGGACCTCGGGCTCAGCGTGCCGGTCGGGGACGACGGGCGCCTGTGGCTCGACATTGCCTCCCGGCACTACGACTACGATCCGGTGCTCGTCCGGGGATGGGCTCCCCGGTACGCCGATCCGGACGACTTCGCGGTCGCCCTCTTCCTGGCGAGGACGTCGGGGCGCAACCCCGACGTGATCTTCGCCATGAGGAGCCAGCGCCTCTCCTGGTGGGACATCGGGCTCCGGGTCGGCGTTCCCGTGGACGCCTGGTTCGTCGCCTACGACGGCGATCCGGGTCCGCCCTACGGCCGGGCGTACGGCTACTGGAGGAAGCACCAGCGGAACCCGAAGTACCGCGTCATCCTCAACGACCGCGACTGCCGCGACCTGGTGGCGCTCCGGATGGCCCATTCCTACTACGGCGTCCCGCCGGCGCAGGCGATGCAGTGGCGCCGGGAGAACCGCAACGTGCAGAGGATGATGGTCAACGAGTACCAGCACCGGCACCCCGGGAGGGATGCGGCCGGCCCCAAGGGGGGAGACGGCAACGGGAAGAAGGGCAAGACGAAGTCGGGCGGGCACGGCAAGGGCCACGGCCGGTAGAGCGGCGGCAGGCCCCCGGCGGGGTCCGCGGCGTCAGCGCGGGCCCCGCGCCGAGACCGACTCCTCGATCCACCGTGCGTACTCCGGATCGGCGTCGAGCGCGGGCAGCAGGACGGCCTCGGGCAGCTCGTACGAGTGCAGCTCGCGGATCCTCCGGCGGACATCCGGGAACCGCTCCCTCGTCGTCTTGATCACGAGCAGCGTCTCCTCGTCCCGGGACACCTCCCCCTTCCACCGGTAGATCGAGACGGCGCCGGGCGCGACGTTCACGCACGCGGCGAGGCGCTCCTCGACGAGCGCCCTCGCGATCCTCTCCGCCTCCTCCGGCGATCCCGCGGTCGTGAGCGCGATCGCGACCCGGCTCTCGGTCCCCTCCATGAGGCTTCCCTCCGCCGTCGCGATGCTACCACGCGTCTCCCTGCGCCCCTGAGATCGCTCCAAGTCCTTGAGCGCGCGTCGCCACCTGCGTTATAGTCGCCGCGGCGGCGGAGCGCGCGCGGCGGGGGTGTGTGCGCGTCCCAGCGCGCCCGGAGAGGAAGGCGATGAGCGAGGGCTGCGGCTGCATGAGCGAGGCGGGTGCGATCCTCGAGGTCGCCGCGCGCGAGATCCTCGACTCGCGGGGGAATCCGACGATCGAGGTGGACGTCGTGCTGGCGGACGGCACGCTCGGGCGGGCCGCGGTCCCGTCGGGCGCGTCCACGGGATCGCGCGAGGCGCTCGAGCTCCGCGACAAGGACCCGAAGCGGTTCGGCGGCAAGGGGGTGAGGAAGGCGGTCGAGAACGTCGAGAAGGTGATCGGCCCCGCGATCTGCGGCCTCGACGCGATGAACCAGGTCTTCCTCGACGGCGCGATGATCGAGATGGACGGCACGCCGAACAAGTCGAAGCTCGGCGCGAACGCGATGCTCGGCGTCTCGATGGCGGTCGCCCGCGCGGCGGCCGAGAGCCTCGGCATGCCGCTCTTCCGCTACCTCGGCGGCACGAACACGAAGGACCTGCCGGTCCCGATGATGAACGTCCTCAACGGCGGGGCCCACGCGGACAACAACGTGGACGTCCAGGAGTTCATGGTCGTCCCCGTGGGCGCCGACACGTTCGCCGGCGCCTACCGGATCGGCTCCGAGTGCTACCACGCCCTCAAGGGGGTCCTGAAGAAGCGCGGCCTCGCGACCGGTGTCGGCGACGAGGGGGGATTCGCCCCGAACCTGCGGAACAACGAGGAGGCGCTCGAGGCGCTGGTCCTCGGGATCGAGGCGGCGGGATACAGGCCCGGGAGGGACGTCCTCCTCGCCCTCGACGTCGCCGCGTCCGAGCTGTACGAGAAGGGGAAGTACCGCCTCGCCGCCGAGAAGAAGCCGGTGAAGTCGAGCGAGGAGCTCTGCGCCCTCTACGAGTCGTGGGTCAAGAAGTACCCGATCGCCTCGATCGAGGATGGGATGGCCGAGGGGGACTGGGAGGGGTGGAAGCACATGACCCGGGCCCTCGGCGGGAAGATCCAGATCGTGGGAGACGACGTCTTCGTCACGAACCCGAAGATCGTCGCCGAGGGGATCCGCCAGGGGGTCGCGAACAGCGTGCTGATCAAGCTCAACCAGATCGGCACCGTGACCGAGACGCTCGACTGCGTGCAGATGGCGCTCCGGGCCGGGTACTCGTGCGTCGTCTCCCACCGCTCCGGCGAGACCGAGGACGCGTTCATCGCCGACCTGGTCGTCGCCCTCAATCTCGGCCAGATCAAGACGGGCGCCCCCTGCCGGGCGGAGCGGACGGCGAAGTACAACCAGCTCGCGAGGATCGAGGAGGAGCTCGGAGACGACGCGCGGTTCGTGGGGAAGGGAGCGTACCCGCGTCTCGGAAGGAAGAAGTAGGAGCAGGAGCAGGGGTAGGAGTAGGAGCCGGAAGAGAAGGACGTGGCGAGGATCCTGCCGTTCCGGAGACGGAGAGAGGAGGCGAAGGCGCCTCGCGCGGGGTGGGACGCCCGCGTCGACGAGCTGTTCCCGTCCGACGCCCGCCCTGCCGACGAGCCGCTCCCCGGGCGCGAGCCCGATCCCGAGATCGAGCGGAAGCGCCGGGCCCGGAGGCTCGCGGTCCTGTTCGTCCTCGTCTTCGTGTTCGTCCTGGGATGCGCGGCGACCGCGTTCGGCAGCCAGGGCTGGCTGGAGCTCCGGCGCGCCCGCGCCGAGCTGGCCACCCTGACCGCCGAGGTCGAGGCCCGCCAGGCCCGGGTGGAGGAGCTGCGCCGCGAGGTCCAGCGCCTCCGGACCGACCCGACGACGATCGCCCGCGTTGCCCGCGAGGACCTGGGCTTCGCCGAGCCCGGCGAGATCACGATCCTCCTGCCGCCCTCGGACCGCCGCGGCCCGAACGGGAAGGTCTGGCTCCCGCCTCCGGCGCCGAAGCGCTCCGAGAGGGGCTCCGAGGCCCCGCGCGATTGAGGGGCTTGCCCTCCGGTCCTCCTCTGCTATACTCCGAGGGTTCGAGCACGATGACGCGGGGTGGAGCAGTCCGGTAGCTCGTTGGGCTCATAACCCAAAGGTCGCAGGTTCAAATCCTGCCCCCGCTACCAGCCCAAAAGAAGAAGCCGCAGGCAGCCGGTAGAAGCAGGCCGTCGCGGTGTTTTCCCTCGGCGACAG
>CALMJU010000083.1 GCA_937864465.1 uncultured Acidobacteriota bacterium
GTGATCGGCGCGGTGACGCTGGCGATGGGCTCTCCGGCGGGGGCGGCGATCCTGCTCCTCCCCCTCGCCGCGGCGCTCGCGGCGTCCCGCGCCGGCGCGCGGCGCTCCCGCCGCCGCGACGGCCCAGCCGGAACCGCCCCTTGACCGGACCCCTCCGCGGCCGGATCAGAGGTCGAAGGAGCCGCTGCCCCTCGCCAGCAGCGTGCCGACGTCCGAGAAGGCCTCGACCGACCAGTCGTAGGAAAGCCCCTTGGCGAGGCGGTCGTGCTCCTCGGGCGTCAGCGTCAGCTGCGGCTGCGACGGGGCCCTCTGGACCAGCGTGCTCCCGCCCCCCTTGACCGTCAGCGCGAAGGAGTAGTACTTGGTCCCGGAGACCGTCTCCCACCGGAACTTGGTCGGGGTATTCGAGAGCTTGCCGGAGCGCGGCTCGATCAGGTCGATGGACACGACGGCCGGCGCGGCGGGCTTGATCTGCTGCTTCTCCCGCGTCGCGAGGAACGCGACGACGATCGCGGCGATGACGAAGAGGATGATCAGGGCGACGAGCTGCGTCTTGTTCGTCCGCCACGTGGGGGCCTCGAGCTCCTCGATGTCCCTCTCGAATTGATCCTCCGGGCTCTCCGGCTGCATTCCCGCCTTCTTGTCGTCGGACATGCGCGCCTCCTTCCCGTACCCTGCTTCCCGGTCCGCACGCGCGCCCCCTTCCCGGGAGCGACACCGGCTCTATCCTCTCTCGTTATGCGCGCGCGCACAAGGCCCGGCGCAAGGTAGGATTCCCCCGCAACCGAGATCCCGGAGGTTCCCATGACCCGGACATTCGCGCTCTCGCTCCTGGCCTGGCTCCCGCTCGCGATGGCCATCGCGGCCGACCGGCCGGAGGGCAGGCCGTTCGCCACGCGGTCGGTCGCGTACGCGCGCCATGGAATGGTCGCGGCCGCCCACCCCCTCGCCGTCCAGATCGGGATCGACGTCCTGAAGAGAGGGGGATCCGCGGTCGATGCCGCGATCGCGGTCAACGCGGCCCTCGGCTTCCTCGAGCCGGTGTCGTGCGGAATCGGAGGGGACCTGTTCGCCCTCGTCTGGGACGCGAAGTCCGGCCGTCTGTACGGGCTCAACGCCTCGGGGCGGGCCCCCGCCGCGCTGCGGGCGTCCGACGTCCCGGCAGGGCCCGACGGCACGATCCCGCTCCACTCGCCGTACGCATGGACGGTTCCCGGGGCCGTGGACGGGTGGTTCGAGCTCCACGGACGATTCGGCCGCCTGCCGATGCGCGAGATCCTCGCTCCCGCGATCCTCGCGGCCCTAGAGGGCGAGCCCGTGCCGCAGACGATCGCGGCGGCCTGGGAGCGAGGCGGGAGGGCCTTCCGCGACAAGCCGGGCTTCGCCGCCGTGTTCCTCCCCGCCGGACGCCCTCCGGCGGAGGGGGAGTTGTTCCGCAACCCCGCGCTCGCCCGCGCCTACGAGGCGATCGCGGCGGGAGGACGCGCGGCCTTCTACGAGGGTCCGATCGCGGAGGCGATCCTCGATCTGTCGCGGCGCTCCGGCGGGTTCTTCGCCCGCGAGGACCTGGCGTCGCATCGTTCCGAGTGGGTGGACCCGATCTCGACGACCTACCGGGGCGTCACGGTGTGGGAGCTGCCGCCGAACGGGCAGGGGCTCGCGGCCCTCCAGATGCTGAACATCCTGGAGACGCTCGACCTGCGGGCGATGGGTCGGGAATCCGTGCGCTTCTGGCACGCGATGGTCGAGGCCAAGAAGCTGGCGTTCGAGGACCGGGCGCGGTGGTACGCGGACCCGTCCTTCGTCCGCGTGCCGATCCGGGAGCTGCTCTCGAAGGACTACGCTCGCGCGAGGGCCTCGCTCCTCAACCCGTCGCGGGCCGCCTCGAGGGTCGACGCGGGGAACCCGGCCCTCTCCGAAGGCGAGACGACGTACCTCGCGACCGCCGACTCGGAGGGGAACATGGTGTCGCTGATCCAGAGCAACTACACCGGATTCGGATCGGGCTACACCGTCGAGGAATGGGGGTTCGGCCTGCAGAACCGCGGGGCCCTGTTCGACCTGAGAGAGGGAGCGCCGAACGCGCTCGAGCCCGGGAAGCGGCCGTTCCACACGATCATCCCCGCGTTCGCCACCCGCGAGGGGAAGCCGTGGCTCGCCTTCGGCGTCATGGGAGGCGACATGCAGCCGCAGGGGCACGCGCAGATCCTGGTCAACCTGATCGACTTCGGCATGAACCTCCAGGAGGCCGGCGACGCCCCCCGGTTCTACCACACGGGATCGAGCGAGCCGACCGGCACGCGGATGACGACCGGGGGAACGCTCCATCTGGAGAGCGGCGTCCCGCCCGAACTGCGGAGGGAGCTCGCGCGCCTCGGCCACCGGATCGTGGAGATCTCGCCCGCGGCGTTCGGAGGGTACCAGGCGATCGCCCGCGACCCGGCGACGGGCGTGTACGCCGGCGCCACCGAATCCAGGAAGGACGGGATGGCGGCAGGCTACTGACCGGGGCTCCTCTCGAGCCACCGGTTGTAGAGCCACATGCTGGCCGCCGAGGCGAACCCGATCGCCATCAGGATCAGCCATCCCGCCGCGGCCGCCTCCGGCCTCGGCTCGATCAGCCCGTCTGGCCTCGTCGTGGCGCCCGCGCACATCACCTCGTTGAAGATCGCCGCCCCTACGGGGCCGCCGACGAGGGACCCGATCGCCATCGGGAGGTTCGCGTAGCCGAGGAACAGGCCCTCCTGCCCCTTGGGAGCGAGCGCGCCGATCCACTCGTAGGTTCTCGGGCTCGTGAAGAGCTCGCCGAACGCGATGAGCGAGACGGTCAGGACGATGAAGAGCGAGCCGAGCGGCACCCAGGGAAGCGCCTCCGCGCGCACGCCGGCGCCGAAGAGCGGCGCGAGGTTGATGACCATGGAGAGCCCGATGATCACGGTGCCCACGACGATCGAGCGGATCGGCCGCATCTTCCCGAAGTGCTTGGTGATCAACAGCTGGAAGCAGACGATCGTCAGCGGGTTGAACGCCGTGAAGATCTCCATCGGCGGGTCCTTCTGGACCACCTTGCTGACGTAGAGGGGAAGGACGTTGTAGACCTGGTTGTAGAGGAACCAGAAGCCGGACGAGACGAGGAGAAAGAGCGAGAATCGAACGTTGCCGAGCACCAGGACCATGTCCGCCAGGATCCGGCCCGCGGACCTCCTCGGCTTGGCCGGCGCCGCGGCGTCGCCGCTCGACTCGTCCCGGAACAGGAAGAGGACGACGAAGAAGGCGGCGATCGAGAAGAACGTGGCCACCGCGAAGACCGCCGAGAGGTTCATCCCGGGAACGTGTCGGAAGAAGTACGCGACGAGCCGCCCGACGAGCGAGCCGATGTTGATCACCATGTAGAAGATCGCGAACGCGAGCGTGGCGCGCCCGAGATGGGTCTTCTGGACCGTCCCGCTGATGCACGGCTTGATGACGGACCCGCCGATCCCGATCAGCAGGATCCCGAGCACGACCGGAACGACGACGCCCGCGCCGGCGGTGAACTCCCGCCCCGCCACCTCGGCGAGCACCGCGCCGCCGAACCACACCGGGTAGCCGACCAGGAAGTAGCCGGCCGCCAGGAGCACGAAGGCGACGAGGAGCGAGATCCGGAACCCCACCTGGTCGGCGATCGTCCCGGAGAGAACCGGAAGGAAGTAGACGAGGGCCCAGAGGTAGCTGTTCAGGTTGCTCGGCCAGTACTCGCCGAGGCCGAGCTGCCCGAGGTAGATGACGACGAAGCTCGCCATCGAGTAGTAGGCCGCACGCTCGAAGAGCTCGGTGACGTTGGCGGTCCAGAACGTCCGGGGGAACGGTTGCGGAGCCGCGTCCGCCGCGATCTCTCTCGGGGGCGCGCTCATCGGAACGCCGCCTCGAGCTTCCGGTACCGGTCGTGGACCCGCTCGACGGCCGCGCCGACGGCCGCCGCGTCGCCGCCACCCGCGGCCTCCCGCAGCGTGTCGGTGTCGCGGCAGAGGGCCTCGATCTCGCGCCGGATCTCCGCCTCCTTCGCGGCGAACCGCCTCGGGATCTCCGCCGCGGCCAGCGCCCGGCACCGATCGGCCATCGCCTCGGCCGCGGCGGGCATCCGTCCGGTCTCGCCGGCGGGAAGGATCTTGTGATAGGCGGCGTACAGCTCGACGTGGTACGCGTCGAGCTCCCGCATGGCCGGCCGCACGAGTCGGACGAGCTTCTCGAAGCCGGCGTGCAGGGCCTCCACCGCGTCGAGCATCCCCTTCTCTTCGCGTGCCTCGACCGCCCCCTCGTACGCCGCGAGGGCCTCCGCGAGCGCCGAGACCCCCGCGTCCCAGTCCTCCCGCCTGTCGCGGAGGATCCCCGGGAGATCCGCCGACCGGACCGCCCGGACCCCCTCCTTCACGCGGGGAAGCATCTCCGCGATGAGCGTCAAGTCCCGGTTCTGCCAGCCGTCGTGCCAGAGCGGGAAGACGACGTCGTGGAACGCGGTCAGCGCGGGGACGCTCGCCCTCGTCTCCTCGTCCGCCGCGGGGTCCGCAGCCGGGACCGTTGCGGAGGCGGCGAGGGCGATCGCGACGGCGGCCAGAATGGTCGGGCGGCGATTTCGCATGGGCTCCCTCAGGCCATGAACGGCGGGAACCTTAGCACAGGGAGGGCGCCCGGGCGTTCGGCCGCCGATCACTCCTCGAGCCGGATGGCGCCGCAGGCGATCCTGGCCCCCGCATTCCCCGTCGGCTGCGTCACGAAGTCGTCGGCCGCCTCGTGAACGACGACGGCGCGATTCAGGACGTCGGTCTTCGAATCCCCGCCGATCGTCCAGAGATCGGTCGCCAGCGTCAGCGAGCCCTTCCCGTCCGGGCCGACCTCGATGTTCCCCACGTCGCCGCGGTGGAACGGCGGGCTGCCCCACCTTCCGTGGGCCTCTCCGGTCGGGTTCCAATGGGGCCCCGCCGACAGCGCGTCGGGGGCGCTGCAATCGCCGCGCTCGTGCAGATGCACCCCGTGCGTCCCCGGAGGAGCGTTCTCGACGACGAGGCGGAACGCGTACCGGAGCCCGTTCTTGACGATCACCGCCTCGCCCTTCATGGAGCTCCCGCTGCGCCCCTCGAGGACGGCCACGGCCCTCGATCCGGAGGCGGACTTCTTCGGAGCCGAGAAACGGATCGGCTCGGGCCGCTTCTCCGCCGCCCCCGCCGCCACCGACAGCACGATCGCCGCCACCGCGAACCCGCGAAAGTCCCTCATCTCCGCCCTCCCGTATCCGCTCTTCCGTCCCCGCGCGAGGCTCGGGACACCGCGTCCCGCACGACCGCGTCGTCCGCGCGGCTCGGCACGGTCACGCGGAGCAGCGGCCGGGACGCCGACGCCCGCGCGGCCGTTCTCTCCGCGCCCGGGCATCCCGCCCACGCCCGCCGCGCGATCCCGTTGTGGACATCCCACGGGATCATCGACCGGATGCGCCGGTCGGACGTGTCCGTCCCGTCGATGACCATGCCGAAGCCGCCGTTGACGGCCTGGCCCCAGCCGACGCCGCCCCCGTTGTGGAGACTCACCCAGGTGGCGCCGCGAAACGCGTCGCCGATCACGTTGTGGACCGCCATGTCGGCGCAAGAATCGCTCCCGTCGCGGATGTTCGCGGTCTCGCGGTAGGGAGAGTCGGTGCCGGACACGTCGTGGTGGTCGCGCCCGAGAACGATCGGCCCCGAGACCCTGCCCGAGCGGATCGCCTCGTTGAACGCCAGGGCGATCGCCGTGCGGCCGTCGGCGTCGGCGTACAGGATCCTGGCCTGGGAGCCGACGACGAGCCGATGCTCTTCCGCGCTCCGGATCCAGCGCAGGTTGTCGACGAGCTGGCGCCGGATCTCGGCGGGCGCCTCGGCGGCCGCGGCCTCGAGCGCGTCGCCCGCGATGCGGTCGGTCTCCCCGAGGTCCTCGGGACGGCCCGACAGGCACACCCAGCGGAAGGGGCCGAACCCGTAATCGAAGCACATCGGCCCCATGATGTCCTCGACGTAGGAGGGGTACCGGAAACCGCCGTCCGGCTTCACGACGTTCGCGCCGGCCGTCCGGGCCACGAAGAGGAACGCGTTGCCGTAGTCCCAGAAGCGCGTCCCCCGATCCGCCATGGCGTTGATGGCGTCGACCTGCCTCCGCAGCGACGCGTGCACCCTCTCCCGGAACCCCCCGGGATCGCTCCGCATCGTCTCGTTCGCCTGCTCGAGCGACATCCCCGCCGGGTAATAGCCCCCGCCGTACGGGTTGTGGAGGGACGTCTGGTCGGAGCCGAGATCCACGGAGACCCCGGCCGCGACGAGCCTCTCCCAGAGGTCGACGACGTTCCCGAGATAGCCGAGCGACAGAGCCTCGCTCGCCCTCCGCGCGCGCTCGATCCTCGCGAGCACCCGATCGAGGTCGGTCTCGTACTCCTGGAGCCACCCCTGGGCGTGCCTCTTCTTCAAGGCCTTCGGGTCGATCTCGGCGACGACCCCGACCGCCCCCGCGATCACGGCCGCCTTGGCCTGGGCGCCGCTCATGCCTCCGAGCCCCGAGGTGACGAACACGCGGCCTTTGAGCCCCTCCCCTTCGGGCAGCCCCAGGTACAGGCGCCCCGCGTTCAGGAGCGTGATCGTCGTGCCGTGCACGATCCCCTGCGGCCCGATGTACATGAAGCTGCCCGCGGTCATCTGGCCGTAGGACGTGACCCCGAGGGCCGCGAGCCTCTCGTAGTCCCCCGGGGTCGAGCGGCTCGGGATCACCATCCCGCACGTGAGGACCACGCGCGGGGCGTCGGGATGCGAAGGGAAGAGCCCGAGGGGGTGACCCGAGTAGAGGACCAGCGTCTGCTCGTCCGTCATCTCCGAGAGGTACTTCATCGCCAGACGGTACTGCGCCCAGTTCTGGAACACCGTGCCGTTGCCCCCGTACGTGACCAGCTCGTGGGGGTGCTGGGCTACGGCGGGGTCCAGGTTGTTCTGGATCATGAGCATGATCGCGGCGGCCTGGCGGCTCCTCGCGGGGTACTGGTCGACCGGTCTCGCGCGCATCGCGTACGAGCCGGGACGGTACCGGCGCATGTAGATGCGGCCGTCGACCTCCATCTCCCGCGCGAACTCGGGCGCGAGCGCGGCGTGGAGACCCGGGGGGAAGTAGCGCAGCGCGTTGCGCACCGCCAGCTCCCTCTCCGCTCGGCTCAGGACCTGCCGGCGCGCCGGCGCGTGGCTTACCGACGGATCGTCCGGAGGCATGGGGGGGAGCGTGTCGGGAATTCCTTCCGCCACGAGGGAACGGAAGTCCGCAGCGGACTCGGCGGTCTTCATCCTGAATTTCCTCCCGGCAGGCCCATCTTACCGCCGGCGCCGCGGAGGGGCCACGTCCGCGCGATCCTCGATCTCGATCCCGCCGGGAGGCTCGCGCCCGATCCCGAGCTCGAAGCGGAGCGCTCCCTCGAGCGTCGGGTGACGGAACCGGAATCCCTCCCGGAGAAGCCTCGCGGGCCGCGCGCGCTGGCTCGCGAGAAGGAGCGACTCCCCCATCTCCCCCAACGCGAGGCGCACGGCGGATGCGGGAAGGGGCGCGACGGCGGGACGGCGGAGAACGTCTCCGAGCGTTCCGGCGAACCCGGCGGCCGTCTCCGCGCTCGGGGCGACGGCGTTGACCGGGCCGGAGAGCGACTCCCTCCGGAGCGCGAAGAGGACCGCGCCGAGGACGTCGTCGAGGGCGATCCAGCTCCAGAACTGGCCCCCGCCTCCGATCCGGCCTCCGGCGCCGAGCCGGAACGCCGGCAGCATCCGGCGGAGCGCCCCGCCCGCCGCGGCGAGCACGACCCCGAACCGGAGGGAAACGACGCGGATCCCGAGCTCGGACGCCCCGGACGCGGCATCTTCCCACCGCCTGGCGACCTCGGCGAGGAACCCCTCGCCGGCGGGCGAGGACTCGTCGAGATCCTCGTCCCCCCGGTCGCCGTAGTACCCGACGGCCGACGCGCAGACGAGCACGCGCGGCGGGGACGGCGAGGCCCCCATCGCCCGGACGAGCGCGCGCGTCCCCTCGACCCGGCTTTCGAGGATCCGCCGCTTGCGGGCGGCATCCCAGCGGCCGCCGCCCACGCTCTCCCCCGCGAGATGCACGACGGCGTCGAGATCCGCGAGGGAGCCCGGCGCCGAGCCGGGGCCGGGCCGCGCGAGCCGCGAGACCCTTTGCCCTCCGGTCTCCAGGAACACCCGGAGCGCGGAGCCGACGAGCCCCGACGATCCGGTGACGCCGATGTGCAGGGGGGGACCGCTCGAGGCGGCGTGCCGATCGAGGTCCGCGCCGGTCACCTCGTGCCGCCACCGGAACGTCCTCCGGAGCCTCCTCCTCGCGAGGGGCCCGCCGAGCGCGGAGCCCGGCGGACCCAGAGGGAGCGCGTACTCGATCCGGTCCTCGAGGATCGACTCCCGCTCCCCCGCGGGCTCGAAGCGATGCTCGTGCACCCACCGCGCGAAGGGGCCCGCGACCTGCGTGTCGACGAACCGCGCGCCGGCCTCGTACGAGGAGTGCTCGGCGACCCATCGAAACCGGAGCGGACCGGCGCCGACCCGGAGCACGGCGCGCGCCCCGTTCCAGATCCCGTCGGGCCGCTCGACGACCTCGACCCGCTCCCAGGGCGGCGTCAGGCGCTCGAGCGCCTCCGGCCTCCCGTGCCAGCGGAACGCTTCCTCCGCGGTCGCCCGGAGCCTCGATCGCGCGATGAACATCCTGCTTCGCATCGTCCCCCCTCGCGCTCCTCGCCGTGCCGACCCGATCACACCGGCGGCCGGTTCCTCTCGCCGTAGCCGGTCAGCTCGACGTATCCGCGCCCCGCGCGCCCGCCCGCGCCGTCGAGCACCGAGACGGAGCCCTCCCAGTAGAACGGCGCGCGCGGCGTCCGCGCGACGTTCTCCTGCTCGGAGAAGTCGGGCACGACCACGAGCGCGAGCCCCTCGGACGGGATCTCGATCCTCCACTTGGCCGGGTACGTCGCCCCGGTGACGCCGCTGGTCCAGGTGGAGAGAGGCCGGACCGACCAGTCCGAGGCCTCGAGCAGCCGCACCTCCCCGCCCGGCCGGACCAGGGAGCCGTTCCGGACGCCGGCCTCCCCTCCGCGGTCGCGGAGCGCGTAGAGCATGAGGTCGCGACCGTCGTCCAGCCTGAGCGCGAACCAATCCCACCCGACCTGTTCCTCGGAGAGCTCCGAGGAGCCGAACTCCCTGTCCATCCACGACTCGCCCGCGACCGGGATCTCGCGCCCGTCCAGGACGACGGTGCCGCGTGTCGCCAGCCTCGTGACGCTGTAGTACTGGCTCGCGGCCCCCGGGGCATCCCCCTTCCGGCTCAGGCCGTTCGGCCCCTGCAGTACGACCGGACGCTCCGCCCGCGTCGAGAGCGACATCCGGAACCGTTCCGCGTCGTCGCGCGCTTCGAGATCGAACCCGTCGCCGTTCCACCGGAGCGTCCAAGCGCCGTCCGTGCCCGCCGGACCCTGGACGCGCGCGATCTCCGGGTCGGGGTGCAAGCCGAACGAGGCGAGGAGCGGCACCTCGCGGCGGACCGTCTCCGAGAAGCGGTGCTCCCCGCGGTCCAGGTCGGACACCGCCGCGTGCCCCATCGCGACGCCGGACGTGGCCCACTCCGAGCGGAACGGCGGACGCGCCGGAAGGATGCCGATCCGAAAGATCGTGAACTGGAAGCCGAGGCTTCTCGCCCCGGGCTCCTTCGAGTCGAGATGCCCCGTGAAGTACCACCACTCGGTCCGGTACCCCTCGTGGGCCCAGTGGTCGCGGGGGAACGACCACGCGTAGTCGGGAACCGCGATCCGGAATCCCCCGGCGCCCGCGGCCGCTCCCGCGACGAGGCCGAGCGCGATCCACGTCGCGCGCCTCGCGCGCGATCCTCTCCGGGGCGGGATGCGGTCACAGGTCGTCACGGCGGAGCTCCGTCGCGGGCGTACGGCTCGCCCGGATCGCCGGGTAGAGGCTCGCGGCCGCGGCCGCCGCGAGAAGCACCGCGGCCTGCCGGGCCAGGGCGGCCACCGGCCAGGAGGGAACGATCGTCCAACCGAAGTACGCCCGGTTGACGAGCCGGATCAGGATCATCGCGAGCGCCACGCCCCCCGGGACTCCGAGGAGAATTCCGAGGCCCGCCATCCCGACGCCCTCGCCGAGGAACACCCGGAGAATACGCCTCCGGCTCGCGCCCAGGGCCCTGTAGAGGGCGAGCTCCGACACCCGCTCGCGCGCAAGAACGAGAAGGGTCAGCGTGATCCCGGCGACGGCGATCAGGAGCGCCATCCCCTGGAGCAAGCGGGTCACTGCGAACGTCTGGTCGAAGATCTCGAGGATCTCCTCGCGGAGCCTCCGGTTGCTCAGCAGCTCGAGCGGGGCGTCCGGGAAGCGCCCGCGGATCGAGTCCATGATCCGCTCGGGGCTCGCGCCCGGCTCGAGGTAGAGATCGACGTTCGTGAGTCCCGCGAGGCCGAAGCGGGATTCGAGAGCCGAGAGATCCAGAACGGCCGACCCGTGCTCCTCCGCGTAGTCGAGGTAGACGCCGGCGATCGGGATCTCGAAGTTCCCCCCGGGAGCGGTCAGCGGCAGCCGGTCTCCGACGCCGAGCCCCGCCTTTCGCGCCAGGGGCTCCCCGATCATCGCGGCCTCGCCCGCGGCGACCCGCCGGATCGCGTCGGCGCGGTCCCCCTCGATCAGGACGAAGCGTCCCTCGCCGCCGGGCATCCCGACGTCGCGGCCGACGAGGGCGATGCGGCGCTCGCCGGAGAAGGCCCGCGTGCGCCGCAGCCGGTCCGCCGATCGCACCCCCGGAAGGCGCAGGAGCGCGCTCACGACGGCCGGGTCCAGAACGGCGGTCTCCCTCGCCCGCCTCCAGGACTCGGTCGTCACGTACACGTCCGCCCGGATGGTGGCGTCGATCCAGACCTCCAGGGTCCGGCGGAAGGACCCCACCATGACGGTGATCCCTACGAGCATCGCGACGGCGATCCCCAGCGCCGCGACCGCGAACGAGGTCGTGCCCAGCTTCACGCCGAGCGCCTTGACGCCGTACGCGAGGCCGAAGCCGCGCGCGCGCAGGCGGCCGCAGAGCGTCCGGAGGAGCCACGGCGTCATCGCCGGAAGGGCGATCAGGAGCGAGAGGGCGACGACGAACCCCGCCGGCCTCCACCCCCGCCCGAGCCCCGCGTACCAGACGCCTGTCCCGGCCAGGATCGCGCACCCCGCGACCGCCAGGCGTGGCGCGGCCTTGCCGACCCGCTCGTGGAGCGAGAACGGCGCGAGGAGCGCCCGCGTGTCCCGCCGGCTGAGCTCGAGCGCCGGCAGAAGGGCCCCCGCAACCGCGCCGCCGAGCCCCACCGCGACGGCCAGCGCCAGGACCCACGGCTCCAGCCCGAGCGAGCCGATCCCCTCGAGGAGATAGAGGTTCGACAGCGTCGCGCTCACCGCCTCGACGTTCGCCGCCGCCGCCCAGTAGCCGATCGGGATCCCGAGCAGCGTCCCCAGGACACCGAGCAGGGCGACCTCGGCCACGAGGATCGCGAGCACCTGCCGTCTCGTCGTGCCGAGCGATCGCAGGAGGCCGAGCTCCGCCCTCCGCCGCACGAGCGCCGCCTGGGTCGTCGTGTGCACGAGAAACGCGCCGACGAGCAGGCTGATGAGGGAGAGCGCCGTCAGGTTCAGGCGGAAGGCCGACAGGAGCCCCGCGGCCTGGCTCCGGCGCTGCTCGGGCGTGAGCACCTGGGCCGCCGGGCCGAGCCGCCGCGCGAGCCGCTCCCCGACCTCGGCGCGGCTCGCTCCCGGCGAGAGCTTGACGTCCACCTGGTGGACCGCGCCCTCGAGGCCGAGCGCGTCCTGGGCCTGGGCGATGTCGAGGACGACGAGGCGGTCGCCCGCGAGGGGGGACACCTTCCGGAAGTCCACGAGGAGCCCGACCCTGAGCCGGACCCGTCGGCTTCCGCTCGACACGTCGAAGACGTCGCCGACCGCCCACCCCCGCTCCCGCGCGAGCTTCTCCGACACGGCCGCCCACCCGGGCGCGCCGAGCGCCGCGGCGACCTCCCCCGGGGGCACGTCCCACGGGAACCAGACCGGGGCGAGGACATCGACGCCTGCCAGGTCGAGGAAGACCCCACCGGGACCCTCCAGCTTGACGGGCGTCCGGACGACCGGCCACGCGGCCGCCACGCCGCGCTCCGACATCGCCTCCCGGACCCACGCGTCGGGGACGGTCGGGACCTTTCCGAGGATCGTCAGGTCCGCCTCCCCGCTGACGGCCCGCAGTCCCCCCTCGAAAGCGCCGAGCGCGCTGCCGTTGAGGATCTGGACGGAGAGCACGGAGGCCACGCCGAGGGCGACGCCGAGAACGCTGAGGATCAGGAGCGTCCGGCCCGCCCGGAAGTGCGCGGCGAGGCCGCGGAGGAACACGCGAATCACGGCCGATCGAGGACGCCGCTTCCGAGACGCCACGTCTCGTCGGCGAGAGAGGCCAGGTCCGGGCTGTGCGTCACGTAGACGAGCGCGCTCCCCTCCTCACCGCCGAGCCGGAGGAGGATGTCCATCACGCGCCGGCCGTTCTCGTCGTCGAGGTTCCCGGTGGGCTCGTCGGCGAGGAGGAGCCTCGGCTTCCGGAGGAGCGCGCGGCAGATTGCCACCCGCTGCATCTCCCCGCCGCTCAGCTTCGGGACCGGGCTCGACGCGCGCGAGCCGAGCCCGACGCGCGCGAGCAGCTCGCGCGCCCTCGGCTCCGCGTCCCGGTCGCGCTCTCCCGCGATCCAGGCGGGGAGCATCACGTTGTCCAGGACGGAGAGGTGCGAGAGCAGGTGGAAGAACTGGAAGACGAGACCGACCGAATCGCGCCGCACGCGGGTGCGCTCCCCCTCGTCGAGGCGCGACAGATCGCGTCCCAGGATCGCGACCTTCCCCGCGGTAGGCACGTCGATCCCCGCCGCGAGGTGGAGGAGCGTGCTCTTGCCGCTGCCGCTGCGGCCGGTGATCGCGATCGCACGGCCCTCCGGGACCGAGAACGAGACCTCCCGGAGCGCGACGAGGTCCTCCCCGCCCTCCTGCTCGTACCGCTTCGACACGCTCCGGAACTCCAGGACCGGGTCCACCGCTCCCTCACTCCGGCCGCAGGGCGAACATCGTGAACCGCTCCGGATCGTAGAACCTCCGGACGAACGCGTTCACCTCCTCGAGGGAGAGCGATGCCGCCTCCTCCGCCTTCCGGTCGAAGAAGCCGTACGGGAGGCCGTGGCGTCTCTCCCGCATCGCGGTGGCCAGCAGGTCCTCCGGAGACTGGCGGAGGAACGCCCGCCGCCCCACCACGTTCCCGGCCGCGAGCGCCCGCTCCTCCTCCGTGATCCCCTCGCGGTGAAAGCGCGCGAGCACCTCGCGGAGCCTCCTCTCCATGGCGTCCGCGTTCCCCGTCTTCGTGAAGCTCGCGAGGGCGTACGGGCCGGGCTCGAGCCCGCCGGAGTCGACGACGGCAGCGCCGTACGTGTCTCCTTCCTCCTGCCGGAGCGCGACCATCAGCCGGGAGTTGAAATTCCCGCCGAGGACGTGGTCGGCGATCCGCGACGCGGCGTAGTCGGGATCCAGCCAGCCGACGGACTCGCGCCCGTACGCGAAGAAGACCTGGGTCAGCCGCGGGAGCCGGACGGTGATGTCCCGCGGCCGGCTCGAGGCCTGCGCGACCGGCCCGAGCCTCGGCGCGAGGTCCCCGATCGCCTCGGGCGACACGGGGGGAAGGAGATCCCGAGCGAGCCGCTCCGCTTCGGCCAGGGTCACGTCGCCCGCGAATCCGACGATCCTCCCGGGGATCCGCACCAGCGCGTCCCGCGCCGCCGCCAGCGTCTTCGGGTCCGTCCCCGGCAGGGTCGGCCGCTCGTACGGGCGGCGCCGCGGATCGTCCGGACCGAAGAGGCTCCGGGCCGCGGCCTGCGTCAGGACGAACCGAGGCTCCTTCAGGGACGCCTCCCAGGAGAGGCTCTTCCCCTTCCTGCGGCGCTTCAGCTCGGCCCGATCGAAGTCGCGGTTCGCGAGGATCATGCGGACGAGATCGGCCGCGGCCTCCAGGTCGTCCTTCCGGCAGGAGACCGAGAGCCCCGACGCGAGATCCCCGGCCGCCAGCTCCACGTCGGCCGCCAGCAGGTCGGCGCGCCGGCGCAGATCTCCTCCCGGATCGTGGAGCTGGATCTCGAAGGCCGCGCCGGCGTCGTAGGCCTCGACCCAGGGGCTCCACGATCCGGCCGCGAACTCGATCCTCAGGACGACGAGCGGAACCCGGTGGTCCTCGACGAGGAGCCCCACGGTCCCCCCGTCGATCGTCCACTCCTCGAGAGCGGACGCCGGCGCGGCCGCGACCGTTGAGGCCGAAACGAGGAGCAAGAAACCGGCGCTCCGCATCAGAAACCTCCCAGAAGCGGGTAGAGCCACCCGAACAGCCGCACGGCGAGCGGCACCCGCTCCGGACGGACCCAGATCCGGACCGGCTTCGCGCCCAGGACGTAGCGCCGGTAGGCGTCCTGCACGTCCTCGAGCGTCACGGCCTCGAGCCGCTCGCCGCGGTCGAACGCCCGGGCCTCGTCCCCCTCCCACCAGGCCGCCCGGCCGATGTCGCTCGCGACGGCCTCCGCCGAATAGACGCGCCGATCGTCCTCCCGCACCAGCTTGCGCTTCGCCGAGGCGAGGCGATCCGGGCCGAGCCACTCGAACCGCCCGAGAACCTGCCGGGTCTCCTCGAGGTGCCGGAACGCGGTGTCCCGGCGCCGGTACGGGAGGCACGCGGACCAGAAGGCGATCAGCCCTCCGCGCCGCAGCAATTCCGTCTCCGCCCCGGCGGCGAGGGCCCTGCGCCGCTTCCGGACCAGCTCGTCCTCGAACGGGTCCACGGCGCCCCCCGACAGAATCTCCCGCAGGACCTCGATCGCCTCCCGGTCCGGGCCCGCCGGCGCCGGAAGGGGAAAGCCCATCACCGCGATCTCGACGGGCGGAAGGTCGTCGCGAAGCTCGACGAGATCGGGATACGCCCAGCCGTACACCTCCGGTACGTCGGGGGGCGTCTCGCCGTCGGAGGGGAGCGGTCCGAACGAGGCGCGGACGCGCTCCAGGGTCTCCGCCGCGTCGACCGGACCGACGACGACGACGTGGGCGTTGCGCGGCCGGTAGTGGCGCCCGTAGAACTCGCGGGCGCGGTCGAGGGTCGCCGCCGCGATGTCCTCCTCGGTCCCCGCGGGCGTGAGCGCGTAGGGGTGCTCTCCGAGAACCCGCTTCAGGGCGACCGTGAAGAGCCGGCTCATCGGATCGTTCTCCGTCCCGACCCGGAGCTCCTCCGTGACGATCCGCTTCTCGTTCGCCAGGTTCTCCTCGCCGAGCGAGAGATGGACCATCCGGTCGGCCTCGAGCTCGAGCACCCCCACGTTGCCGGGCGGCGGGATCTCGGAGACGTAGACGGTCTCGTCAAAGGAAGTGTAGGCGTTGACGTCGCCGCCGAACCGCTCGTGGTGGTCCCAGACGGCCCGCCTCGGGTGCGCCGGCGTCCCCCCGAACATCAGGTGCTCGAACAGGTGGGCGAATCCCCGCGTCCTCGGCTCCTCGTTCGCCGACCCGACCCGGTACCAGACAAGCGTGGCGACGATCGGCATGCGGGAGTCGGGCACGATCGAGACGCGGAGGCCGTTCGGGAGCGTTTCCGCCACGTACCCGGGAGGCGGGGCCGGCGCGACCGACGAAGCGGCGGCGACGAGGAGGACGAGACCGAGCGGGGCTAGCCTCCGGCGGGCGAGCGACATGAAACCCTCCGAGGCCGGCCCTTGCCGGGAGCGGCGGCGCGCCGAAGGACCGGGACCGAACTCTACGTCGGAAACCCTGCTTTGCCAACGCGGGCACGACGGGGCAGGAAGGCCTCGGGACCCGAGGCGCCCGAACCGCAGCGGCCGGCCCCCCCCTGGCCGCGTGCTAGCATCCCCCACGATCGGCGGAGACGGATATGGACGTGTTCGGCGGCCACGGGCTCGCACCCTGGATCGCGTTCAACGCGCTCGTGCTGGTGCTCCTCGCGATCGACCTCGGGGTCGTCCACCGCAAGGTCCACGCGATCGGGTTTCGCGAGGCGCTGTTCTGGAACGTCGTCTGGACGGCGCTGGGGGTCGCGTTCGCCCTCGTCATCCTGTGGCTGTACGGACGGCAGGCCACGCTCGAGTACCTGACGGGCTACGTGATCGAGCGGGCCCTCTCGATCGACAACATCTTCGTCTTCGTCGTCGTGTTCGGGTACTTCCGCATCGATCCGCGGTACCAGCACCGCGTGCTGTTCTGGGGGATCCTCGGGGCGCTCGTCATGCGGGCCGCGCTCATCTTCGCGGGCGCGGCGCTCGTCGCGACGTTCCACTGGGTCCTGTACGTCTTCGGCGCGTTCCTCGTCTACAGCGGGATCATGCTCGTGGTGAAGAGCCCCGAGGCGCCGGACCCGGAGCACAACCCGGTCGTGCGTCTCGTGCGCAGGCTCCTGCCCGTCGAAACCTCGGCGGAAGAGGCGCGGTTCCTCGTCCGCCGGGCGGGGCGCTGGCACGCGACGCCGTACCTGATCGTGCTCGTGGTCGTCGAGACGACCGATCTCGTCTTCGCGCTCGACTCGATCCCGGCGATCTTCGGCGTGACGCGGGACGCGCTGATCATCTACACGAGCAACGTCTTCGCGATCCTGGGCCTCCGGGCGATGTACTTCCTCCTGGCCGCCATGATGCCGCGCTTCCACTTCCTCAAGCACGGGCTATCGGTCATTCTCGTGCTGATCGGCCTGAGGATGCTCCTGGACCGGTGGATCGAGGTCCCGACCGCTCTCACGCTCCTCGTCGTCTGCGCGATCCTCGCCCTCTCGATCGGCCTCTCGTTCCTGATCCGCGGCAAGTCGGACGGGGCGACGGCCGAGTGACCGCGCCGCGGCGGGGTCAGACCGTCGGGAGCGGCGACAGCGCCACGAACGGCCGGCGGGGGCGCATCGCCTCGCAGAGCGCGTCCGCCGCCTGGGCGTCGAACTGCGCTCCTCGCTCCCCGCGGATCTCCGCGAGCGCGGATTCGCGGTCCTTCGCGGGGCGCAGCCGGAAGCTGGTCATCGCGTCGAACGCCTCGGCGACGGCGAGGATTCGCGAGGCGCGAGGGATCTCCTCCCCGCTCTTCCCGTAGTACCCGGATCCGTCCCACCGCTCGTGGTGGTAGAGGATCGCCCGCGCGACGTCCTCGTCGGGGTCGAGAGCGCGCAGCAGCGTCGCTCCGCGCTCGGCATGCGTGCGGATCAGCCGCTTCTGCTCGGTGTCGAGCGGATGCGCCTGCGTGAGGACCTCGACGGGAAGCGCGACCTTCCCGAGGTCGTGGAGCATCGCGGCGCGCAGGAGCGACGCCGCCTCGCCGTCCGACAGGTCGAGCCCGTCGGCGATCATCGCGGAGAAGGACGCCACGCGCTCCGCGTGCCCCGGCTCGAACGCGTCCCTCCGGTCGGCCCAGTCGGCCGCCCTCGAGGCGACCTCGAGATAGGGCCCGGCGGGTTTCCCGCGGGACGGGATCCTCGAGCGGAGCCGGGCTGCGATGCGGCTCCCGATCCGCCGCCATCGCCTCGTGCCGGCGGGGCCCTCCGCCCCGCCGCAGGCCAGGGGAGCCCGGTCGGGCCTGCCCCACAGGACGACCCTGCGGAGGCGAACGAGCGCGTCCACGCGGCCGAGGAGCTCCTCGGCCGCGAAGGGGGACTCGATCCGGTCGACGAGCCGGTCGTCGACCCGCACGTCCGGCAGGAGATCCTCGCCCTCCTGGACGAGAAGGACCGGCGCGGGGAACCCCCGGATCGGGCGGCCCGGGGCGGAGAGCACGGCCTCGGCCGACCCGGCCGGGGCGACCACCAGCTCGGGGAGCAGGTCCCGCTCCGCCTCCCGCCAGTCGTGGGACATCGGGTGCCAGTAGACGGCGTGCCCGTCCTCCCTGAGAAGCGAGCGAACGCCCCACGCCCGCTGGCGGTCCTCCCCGAGAAGCAGTATCTCCGCCACGGTCTCCTCCCGGACTTCAATATAGGTTCCGGACGGCAATTGTCACCCCCCCCGGGCGGCATGGCGGCAACCCCCCGGAAACCCGAGCCGCCGCCTCGCCGCGGCGCTCTTTCTGGTAGATTGGTCGCGAAGAGGTGCTCCATGACCCTGACCGGACTCCTGATGGTGATCACCGTCGTGCTCCTCGGGGTCCTCGTCGGATTCGCGGTCCCCGCGATCGCGCAGCTCCGGGCGACCCTGCGAAGCCTCGAGCGCTTCCTCGACGAGACGAGGCCGACCCTGCGCGAGACCCTGGCGCAGCTCGGCGAGACGGCCGCGCGCGTGAACCGGCTGAGCGACGAGGCGGAGTCGACGCTCGCCAAGGTCCGCTCGCTGCTCGACACCCTCGATCAGGCTCGGCAGCCGATCCTGTCGCTACGGGACAACGTGCGGCGGTTCGGCACGCTGATCGCCGCCCTCGGCCCCGCTCTCGTCGCGGGCCTGGGAGCGCTCTGGGGCGGGAGGGCGGGAGGCGAGCGCCCGAATCCGCCGGGGGACGCGTCCTCGAGCCGGCCGGAAGCGGCCCCGTGAGCGGCGAGTCCCGTCCGGGCGGCGCGGCCCTCCTGGTCGCGTTCCTAGCCGGAGCCGCGGCGGGAGGCGCGGTAGCCTGGCTCGTCCTGCGCCGGAACCAGGGACGGCCGGCGGCGGTCCCGGAGCCGCTCCGGGAGGGACGGGATGCCCTGGCCCGGGCGGCGCAGGCGGCCCGCGATGCCTTCGCCCGCGCGGCCGGGAACGCCGCGGACGGCGGTCGGGAAGGGTGAGCCCGGCGCGCCGCCGCGGACGCCGGCGCGCGGAGCGCGGCGCGACGTCCTCCCCTCCTCCATGACCGGGAAGCGGCCCCCCGCGCGGAGAGCCGCGGTCGTCGGCGCGCTGCTGCTCGTCCAGGCGATCTTCGGCCTTCACTACGTCGCCGCCAAGATCGTGCTCGAGGCGATCCCGCCGCTCGCCTGGGCCTCGATCCGCGTCTCGGCGGCGGCGGCGGTCCTCCTGGCCCTCTCGGCGCTGCTCGGCCGCTCCCTCCGCTTCGAGCCGCGGGACCTCGGGCGCCTCGCGGCGTACGCCCTCCTCGGGATCGCGATCAACCAGGTCTGCTTCGTCGAGGGGCTCCACAGGACCACGCCGACCCACTCGTCGCTGATCAACGCGACGATCCCCGTCGGAACGCTCGCCTTCGCCGTGCTCCTCCGCCGCGAGACGGCGGACCGGTGGAAGCTCCTGGCGATCGCGGTTTCCCTGGCGGGCGTGCTGCTCGTCGTGCTCCCTTCCGGAGCCGCGACCTCCTCCTCGGCCTTCGCCGGCGATCTCCTGACGCTCGCGAACGGGGCGTCCTACGCGCTGTTCCTGGTGCTTTCGCGGCGCCTGCTCGCGAGGTCCGATCCTCTCGCCGCCACGACGATCCTCCTGTGCTTCGGCGCCGTCCAGGTCCTCGTCGTGGGCGCGCCCGCGCTCGCCTCGTTCTCCGCGCGGTCGGTCGCCCCCTCGATCTGGCTCCTCGCCGCGCTCATCGTCCTGCTCGCGACGGTGCTCACCTACTTCCTGAACTACTGGGCGCTCGCGCGCGTGGAATCCTCGTTCGTGGCCCTGTTCATCTACGTGCAGCCGATCCTCGCCGCTTCGCTGTCGGCCATGGTCCTGGGGGAGCGCCCCGGCGGACGCGTCCTGGCGGGAGGCGCCCTCGTCTTCGCGGGAGTGGCGCTCGCCCTGCGGGCCGACCGCGGCGCCGGACAGGAGCCCGACGCTCACTCCGGCGCGAGCGCGACCCTCGCGAGGATCTCGGCCCCCCTGGGGAGCACCGACTCGTCGAAATCGAACCCGGGGGAGTGATGCGGCGCGTCGATCCCCCGGGACGGATCCCCGGCCCCGAGGAGCCCGAACGCTCCGGGGACGCGCTCGAGGAAGAAGGCGAAGTCCTCGGAGGCGGCCAGCGGCGAGGCCTCCAGGACCGCGTCCGTCCCCAGCGCCTCGACGGCCGCCGTGCGCAGCCGCGCCGCGGCTCGCGCGTCGTTGACGACGGCGGGGTAGCCCGGCGTGAGATCGAGGTCGAGCCGGCATCCGGCTCCTTGCGCCGCCGCCTCCAGGACCTCGCGCACGCGCCGCCGCAGGAGATCCCGGACCTCCGGGCGGAACGACCGGAGCGTTCCGAGCAGGCGCGCCTCCCCCGGGATCGCGTTCGGAGCGCTTCCCGCATGGAACGACCCCACCGACACGACGGCGGGCTCCAACGGATCCACGCAGCGGGAGACGACGGCCTGCAGCGCCACGACCGCCTGGCTGGCCGCCACGACCGGGTCCGCCGCCTCGTGCGGGAGCGCGGCATGGCCTCCGCGGCCGACGATCGTCGCGGCGAACTCGTCCTGCGCGGCCATCACGGGACCGCTCCGGGTCCGCAGCGTCCCCGCCGGGAACCGGGACCAGAGGTGGAGCGCGTAGGCCTCGGTCGCGCCCGTCGTCTCGAGCACTCCGTCGTCGATCATCTCCCGGGCGCCTCCCGCTCCCTCCTCCGCGGGCTGGAAGCAGAACGCGACCCCTCGGGAAAGCGCCGCCCGGCGGGGGACGAGCAGCTCGGCGGCCCCGAGGAGCATCGCCACGTGCCCGTCGTGCCCGCACGCGTGCATGCGCCCCGGGATCGTCGAGCCGTACTCGCGTCCGGGCGCCTCCTGCACGGGTAGCGCGTCCATGTCGGCCCGCAGCAGGACGGTCCCGCTCCCCCGGTCCGACCGCAGGATCCCCACGACGCCGGCGCGACCGATCCCGGTGCGCACCTCGACGCCCAGGTCCCCGAGCCTCCGGGCTACGAACGCCGCCGTGAGCGGCAGGTCGAACCCGAGCTCCGGGTTCCGATGCAGCTCGCGACGCCACTCGACGAGCCGCGTCGCCAGCCGGTCCGCGTCGCACCGCAGGTCGTTCACGATCGAGCCTCCGGACCGAGGAGCGCCGCGACGTGCGCCGCCGTCGCCTCCGCGAGCGCCTCGAGATGGTAGCCGCCCTCCAGCAGCGAGACGATGCGGCCCCCGGCGTGGCGCTCGGCGATCTCGCGGACGATCCGCGTCGCCTGGGCGAAGGCAGGCGTCGACACCTCGAGCGACGCCAGGGGATCTGCGGCATGGGCGTCGAACCCGGCCGACACGATCACGAACTCCGGCCGGAACGCCTCGGCCGCCGGGACCAGCGCGTCATGGATCGCCGCCAGGAACTCCGGATCCCCGGCTCCCGGACGAAGCGGCACGTTGAGCGTCGCCCCCAGGCCCGCGCCCCTTCCCCGCTCGCCGGCCGCCCCGGTCCCCGGGTACAGCGGGAACTGGTGCACGGAGAAGTAGAAGACGCTCGGGTCCTCCTCGAACGCGTGCTGCGTGCCGTTGCCGTGGTGCACGTCCCAGTCGACGATCAGGATGCGCCCGACCCGCTCGGCCTCCCGCAGATACGCGGCAGCCACGGCCGCGTTGTTGAAGAGGCAGAATCCCATCGCACGGCCCCGCTCTGCGTGATGCCCGGGCGGCCGGAGGGCCGCGAATCCGGCGCGGAGTCTCCCGCGCGCGACCTCGCGGCAGAGAGCGATCGCGCTTCCGGCGGCGAGCCGCGCGACCTCCGCGCTCGCGCGGCAGACTCCCGTGTCGGCGTCGAGGGCCCCGGCCCCCGCCGCGCAGGCGTTCTCGACCGACCGCACGTGATCCCGGTCGTGAACGCGGAGCAGGGCCTCCTCGTCCGCGGCCTCGAGGGGAACCGGCCGGCAGCGGCGGGCCAGCCCCGCCGCGTCAAGCGCACCCCGGATCCGTGCGAGACGCTCCGGCCGCTCCACGTGGTGCGGGCCCGGGTCGTGCTCCTCGAGCCGCGGGTCGGTCACCAGGCCGACGTCGAGCACGCTCCCTCCCTCCGGGGACCGCACCGAACGATACCATGACGCCTGGCGCGGCGGGTCCCCGCGGTGTACCGTCGCCCGGGAGGAAGGGATGGGCGAGGAGCCCGCGGAAACGCTGCGTCGGGCCGCCGACCGCGTCGCCTCGATGATCGTCACGTCGTCGGCGAGCGACGTCGACTGCGCGATCGCGGAGCGCGAGGCGCGCCTGCTCTGCCTGACTCTGCTCCCGGAGAAGATGGCCCTCTACGAGCGGATCTACGCGTCGCGGTTCCGGCGGCTCCGGGAGCAGTTCCGTTGAGCACGGGAGCGGACCGCGGCACGAGGCCCGGCCTCCTGCGGCGCCTCGTCCCGCGGCGGGAGCCGAGGCCGAAGCCCAGGTTCGAGGTCGTCCTCGCCGCGGGGACCGCGGAGATCGCCCGCGCCGTGGAGGAAGCGCTCGCCTCGGCGTCCATCCCCTACGAGACCGGCCTCCAGTCGCGGCCCGAGCCTCGAATCGTGTTCTCCGTCCCCGCGGGCCGCCTCGAGGAAGCGAGAGACGTCGTCGCGCAGTTCTTCGGGACGGGCCCGCTCGCCGCGCCGGACGCCGAGGAGGCGCCGCGCGCCGAGATCGAGGCGTCGTTCCCGTGGAAGGCCCTCTGGGCTTCCGCGGCGCTCGTGCTCCTCCATCTGGTCGTTCTGGCGGCGGCGATCGGGGAGAACCCGGGCGCGCGGCGGCTCGCGGCCGCGGGCGGCCTGGTGACGGGAGCCGGGGCCCCGGGGGCATGGCGCCTCCTCTCCTACTCCTTCGTGCACGCGAGCGTGTCCCACGTGCTCTGGAACGGGCTGTCGCTGTTCGTCTTCGCCGTGCCGCTGCTCGACCGGCTCGGCGGGCTCCGCACGGCGCTCGTCTACGCGGCCGGAGCGCTCGTCGGAGGCGCGGCCGCGCTTTCGACCTCCGCCCGCGGGACGGTGACGGTCGGCTCCTCGGCCGCGGTGGCGGCACTGTTCGGCGCCTGGGTCGTGCTGGCGATCCGGGACGCGCGACACGCTCCGCTGTCGCGGAGAGCCCTGCTCCGGGCATGCGGCGTCGGGCTGCTCGCGCTCCCGCCTCTCCTCACGCCGGCCACCAGCGGGGGCGCCCGGGTCAGCGTGGCCGCCCACGCCGGCGGACTCGTGGCGGGGATCTGCGCCGGGCTCGGGATCCGGAGGCCCGGGCCTCCCCCTCAGGGGCGAGGCGCCTGCGACGGCCCCCTCGGCCGGACGGCGTCGAGACCGGAGGTCCCGCTCGTCACCTTGACACCCGGGGGGACCTCCAGGCGATAGAGGGTCGCGGAGAGGTCCGGGTTCACGCGGACGTCGCGGAAGCGGATGACTCGCGCGTACCCCTCGCGGCCGGTCAGCTCGAACCTCACCGGGAGATACGTGGACGCGTCCACCCAGAAGCGGACCTGCTCGACCCGCCTGCGCACGCGCCGTTTCTTCGGCTCGAGGACTAGCAGCTTCGTGCCCTTCATGTCGGGGTCGGGATCGGCGAGGCGGATCGTGTAGAACTTCGCGAGCTCTTCCGACGTCTGCCCGAGCCCGAAGATCCGGAAGATCCTCTCGCTCCACCGGCGGACGTCGCTGCGCTCGGCCTTCTTCCTCTCGGGGAAGTAGCCGATGTACTCGTCGTTGGCGACGACGAAGCGCATCGGCTCCGGCTCGACGTACTCCCAGAGGACGGAGGCGGGCTTCGTCAGGAAGAACCGGCCGCGGGACTGCAGCGGCTCGCTCAGGATCTGGCTCGTCGTCGTCTCGGAAAACTCCGCCGAGAGCGTCCGGATCCCCGACTGGACGCGATCGAACGCCTCCAGCACCTCCCGCAGACGCGGGTCCGCGGCGCGGCCGTCGTCTCCGGTACGGCTCTGCTCCGGAACGGCGAACGCCAGCGCGAAGGAGAGCAAGGCGAAGACCCCGACCGGCAGGGACCTCTGGATGGACCGGAAAGCCTCGTTCACGCGGAGCCCTCGGGCGAGCGCGACCCCCTCGGCGACAGTAGCAGCCGGGTGGGATACCGTCAAGGCGGCTATAATCGACGGTTCAAGGAGATTCCGATGGGACTGGCGCGCTTCGTCTCGATCCCGCTCCTTCTGTCGGCGCTCTTGCCGGCGGGCTGCGCCGGCGGCGTACGGCCTCCCCGGACGGCCCCTCCCGGCGAAGCGGAGGATCCTCTCCTCCCGCCGCTCGCGAGGATCCTCCGCGCCGAGGACCGGCGGGAGGCGGACGATTCCCTCCGCGCCGCCCTCCGGGACGCGAGGGTGGAGATTCGCGCCCGGGCCGTCCGGGCTGTCGGGAGGATCTCCCCTCCCGGCGCTTCGGCCCTCCTCGAGACGGCGATCCGGGACCCGGAGGCGCCGGTGCGCAGGGAAGCGGCGCGCGGCCTCGGCCTCGCCGGTGAGGCGGGGGCCGCGACCGCTCTCGTCGAGGCCTCCCGGGATCCCGACGCCGGGGTGAGAGCGGAAGTCGCGGTGGCGCTCGGAAGGATCCGCGCCGCCGAGACGTCCGGGGCGATCGCGGCTCTCCTGGCGGACGCCGATCCGCGCGTCCGCGCCGAGGCGTCTCTCGCCGTCTGGAAGCTGCCCGACCCCTCGTTCGCGGTGGACCGGCTCCTCGAGGCGAGCCGCGCCGCCGATCCCGCGATCGCCTTCTGCGGGGCCTACGCCCTCGCACGGCTCGGCGCCGAGGGGCTCGAGCCCGCCTCCTCGGGGGCGCCAGCGGGCAAGCTCTCCCCCGCGGATCGCAGGCGCGTCCGGGACCATCTCGCCGCGCTGGCGTCGTCGCCCGTGCCGGAGGTGCGCGCGCAGGCGGCCCGCGGGCTGGCGTCCCCGTCGTTCGGGCCCGAGACCCGAGCGCTCGGAACGCTCTCGCAGGATTCCGAGATCCTCGTGCAGATCGCGGCGATCCGCTCCCTCGGCTTCGTCTCGGCCCCGGTCGAGCCGTACCTCAAGGCCGCTCTCGCTTCGAAGAACGACGCCCTCGTGCAGGCCGCGGTCGAGGCGATCGGCCGCGCCGCGACGCCCGTCGCGTCGGAGATCCTGCTCCAGACGATCCTGAGCGACCGGCGGATCTGGATCCGGGAGACCGCGATCCAGGCGATCGGCCGGGCGGACCCGGACCTCGCCGCCGGGATCGCCAACGGACTCTCGAAAGAGCCCGAGCCGCTCCTGCGAGCCGCGGCGGTGCGGAACGTCACCGGACGAAGCGACGAGCTCTCTCTCGAGATCGTCCGCCGTGTCCTGTCCGACCCGGACCCCCGCGTCAGGACGGCGGCCGTCCTGTCCCGCGCCGGCATCGCGGGAGCGCTCGGGGACTCGCTCGGGGCGACCCCGTCCGACGCCGATCCCGCGGTTCGCGAGGCGGTCGCGATCCTCGCCGGCCAGCGGATCGCGCGAGGGACCGCCACGGACGAGGAGCGCGACGAGGCCTTCTCGCTCCTCGAGGCCCTCTGGGCCCGCGCGGCGGAAGACGCCCTGCCGATCGCACGGACGGCGATCGTCGCGGCCGCCGCCGGTGCGGGGACGGAGGCGCGGGCCCGCGCGATCCTCGACCGAGCGCTCGCCGATCCGGACTGGCGCGTCCGGCGGCGCGCCTCGGAGGCCCTTCGGACGTCGTTCGGCGAGGACGCGACGAGCCGGGTCGGCCCGGCCTCGTCGCTGCCCCTCGATCGCTACGAGGAGATCCTGCGCTGGGCCTCGAGGCCGCGCGCGGCGGTCGTCACGGTCAGGCGGGAGGGGTTCGCCCCGGGACGGTTCACGCTCTCCCTCGACGCGGCGACGGCCCCGCTCGCTTCGTGGAACTTCGCGAGCCTCGCCGACGGCGGCTTCTACGACGGCCTCGCCGTGCACCGCGTCGTTCCGGGATTCGTCGTGCAGGACGGCGACCCGAGAGGCGACGGCAACGGCGACGCGGGGTGGGCGATTCGCGACGAGCTCGGCGGCGCGCCGTTCTTCGCGGGGACCCTCGGCATGGCTTCGGACGGAGCCGACACGGCCGGCAGCCAGTGGTTCGTGACCCTCTCCGCCCAGCCGCATCTGGACGGGCGGTACACGTCGTTCGGAACCGTGGTGCAGAACTTCGCCGGCGTCGTGGCGCAGATCCGGCCCGGAGACCGAGTCGTCTCGATCCGGACGTACGAGGGCACCGGAGGAGAGCCGCTCCCGCCGCTCCCGCAGCCCTGACCTCGGAGGGCCGGCGTCAGGACCTGCGCTCGTGGCTTCCGAGGTGCGCCTCGTGCACCTCGAGATTGCGCCGGACCCGCTCGCGGATCTGCGTCCAGACCGTGCTGTGGATCCCGAGGAACGCCTCGGCCACCTTCGGGTCGAACTGCGTCCCCGAGCATCGCCGGACCTCGTCCCGCGCGGCCTCGATCGGCAGGGCCTTCCGGTACGGGCGATCCGACGTCATCGCGTCGAACGTGTCCACGACGGCGAAGATCCTGGCTCCCAGGGGGATCTCGGTCGCCTCGAGGCCGCGCGGGTACCCAGAGCCGTCCCACCGCTCCTGGTGGCACAGGACGATGTCGAGCGACGGGCGGAAGTGCGCGATGTGCTCGAGCATCCGGTGGCCGATCTCCGGGTGCTTCTTCATCTCCACCCACTCCTGGGGCTCGAGCTTTCCCGGCTTGCGGAGGATCCCGTCCGGGACCCCGATCTTGCCGACGTCGTGCAGGAGCGCCCCGCGGCGGATCCAGGACAGATCCGGCTCCCCGACCCCCATCCTCTCCGCGACGAGCACCGCGTAATCGACGACCCGGTAGGAGTGGCCCTGGGTCTCGTTGTCGCGGTAGTCGAGGGCCGTCACGAGCGCCTGGAGGGTCGTCTCGTAGGATTCCTCGAGCTCCCGGGTCCGCCGCACCACCATCTCCTCGAGCCGCGTCTGATAGGCGCGGTTCTCCACGATCAGCCGGCGCTTCTCCAGCGTCCGCTCCACGACGATCCGCACTTCCTCGATGTTGAACGGCTTCGCCACGTAGTCGGACGCGCCCTTTCGAATCGTGCCGACCGCCGTGTCCACGTCGACGACTCCGGTCACCATGATCACGTCGATGTCGGGCGAGTGCTCCTTGATCCTTCGCAGCAGATCGATGCCGTTCTCCCCCGGCATGTCGATGTCCGACAGGACGAGGTCGGCCCCGCCCTCCTCGACGACGCCGAAGGCCTCGGCGGCGCTCCCCGCCGCGCGAACGGCGAATCCGTAAGCGTCGAGAGCGTCGGAGAGCAGCTCGCGAACGGACAGCTCGTCGTCCACCACGAGGATGCGGCTCTGGACCGTCGGGGACGAGGACACCTCTGCGCTCCTTCCCGCCCCTTCCTCCCGCGGACGGGAGGAGGGAGGCGCATCTTACCAAGGCGCCCCGCGGACACCAAGCCGCGCGGGCGGCCTCACGTCACGTCCTTCCAGCTCCTTCCCGCCTTCTGGTCCACGAGAAGGGGCACGAGCATCGGATGGACGTCCTCCATGACGCTCCGGACGAGGGGCCGGACCCTCGGCTCCTCCTCCTCCGGCACCTCGAGGAGCAGCTCGTCGTGCACCTGCAGGAGGATCCGCGCCCGGAGCCCCCCGGCGCGCAGGGCGCCGTCCACCCGCAGCATCGCGATCTTCATCAGGTCGGCGGCCGTCCCCTGGATCGTCGTGTTCACCGCCGCACGAAGCGCCGCCTCCTCGACGGCCCGTCCGGGCCCACCGCGGAGCTCGGGGAACCTCCTCGTCCTGCCGAACAGCGTCCGCACCTCCGCCGTTCGCCGCGCCTCGTCCCGGACCCTCTCCACGTACTCGCGGACGGCTGCGAACCGCTCGAAGTACGCCCGGATGAACCCGCGCGCCTCGGAGCGGGGGATCCCCTGCTCGCGCGCCAGCCGGGTCTCCGACATGCCGTACAGGACGCCGAAGTTCACCGCCTTCGCCCGCCGGCGCATCGTGTCGGTCACGAGAGCGTCGTCCACCCCGAAGATCCTCGCCGCCGTCCGGCGGTGGATGTCCTCGCCCGCCCGGAAGGCCGAGACGAGCTCGGGGTCCTCGCAGAGGTGCGCCAGGACGCGCAGCTCGACCTGGGAGTAGTCCGACGAGAGAAAGATGTGCCCGGCCTCGGGGACGAAGGCGCCCCGGATCCCCAGGCCCATCTCGGTCCTCGCGGGGATGTTCTGGAGATTCGGGTCGGACGACGAGAGGCGGCCGGTCGCGGCCCCCGTCGGGTGGAACGAGGTGTGGACGCGGCCGGTCTCCGGGTGGATCAGGGAGGGCAGGGCGTCCGCGTACGTCCCCTTGAGCTTCGCGATCTCCCGGTAGGCGAGGATCTTCCGGGCGATCTCGTGCTCCTCGGCGAGGTCCTCGAGGGTCGCGGCGTCGGTCGAGGCGACCCCGCTCTTCGCGGTCTTCCGTCTCGGCGCCAGCCCGAGCCGCTCGAAGAGGACCTCGCGCAGCTGCTTCGGGGAGTCGACGTTGAAGGCGCCCCCGGCGAGCGCGTGGATCTCCTCGCGGAACCGGTCGAGAGCCGACGCCATCTCGGCCGACATCGCCCGGAGCGCGCCCGCGTCGACGCGGATCCCCGCCTCCTCCATCCTCGCCAGCACCGGAAGGAGGGGCCCGTCGATCTCGCGCCACAGCTCGAGGAGTCCCCTCTCCTCGAGGCGGGGCTCGAGGACCCCCGCAAGGCGGAGCGTGACGTCCGCGTCCTCGGCGGCGTACTCCGCGACGCGCTCGACCTCCACGCGGTCGAGGGTCACCTGCTTCGCTCCCTTCCCCGCGATGTCCTCGTACCGGAGGGTCTCGTGCCGCAGGTACTCCCGAGCGAGGCCGTCCAAGCCGAACGACAAGCGGTCCGGCTCGAGGAGGAACGCCGCGACCATCGTGTCGAGCCGCCACCCTTCGACCGGAAGTCCGTGCCTGCGGAGGACGTGCAGGTCGTACTTGAGGTTCTGGCCCACCTTGCCGACCGCCGGGTCGCGGAGCAGCGGCCCCAGCACGTCTCGCACCGCCTCGAGCGAGAGCTGCTCGGGAGCGCCGAGGTATGCGTGCGCGACCGGCACGTACCATCCGGAGCCGGCGGCAGCCGAGAGCGAGATCCCCACGAGCCCGGCGCGAAGCGGGTCCTTCCCGTTCGTCTCGGTGTCCACCGCGACGAGCCCCGCACGCCGGGAGGCCGCGACCGCGGCCTCTAGATCCTCGCTTCGCAGGATCGCCCGGTAGTCCGCCCCGGACCGGCCGGCCTCCGAATCGGCGGGAGGCTCGGCCTCCGCGAGGAGGGAGCGGAAGCCCAGCTCGCTCCAGAGGTCCCTGGCTAGATCGCGGTCCCACGGGCGGACGGCGAGCGCCTCCGGGTCGAAGGCGACCGGCGCGTCTCGGTCGACCGTCGCCAGCTCCCGGGACAGGCGCGCCCGCTCCGCGTTCTCGTGAACCGCCTCCCAGACCTTGCGGGCGCTGCCCCGATCGAGATCCTTGAGCGCCCGGATCAGGGGGCGGAAGTCCCGGGCGAGGTCTCGGCCGCCCGCGCCGACGCGATCCGCGAGCCCCTCTGCCGGAGGCCGCTCGGCGGCATCCGCGACGGCGAGGACCCTCGCCCGGAACGCTGCGTCCGCCTCGACCTCGGCGAGCCTTCGGAGCCGCTCCGCTAGAGCGCGAGCGGCGGACGCCGCCTTCTCCGCCCCTTCCCCGGAGAGGGACCCCTCCCCGCTCGCGTCCTCGATCGCCGCCACGAGGGCGTCCCGGGCCGCGAACGCCGCGACGAATCTCCCGGCCCGCGAGATCACGGCGTCCAGGCCGCCGTACGCCGCGACGAGGGAGATCGCGGTCTTCTCCCCCACGCCGGGAACGCCGGGGATGTTGTCCACCGCGTCGCCCATCAGTCCGAGAACGTCGCGCACGCGGTCCGGCGGGACGCCGAAGTGCTCCGCGACCCCCGCCGAGTCGAGGCGGAGGTTCTTGGACGGATTCAGCACGGCGGTCCGATCGTCCACGAGCTGCATCAGGTCCTTGTCCGATGCGACGACGACGACCCGGAACCCCGCCCCGGCGGCCAGCCTCGCGTACGTCGCGATCAGGTCGTCCGCCTCGTAGCCCGGGAGCTCCAGGACCGGGATGCGGAACGCCTCGCACGCGCGCTTCGCGTACGGCACCTGGACGTGGAGGTCCTCCGGCGTGGGAGGGCGGTTCGCCTTGTACTCGGCGAACCGGTCGTGGCGGAACGTGGGACCGGGGAGGTCGAACGCCACGGCGAGGAAGCGCGGGGCCTCCTCCTTCAGGAGCTTCCGGAGCATCGAGACGAAGCCGTAGACGGCGTTCGTCGGCATCCCCTTGTCGTTCGAAAGGCCGCGGATCGCGTAGAACGCGCGGAACAGCTGCGACGTCCCGTCGACGAGGTAGAGCGTTCGGTCGGGAGTCTCTCCGGTCATGGTCCGCCCCGTCGCGCATGATACCCCGGCGGGGCGGGGATCCCCCGCCGCGCGGTCGTCAGGAGGCCTTCCGGTCCCGAGGGCCGGAGAAGAACGCCCGGCACTCCTCCAGGGTCCGGACCCTCCGGTACGGCGGGACCGAGTCGAGGAACGTCCTCCCGTAGGCCTTCGTCACGAGACGAGGGTCGAGGACCGCGAGGACGCCGCGATCGCTCCGGCTGCGGAGCAGGCGCCCGAGCCCCTGCTTCAGCTCCAGGACCGCGATCGGGACCTGGTACTCCGCGAACGGGTTCCCGCCGCGATCCCGGATCCGCTCGATGCGGGCGGCGACGAGCGGGTCGTCGGGGACCTCGAACGGCAGCTTGTCGATCACGACGAGCGAGAGGGCCTCCCCCTGGACGTCGACGCCGTGCCAGAACGAGGTGGTCCCCAGGAGGACGGCGCGCTCCGTCCTCTTGAACTTCTCGACGAGCGCGACCTTGCTCCCTTCCCCCTGGACGATCAGGTTCCACGAGCCGTCCTCCTCGAGGGCGGCGCGGACGCGCTCGAGGTTCGCGTAGGACGTGAACAGCAGGAAGGCGCGCCCTCCCGTGACGGCCAGGAGGTTCCGGATCTCCTCGACGGCGCGCGGGACGAAGGCGGGATCGCGCGGCTCGGGGATCGCCGACGGGAGATAGAGCACCGCCTGGCCCGCGGGATCGAACGGCGAGCCGACGACGAGCGTATCGGCCGATTCGAGCCCCAGGCGGGAGCGGAAGAACTCGAACCGCCCCTCGACGGCCAGCGTCGCCGAGGTCAGGACCGCCGCGCGGAGGCTCTCGAACAGCCGCTCCCGGAGCAGCGCGGAGACGTCGATCGGCGAGGCCGACAGGACGACGCCGGCGCGCCCCCTCCCCTCGACGCCGTACACGTGATCGGGATCGTCGCGGCGGAGGACGAGCTCGAACGCCTCTCCGATCTCCGACGCCCGGTCGGACAGGGCTCCGGCCTCCTCCCCCTCCAGAGCGGACGCCCCGCCGCCGACTTCCCGCAGGGCCTCGGCGAGCTCCGCCCACGCGCGATCGAGGTCGAGCCCCCCGCGAGAGGGAGGGTCGAAGCGGACCCGGGCCGCCCCTTCGCGGAGCCGCTCCCGGATCGGCGAGAAGAACGACCGCGCGGCCCGGCGAAGCCCCGCGGCGCCCCCGCCCCCCTCCGCCGCCCCGCCGCCGCGCGCCGCCAGGCCCTCCGCGTCGCGCGCGAGGTCCTCGACCTGCGCGGAGGAGACCTGCACGCCGAAGTAGAGCGTCGCGACGTCCTCCAGCAGGTGCGCCTCGTCGAAGACGACCGTGTCGTGGTCGGGGAGGACGGCTCCGTACGCGGATCGCACGGCGAGGTCCGCGAAGTAGAGATGATGGTTGACGACGACGATCCGGGACTGCTGCGCGCGGCGCTTCATCCGGGTGAGCCAGCAGAGCTCGTGCTCGGGGCACTTCCTCCCGGTGCACGTGTCCGCCCTCGCGTTGACGTCCCTCCAGAGCCGGAGGCCGTCCGGCAGCCCCTCGATCTCCGCCCGGTCGCCCGTCGAGGTCGCGCGCGCCCATCTGCGGATGCGCGGGAGCCACTTCCTCTCCTCGAGGACCTCGAAGAGCGGCTCGGCGTCGAACCGCTCGAAGCGCGAGCGGCAGAGGTAGTTCTCCCGTCCCTTCATGAGACAGGCCGGCGCGTCGAGACCGGCGCGATCCCGGAGGAGCGGGAGGTCCTGCCCCCAGATCTGGTCCTGCAGGTTCTTCGTCCCGGTCGAGACGACGACGCGGCGTCCGGCCTCGATCGCGGGGACCAGGTACGAGAGCGTCTTGCCGGTCCCCGTGCCCGCCTCGACCATGAGAGCGCCGCCCCCCTCGAGCGCGCGCGAGACCGCCTCGGCCATCTCGGCCTGGCCCTCGCGCGGCTCGTAGGACGGGTGGGCCCGGGAAAGCGGGCCGCCGGGGCGGAAGAAATCTCCGGCGGCCGCCATGCCCCTACGCCCGCGCTCCGCCCGCCGCGAGCCGCCTCGCGTACAGCGGGAACCGGGCCGCGAGCGCGAGCACGTCCTGGCGGATCCGCGCGAGGCCCACCTCGTCGTCTCTCGAGTCCAGGGCCCGGCCGATCAGGTCGGCGATCGTCTCCATCTCGGGGAGGCCCATCCCGCGGGTCGTGACCGCCGGAGTGCCGACGCGGATCCCGCTCGCGACGAACGGCTTCTGCGTGTCGAACGGGATCGTGTTCTTGTTCACGGTGATCCCGGCCTTCTCGAGCGCCTTCTCGGCCGCCTTCCCGGTGACCCCCTTCGAGAACACGTCCACGAGGAAGAGATGGTTGTCGGTGCCGCCGGAGACGATCCGGAACCCCCGCCGCCCGACGGCCGAGCACAGCGCCGAGGCGTTGGCCACGACCCGGTCGATGTACGCGTGGTACGACGGCTGCAGCGCCTCGTGGAACGCGACCGCCTTCGCCGCGATGATGTGCACGAGCGGCCCCCCCTGGATCCCCGGGAAGGTCACGCGGTCGAGGTCGGCCGCGAGCTCCGCCTTGCAGAGGACGAGCCCCCCGCGGGGGCCCCGGAGCGTCTTGTGCGTCGTCGTCGTCACGTACTCGCAGTGCGGCACCGGGCTCGGATGCTTCCCCGTCACGACCATCCCCGCGATGTGGGCGATGTCGGCGAGGACGCGCGCCCCGACCGAGCGAGCGATCGAGGCGATCCGCTCGAAGTCGATGATGCGCGGATACGCCGACGCCCCGCACACGATCAGCTTCGGCCGGTGCTCCCGGGCCAGCCGGTCCAGCGCGTCGTAGTCGAGCCGCTCGTCCTCCTTTCGCACCCCGTACGCGACGAACCGGTAGAGCTTGCCCGAGATGTTCAGGGGGTGGCCGTGGCTCAGGTGCCCCCCGTGCGAGAGGTCCATGCCGAGCACCGTGTCGCCGGGGCTCAGCGCCGCGAGATAGACGGCGGTGTTCGCCTGCGTTCCGGAATGCGGCTGCACGTTCGCGTGCTCGGCGCCGAAGAGCTTCTTCGCCCGCTCGATCGCGAGCCGCTCGACGACGTCCGTGAACTCGCACCCGCCGTAGTAGCGCTTGCCGGGATACCCCTCGGCATACTTGTTCGTGAAGACCGAGCCCATCGCCTCGAGCACGGCCTCGCTCACGAAGTTCTCGGACGCGATCAGCTCGAGACCGTTCGCCTGGCGCCCGGTCTCGTTCAGGACGGCCTCGGCGACCTCGGGGTCCACCTCGCGCAAGCTCCGCTCCATGTCGGTCCTCCGTTCTCCGCTCAGCAACCGCAACGAGGGTCGCCGTCGGTCATCGTCTCCAGGCGCGCGATCTTGTCCAGGCGCGCGGCGTGGCGGCCGCCGCGGAACGGGGCGGCGAGGAAGCTCGCCACGATCTCCTCCACCATGCCGGACCCGCTGACCCGCGCGCCGAGACAGACGACGTTGGCGTCGTTGTGCTCTCTCGCCATCCGCGCGGTGTAGGGGTCCGCGCAGTGGGCGGCGCGCACGCCCCGCACCTTGTTCGCGGCGATGCTCATCCCGATCCCGGTCCCGCAGACCAGCACCCCGAAGTCCGCCGCCCCCCGCGCGACCGTCCGCGCGACCCGCGAGGCGAAGTCGGGGTAGTCGACCGACGCGGTCCCGTGCGTCCCGCAATCGTCGACGGCATGGCCGCCCTCGGCGAGCCAGAGCTTCAGGCGCTCCTTGGCCTCGTAGCCGGCGTGGTCCGACCCGATCGCGATCCTCATCGCGGCTCCTCCCTGCGAAGCTGCTCCGCGCTCGGGATCGGGATCGCGCCCGTCTCGAGGAGACGCCGGTGCTCGGCCAGCGCGAACGTGTCCGTCATCGCCGCGAGATGGTCCGCTACGACGCGCGCGAAGCGCGGGTCCTTCCGGTATCGCGCCGCGATCTCCGGCTCGACCTCCTCCCGCGGAAGGTCCCGGAGATATCGTACCCCCGTCGCTTCCCTGTAGCGAAGCAGCACGTGATCGTCGAGGAGCGTCGGGTCCGCGAAGTAGGCCATGAACAGCCCGAGCGCGACGCGGCGCCCCCGGCCGTCCACGCGGTCCGCCTCGCGGCCGCGCCGCACCCTCGCCTCCAGGAATCCCTCGAGGTCCTCGAGGAGGCCGCGGGCCGCGGGCGGGAGGCAGACGAGCCCCCAGCGGGCCTCGCGGTCGCGTGCCGCGAGGAAGGCCTCCCGATCCCGGATCCCCTGACGCTCCGCCCATCGCGCGATCGCGGCGCCGGTCGCCAGCGTCGTCCCCGTGGCGAGGAGATGCGTGAGGCCGCGATGAATCGCGTTCGCCTTGGCGAAGCGTCCCGCGCGGGCGCGATAGCGCGCCCCGAGCTTGCGCCGCAGCGCCTCCACCGCGCGAAGCCGCTCGACCCGCTCCACGTCGACGACGCCCGCCTGCAGCGCGTCGTCCAGGTCGTGCAGCGCCGAGGCGATCCGGTCCGCGAGGGCGACGACCTGCGCCTCGAACGACGGGGCGAGACCGGGCCGGACCCCCTCGACCGCCTCCGGCGGCGCCCCATCGTCCCCCGCGGACTTGAGGATCCCCTCGCGGACCTCGTCCGTGAGATTGAGGCCCGGGTGGTCGTAGCGCTTCTCGAGCCGGTCCACGACCCGGATCCCCTGCCACGCCCGGCGGAAGCCGCCGAGGTCCCCCAGCCCCGGTCCTCCGCGGCGGTCGAGCCGTCCGGACATGACGTCGTCGAGGGCCCGCCCGCCCGCCGGTCCGAAGGGGGGCTGGCCGAGGTCGTGGCCGAGAGCGACCGCCTCCACGAGATCCTCGTTGAGCCGGAGCGCCCGGCCGATCGTCCGGGCGAGCTGCGCGACTTCCAGCGTGTGGGTCAGGCGGTTCCGGCGGTGGTCCTCGTAGGCGGGCAGGATCCCGGTCTGCGCCTTGTCCCGGAGCCTCCGGAAGGCGCGGCTGTACACGATCCGGTCCCGGTCCCGCTGGAACGCGGTCCTGTAGTCGAACGCCCGCCCCTCGTCCTCGAGGGGAAAGCGCCGGGTCGCCCCGACCGACCGCGACGCCCAGGGGGCGAGGCCCGCCTCCTCGGCCCTCTCGAGCCGTTCTCGCATGGATTCGGCCATCTGGGGCTCCGGGACCGCCGTGGGCGGGCATGCTACACCGCCGCTCGAAATCGGTTCAAGGACGGGGCCCCCCGGTTGCTCGCGCGCCCCCGGGCGCCTAAGTTAGCCCGCACGGAGGGAGCCCGATGGCCGTCTCGATCAACTACGATCTCTGCGAGGCGAGCGGCGTCTGCGCCACCGTGTGCCCCGAGGACGTCTTCGAGCACCACGGCGGGCGCACCGCGATCGTGAAGCCGGAGGCCTGCACCGGGTGCTGGATCTGCGTCGAGCACTGCGTCTCGGGAGCGATCGAACTCGACTGACGGCGCGCCCTCCGAAGGGAGGGGGCCTCCTCTCGCCGCCGCCCCGCTTGCCGAGCCCCGCCCGCCGGGGATAACGTTCGGGCACCGTGATCGAAAGGCTGGAGGCGCTCGACGGGCTCGGTGCGGAGATCGCGGCGCGGGCGGCGCGCGCGGGGGTTCTCGCCGTCTGGCGCACGCAGCTCCGGTCGGTCCGGCGCGTCGTGGTCCGGGCGGGACGCACGGAAGAGTCGACGAGCGCCGTCTTCTCGGGTCACGGCGTCCAGGTGCGGACCGCGGAGGGCCGCATGGCCCTCGCGAGCCGGGACGGGCTCGACCCTCTTCCCGCTCTTCGCCTCCTCGATCGCGCCGCGGACGCGACGCGGAGCGGCGAGTCCCTGGGCGTCGCCTCCTCGGCGGACGCCGATCTCCCCGTAGTCGTGGCGCGCTCGGTCCCCTCGGGGCTCGAGGCGTTCGAGGAGACGGAGGCGCCGGCGGTCGCGGCGCGGCTCGCGGAGATCGAGCGCGAGGTCGCCGCCGCCGCGCCCGGCGTCCGGCTGAGGCTGACCTGGGTGTCGGATCTCGACGCATGGCGAGTGCTCCGCTCCGACGGAACCGACGTGCTGTACGCGATGCCGCGCGCGGTGCTCCGGGCGGCCGCGACGACGGACGGCGACGGATCCCGGCATTCGATCGGCGCCTCGGTGGCGGGACCCGACCCGCGGCTCGCGTGGAACGAGCGCCTCGCGGGGCTGTTCCTGCGCCGGGCCGTCGCCGCCGCGAGGCTCGCGAGAGAGCTTCCCGACGCCCTCGTCCATCCGGCAGGCTGCCCGCCCCTCGTGATCGACTACACGCTGGCCAAGGGGCTCGCCCACGAGGCGTTCGGTCACGCGGCGGAAGCCGACGGGTTCCGCTCGTCGGTGCTCGCCCGCGACGGGCGCTACCGGACCGGAGAGCGGGTCGGGGCGGATCGCGTTTCGATCGTGGACGAGCCGATCCCCGGGGACCACGCCTGGCAGCCGTACGGCCCCAACGGGCTCGTGCGCGAGCGGGCCGCGATCGTGGACCGCGGCGCGCTCGCCGACGCCCTCGCCGACCCGTGGTCGGCGGCCGCTTCCGGGGTCGCGGCCAGGGGCTCCGAGCGCGCCGAGTCGTACCGATCGGCGCCGCTCCCCCGGATGAGCAACATCCGGATCGAGGTCGCCGATCCCCTCCCCGCGCCCGGCTCCTTCGAGGACTACGGGGCGGCGGAGCTCCGGGATCTGCTCTCGGCGGCGGGAGTGTTCCGACGACACGCCGCGGTCTCCTGGCTCTCGGGGTACACGGGCGGCCAGGTGAACACCGCGACCGGGGACTTCGTCTTTCACTGCAAGGCGATCCGGCGGATCACCCGCGACGGAGACGTCCTCCACAGGCCGGCGATCTTCTCCGGCTCGATGTTCGGCGCTCTCGCCGCGATCCGAGAGGCCTTCGGGCCGCTCGCGCTCGATGCGATCGGGACCTGCGGAAAGTGGGGCCAGAACGTTCCCTCGAGCGGGGGGAGCCACTTCTTCCTGGTGCTGGACCCCGATCCCTCATTCCGGCTCGGCGGATCGTGATGCGACGCAGCGCGCGGCCGGCGCCTCCCGGACGGGAAGGGCCCCCATGACCTCCGACGAAGCGCTCGACCGCCTCGTCGCCGCCGCGCGATCCGCCCGCCCCGGGGGGGTGCGCGTCCGCGAGTGGTCGGTCCACGTCGCGGAGTCCCGGCGCGCCTCGATCGGGACCCAGGACGCCCACACCGGAGGCCCCCACTCCCCTCTCGGCATCGCGGAGGCTCTCTCCGCACGCTGGCATCTCGTCTGGGAGGACGGCCGGGTGGTCTCGAGCGACCTCGACCGGACGGCGATCGAGGAGGGGCTCGGGGAGGCGATCGAGCGCGCCCGGGCCGCGGCGAGAGAGGACCCCGACGCGGCCCAGGTCGCGCCTCCGGCGAGGATGCCGGACGTCTCGCTGCTCGATTCGGCGGCGGCCCGGATGGCGGCCGGGGACCTCGCGCCCCTCGCCGGACGGCTTCGCGCGATCCGGGACCGGCTCGCGAGCCACGGCTTCCGGACGTGGAGCGGATCGTTCCACGCGACGCACACGACGGCGAGGATCGTCACGTCGTCAGGGCTCGACGCGTCGTCGGAGTCCACGCTCGCCGGATGGCACGCGACGTTCGACGGCGAGCTCGGAAACGGCCACGTCGCGCGAGCCCAGGACGGGGACGCGGAGTTCGAGGTCCGGCTCGATCGCCTCGCGGATCTGGCCGCGCGGCTGCGCCTCCCGGCCCCGCCGGGCGGGGCGCGAAGCCGGCTCGCGGTCCTCCACCCGGCTGTCGTCCGCTCGCTCGTGTTCGGGACGCTCCTCCACAACCTCGACGGGGCAGCCGTGGCCCACGGCGAGAGCCGCTTCCCGGCGAAGGCGTTCGGCTCGAGGATGCCGGTCTTCCCGGAAGGGCTGTCGCTCCGCGTCGAGCCGCTCGAGCCCCTCAAGGCCGGATCGTACCGGTTCACGCTGGAGGGAGTTCCCGCCGCTCCCACGACGTTCGTCGATCGGGGCCGCCTCGTTACCCCCGTGCTCGGTCTCAAGTACGCCCGCCGCCTCGGGGGCCGCCCGACCGGCATCCCGGTCGCCTCCGACGCCCTCCGGCTCTCGGGCCCCCCCGCCATCGCGCTCGAGGAGGCCCTCGAGAGCGCGCCGGGCGGGACCCTCGTCCTCGCCGTCCTCGGCGTGCACACCCAGGACCGGGCGAGCGGCGACTTCTCGCTCTCGGCGCCGCAGGCCCTCGCGATCGCCGGCGGCTCGGCGAGGGGGCGCCTGCGAGTCACGATGTCCGGGAACGTCTTCGAGGTCCTGGCGGACGACGCCCTCCGCCTCGTGCGGTTCCCGGGCGAGGACGTGCCGGGCCTTAGGATCCGGTGCGCGGTGGAGAACCGCTGATCTCCCGCGCCTCTCTTGACAAACCCGGTCCGCAATCCCAAAGGAAGCTTCCGACGGGCCCGGGCGCGAGCCGCCCGGAGCGCGAGGGGATGCCGATGCGAGCGGAGCGGTGGACGATCAAGACCCAGGAGGCCCTGCAGTCGGCCCAGGAGGCCGCGCGCGAGCGGGGGCACGCCGAGATCCGTCCCCTGCACGTGCTGCTGGCGCTCGCGCGGCAGAGGGAAGGGGTCGCAGGCCCGATCCTGGAGAAGCTGGGGGCCGATCCGCGGGCGGTGGCGGCGGGGGCCGAGGAGCGGCTCGCCACCCTGCCGAGGGTCGAGGGTCCGGCGGACGTCGCAATGTCGCGAGCCCTGTCGGATCTGCTGCGCGACGCGGAGAAGGCCGCGCGGGAATTCCAGGACGAGTTCCTCTCGACCGAGCACCTCCTCCTCGCGATGGCCCGCGCGTCCGGAGAGGCGGGCGAAGTGCTCCGGCGCTTTGGGGCGACGCCGGACGGCCTCCTGCAGGCGCTGCGCGAGATCCGGGGAACGGCCCGTGTCACGGACCCCTCCCCCGAGGAGAAGTACCAGGCCCTTCGCCGATTCTCGAGGGATCTCACCGAGCTCGCGCGCCAGGGAAAGCTCGACCCGGTCATCGGGCGAGACGAGGAGATCCGCCGCGTGATGCAGGTCCTCTGCCGTAGGACGAAGAACAACCCCGTTCTGATCGGCGACCCCGGGGTCGGCAAGACCGCCGTCGTCGAGGGGCTCGCGCGCCGGATCGCGGACGGCGACGTGCCGGAGACGCTGCGGGACCGCTCGCTCGTCGCCCTCGATCTCGGATCCCTGATCGCGGGATCGAAGTACCGCGGCGAGTTCGAGGACCGCCTCAAGGCCGTGCTGCGCGAGATCGAGGACTCGGAGGGGCGCATCATCCTTTTCATCGACGAGATGCACACGCTGGTCGGGGCGGGAGCGGCCGAGGGGGCGGTGGACGCCGCGAATCTCCTGAAGCCGGCCCTGGCCCGGGGCGAGCTGCGGTGCATCGGCGCGACGACCCTCGGCGAGTACCGGAAGCACGTCGAGAAGGACGCCGCGCTCGAGAGGCGGTTCCAACCGGTCCTCGTGGGAGAGCCCTCCGTCGAGGACGCGATCTCGATCCTCCGCGGACTGCGGGAGCGGTACGAGGTGCACCACGGCGTGAAGATCCAGGACGCCGCACTCGTCGCGGCCGCGACCCTCTCGAGCCGGTACATCGCCGACCGCTTTCTCCCCGACAAGGCCATCGACCTCGTCGACGAGGCCGCGGCGCGGCTCCGGATGGAGATCGATTCCGTGCCCGCGGAGGTGGACGAGGTGCAGCGCCGCATCACGCAGCTCCAGGTGGAGCGCCAGGCCCTGAAGCGGGAGACCGACCCGGCCTCGATCGAGCGGCTCGACAGGCTCGAGTCCGAGCTCGCGGACCTCCAGGAGCGGCACTCGAGGATGAAGGCGCGGTGGGACGCCGAGAAGGACGCGATCTCCCGGATCCGGGCCGTCAAGGAGGAGATCGAGCGGAAGCGCACGGAGGCCGCGCGGGCGGAGAAGGAGGGGGCGCTCGAGACCGCGGCGAAGCTCCGCTACGGGGAGGTGCCTAAGCTTCAGGGCGACCTCGAGGCCGAGAGCCGTCGCCTCGCGGATCTCCAGAAGGACGGGGCGATGCTCAAGGAAGAGGTCGGAGAGGAGGACGTGGCGGAGGTGGTCTCCAAGTGGACCGGGATCCCGGTCTCGAAGATGCTCGAGGGCGAGATGCAGAAGCTCGTCCACCTCGAGAACGAGCTCCACCGGCGCGTCATAGGGCAGGACGACGCCGTGGCCGCCGTCGCGACCGCAGTCCGTCGCGCCCGCTCCGGTCTCAAGGATCCGGGCCGGCCGATCGGGTCCTTCGTCTTCCTCGGCCCCACGGGGGTCGGCAAGACCGAGCTGGCGCGGGCGCTCGCCGAGGCGCTCTTCGACGACGAGCGGGCCATGATCCGGCTGGACATGTCGGAGTACCAGGAGAGGCACACCGTCGCGCGGATGATCGGCGCCCCGCCCGGCTACGTCGGGCACGAGGAGGGCGGCCAGCTCACGGAGGCGGTGCGGCGCAGGCCGTACTCCGTCGTGCTGCTCGACGAGATCGAGAAAGCGCACCCGGAGGTCTTCAACGCCCTGCTCCAGGTCCTGGACGACGGACGCCTGACCGACGGCCGAGGGCGGACGGTGGACTTCCGGAACACGATCCTGATCCTCACGTCGAACCTCGCCTCGGCGTACATCCTCGATCACGCCGGGGACGACCCCGAGCGGATCCGCGAGCACGTGGAGCGGGCTCTCCGGGAGGCGTTCCGGCCGGAGTTCCTGAACCGGCTCGACGACGTGATCGTGTTCCGGTCGCTGTCCCGGGAGGACCTGGCTTCCATCGTGGAAATCCAGCTCTCCCGCCTCCGCCTCACGCTCGCGGAGCGGCGCATCGACGTCGCCGTCACCGACGCCGCGAGGAGCCGGCTCGCCGACGCGGGATACGACCCTGCGTTCGGAGCCCGCCCGCTCAAGCGGGCCATCCAGAGGATGATCCTGGACCCGCTCGCGCTCCGTCTCCTCGACGGGACGTTCGCCCCCGGTGACGTCGTCCGGGTGGACGCCGGGGCCGAGGGCCTCGTCCTTTCGAAGGCCCCCGCCGCGGGAAGCGGCGGCGCGGGGTAGAATCGGAGCGGGAAAGGGAGGAACTCACCGTGGCCATTCAGCGCTCGGACCCGATCCGCGATCTCGTGGGGCTGCAGGAGCGGATGAACCGACTCTTCGACGAGGCCCTGGCCCGGTCCGGGGGCCCCGGAGGCACGGAGGCCCTCGCCGCGGGAGGCTTCAGACCTCCGGTCGACCTGTTCGAGGAGGCCACGCGTTTCGTCGTGCGCGCGGACCTGCCGGGAGTCGCCTCGAAGGACGTGGCGATCGAGGTGTCGGGAGACGACCTCGTCCTCAAGGGCGAGCGGCGGGGAGACGCGGGGCCGGGACGCGAGAGCTACCTCCGGGCCGAGAGGCCTCAAGGCCCGTTCGCGCTGCGGATCTCGCTCCCTCCGAGCGTGGACCGGCTCAAGATCGAGGCGTCGCATCGCGACGGCGTGATCGAGGTATCCCTTCCCAAGAAGCAGGCTTCGGAGGCCGGCCGCGTAAAGATCGAAGTCAGGTAAGAAAGAGGGCGGAACCATGACGACGACGAACCACATCAAGACCGTGCTCCTGCTCGGGCTCCTGACCGGACTCATCGTGGTCTGCGGAGGCGCCATGGGCGGCCGGGGCGGGATGGTGCTCGCACTCGGCTTCGCGGCGGTCATGAATCTCGGGGCGTACTGGTTCTCGGACCGCATCGTGCTGGCGATGCATCGGGCGCAGCCGGTGAGCGCCGCCGAGGAGCCTCGCCTCCACGGGATCGTCGATCGGCTCGTCGCGCGCGCGGGCCTCCCCAAGCCGAAGCTGTACGTCCTCCCCCAGGAGGCGCCCAACGCGTTCGCGACCGGGCGGAATCCGCGCCATGCAGCGGTCGCCGTGACCGCAGGCCTCCTGCGGATGATGGACGACGAGGAGCTCGAGGGCGTGGTGGCCCACGAGCTCGGGCACGTGCGCAACCGGGACATCCTGATCGCCTCGATCGCGGCGACGATCGCGGGGGCGATCACCATGCTCGCGAGCATGGCCCGGTTCGCGGCGATCTTCGGAGGAGCCGGCGGGCGCGACGACCGGGAAGGGGGCGCAGGCGGAGCTCTCGGGCTCCTCGCGATGGCGATTCTCGCGCCGATCGCGGCCCTGGTCATCCAGATGGCCGTCTCAAGGTCGCGGGAGTACGCGGCAGACGCGACGGGGGCGCGCTTCGCCGGGAATCCCTACGGCCTCGCGCGCGCGCTCGACAAGCTCGGGGCCGCGGCCCAGCGCTTGCCCCTCGTGACGAGCCCATCGACGAGCCACCTCTTCATCGTGAAGCCGTTCTCGGGACGCGCCTTCTCGAACCTGTTCAGCAGCCACCCTCCGATCGAGGAGCGGATCCGGCGCCTGACCGGCCGCTGACGGGGCGGAAGGCGACCATCGGGGGTCGAGGCGTCATGAGAGACATCGAGAGCGACGGCGCCGGGACGGACGAGGCTCCCGTCCGGGAGGAAGGACCGCGGCGCCCGAAGCTCAAGGTCGAGGACAAGCGGCACTGGGCTCGCGCCGCCGGCGGCGGGGCGGAGGAGGACGGCAAGGGAGAGGCACCCTCTCTCGAACCGACCGTCGTGGAGGAATGCCGGCGCCGAGCCGACGAGGCGGAGCGCAGGCTCCAGGAGTACGTCGCCGCGTACCGCCAGGCGCGGGAGGAGCAGGACGCCTTTCGCGAGCGTCTCGCACGGGACGTCGAGCGGAGGGCCGAGGCCCGCTTCGGCGCCCTCGTCGCGGAGCTCCTCGAGACGGCGGACGACCTCGATCTCGCGCTCGCTCACGCGGCCGACGTCCGGGAGGCCGAGCCCCTCGCGAGGGGAGTGGCCCTGGCGCGCGACCGGTTCGTCGCCGCGCTCGAGAAGAGCGGGATCTCCCGGATCGTCCCCGACGGGCAGCCCTTCGACCCGAACTTCGCGGAGGCGGACCACGTCGTCGACGCGGGCAGCGCGGACCTCGACGGCACGGTGGCGTCGACGCTCCGGCCCGGCTACGTGCTGGGGGAGCGATTGCTCCGGCCCGCCCGCGTCGTGGTGGCCCGCGTTCCTCCGGCCCCCTCCCGGCACTAGATCCGCGCGATCGAGGCGAGCGCGGCGGCCGAGAGGGCGGCCGCCAGGATCCCCACGATCCCCGGAAGCTCCCGCTCCGGCCGCGGCGGGCCTCCTCGCGCCGATCCCAGGGCCGGTCCCAGCGCGAGACCGGCAAGCGTGCCCGCCGGGACGATCCAGAGCCCCGCGGGCGGCGTCAGGGAAACGGCCCAGGTTACCGCCGCGATCCCGGCGGACACCGCGATCCCCGCGAGCGTCCCCCCGAGGGAGAGCCCTCCCCAGGCGCGGCCCGGCGCCCCGGGGGTCTCCGGGACGCGAGCGCCGCGGCTCCCCGATCTCCGGACGGCCGCCGTCGCCGCCGAGCCGGCCGCCGTCGCCGCCAACGCCGTCACGAGCGCGACGACGAACGGTCCGCTGCGCGGCGTGGCGGCGGCGAGGAGCGCGAACAGCAGGGCGGCGACCGCGCCGGCCGCGGCGCGCCCCGTGAGCCTGCGCCCTCTCTCCTTTCCCTCCGGGGAAACGGCGGCCTCCCCGGCGAGCCGCGCGCACGCGACGGCGATCGCCCCGACAACCGCGAGCACGAGGAACGGGCGCCATCCCCCGATCCAGAACAGCAGCGTCCCGAGGAGCCAGGCCCAGGCCGCCCCCGGAGCTCTCGCCGCGCGAAGGAGGAGCAGGACGGCCGCGGCGGCCCCCGCCGCGACGGCCCCGCGCGGCAGGTCCGGCACGAGGGAATCCGAGAGCGCGGCGAGCCGCGCCGGCTCCACGAGGGTCGCCGCGTGGAGCGCCGCTCCCCCGACAACCGACACGAGAAGGCTGTCGTCCACGCCGGCGTCGAGGGACTCCGCCAGGGCGGCCGCGACCGACGCCGCCGCGCAGCCGAGGACGAGGAACGTGAGGTCCGACCAGAGAGGCGCCGACGGGGATCCGAGGAAGGAGGCCCCGATCGCCCCGACCCCCTCGGCCCTCCCGTGCTGCACCCACCGGATGAGCAGGGCCGATGTGCACGTGCCGTACAGCGCGAACCCGAGGAACCCCCACCACGTTTTCGCCGGGTTCCACGGGAGCCTGGGACCGCGCAGGGTGACCCCGGCGACCGTCGCCATCCCGTCGCCGAAGGCGGTCAGCGCCCAGGCCGCCGCCGCCAGCTCCAGCCTCCCGCGAAAGACGAGGATCAGGCCGAGCACCGCGAACGAGTACGACAGGAGCGCCGACGACCCCCTGCGGCCCTCTTCCTCGGAGACGGGGCCGGCGCGCCGGCTCCGGACCAGCGCGAGGATCCCGCACAGAAGGAAAGCCGCGGCGGCGCACGCCGCGGCCTCGAGCGGCGAGAGCCAGCGCAGCAGGAGCGCGGCCAGCCCCGTCGCCATGTACGCCGACTTCCGCCGAAGCTCCGTCGCGACCCTCCCCACTCCGATCCCCCTCGAGGTCCGCCGCCCGAAGCTTACACGAACGCGGCGGGCCGCCGCTCGCCTCGCTGCGAGCGGCTCACTGGTGGATGTCCAGGAGCTTGCCGACGCCCCGCAGATCCACGGTGAAGCGGAACTCCCCGCGGTCGTTCGCGGCGTAGTCCCGGCGGAACCACTCGGCGAGGAATCCGCAGCACTGTGTGTAGTACTCCAGGATCCAGCGCTGGTCGGGGAAGCGCCGCTCGTCGACGTCCAGGGACCCGTCGACATCGATCCGGAGCTTCTTCCCGAGCAGGTCCACTCCGGCCGAGAAGCGAACCTGCGTGCTGCTGGATCCGCCCGCCGTCGTGGCGGCGGTCCGCACGAACGAGAAGGAGCTCCGCGACCAGTCGCCCCGCAGGTTCCCGGACAGGCTCAGCGAGGTCGTCTTGCCGAGAAGGATGTCGTAGCTCGTGCGCAGGTCCAGGCTCGTGGTCCGCGTCGGGTTGAAGCGTCCGACCGTCTCGATCGCGGAGAAGCGGCTCCGCTCGAGCACGCCGTCCCCGTCCACGTCCCGCTCCGTCAGGTCCCGCCCGAACGAGCGTCCCTGGCGGATCTCGATCGAGGCGATCTCGACAGGCTCCATCGGGGCCTTCGGCTCGGCCTTCTCCGGCGCGGCGCCGTCGCCCGCGCCCCCCTCCTCGGCCTCCCGCGGGGCGGCGGACCCCTCCGAGGGGAGGAGCACCGCCTCCTTGGTGCCGGGAGCGGGCGGGGGGAGCGAGCGCGGACGCTGAGCGAAGAGGCGCGTCCTCACGCCGTACGTGAGCTGGTTGGTCGCGCCGCGGCTGGTGTCGACGTCGTCGTACGAGAGGATCTCCGAGCTCCGGGCGAACGCCTGCTGGTACACGTACGAGACCCACGGCTCGATCACGTGCTTGTAGCGCGGGGAGAACCCGTCCCCGGACCGCTCGAAGATCCGGAACAGCTTCGGACCGACGACCTCGACCGCGGCGCTGCTCACGCTCCGCGCCAGACGGTCGTCGACCACCTTCGTGACGGGAACGTCGAAGGAGCCGTCGCCGACCTCGACATCGACGGTCTCGCTCCGCTGGTGCTGGGTCCAGATCGTGTAGCGGGAGCTGACCGAGGGCGTCACGTCGAGCCACGGCACCGGCGAGAAGGGGGCTGAGATCGTCGGAAAAACGTCGCCTCGGAAGTAGTCCGATTCGAGGGGGAACCGGAACGTCTCGTATCCGGACTCCGCGTCGCCGGCCGTGCGAAGCTGCACGCTGCTCTGGGAGATCGAGGCGAGGCTCGACTCGAAGCTGAGGTACAGAGGCGTCCGGCCGAGGCGGCGGCTCCTCCCGCGCCACTCGACCTCGGGCAGCGTCTCCTGGGTCTGGCTCGTCCCGTTCGACAGGAGCTGCTCGCGCCGCAGCTCCCGCACGTTCAGACTCGTCCACGCGCCGCTCCGGCTGAACTCGACTCTCGTCAGGATCGTCGGCGAAGAGACCAGCCGCAGGTCGCGCTCGAAGTCGTTGAAGTAGTCGAAATCGCTGACCCGGTTCACGTCGGCGACCATGCGGAAGCCGTTGTCGAACTCCTGCGTCTGGTTGTACGCGAACCGGTAACGATCCGTCTCCGCCACCTCGTCGCGGATGAAGAAGCCCGACATGCGCCCCGCGCCCCGGCGGTTCGGCAGAAAAGCCAGGTCGGCGCCGCCCCCGAGCCCTGCGAGGGTGAAGTACTCGGCCGTGAGCGTCAGCTCGGCGCTCGGCCCCATGGGGAGGTACAGCGGGAGCGCCACGATCTCGCCCCGGTCGCGGTTGGAGCCGAAGGACGGCAGGAGCAGCCCGGCCGCTCGGTCCCGCTTCGCCGGCCAGACGAGATAGGGGAGATAGAAGATCGGCGCCCTGCGGACGCGCAGCGCGATGTGGCTCAGGTGCGCGTAATGATCGAGGCGGATCTTCGCCTTGGCCACCGAGAACGACCAGTACGGAACGGGCTGCGTGCAGGTCGTGATCGTGGCGTGGTCCAGCAGCACGGCGTCGTCGCCGATCTTCTCCGCCCGCCTCGCGACGAAGAAGAACTCCGGCTCGACCTGTCCGGTCGCGTCGTCGATCGCGCCTCGCTCGGTCTCGAGGTCGTACGTCATCCGGGCGCCCGAGATCCGGTTCCGGCCCCAGACCAGCAGCACGTCTCCGCTCGCCTCCAGGTAGCGCCCCTGGCGCATCTCGATCCGGTCCGCCTGGATGCGGGATCGGCCGGAGCGGATCGAGACCGCTCCCTCGAGGACGTACCCGTCCGCCTCCGGGAGCTCCAGGATGCGGGACGCCTCGACCTCGAGTCCTTCCGGGAGCCGCGGGGTCGCCGTCCGGGACGACGGCTTCGATGCCTCTGGCGCGGGGGAAGGCGGCGGACCCGCCGCCGCCGCCGCGGGCAAGAGCAGCGGGACCAGCAGCAGGCTCGCCAGGCGGCGGTACCGGTGCGGGTTCATCGAGCTTTTGCAGTCTATCCCCGCGGTTGTCCGTGTCAAGGACGGACGCCACCGGCGCCGCCGGACCGCCGCGCCCGGAGGCTCACTCGCCCGGGTAGGGCTCCCGGGGGCAGCGGCAGCGATCGAGGCGGCGGTTGCACGCGAAGCAGTAGCCGTTTCGCTCGAAGAACTCCACCATTTCCTGCTGCCACGCATCGATGATGGAGAGTCTGTCGAGCACGGTCAGGCCGCCGGACACCACCGAGTCCGTCAACCAGCCTCGCATGTTCGACAGCGAGTCGTGATAGGCGCGCCGCACCTCGAAGATCGACCTCATCTCCCCCCCGGTCGCGATCTCCGCGCTCCGCTCTGCGATTCGCTGCATGCCGATTCGAATCTACCGTCATCCCGCCCCGGCCCTCCCGGAGCCGGGCACTCTCCGCGGATTCTGCGCCGCAGCGGCCCCGAACCGCCCCGTGCGCGGGAGGCCGGGAGGCTCCTCCGACAGCCTGTGGAAAAGCTGTGCATCCCGCCGGACGCTCGCCGGCCGGGCGCCGCGCCCGGGCCGCGGCGCCCTCGGGGCCGGAGCGGGGCAAGTCGCATCCCGTCAACGGGTCAACGGCTTTGGTGGGCCGGCGACCTCCGCTTTTCGACGAGACGCGAAAGTGGCTCCGGGATTTCCACAGGGGCCCGCGACGCTCGCGTGGCCGGGCCGCCGCCGAGCGGTCAGGCGAGGAACTCGCGCAGCTGGGAGCATTCCTGCGCCGACTGGATCTTCCGGAGCGCCGTCGCCTCGATCTGCCGGACCCGCTCCCGGGACAGGCCCATCACGCGGCCGATCTCCTCGAGCGTGTACGGCATGTCGCGGCCGATCCCGAAGCGCAGGCGGACGATCTCCTCCTCGCGCGGGTTGAGGACGCGCAGGGTCTTCTGGATCTTCTCGCGCAGCTCCCGGTCCACGGTCCGGTCGAGCGGCGACTGGGCGTTCGGATCCGCCACGAAGCGGAGCAACCCGGGACCGTCGTCGTCGGACGAGGAGACGTCCTCGAGCGCCTGGGGCTCCTGCACGACGCCGAGGATCTCCTCGACCTTGGCCACGGGCATGCGCAGCTTCTTCGCGATCTCCTGCGGGGTCGGCTTCCGGCCGAGCGTCTCTCCCAGCTCCCGCGCGACACGGGCGATCTTCTTGATCTTCTCGTTCACGTGCACGGGGATCCGGATGATCCGCGCCTTGTCGGCGATGGCGCGCTCGATCGCCTGCTTGATCCACCAGTAGGCGTAGGTGGAGAACTTGTTCCCCCGCTCGTACTCGAACTTCTCGACGGCCTTCATGAGGCCGATGTTCCCCTCCTGGATCAGGTCCATGAAGGAGATCCCGTGGTTCAGGTACTTCTTCGCGATGTGCACGACCAGCCGCAGGTTCGCCAGGATCAGGGCGTCGCGCGCGTGATCGACGTGGCGCTTGTGCTCGAGGGCGGACCGGACGAGGGCGGCGAGCTTCGGATCGCGGAACTCCCTCTCGTACCGGAAGAGACGCGTGCAGAAGGACTCCATCTGGTCGAGGGGCCATTCCCGGCCCCGCTTCGGCCCCGCGAGGCCTCCCTCGAGGACGTGCTCCCGGCAGGACGCGGGAACCCGGATCGCGATCCGAGCGAGGCCTTCCCGGCCGTCCTGGAGCTCGCGCGCCAGCTCGACCTCCCGGCCCTCGTCGATGAGAGGAGTCGCGCCCATCTCTCGCAGGTAGATCGGAAGGATCGCCGCCGTCGGCCGGTCCGCCTCGGCGTCGCGCTTGCGTCGCGCGAGGCGCTGCGCCGCCTCGACCTCGGCCTGCGCTTCCGCCACGGCCTCGGCCGAGTCGACGTCGAGGACCATCATCTCGTCCAGGATCGCGCTGCTCCTCATCGCCCTCGAAACCTTCCTGCCGGCTCCGCCGTCCGGCCCTCCGGGACTTCCGACTTTCGGGAAACCGCCGGCGGGATCTCGAGGGCGAATTCCCCGCCCCTCGGATTGCAGCCGCCTGCCCGTAGAGATGAAAGAATCGGGCCACGGTTTCGCGACGCCCGAACGGAGATCGAGGACCCACATCAAGTCATTGTAAGAACACGACATCGATCTGCCGCGCGCTCGCGAGGGGCCGAGCGGCCTTGGAAAACCCTCCCGGGCCAATCCGGGCACTTTGGCGCACTTGGAAACCCAGGGCCCGGACCGTGCCGGTATGGCAGGGTCGTCGTCGCCGGGGACGCGAGCGGCACACCCGCCCCGCAAGCGGCCGAGCCCGAGGCGTGTGCTAGCCTGGGCGGGTCCGGCGCCATGGGGCCCGGCGAAGGGTGCGCGATGAGGGACGCGCGGGTCGCCCTCGCACAGATCGAGCCGAAGCTCGGCGATCTCGAGGCGAACCTGGATCTGCACGCGAGCGCCGTGCGCGACGCCCGCCGCGCGGGGGCGGGTCTCGTCGTCTTCCCCGAGCTGTCGATGACCGGCTATCTCCTCCGGGATCAGGTCCCGGAGGTCGCGCTCCGCCCGGGTTCCCGGGAGCTCGCCCGCCTCGCCCGCCTGTCCCGCGGGATCGACGTCGTCGCGGGCTTCGTCGAGGAGACCCCGCGGCACCTCTACCACAACGCCGTGGCATACCTGAGCGAGGGGCGCGTCGTGCACGTGCACCGGAAGGTGTACGTCCCGACCTACGGCCTGTTCGAGGAGGGCCGCGACTTCGCTTCCGGCGACACCCTCCGCTCGTTCGACACGCGCTTCGGCCGGGCCGGGGTGCTCGTCTGCGAGGACTGCTGGCACCCCTCCTGCGCGTGGATCCTGGCGCAGCAGGGGATGGACGTCCTGATCGTGGCCAGCAGCGGTCCGACGCGGGGGGCCCGGCCGGGCGTGGGGATCACGAGCGTCGCCGTCTGGCGGGATCTGCTGCGCGCGACGGCCCGCTTCCAGACCTGTTTCGCCGTGTACGTGAACCGCGTGGGTTACGAGGACGGGCTCAACTTCGGAGGCGGGTCCCTCGCCGTCGACCCGTTCGGACGCGTGGTCGCCTCGGTTCCCGCGCTCGAGCCGGCGCTCGGGATCGCGACGCTCGAGGCGGAGGTGCTGCGCCGAGCCCGCCTCTCCTACCCTCTGCTGCGGGACGAGAACCTCGATCTCGTGCACCGGGAGGTCGAGAGGATCCGGCGGCTGCGCTACGACCTCCCCGGAGCGGGCAAGGAGGGCGGGACGGCCGCGGGCCGCGGCGGGCGAGACCGATGAAGCGCGAGCCGCGCCGGCCCGGCCGCGCCGGATCCGCGGAGCCGGACCTCTCGCTCGACCGGGACCTGACGACCCGGATCCTGACCGGGTTCATCCGCTCCGAGGTCCTCCGAACGGGCCGCTCCCGGGTCGTGCTCGGCCTCTCCGGAGGGATCGACTCGGCGGTGGCGGCGTACCTCGCGGCGAAAGCGCTCGGCCCCCAGGGTGTGATCGCGGCGCTTCTCCCCTACCGCACGAGCAGCCCAGACTCCCTGCGCGACGCCGAGCGGGTGATCGGGGCTCTGGGGATCGTCGGCGAGAGAATCGACATCACCCCCGTCGTGGACGGGTTCGCGGCGGCGGCGGGGCGCGTGGGCCGACTCCGCCTCGGGAACGTGATGGCCCGCGTGCGAATGACGGTGCTCTACGACCGCTCGGAGCACCATCACGCGCTGGTTCTCGGCACGAGCAACAAGACGGAGATCCTGCTCGGATACGGGACCCTCTGGGGGGACCTCGCGTCGGCGATCAACCCGCTCGGCGATCTCTACAAGACTCAGGTCCGCGAGCTGGCCGCCCACCTCCGGGTCCCCGCGTCGATCCGGCGCAAGCCGCCCTCCGCCGACCTGTGGCCGAGCCAGGCGGACGAGACCGATCTCGGGTTCTCCTACGACCGCGTGGATCGGCTCCTGGCGCTCCTGGTGGACTCCAGGCTCTCCCCCGACGCCTGCGTCGCGGCCGGATTCGAGCCGGAGCTCGTCGCCCGGGTCGGCCGCCTCGTGGTCCGCTCCCAGTTCAAGAGGCGGCTCCCGGTGATCGCCAAGGTCTCCACCCGCACGGTCGGGTGGGATTTCCGCTACCCCCGCGACTGGAAGAGCTGAGCCGGGGCGGAGCCGTCCCGCCCCCGACCCCGTCACTCCGCGCGGGGCGCCTGCCCTTCCTTCACCGGGGGAGCGGTCGGAGCGGGAGTCCCCGGAATCCCCTGCCTCCGGGCGATCTCGTGGCACGTCCGGCAGCTCTTGTGGATCCATCGAAGCTGATCGAACGCTCGCTCGTCGAGGCCGCGGCCGGAGAACTCGCGCGCCACGTCGAGCGCCTTGTGGAAGGCCTCGTCGAAGAGGACGATCTCCGACGGATAGGCGACCGCCTCGTCGAGGGCCAGGCGCCGGCAGCCCGTCTCCACTCGATCGAGAGCGGCGCGCGCTCCCACGAGGTCGGACCTCAGGAACGCGCGGGTCGCGTCGAGGACCGCGTCCTCGAGCTCGGCGGGATCCTCGTGGACCGGGATGGGGCGGGGCGCATCCGCCGCCCCGCCGGCGGCGAGCGGGCCCGAGGCGAGGACGATCGCCAGGGCCGCCGTCGCCGCGCTCACCACGCTCGCAAGCGTCATCTTCCCTCCGCCGCCGCCGGCGCGCGCCGGGCCTCTCATACTAACCTCGCCGGGGCCGCGGGTCGAACCGAGGAGGTCCGAGGCCGCGCCGGTGTTACCATCGCGTCGTGCCCGGTACCCTCCACGTCGTGGCGACGCCGCTCGGGAACCTCGAGGATCTCTCCCCCCGCGCGGCGCGGGTGCTCGGCTCCGTGGCCTGCGTCGCCTGCGAGGACACGCGCCGCACGGGGCGCATGCTCGCGCGTCTCGGGATCGAGGCGCGGCGAACGGTTTCGTGCCACAAGTTCAACGAGCGCGCCCGCCTCGAGCCGATCCTTCGCATGCTGCGCCGGGGAGAGGACGTGGCGCTGGTGAGCGACGGGGGCACGCCCGGCATCTCGGACCCGGGCTCCGTCCTCGTGCGTGCGGCCCTCGACGAGGGAATCCGGGTCTGCCCCGTTCCCGGACCGTCCGCCGTCGCCGCGATCCTGTCGGCGGCGGGCCTTCCCGCGGACCGGTTCGTGTTCGAAGGCTTCCTCCCCCACCGGGCGGGCGAAAGGAGGCGGCGGCTGCGGGAGCTGCGGGACGAGCCCCGGACCGTCGTCGTGTTCGAGACGCCGCACCGGATCCGCGAGGCCCTCCGGGATCTCGAGTCGGTGTTCGGGGAGCGCCGCGTCGTTCTCGGCCGGGAGATCACGAAGCTCCACGAGACGGTGATCGCGGGGAGCGCGTCGGAGGTTCTCGCGGCCCTGGGGGAAGAGACGGTCCGCGGAGAGATCGCGATCGCGGTCCAGGGGGCGTCCCCGGGCCGGGACGGCGCGAAGGCCCGCGACGACGCGTCGCGCCTGCGGGAGGCGTGGCGCGAAGCGCTCGCGGCCTGCCCCGGCGATCGCAGGAGCGCGCTGCGCCGGGCCGCGAGGAGCCTCGGGCTCGACCGCTCCGAGCTCTATCGCCGGCTCGCGGAGATCGGAGAGGATCTCTAGGAGGACCGGGGCGAGGACCCCCCGGCGGCCGCGCCGGGCTCGGCGCCCGGCGCTGACCCGGTCGCTCGCCTCCGCCCGGAGGAAGAGGGGTCGTACTCGAACTTGAGGCAGCACATCAGCCGCCCGCACGTGCCCGAGATCTTCGCGGGGTTGAGCGACAGCCCCTGCGTCTTGGCCATCTTGATCGACACGGGATCGAAGCCGCGGATCCACTCCACGCAGCACAGCACGCGCCCGCAGACCCCGCACCCCCCGAGCATGCCCGCGTCGTCGCGCGCCCCGATCTGCCGAAGCTCGACCCGGGTGTGGAACTGGGTCGTCAGGTCCCGCACGAGCTCGCGGAAATCCACACGCCCGTCGGCCGTGAAGTGGAACGTCATCTTCTTCCCGTCGAGCTGGCGCTCGACGTGCCCCAGCCTCATCGAAAGGCGGTGCTCCTCGATCCGCGCGAGACAGAAGGTCCGCCCCTCGCGCTCGATCGACACCTTGTGCGCGTACGCCTCCTCGTCGTCGCGGGTCGCTCGCCGCAGGACGCGCGGGAGCGGGCCGTCGGACTCCCGCCGCAGGGGGTTCGACACGGCGGGCCGGGCGACCAACCCGAACTCGATCCCTCGCTCCGACTCGATGATGCAGTCGTCCCCGGCGGCCAGGTCGAGACCGTTGGCGAGGCAGGTGACGCACCTCCCCGTCGGCGGGATTCGCACGACTACGACGTCCAAGGGCTCCCTCTCGACCGGTCGAGCGCGAGACGAAACGAGCCTCCGGCCGGGCTTCCGCGCCAATATAGCACCGCCCCCGCGGCGGCGAGGAGCGGTACGCGCACCCTGCTATACTCCCCCGGCGTCGCGCGGCGAGGTCGGAACGATGGCCAGGGCGGGAAGGCAGCGGAGCGAGAACCCGGTCCTGGCGTCCAACCGCGCGGCCCACCACGAGTATCACCTCCTCGAGCGGATCGAGGCGGGAATCGCGCTGACCGGCCCGGAGGTCAAGTCGGTCCGGGACGGGCGCGTGAGCCTCAAGGAGGCCTACGCGAAGATCCGCGACGGCGAGGCGTTCCTGCTCGACGCCCACATCTCCCCCTATCTTCCCGGGAGCCGAGACAACCTCGACCCCGCGAGACCGCGCAAGCTGCTCCTCCACGCCCGCGAGATCCGGAAGCTCGAGCGTGCGAGCGAATCCTCGGGCATGACGCTGGTCGCGACCCGCATGTACCTCAAGGGAGGGCGGATCAAGGTCGAGATCGCCCTGGCGAAGGGGAAGAAGGCGTACGACAAGCGCGAGGCCGGCCGCCGGGAAGAGGCGCGGAGGGAGATCGAGCGCGCGCGCGGCGCGGTGCGGCGCTGAGGCGTCAGGCCCCTCCGGACGTCTTCCGGACCAGCTGCTTGATCTCCGCGTTGTCGCCCCCGACCTGGGCCTGGCAGAGGACGGCCACCATCGAGTCGGGATCCTCGGGGATCTCGATCGTGGCTTCGACGCGTCCGTCCGCGGCGGTCGCGCCCGAGAACAGCTCCCGGGGCCGCTCCCTCGTCGTCAGGAGCTTCACGACGACGCGCGCTCCCGCCACGGGGCTCTCCGTCTCCTCGGCGACGACGCGAAGCCGGAGCGTCGGCTGGGTCCCCTCCTCGAGCGTCCGCTGCTCCTCCATCTCGAGGCGGATCCGGCTGATTCCGCTCTGGCCGGACAGGTAGTCGAGCACGACCTCGTCGAGGCTCCGGTTCGTGATGATGTTGTACCCGAACGGCTTGGGCCCCTCCGGGTCGTAGCGTCCGCTCATCACCTCGCGGATGACGGCCTGATGCTGCGCCTCCATCCGGCGATGGAGCTCGGTCTCGGAGTAGAGGGACGGCTCCGCGATGTCGCCGTAGGAGCTCCTCTGGGAGCCCACGATCTCCCCCGCCGCGTAGACGAGGCTCTCGACGACGGGGTTCAAGAGCCCCTTGTCCTCCGTCTGAACGTGGAACACCCTCCCCTCGTACTCCACGTCCGTGTTGAAGCCCGTGAGCATCGCGCGCCGATTATCCGGAACCGGAAGCCCCGATGCAATCCCCCGCGGCCGCGGCCCGCCCGGAGCCGCTGCGATTCCGGCCGCCCCCCCGTATAATCCGCCGAACGGCCTCGGACGGGCGCGTACCCGTCCGGAGGGGAGGAGGAATGGAGACGGCGGTTTCGCTCCGCGACGTCGCGAAGGTGTTCGGGAGCTTCCGCGCCGTGGACGGCGTCTCGTTCGACGTCCCCCGCGGCGACATCTTCGGGATTCTCGGCCCCAACGGCGCCGGGAAGACGACGACGATCCGGATGATCATGGACATCCTCCGTCCCGACGAGGGGGAGATCCGGGTCCTCGGGGAGAGGCTCGGCGACGGCCTGAAGGACCGGATCGGTTACCTCCCCGAGGAGCGCGGCCTGTACCGGAAGATGAAGGTCGCCGAGATGCTCGAGTTCCACGGAGCGATCAAGGGGATGTCCCGGACGGAGGCCCGGAGGGCGGCGCTCCTCTGGCTCGACCGCCTGCAGCTCGGGGAATGGAAGGAGCGCAAGGTCGAGGAGCTGTCGAAGGGGATGCAGCAGAAGGCGCAGTTCGTGGCCGCGGTGCTGGCGAAACCGGATCTCCTCGTCCTCGACGAGCCGTTCTCGGGGATGGACCCCGTGAACCAGAGCCTGTTCAAGGACGTGATCCTCGACCTTAACCGGACCGGGACCACGATCCTCTTCTCGACGCATCAGATGGAGACCGCCGAGAAGCTCTGCCGGCGCATCGTGCTGATCGACCACGGAAAGGTCGTGCGCGAGGGAGTCCTCGCCGAGATCAAGGCGGGCTTCGGCCGGAGCTCGGTCCTCCTCGAGTTCGACGGGGACGGCGGGTTCCTCAGGTGGCTTCCGCACGTGATCGGAGTGGACGACTACGGGCAGAGCGTCGAGGTCCTTCTGGAGCCGGGCGCGGACCCCCAGAAGCTCCTCGCAGAGGCGTCCTCGAAGCTCCGCATCCGGAGATTCGAGGTCGTCTCCCCGACGCTCCACAGCATCTTCATCGCGCTGGTCGGAGGGGAGAGCCCCCATGCATAAGGTGCTGACGGTCATCCGCAGGGAGTACCTGGAGAGGGTGCGCAAGAAGTCCTGGTGGATCGGCACCTTCGTGATCCCGCTCCTGATCCTCGGGCTCATGTTCGGGATGGTCTCGCTCTTCATGATGAGGACGGAGCAGCAGCGCCGGATCGGGCTGGCGGACGGCTCGGGGGCCCTCTTCGAGCCGCTCCAAGAGGCGGTCGCGGAGAAGAAGCTCAAGGACGGACGCCCGCAGATCCTCCTCGAGCGGCTGCCGCTGCTGGGCTCGGTCGAGGCGACGCGGAAGGCAGCCGAGCCGCGGATCGGCAAGAAGGACCTGTACGCGATCGTCACGGCCGAGAAGGACCTGTACGCCGAGAACGCCTTCCGCTTCTACGGACAGAACGTCGGGAACATCCAGATCATAGCGGCCGTGGAGCGGGCTCTCGCGGAGGTCGTCGTCCGCGTCCGCTTCGAGCGAAGCGGCCTGGCGGCCGACCGGGCGGAGATCGAGAGGCTCATGGCGCCCGTGGACCTCGAGACGTTCCAGATCTCGGAGACGGGCGAGGCCAGGAAGAGGGGCTTCAACCAGGCGATCTACGGCACGTTCATCTTCATCGTGATCCTGTACATGGCCCTCCTCCTGTACGGGATCGCCGTCATGCGGGGCGTCCTCGAGGAGAAGTCGAACCGTGTCATGGAGGTGCTGCTCGGCTCGATGAGCCCCCGGCAGCTGATGGTCGGGAAGATCCTGGGGATCGGGCTCGTGGGGCTCACGCAGATGGCGGTCTACGCCGCGACCGCCGGCGCGCTCCGCATGTGGGTCGGGGCCCAGAACATCCAGGGAGACCTGGCGGGCATGCTCGACTCGGTGTCGCCGCTCAAGATGGCGTACTTCGTGGTCTTCTTCGTGCTCGGCTACTTCCTGTACGTCGGGATCTTCGCGGCGATCGGCGCGGTCTGCAACTCGGAGCAGGAGGCGCAGAACCTGCAGACCCCGGTGACGATGATCCTCGTCGTGCCTTACGCGGCGTCGTTCTTCGTCATCGCGAACCCGGACTCGATGCTCGCCACCGTCGGCTCGCTGATCCCGTTCTTCACGCCGATCCTGATGTACGCGCGGATCAGCACGATCTCCCCGCCGGTGTGGGAGATCGCCCTCTCGATCGCGCTGCTCCTCCTGTCGATCTGGCTCGTCTTCCGCGGGGTCGCCAAGATCTTCCGCGTCGGCGTCCTGATGTACGGGAAGCGCCCGACGATTCCCGAGATCCTCCGCTGGGCCCGGGACTGAGGAGGCCGCTCAGCGGCCCGGGACGCGCGCGCGGCTCTCCTCGGGGAACCGCATCCCGACGAGCTTGTAGGCCAGCCGGGCGGCCGCGAAGTCGGCGGCGTGCAGCCCGGGAGCCGGGGCCAGCTCGACGAGGTCGCACGCCACGACGCGCGCGCGGCGGAAAAGCGCGTCGAGGAACCGCAGCGTCGGCCACCAGGCGATCCCGCCCGGCTCCGGCGTGCCGGTGGCGGGGATCACCGAGGGATCGAAGTAGTCCAGGTCGATCGTGAGATAGACCGGCGCCCCGTCGAGCCCCTCGATCGCGCGCTCCTGCCAGCCGTCCCCCTCCATCTCCCACGCGTGCACGACCGCGTATCCGGGGATGCCGGCGCGGATCCGCGCGGCCTCCTCGGCGGAGTAGTTCCGGACGCCGATTGCGCGGATCGGCGCGACCTCGGCGCAGCGGGCCATCGCCGAGGCGTGGCTCCACGGGTCCCCCTCGTAGGACTCCCGGAGGTCGGCGTGCGCGTCGAGCTGCACGATGCGGAGGCCGGCGCTCCGCCGGGCCGCGGCTCGCACCGCCCCCGGGGTGACCGAGTGCTCGCCGCCGAGCGTCACGACCCACTTGCCCGCGTCCATCAGCTCGCCGGCGCGCCGCTCCACGGCGGACGCGACCCGCTCGGAGGGGCCCTCCGGAATCGGCAGGAGCGCGTCCGTCCAGATCCCGGCGCGGAACGGCTCGAGCCCCGTCTGCTCGTCGAAGAGCTCCACCTGGGCCGACGCGGTCAGGATCGCCGCGGGCCCCGCCGCCGCGCCCCGCCCGTACGAGACCGTCCCCTCGTAGGGGACCGGGAGGACGGCGACCCGGGCGGAGTCGAAGGGAGAGGCCGCCTCTTCGCCGCCGAACGGCGGGAGCGCCCCGCGAGGATCGGCCACGGTCCACCGCTCCTTTCCGCCGCGCCGAGGCGCGACCGGAAACCCGGATTATAGCGGGGCTCCGAGAGGCGGAGCGGTAGGTACGGGAGCGGACCGGGGTCGCCTCCTCGAAAAACCCCGGTCCGCACCCGGCGGCGAACTCCGTCCGCGACGAGGGTCCCGGTCCCGCCGCGGGCGGCCGGGGGCGGCGCCCCCACCGCGCCCCGAGGATCGGCAAACCGCGGGCCAGGCTCGCGGGCCGCCGCAACGCTCGCGGGGCGCGCCGATCCGCGGTTTCGAAGGGGGCGGCGAGAGGGGTGTCCGCCGGCGGACGTCACACCGTCCGCCCGCGGGCAGTGGCGGACCCCCCGCCGGCCCCTCAGACGACCGGCGGCCCCCCCGGCCCGCCGGCCCTCCCGGCCGGATCCGCGCCCGGCTCCGCCTGCACCTTGAACACGGCGCCCCCGATCAGGCCGCCGAGGGTCGAGAACACCGCGGCGAGCAGCACCGTCAGGAAGAATCCCATGAGCAGGGACGCCGCCGTGACCTTCGGCTCGGCCGCTTCGCGCAGCGCGGCGAGCATCATTTCCCGCCGGTCGTCGGGAACGTTGGGAAGCGCCTCGACGACGCCGACGAGCCACCGGGCGGTCGGATCGCCGAGCGCCGCCTTGAAGACCGCGTCCGTGACCGTCTGCGCGAGCGCGTAGAAGGCACCGGCGATCAGGCCGACGACGGCCCCCGTGGCAGGCCGGAAGGCCACCCCCTGCCCGCGGCACGCGCCCGAGTAGAGCCGGGCCGCGAGGAGCCCGCATCCCCACAGGAGCGCGCAGCAGGCGCAGTTCAGAAGGGAGAGGAACGGGACCGCCGAGAGCGCGCCGAAGAGGGCGCCCGCGATCAGCGTCGGTCGGAGCATGTTCGGGGAGCGGTCGTCCATCTTCGTCCTCCGAGATCCGCGAGACCTTCCGCGAGAAAGAGCCCGGCCACGAACCCGGCCGGAAGCGCCAGGATCAGCCGGGGCAGGTTCGGGACGCCGGCGCCCGCGAGCGTCGCGAGGGCGGCGTCGAGAGCCGTCGGCAGCGCGGCGACGAGAAGCCAGGCCGGACGCGGGGCGAGCCGCGCGGCGCGCCGAGAGAAAGCCGCGATCGCGAGCGCGGCCGCGCCCCCGAGATAGAGCCCCGCGCACCGGGCGCACACCGCCCAGGGCCGTCCGTCGAGATCGAGGCAGCGGGACGGGAGCTGGTGGCAGAGCGGATGGTACGCCGCACGCAGCGCGTCTCCGACCCGGCCCCCGAGGATCTCGAGCCTTGGGACGGCCAGGAAGCCGACGACGAAGGCCGCGGCGGCGATCGCGGCCGCCCGCACGAGACGGCTCCCGCCGGGCGCCGGGACGGTTCGATCCGGGACTGCGGACACGCGGCCTCCGAGCGAATTCTACTCGAACCTCCCGCCCGGTCCCCAAGGGCACGCTCCGGCGCGCGCCTGCTAGAATCCGCTCGCAGCGCCGGAGCGGGCGCGGCGGGGAGGACGGACCCGGGATGGCGGCGCCTCGAGGTCAGGGATTGAGGGCGGCGCAGGCGCAGGCCTCGCTCTTCGGAGACCCCCAGGAGCCCTCCGAGCTCGTCTCCGCCTCCCCGGAAGCCGCCGAGCCGGCGCCGAGGCCGAGGGCCTCGGGCCGGAAGGCCCGCGGCGCGGAGGGACGGCGGGAGGACGCCGTCTCGATGGCGGCCCGGCAGCGCGAGATCTCCATCTCCGAGTTCTTCACGAAGAACCGCCATCTCCTCGGGTTCGACAACCCCCAGAAGGCGCTCCTGACCGCGGTCAAGGAGGCCGTGGACAACTCGCTCGACGCCTGCGAGGAGGCGGGAATCCTTCCGGACCTCGCGATCGAGATCTCGGAGGTCGCGGAGAGCCGGTACCGGATCGCCGTCGAGGACAACGGCCCCGGCATCGTCCGGCAGCAGATCCCGAGGATCTTCGGGAAGCTGCTCTACGGCTCGAAGTTCCACCGCCTCAAGCAGCAGCGCGGCCAGCAGGGAATCGGGATCTCCGCCGCGGGGATGTACGGACAGATCACGACGGGACGCCCCGTGCGGATCGTCTCGCGCGTCGGGGCGCGCAAGCCCGCGCACCTGTTCGAGATCGCGATCGACACGCAGAAGAACGCGCCCGTCGTCCTGAAGGACGAGGAGGTCGAGTGGGACCGGCCCCACGGGACGCGGGTCGAGATCGAGATCGAGGCGGTCTACAAGAAGGGGCGGCGCTCGGTGGACGACTACGTCGAGCAGACCGCGCTCGCGAACCCGCACGCCTCGATCCGGTACGCCGCCCCCCGCGAGGAGCCCCGGCTCTTCGACCGGGTCGCGCGGGAGCTCCCCCCGGAGTCGCTCGAGATCCAGCCGCATCCGTACGGCGTCGAGCTGGGCATCCTGATCCGGATGGTGAAGGAGACGAACGCGCGGAACCTGAGAGCGGCGCTCAGGCAGGACTTCTCCCGCGTCAGCGCCGCCGTGGCGGAGGAGATCTGCCGCGTCGCCGGCGTCGCTCCCGAGGCCCGGCCGCAGAGGCTGTCATCGGCCCAGGTCGAGCTGCTCTTCCGCGCGATCCCGAAGGTCCGGATCCTCGCCCCTCCCACCGCCTGCCTCTCGCCGATCGGCGAGGACCTGCTCCGGCGGGGGCTCGAGGCGCGGGTTCGCGCCGACTTCGCGACCGCGGTGACGAGGCCCCCTTCGGTCTACCGGGGGAACCCGTTCCAGGTCGAGGCCGGGCTCGCGTACGGGGGGGGCCTGCCCGCCGAGGAGCCGATCGAGCTCTACCGGTTCGCGAACCGCGTTCCCCTCCAGTACCAGCAGTCGGCCTGCGCGATCACGAAGGCCGCGCTCTCCGTGGACTGGAAGGGGTACGGCCTCGCGCAGGCCCGCGGCGCGCTGCCGACGGGGCCGGCGGTGGTCTTCGTCCACCTGGCGTCGGCGTGGGTCCCCTTCACCTCGGAGTCCAAGGAGGCGATCGCCTCGTACCCCGAGATCGTCCGGGAGATCCGCCTGGCGCTGCAAGAGGTCGGCCGCAGGCTCGGGGCCTTCGTCCGCCACCGCCGGCGCGCGGCGGACGAGGCGAAGAAGCGCTCCTACATCGAGAAGTACATCCCGCACATCGGCGACGCGCTGCAGCGGATCCTGGGGCTCTCGGACGCCAGGCGGGACCGCGCGGTCGAGGACCTGAAGAAGATCCTCGAGCGGAGCCGGAAGGTCTGAGCGCGAAGCGCGCCCCGGGGACGGGGATCCGGGCTCAGTCCTCCGCCGCCCGCTCCCACCGCGCGTAGAGGTCCCGGAGCCGCTCCTCGGCCGCCTGGCGCTCGCGCCCGACCTCGCGGGCCCTCGCGGCGTCCCGGTAGACGTCGGGGTCCGTCTGGAGGTCGGTCAGCTCGCGAACGCGGATCTCGGTCCTCTCGATCTCGGCCTCGAGGGGCTCGAGCTTCCGCTCCCTCGCCCTCTTCTCCCGGTAGCGGCGGTTGCGCTCCTCCGCCTCGGCGCGCCGCTGCTCGCGCGAACGCTGTCGCGCCGACGGCTCCCCCGCCGCGGGTTCCCCCTCCTCGGCTGGCCCCGCCTCCCCGCGACGGCGATCGAGGTACGTGTCGTAGTCGCCGGGGTACATCTCGATGCGCCCGCCCCCGATCTCCGCGATCGAGGTGACGATCCGGTTGATGAAGTAGCGGTCGTGGGAGACGACGACGAGGGTGCCTTCGTACTCGCCGAGGGCGTCCTCGAGGACCTCCCGGCTCGCCAGGTCGAGATGGTTCGTCGGCTCGTCGAGCAGGAAGAGGTTCGAGGGCCGGATCAGCATCCGGGCGAGGGCGAGGCGCGCCTTCTCCCCTCCGGAGAGGACGGCAACGCGCTTCCCGACGTCCTCGCCGGAGAACAGGAAGCAGCCGAGGAGCGTCCGGAGCCGCGGAACCGTCCCGGGGTCCGCGACCTTCTCCATCTCCGCGAGGACGGTCGCCGAGGGATCGAGGGCGTCCAGCTGGTGCTGGGCGTAGTAGCGGCAGGCGACGTTGTGGCCGAGATCGAGGACCCCCGCGTCCGGGGAGATCCTGCCGGCGAGGAGCTTCAGCAGCGTGGACTTCCCCGCCCCGTTCGGTCCGACGAGCGCCACCCGGTCGCCGCGGCGGAGGAGGAGGTCCGCGTCCCGGTACACGACCGTGCTCCCGAAGGCCTTCCGGAGCCCCTCGACGCGGACGACGACGTCGCCCGAGCGGGGGGCCGGCGGGAAGCCGAACCGCACGCGCTTCGTCCGGCTCGGGGCCTCGATCCTCTCGATCTTCCGGAGCGACCGGAGGCGCGACTGGACCTGCCGGGCCTTCGTCGCCTTGTAGCGGAACCGCTCGACGAAGCGCTCGACCCTCGCGATCTCGCGGGCCTGCGCCCTCGCCTCCTCCTCTCGCGCCGCTTCCCTCGCCTCGCGCTCGGCGAGGTAGTCGTCGTAGCCTCCGGGGAAGTCCGACAGCCTTCCCCGGTCGAGCTCGACGATCCCCCGCACCATGCGGTTGAGGAAGTAGCGGTCGTGGGAGACGACGACGAAGGCCCCCGCGAACGACCCGAGGAACTCCTCGAGCCAGGCGATCGCATCGAGGTCGAGGTGGTTCGTGGGCTCGTCGAGGAGGAGCAGGTCGGGCGCTCGGAGGAGCAGGCGCGCGAGGACGACGCGCATGCGCCATCCTCCCGAGAGCCGCGCGAGCGGCTCGTGGAAGCGGGCCGAGTCCACGCCCAGGCCGGACAGGATCGCCTTCGCGCGGGCCTCGAGGCGATCGCCGCCCAGGGCCTCGAAGCGGTGGCGCAGACCCCCGTACGCCTCCGAGACGCGTCCGAGCTCCGGATCCCCCGGCGCCATCTCCGACATCCGCCGTTCGATCGCCTCGATCTCGTCCTCGAGCCGCCTCACCTCCGGGAAGCCGTCGAGGACCACGGACAGGACACTCCCCCCCTCGACGGTCTCGACCTCCTGGGGGAGGTAGCCGACCAGGAGTCCCCCGGGCCTGCGGACCTCGCCTCCGTCCGGTGGGTCGAGGCCCGCCAGGATCCGGAGGAGCGTCGTCTTCCCCGCGCCGTTGGGCCCCACGAGACCGAGGCGAGCCCCGCGCGGGATCATCCAGGAGAGGCCCTCGAAGAGCACTCGGGCCCCGAACTGGCGCCGTATCCGGTCGAGGTGGATCATGCGGAGGCGTTCTCCGCGCGGGGCCCGATGACGCCGCGCCTCGAGCGGGCTATTGTAGAGGACCGGCCCGCGGCGCCTCCATGTCCGGAGCGGCGGGCGGCGGCGAGGTGCGGTGCGGCCACGAGGGAATCTTCGCTCGCTGGGGTGCGCGGCGGCGCTCGGCCTCGCGCTCTCCGCGCTCGCTTGCCCGGCGCGGCGCGCCCCGAAGGAGGCCCCACCTCCCCCGCCCCCTCCTCGACCGGTGAAGGTCGCGCTCGTCCTCGGGGGCGGCGGGGCCCGCGGCTTCGCGCACGTCGGGGTCCTCCGCGTCCTCGAGCAGGAGAAGATCCCCGTCGATCTCCTCGTCGGCACGAGCGCGGGCAGCTTCATCGGCGCGATCTACGCCGACTCGCGGGACTCGTTCGAGCTGGAATCCGTCGCGTGGACGGCCAAGAAGGAGGACGTCTTCGACTGGTCCCTCCTCGGCTCGACCCGGGGGCCGGTGACGGGGAGGGCGCTCCGCGAGTTCGTCGACCGGCACGTGCGCGCCCGAACGATCGAGACGCTCGCGATCCCGTTCCTCGCCGTGGCGACCGACCTCGTCACCGGCGAGGAGGTGATCCTGGACCGGGGACCCGTGGCGCCCGCGGTGCACGCCTCCAGCGCCATCCCCGGGGTGTTCCGGCCGGTCGATATCGGCGGACGCACGCTCGTGGACGGGGGGATCGTGGATCCGATCCCGGTGCGTCCGGCGCGCGAGCGCGGCGCGGACGTCGTCGTCGCGGTGGACATCGGAAGGGAGATCCCGGCCGAGGAGCCGGAGAACCTCGCCTCGATCTCCCTGCGGAGCCTCTCGATCCAGAGCCGGGAGCTCGCGCGCTACAAGGCGGCCGAGGCCGATGTCGTCATCTCGCCGAAGGTCGGAGACACGAGCCCCTACGACTTCTCGAGGAAGAAGGAGCTGATGGCCGCGGGAATGGCCGCGGCGCGGGAGGCGCTCCCGGAGATCCGGGACGCGATCCTGCGGGCCGCGCTCCGCCCCGCCCCGGTCGCCGCTCACAGCCAGTAGCGCACGAGCCGTGCGAGGCGCTCCCGGAGACGCTCGGCGCGCGGCCGGCGCTGCCAGTCCTCCAGGGTCACCTCGTCCGCCGCCTCGAACTCGCGTTCGAACGTCTCGAGCGCGGCCCGGGCCGCCGCCGGCTCGAAGACGTTCACCGCGATCTCGAGGTTGTGCCGGAAGGACCGGTGGTCGAGGTTCGCGGAGCCGGCCAGGAGGACCTCGTCGTCGAACACGGCGATCTTCGCGTGGAGGAACGCGCGGCGCACCTCCCGGATCCGGACGCCCTCCGCGAGCAGCCGTCCGTAACAGGCCCTGCCCGCCCACCGGACCATGGGAACGTCCGACTCGCCGGGCAGCAGGAGCTCGACGCGCACGCCGCGGCACGCGGCGCGCGCGAGCGCGCGGCGCAGCGGCCCCTCGGGAGCGAAGTACGCGTTGGCCAGGAAGATCCGGCGCCTGGCCATGCCGATCATCGCGAGATAGGAACGCCTCAGGCCGCGCCGCCCGAGAACGCCCTCGCCCTCGACGACCTGGACCCCCGCGCCCCCCGCCTCCCGCGGGGCGGCGGAGAGCCCCGCCGTCTCCTCGGGCCGCCCGCCCGATCGCAGCCATGTGCGGAGGAAGAGCCGTGCCATCTCCCGGACCGCCGGCCCCTCGATCCGGAGGGTGCAGTCGCGCCAGGCCTTCTCTCCCCGGAACTCCTCCGAGTACGCCTCGGCCAGGTTCATGCCTCCGACGAACCCGGTCGTGCCGTCCACCAGCACGAGCTTCCGATGGTCCCGCCGGTTCGGGTACCAGGACGGCGCCCAGGGAGCGAACGGGTGGAACCACCGCACCTCGGCTCCCGCCTGCTCGAGCGAGGCCATCAGGTCCTCGCTCCCCAGGCTGCCGAACGCGTCGACGAGGACGAGGACCGGAACTCCGCCCCGGGCCTTGCGCCGGAGCCTCTCGGCGAACTCCCTGCCGACCCGATCGTCGGCCCAGGTGTACATCTCGACGGCGATCCCGGCGGCGGCGGCTCCGATCGCCTCGAGCATCGCCCCGTACGCCGCGCGTCCCCCCTCGAAGATCTCCACGCGGTTCCCGTAAACGATCGGCGCGCCCGCGCGGCGGACGAGCCGATCCGGGAGCCCGCGCCGGCGGACGAGGCGGCGCCGCCGGTCGGACCCCCCGGCGCGAGCCCTCCCGAGATCGGGGATTCCCTTGCCTTCCATGGACGATCCTGCAGGGACGAGGGGCCGTTTTGGCCGCCGGGGACGGCGGGCATTATATTCGCGCCGGAAGCGCCGGCGCTGCGCCGGCGCGGGGAATGCTCCTATGCGTCGGCACTCGATGCTCGGGATCGCGCTCGCCGCGCTCTCGGTCTTCGCCCCGGGGAAGGCGGAGGCCGCCGTACGGAGCTACCGGATCGAGGTGCCCGACGGCGCCGAGTCGTCGTTCGAGATCGAGATCCGCGCCGAGCATCCCGGCACGATCCTGGTCGCGGCGGAGTGGGCCGGCCCGCGGATCCTCTCGTTCCGGCTCGAGGGACCCGAGGGGTCCCCGGTGCGAGAGCGCCGGTCCGGCCCGTCGCCGCAGCGCCTTCAGGCCGTGGTCACGGAGGAGATTCTCGCCGGCGGCGGCCCGTTCCGGCTCGCCATCCGCGCCCCCTCGGGGAGGGGGGCTGCCGAGGGCACCGTGACCGTCGAGATCCCGGACGCCCCGGAGATCGTCGCGGAGCGGGAGAGGGCGGCGCAGCCCCCGCCCCCGCCGCCGCCGCCCCCGGACCCGTGGACGCTCCCGGCGAAGTCGCCCGCGGGAGCGACGGACGAGGTCGCGCGGGTCTACGCGACGGCCGAGCGGTTCCGCGCGCTCGCGCTCGACGGACGGGGAGCCTTCGCGTTCGATGCCTGCGCCTACCGGAAGGACCTCCTGCGCCGCCTGGCGGAATGGCGGGACGCGGCCTCCGCCGACGCCTCCCCTCTCTCCGACTCCTCCGGCCGCTACTTCCGACGCCTGGCGGCGATCGGCGAGGAGGTCGAAACGCTCCGGACGACGACGGACCCGCTCCTCGCCGGCCCCGCGCCGACCGACCCGCTCCGGCGCAAGGCCTGGGTCCAGGTGCGGCAGGAGAGGATCCGCCCCCTCGAGCGGGAGCTGGACGCCCTGGTCGAGACGCTGCGCGGAGGCCACGCCCCCGATCTCGAGGAAGAAGCCTGGCTGCCCAGGCTCCTGGCGTGCCTCACGGCCTGCGAGCGGCATTTCGACCGGCGGGCCCTGGAGGAGGAGTCCGATGCGTCCCGCGCCGAGCTCGCTGGGGCCCAGTGGGACTCGATCCTGGCCGCCCTCGAGGCGCTCGATGCGGTCGCGGCGCTTCCCGCGCCGGCACCCGGCACCCTCCCCTGACCGGGCGAAGAGCGCCGCGCCGCCCTCCCGGCGCCGGAGCGGCGGTTGACGCCCGCGGGGGGGGAAGGTACGTTGCGGCGGGAGCGGAGACCGGCCATCGAGGAAGCTCGCCCGCGGGGCCGCGAGCTTCCGGGCGAGACGGATCTCCCCCGGAGGTGGCGCGATGAAGAGCCGGGTTGCGGCCCTTCGGGTGCGGCCCGAGGGGATCCTGAATTCGATCGAGCGCCTGTGCTCGCTCGGGGGTCTCGCGAAGGCGCTCGCGCCGGGCCGCACGACGATCCTGAAGGACAACATCTCCTGGCATTTTCCCTTCCCGGGCGCGAACACGACCCCCTGGCAGCTGGAGGGAACCATCCGGGCGCTCCGGTCCTCTGGGTTCGTCGACCTCGCCTGCGTCCAGAACCAGACGGTCGTCACGAACGCGTTCAAGGGGGAGGACCTCAACCGGTACGTCCCGGTGCTCGAGCGGCACGGCGTCCCCGTCCTCTACAACTTCCGCGACCGGGACATGCGGTGGATCGAGTACCGCCCCAAGGCGCGCCTGCGCGTGCTCGACCGGGTGTTCCCGGAGGGGATCCGGATCCCCGACTACTTCGAGGGGAAGAACGTCGTCCACCTGCCGACCGTGAAGTGCCACATCTACACGACGACGACCGGGGCGATGAAGAACGCCTTCGGCGGGTTGCTCCACGACCACCGCCACTACACGCACTCGTGGATCCATCAAACGCTCGTCGATCTCCTCGCGATCCAGAGGGAGATCCATCCCGGCATCTTCGCGGTGATGGACGGCACGACGGCGGGGAACGGGCCGGGCCCGCGCACCATGATCCCGGTCGTGAAGGGCGTGATGCTCGCCGCCGCGGATCAGGTCGCGATCGACGCCGTGGCCGCGAAGATGATGGGCTTCGACCCGATGGGAATCGAGTACCTGAGGGTCGCGCACGAGGACCGGCTCGGGGTGGCGGACCCGAGGGACATCGAGATCGCGGGAGACGACGTGTCGGACGAGTCGTGGGGGTTCCGCGTGGGAGACAACGGAGCGAGCCTGGTCGGCGACCTCCTCTGGTTCTCCCCCCTGCGCCGCTTCCAGAAGCTCTTCTTCCGGACCCCGCTCGTGAACCTCTTCATCCTCGGCTCGGAGATCTACCACGACTACTACCGCTGGCCGCTGCGGGACCGGCGGGTGTTCGAACGGTGGTCGCGCGAGACCGAGTGGGGCGCGCTCTTCGCGCGCTACGGGAGAGGACCCCTGGCTGCCGCCGGAGACGAGCCCCGGTCCGCCCCGGCAGGGAGCGACCCCACCGGGGGGCGCTGACGCGCGCCCTCAGAAGCTCAGCGCGCCGGTCTCCGGGCGGAGCGTCATCGCCTCGTTCTGGTGCAGGAACCCGTCGATGGCGTGCCGGTCCTCCGGGCCGAACCGCTCGAACTCCACGCCCATCCCTGGAGCGCGCAGGTCGCCGGGCCCCAGCGGGGAGCACGGGGGAACCGTCCGCACGACCCGGCCGATGACGTGCACGTTCCCGTCGGCGGTGGGGAGCGGGAACGACAGCGCGCACCGCATTCCGATCTCGATCGGGACGGGAGTCTCCACGAACACTCCGCTCGGGGACAGGTCTCGCGTGAAGCCGACGAGGAGGGGCTTGGGCCCGTCGAAGTACACCGGCGCGCGCAGCGGAACCCGCGGTCTGCGGAGATAGCACCACACACGGTTCCGGCCGAGCGCCCGGGCCTCGCCGAGCGCCTCGCGCGCTCGGGCGAGCAGGTCGAGGCCGTCCTCCGCGTCCGCGGGAAACGACGCGGCGCCCAGGCTCAGCGTCACCCGCACCGAGGATTCCGCGCGGCGGGTCCCGAGGAAGTGGAAGCGCTCCACCGTGGAGCGCAGCCGCGCCGCGAACTGCCTGGCCTCCCCCCGCCCCGCGTCGGGGAGGAGGATCGCGAAGCCGTCGTCGCCGAGGCGAGAGAGCCTCCGGTCGTCGTCCACGCTCGCCCGGAGGATCCCGGCGAGCCTCAGGATCACTTCGTCGCCCGCCGGACGCCCGAAGCGGTCGTTGACCCGGCGCAGGTGGTCCACGTCCGCGAGGACGACGGCGAGCGGTCTCGCCGCGCGCGCGGCGTCCTCCACCGCCTCGTCCAGGAGCGTCCCGAACGACGCGCGATCGAGGAGCCCCGTCATCTCGTCCCGCCCGCCGACGACGACCGACTCCCCGGGCGCTCCGGAGAGGGTCAGCACGCGCAGCACCGTCACCGTCATCCGGCGGCCCGAGCCCGGAAGCCGCGTGACCTGGACCTCGACGTCCACCCAGCGGCCGTCGCGGCAACCGAGGCGCGTCTCGAGTCGCGAAGGGACCTCGCCGGAGGCGTCGGCGCCCCCGGCCGGCGGCGCCGAGAGCAGCGCCAGGATGCGGTCGTCGCCCGCCGCCCCGCCGAGCACAGGAGGGCGCGTGCGGCCGACGACCTCGACGGCCGGCCAGCCGGTCAACGCCTCCATCCCCTCGTCGAAGCCGAGAACGGTCCCGCTCTCGTCGACGAGGAACGACCCGTTCCCCGCCGCTCGCGGCCTTCTTCCGCCCCCGTTGCCGTGGCTTCCCCCCGTGGTCGTCATGACGATTCCCTCCCGTCGTGGCGGAAACTTAGTGCCCGCGGGCGCCGAGGGCAACCGGTGGACACGGGAGTGCGTTCGGTATCAGAATCGCGCTCCCATGCGAATCGCGAGCGTGGCCGGGTGGACCGCTCTCTCGCTGCTGGGGGCGCTGTCCCTCTCCGTGGTCGCCCTCGAGCGCGGGGAGCCGATCTCCGCTTCCTGGATCGTCCTTGCGGCCTTCTGCACCTTCGTGATCGCCTACCGCTTCTACTCCCGGTTCCTCGCGGCCCGGGTGCTTGCGCTCGACGACGCGAGGGTCACGCCCGCGGTGCGCCGCAACGACGGGCGCGACTTCGTTCCGACGAACCGCTGGGTCGTCTTCGGCCATCACTTCGCCGCGATCGCGGGCCCGGGTCCCCTCGTGGGCCCGACGCTCGCCGCGCAGTTCGGCTACCTTCCCGGCACGATCTGGATCCTGGCGGGAGTGGTCCTGGCCGGGGCGGTCCAGGACTTCGTGATCCTCGCGGCGAGCCTCAGGCGCGACGGCAGGTCGCTCGCGAAGATGGCGCACGACTACCTCGGGCGTTTCGGGGCGGTGGCGGGAACGCTCGGCATCCTCCTCATCATGGTGATCCTGATCGCCGTGCTCGGCCTGGTCGTGGTCAACGCGCTGGCGGAGAGCCCCTGGGGCGTGTTCACGGTGGGGGCGACCATCCCGATCGCGCTCCTGATGGGAGTCGTCATGCGAAGGGGCGGGGGGCGGCAGGTGGCGCTCGCCACGGGAATCGGCCTCGCGCTCCTTCTCCTGGCGCTGGTGGGAGGCCGGGCCGTCTCGCAGCACGAGGGCCTGGGGCCGATCTTCACCCTCGGGAAGGAGCCGCTCGCATGGGCGGTGATCCTTTACGGTCTCGCCGCGTCGATCCTCCCCGTGTGGCTGCTCCTCGCGCCGCGCGATTACCTGTCGACCTTCGTGAAGCTCGGCACCGTGGGGCTCCTGGCGATGGGGATCCTCGCGGTCCGTCCGGACCTCCACATGCCCGCGCTGACGCGGTTCGTGAACGGCTCGGGCCCGGTCTTCGGCGGGAAGGTCTTCCCCTTCTGCTTCATCACGATCGCGTGCGGCGCGATCTCGGGGTTCCATGCGCTGATCTCGAGCGGCACGACGCCGAAGCTCCTCTCGCGCGAGACGGACGCCCGGATGATCGGTTACGGCGCCATGCTCCTCGAGGCCGTCGTCGCGATCCTGGCGCTCGTCGCCGCGGCATCGCTCCCGCCGGGCCAGTACTTCGCCATCAACTCGCGGCACAGCGTGGAGTGGATCCAGGAGCAGGGATTCCCTGTGACCTCGGGCGAGATGCAGGAGCTCGCCGATCGCGTCGGGGAGAAGTCCGTGCAGGGCCGCGTGGGAGGGGCTCCCTGCCTCGCGGTGGGGATGGCGGAGATCTTCCGGAGATTCCTGGGAGGCGATCGGTTCGCCGGCCTCTGGTACCACTTCGCGATCATGTTCGAGGCGCTGTTCATCCTGACGACCCTCGATGCGGGGACGCGCGTCGGCCGCTACCTGCTGCAGGACGCGGTGGTGCGCGCCGTGCCGCGGCTCGCGGGGTCGGGGTGGAGCGCGACCGTCGTCACGAGCTCGGTGTTCGTCGCGGCCTGGGGCTACTTCCTGTACGCCGGCGTCCTCGACCCGCAGGGGGGCGTCTGGATCCTGTGGCCGCTGTTCGGCATCGCGAACCAGCTTCTCGCCGCGACCGCCCTCACGATCGCGGCGACGATCTTCTTCCGGACCGGCAGGGCCCGCTACGCCTGGGTCCCGATCCTGCCGCTCACCTTCGTCCTGGCGACGACCTTCACGGCGGGCTTCCGGAAGATCCTCGATCCGGATCCGCGAGTCGGGTTCCTGGCGCAGGCGTCCGCTGCCGGGGCGGAAACGATCGAAGCCTGGAACGCCCGGATCGACGCGGGGATGACCGCCCTGTTCCTCCTCCTGGTCACCGTCGTCGTGCTGTCGGCCTCCCGCCAGTGGGTCCTCGCCCTCCGCGGGAGGATCCCGACCGAGGCCGAGGGAGGGGGCCCGCCGGCCTCCGGCCCCGGAGGCCGTGTGTTCGGAGAGGTGCCCCCGGTCGGGGGGAAGCACCGCTGCTGCTGAGAGAGGAAGAGCCCGACCGCTCGCGTTCCCCCGGAGGTCGACATGCCGATCGGCGATCCGCTGGTGGCCGAGAAGCTCGATCAGGTCCCCTCGATCCTGAAGGAGACCGGCTTCGACGCGTGGCTCCTGTTCGCGAGGGAGAGCCACACCGTCCACGACCCTTCTTTCGACCTCGTCGTCGGGACCAACGTGACCTGGCAGTCGGCGTTCCTCCTCACGGCGGGCGCGGAGCGGATCGCGATCGTCGGGAGCCTCGACAAGGCCAACCTGGAATCGCACGGGCATTACGGGGAGATCGTCCCCTACGTGGGCGGCATCACGGACAGCCTCCGGCGCGTCCTCGCCCGGATCGACCCGAAGCGGATCGCCGTCAACTGGTCCGTCGACGACGTCATGGCGGACGGGCTGACCCACGGGATGTACCTGACGCTGGCGCGCGCCCTCGAGGGGACCCCGTGGGCCTCGCGCCTCGACTCGTCGGCGTCGATCGTCTCCGCGCTCCGCGGACGGAAGTCCCCCACCGAGAGGGCCCGCATCGCGGCGGCGTGCGAGGCGACGGTCGCCATCTTCGAGCGCCTGACGGCGCGACTTCGCGCCGGTCTGACCGAGAAGCAGGTCGCCTCGATGATCCGGGAGGAGATGGATCGGATCGGCGGGCTCGAGCCGGCCTGGGACGAGGAGCACTGCCCCGCGGTCTTCACCGGGCCGGAGTCGGCCGGCGCCCACGCCGGCCCCACGGACCGGCCGATCGAGCCCGGCCACGTGATGAACGTGGACTTCGGCGTGCGCAAGGAAGGCTTCTGCTCCGATCTCCAGCGGACCTGGTACTTCCTTCGCCCGGGCGAGACGCAGGCTCCGGAGAGCGTGCGGCGCGGATTCGATACGATCGTGCGGTCGATCCGCGAGGCCGCGCGGGAGCTCCGCCCCGGCCGGAAGGGAGGGGACATCGACGGCGTCGCGCGCGGGTACATCACGTCGCGCGGCTACCCGGAATATCCGCACGCTCTCGGTCACCAGATCGGACGGACGGCCCACGACGGGGCGGGGCTGCTCTGCCCCCGCTGGGAGCGCTACGGAGGCCTCCCGGACCTCCTCGTGGAGGCGGGACAGTGCTACACGCTCGAGCCGAGGCTTCCGATCGAGGAGCACGGGATCGCGACGTGCGAGGAGATCGTCGCGGTCCACGAGACCGGTTGCTCGTTCCTCTCCCGTCCGCAGGACGAGCTCTATCTCGTGCGCTGACGGGGGACGGCCGCCCCGGCGATCTCAGGACGGAAAGACGAGCATCGCCACCCCGGAATGCACGCGGAGGCGGAGCGACGATCCGGTGACGTTGCTCAGGCCGAGCGAGCCCGGCCGGACCCGCCTCCCCCGCAGCCTCCACCGCGCCCCGGAGAGCGTGACCGTCGCCCCGCCCCCCAGCGCGAACAGGGAGAAGGGCCGTCCGCGGACGGTGACGGCGCGGCAGCCCCGGGCCGTCACGACGACCGTCCCGCGGTCGGTCGGGATCAGAGCGCCGGAGAACCACCGCGCCCGGGCCGCGATCTCCATCAGGTTCGACCACTCGTGGTCGAGCCGGCCGCCGAGAAGCCCCGCGACGACGACCGTCGATACCTTCCGCGAGCGGACCTCGCGCAGGGCCCCTCCGAGGTCGGAGAACTCCTTGTCCCTGGGGAGGATCACCGCCGGGATCCCCCGCGGTGCCCGACCGACCGAATCGAGATCCCCCACGAAGACGTCGGGGGAAAGGCCCTCCGCGCGGCAGGTGCTCCATCCGCCGTCCACGGCGACCAGGAGGCATCTCCGGGCGAGCGCCCCCGCGAGAGCGCAGGCCCGCCGCAGCTCGGCCCGCCGCGCGCCCTCGAGAACCAGCACGGCGCCGCGAGCGTCTCGCGGCGCCCCCACGAAACGGATCCGGGATCGCTCCACGGCCTCGACCACGCCCCCCGGCCGCTGCAGCCGCGCCGGAAAGCTCTTTGATACCTCTTGGCGGCGTCTCAGGCAAGAGGGTCGAGAAGGATTCCGCGAGCCTCGGGCCCGAGGCGCCGCCTCCCGGACCCCGAAAAAACGAAGGCCCCGGGGGGCGCTCCCCCCGGGGCCCGGGTCGTCGACCGGATCGCGCGCCGCTACGCCATCACCGGCATGACGTTGTCGGCCTGCGGCCCCTTCGGGCCCTCCTTGATCTCGAACTCGACTTCCTGGCCTTCATCGAGGGTCCGGTAGCCCTCGGCTCGAATGGCGGAGTAGTGGACGAAAACGTCCGGACCATCCTCACGGGCGATGAAGCCGTAGCCCTTCGTGTTGTTGAACCACTTCACCTTTCCTCTTGCCACGATCGAAACCTCCTTGCTAGGACACCCTCGTCGGGGCGCGGAACTCCCGGCGCCCCGGGCGCGCCGCTCGAGAAGCCCGCTCTCGCGAAAAGAGCCACCGGGAATTTCGTGCGCTCCCCGGTGGCCCCTGCGCCTGTCGCGGACCCCTTCTGCGACGAACCATGGACATTTTAGATCCGAATCGAGGAAACGGCAAGGGCCCGCCCCCCGGCGTCGGACGTCGAGGTCGCGGCCGCGTCGCCCTCCGACTCCTCCTCGGCCGAGCCCTCCTCCTCGCGCCGGGCCGCCGAGGCCTCCGCCAGCGGGGACCGGCTCCGGAGAGCGGGGCCGAAGGTCAGGTCGAGCACCTCGTCGATCTCCGCGACGAAGCGGAACTCCAGAGCCTGCCGGACCGGCTCCGCCACGTCTTCGAGGTCCTTCTCGTTCTTGTCGGGGAGCAGCACGCGCCGGATACCGGCCGACTTCGCGGCGATCACCTTCTCCTTGATCCCGCCGACGGGGAGCACCTTGCCCCGCAGGGTGATCTCCCCCGTCATCGCCAGGTCGGTCGGAACGGGAAGGCCGGTGAGGAGCGACACGAGCGAGACCGTGAGGGTCACGCCGGCCGACGGCCCGTCCTTCGGAATCGCCCCCGCCGGAACGTGGATGTGGAAGTCGCTCCGGTCGAAGACCTCCTCGTCGAGCCGCAGGGCGACGGCGTTGCTCCGGATCCAGGAGAGGGCGGCGAGCGCCGATTCCCGCATGACGTCCCCGAGCCGCCCCGTGATCGTCACCTTCCCCTTGCCGCGCATCCGGGTCGACTCGACGAACAGGATCTCCCCGCCGACCTGCGTCCACGCGAGGCCGACGGCCACGCCGCTCCGGTCGGACCGCTCCGCGATCTCCCGAAAGAAGCGAACCGGGCCGAGAAGATCCGCCACGCTCCCCGCGGTCGCGACGAACCTGTCGCGATTCCCCTCCACGACGCGCCGCGCCACCTTCCGGCAGATGTTCGCCACCTCGCGGTCCAGGTTGCGGACGCCCGCTTCCCGCGTGTAGCTGTTGACGAGCGTCCGGACGGCGTCGTCCCCGATCTCGATGTGATCCGTCGTCAGGCCGTGCTCCTCGAGCTGCCTGGGAACGAGGTGGCCGCGCGCGATCTCGACCTTCTCCTCCTCGGTGTATCCCGGGAGCCGCAGCACCTCCATTCGGTCGCGTAGCGCGGGCGGGATCGTGTCGAGCACGTTCGCCGTCGTGATGAAGAAGACCTTGCTCAGGTCGAAGGGGACCTCGAGGTAGTGGTCGGAGAACGCGTTGTTCTGCTCCGGATCGAGGACCTCGAGGAGCGCGGAGGAAGGGTCGCCGCGGAAATCGGCGCCCACCTTGTCGATCTCGTCGAGCATGAACACCGGGTTCCGGGTGCCCGCCCTCTTGATCCCCTGCACGATCCGCCCCGGAAGCGACCCGATGTAGGTGCGCCGGTGCCCCCGGATCTCGGCCTCGTCCCGGATGCCCCCCAGGGAGATACGGATGAACTTCCTCCCCATGGCGCGGGCGATCGACTTCCCGAGCGACGTCTTGCCGACTCCGGGCGGCCCCGAGAAGCAGAGGATCGGCCCCTTCAGGTCCTTCTTCAGGGCCCGAACCGCGAGGTACTCGAGGATTCGGTCCTTGATCTTCTCGAGATCGTAATGGTCCTCGTCGAGGATCCTCTTCGCCTCGACGACGTCCAGCTTGTCCTCCGTCTCGACCGACCACGGGAGCGAGACGAGCCAGTCGAGGTAGGTCCGAGAGACCGTGTACTCCGCCGCCTGCGGAGGCATCTTCGAGAGGCGCTCGAGCTCCTTCTCGGCGGCCTTCCGCGGCTCCTCCGGCATGCCGGCGGCCTCGATCTTCCTGCGGAGCTCCTCGATCTCGGCGGTCCGCTCGTCTTCCTCTCCAAGCTCCTTCTGGATCGCCTTCATCTGCTCGCGGAGGTAGTACTGCTTCTGGGTCTTCCCGACCTCGTCCGCCACCTGCGACTGGATCCGGCTGCTGATCTCCTGGAGCTCGAGCTCGCGGGTGACGATCTCGACCAGCTTCTGGATCCGGTCGCGCACGTTGCTCCGCTCGAGGAGGCCGATCTTCTCCTCGACCGAGATGTTGAGCACCGACGCGGCGAGATCGCTCAGCCGGGCGGGATCCGTGGCGCCTGCCGACAGGACCATCTCTCCCAGGTCGTTCGAGATGGTCGGGGAGGTCTGGACCAGCTGCTGGAACTGGTTCATCAGGCTCCGCACGAGAGCGTCGAACTCGACCCCGGGCTCGGGGACGTCGTCGATGGCGACGACGGACGCCTTCATGAACGGCTCGGTCGCGACGAACCTATCGACCCGGAGCCGGCGGATCCCCTGGATGATCAGGTTGACGCTGTTCCCGTCGAGCCGGACGATCTTCAGGATCCTCGCCGCCGATCCCATCCGGTACATGGCCGAAGGATCCGGATCGTCGTCCGCGGGGTTGCGCTGCGAGACGACGCCGATGATCTTCCCCTCGCGGGCCACGTCGTCGAGGAGGTTCAGCGTCTTCCTCCGCCCGACCGAGATCGGCATGATCGCGTGCGGAAAGAGGACGCTGTTGCGGAGCGGAAGCACTCCGATCTCGGTCGGGATCACGATTCCTTCCATCGCTTTTGCGCCTCTTGCCGTGCCGGGATCGTCCGGGGCCCGGTACGTATTCTCGGTCCCGCGCGGCGTCGCTGCAACCCTCGACCGAGCGCACCGGCGCCCCGCAGTCCCGGCCTTCGGCCGTTCCGGCGGGGCGCCTCGAGGGAGCCGCTCACTCGGACTGGATCCGCACCTTCTTGGGCTTCGCCTCCTCGGCCTTCGGGAGCGTGATCTCGAGGATCCCGTCCTTGAGCTTCGCGCCGATCTTCGCCGCGTCCACCGTCGTCGGCAGGCTGAAGCTCCGCGTGAACGCCCCGAACTGCCGCTCGAGACGGAAGGCGTTGCGCTCCTCGATCTCCTCCTCGCGCGTCCTCTGCCCCTGGAGCGTCAGGACGCCGTTCTCCACCCGGACGTCCACGTCCTCGCTCTTCACTCCCGGGACCTCGGCCCGGAGGACGAGCGACTCTCCGCGCTCGAAGATGTCCACCGGCGGGATCCAGGCCCCGTAGCCCTCCTCCGACCCCCACCGGGCGGGGGCGTCGGAAAGCAGCCGGTTCACACGCTCCTGGATATTCATCAGGTCTCGAAAGGGGTCCCAGCGTACGATCGCCATGGTCGTTGCCTCCTGTGTGTCCGTCGCCGCCGGCCCTTCCACGATCCCTTCCGGCGGCGCCGAGGAGTTAAGACCGGGCGATCCCGGTGTCAAGCGGCCGCAGGGCCGGCCTCACGGCTCGGCGGCCCGCACCGTCAGCACCGGGCACGGGGCCTTCCGGAGAACGCGCTCGGTCGTGGAGCCGAATATGGCGTGCGAGATGAACCCGCGCCCGTGGGTCGCCATCACCAGGAGCCCCACCCCTCTCTCGGCCGCCAGCGCGGCGATCTCGACGTGCGGCGTGCCATGGAGCACGACGCGCTCGATCTCGACGCCCGCCCCCTCGCACGACCGGCCGAAGCGCTCGAGCTCCTCCTGCGCCCGCCGGATCCGCGACTCCAGCACCTCCTCCACCGGATACGCGGTGAACTCGTCCACGAACGGCGGAAGGCGGTCCTCGACGACATGCAGGAGCACGATCCTCGAGCCGAACCGGCGCGCGATCTCGAGGGCGGGAGGGACGGCCCGCTTCGAGGTTTCGGAGAAATCGGTCGTGACGACGATGGTCTCGAACGAGTCCACGGCGCACCCCCTCTCTCGGCGACGCTCCCGCGGACGGCCGCAGGTCACCCGTACAGCCGCTCGTGATGGAGCGCCACGAGATTGTCCGGAACCGGCCGGTAGTCGAGGGGCTCGAGCGAGAACGAACCCCTCCCCTGCGTCTGGGACCGAAGCGCGGTCAGGTAGCCGAACATCTCTCCGATCGGCACGACCCCGCGAATCACCACGCTCCCGCGCGCGAAGCGCGTGTCCTCTACGACCGCGCGGCGCTGGTTGAGCGTCTTCACGACCCCTCCGAGGAAGTCCTCGGGAACGCGGATCTCCAGCCGACCGTACGGCTCGAGGACCTGGGACCCGGCGGACCGGAGCGCCTCCCGGAACGCCATGCTCGTCGCGGAGTTGAGCGCGATCTCGGGCTGCCCCACGTCGGCGAAGGCGGCGTCGAGGAGGGACACCCGGACCCGGGTCACGGGATACCCGTAGAGCCCTCCGCCCTCGGCGGCGTTGGCTACCGATTCGAAGATCGCCGGGAGGTACCCCTGCGGGATCGTCCCCTGCCGGAGCCGGTCGACGACGTCGACCGGCTTCTCGGAGTCCGCGCGGGGCTCGATCCCGATCTCGACCCGCGCGAACAGGTTCTCCCCCGCGACCTGGCGCCGGTACTCCGCGGTTCCCGTCGCCGCCTTGCGGGCGGTCTCGCGGTAGGAAACGCGGGGCTTCCCGTACACGGCGTCCACCCCGAAGTCGCGCGCCATCCTCCCCAGCACGACCTCGAGGTGGAGCTCCCCCATGCCGGAGAGGAGGGTCTGCCCCGTGTCGGGGTCCATCGACGAGCGAAGCGTCGGGTCCTCCCGCTGCATCCTCGCGAGCACCTCCGCGAAGCGCTCCCGATCGGAGGTCGTGCGCGGCTCGACGGCGACGGAGACGACGGTGTCGGGGAACCGGATCGGCTCCAGCAGGATCGGATGCGACTCGTCGCAGAGGCTGTCCCCGGTCGCGGTGCGGTGGAGACCGGCGACGGCGACGATGTCGCCGGCCTCGATCGTCTCGACCGGCTCGCCCCGCTCCGCGTGCACGCGCAGGATGCGGCGGAGCCTCTCGCGCTCCCCCGTCCTCGGGTTCAGCGCCCGGTCTCCCGAGCGGAGCCTGCCGGAGTACACGCGCAGGTAGTGCAGGTCGGCGGCGCCCCCGGCCACGACCTTGAACACGAGCGCCGAGAACGGCTCGTCCGCGCGGGACTCCCTCCTCACCGGGGCGCCGTCTCCCGGCCGCCTCCCTTCCACGGGCGGAAGGTCGAGCGGCGAGGGGAGGTAGGCGCACACGGCGTCGAGAATCGGCTGGATTCCGACGTTCCGCAGCGCGGCTCCGCACAGCACGGGCACGACCCGTCGCGCGACGACGAGATCGCGAATCGCCCTCCGGAGCGCGTCCGCAGGGATCTCCTCTTCCGCGAGCCAGCGCTCCGCGAGGCCGTCGTGCCTCTCGGCGAGCGCCTCGAGCATCGCGGCGCGCCTGCGCGCCGCCTCGTCCCGGAGCCTCTCCGGGATCGGCCCCACCGTCACGTCGCGCCCCTGCGTCGCGGGATCGAATGCGAGATGGACCCGGTCGACGAGATCCACCATTCCCGCGAAGGTGTCCGCGGAGCCGTCCGGCCACTGGAGGGGCACCGCGGGGGCGGCGAGCCGCTCCTGCATCGAGCGGACGCTCCCCTCGAAATCGGCGCCCACCCGGTCCATCTTGTTCACGAACGCGATCCGCGGCACCCCGTAGCGATCCGCCTGGTGCCACACCGTCTCGGACTGCGGCTCCACCCCCTCCACGCCGTCGAAGATGACGACGGCGCCGTCGAGGACCCGGAGGGCCCTCTCGACCTCGGCCGTGAAATCGACGTGGCCCGGCGTGTCGATCAGGTTGATCCGGTGGTCCTTCCACGCGAACGTCGTCGCGGCGTCCGAGATCGTGATCCCGCGGTCCCGCTCGTCCACGCGGAAGTCCATGACGGCCTCCCCGTCGTGGACCTCGCCGATCCTGTGGCTCCTCCCGGTGTAGAAGAGGAAGCGCTCGGTGGTCGTGGTCTTGCCGGCGTCGATGTGAGCGACGATGCCGATGTTGCGGATGCGCTCGGCCGGTATCGAAGCCATGGGGCGCCCTGCCGCCTCCGCCTGGGGCGCCGCCGCCGCGGCGCCCCGGTCACATCACGTACCCGCCTCGATCGTCCTCGGGCCCCGCCGCGCCGTCGTCCTCCTCCGGCTCCCGGGCCTGCCGGGCCCTCTCGTCCTCGATCGCCCGCAGGATCTCCTCCTCCTCCGGGATCCGGACGTTGTGGATCGCCCCGAGCAGCAGGAGCCCCTGGCCCACCATCGCCGGGTCCTCCTCGAGCCAGTCCCGGAGCGGATCGATCAGCTCCTCCGTGCCGAAAAGGCTGACCCACTCCGTCGTGGTGCCCGGCCCGATCTCCTCCATGAACCAATGGAGGTGCGCCGTCACGGCATCGTACGCGCTCCGGGTCCCCAGGTCGCAGAGGAGGACCAGGAGGCTGTGCGCCGCATCGGGGTCCACGGCGTCCGCCTCGATCTTCGCGCGCGTCGGGGCCACGATCGCGTCGCCGAGCATCGAGAGGGCCCGCTCGGCGGCGCCGTAGATGTAGGAGTTCTCGTCCGAGAGGTACTCCATGATCTCGGGGATGAAGTGCACCGAGCGCAGATCGCCGAGCGTCTCGAGCGCCACGACCTTCGGGAAGAACGGCCCCTGGGCCTCGAGCATCCGGAGGCACCAGTCCTGCGCCCTTCCGCCGCGCTCCTCGTCGTCGCGGCACAGCACGGCGATCGCCCTCGGGAGCTCCGGCAGGACGAACGCCGTCTCGACCTCCGCCAGGCGAAGGAGCTCGTCGAGGTCCCCCCGCGCCCTCGTGAGGGCGAGCGCGACGTTGCGGTATCGGGCCACGGCGAAGGCGGCCGAGAGCTGGAAGCCGACCACCCACTGCTGGAACTGGTGGCCGAGCCGCCCGACGTCGTCGAGCATCGACTGCCCCGCGAACGCCCCGACCGCCGCCTCGATCCTCGCCGGGAGGTCGTCGGCCGGGTCCCTCGGGATCCTGGCGACGGCGCCCCTAGTCCACTCCGAGATCGCCCGCACGATGTCGCCGAGGTCGCCCGCTCGGAAGCGCTGGGCGATCTGCCGGATCGTCCCTTCGCCCATCGCGGCGAGGATGTCGCAGTCGTACCCCGACTCGACCGCCTTGATCGTCTTCCGCAGCTCGATCCGCCCCGAGGGTCCGGTCCGGAAGCACCAGCCGGCGTCGTCGATCTGCAAGCTCTCGAGGAGCGTGCGGAAACCTTCCCCGGCCCGGTGCGCCCCACGCCACTGGAGGGCGGTGAGGAACCGGGACAGCACGCCCGGGATCTCCTCCGCCGAGGCGATCTCGAGAGCTCCCCGCAGCGCGGAGGGCTCGGCGAGGAGCTCCACCTTCTTCTGGAGGAACTCCCGGACGAGCTCCCTCGCGTCCGGGCTTCCCAGGTCCGCCAGCGCCTCGACGATGAGGCCGAGCGCGGGCTCCGTGAGGTCTCCCCTCTGGAGCGCCGAGGCGCCCAGGTCGACCGTGCTCGGGTACCCGAGCTTGCAGAGGGCCTGGAGGCAGTAGGCCGGCGTGAGCCCCCGGAGGAGCCGGAAGCCCCGGAGCAGCACCGAGTAGTGCTTCGGGCTCCCGTGCTCTCCGAGGTGGCGCGCGACCATCGAGGGGGTGGCCTCGTGATCGTCGAGCACGAAGCCCTGGATCGTATCCGGGCACTCCTCCGGGAAGTGGCGGATCAGACGATCGATGGCCCAGTACCGGACCTCGGGGTCCTCGTACTTCGTGTACCGGGCCAGCTCGTCGAAGCTCCAGATCCGATCGGACATCGACACCCGCTCCTGCCCCGCCCCTGCGAGGCGACCCCGGATTCTACCATCCGCGCCGCATCCGTCCCGGCGCCGCGCCTCGCGCGCCGCCCGGGCGGAAACAGGACCAAGCTCGTCCGCGATCCCGCGGGGCGGGTCCGGGTCCGTTCCGCGGCCGCTCCACTCGACGCCGCGCGGCGGATGGCGTAATCTTCTCGCCGGCGCGGGGCCGCGGCGCGGGAGCGCGGCGCGCTCGGAAGGTGGAGATCGCAAGGCATGGAGACGGGGAGCGCCCGCTTGCGTTACGAGATGACCGGCGTGCGCCAGGGGTGGCTCGTCGTCGAGCACGAGATCCGCTCCATGGCCAAGCGCGCGTATTTCTCCGCCGGCCCTGCGTCTCCCGTCGAGGAGTACCGCGAGGGCCGGGACGTCTGGACGCCCGCGGAGGTGGCCCAGTCGTTCCGCTTCGACCTCCGCGACCACGAGACAGGCGAGACGATCCCCTTCGACGAGCTTCTCGGGCTCGCGTTCTGGGGGAGCTGCCCGCGGTCGAGCACGATCTGGGAGCTCGGCGACGCCGCGCAGGAGCATCGGATCTCCGTCTACGTCGCCGTGACCTTCGGAGGGGGCGAGGGCCCGGGCCTCGCTCCGGCGAAGCTGCGGGCGCTGAACCGCTACTTCAACGAGCGCCTCCGCGACCCCGGCAAGAGGATCCTGATCCTGCCGGACCTTTTCGGCCTGTACCGGGAGTTCTCGCACGGGCACATCATGGTGGACCTCGGCCTGACGGCGATGCAGTGAGGCGGGGGCAGAGGAGGACAGCGCGCCGATGACGATCAAGGAGATCGCGGAGAAGCTCGGGCTGCAGCCGTTGACGGCGCTCTCGGAGCGGACGGTCACAGGCGTCTACATCTCGGACATGGTCAGCGACGTCATCGCCAACGCCAAGGCCGGCAACGTCCTCGTCACGGTCCAGGTCCACAACAACGTGATCGCGGCGGCGAACCTCGTGGACGTCGCGGCGATCGTGGTGACGCGGGGGCGGAAGCCTGCCGACGACACGCTGCAGCTCGCGGAGAAGGCCGGGATCCCGGTTCTCTTCACCGAGCTGAACAGCTGGCAGATCGCGAGCCACCTCTACGAAGCCGGACTCCGCTGACGCGGGCTTCGAGGCGTGGACGCCGGATTCCCCGTGCGGCTCTCCGAGATCCGCGACCTTCTCGAGTGCGACGTGCTCTGCGGGGAGGACCGCCTCGATCTCGAGATCGAGGAGTGCTTCGCGGCGGATCTCATGAGCGACGTCCTGGCCTACTGCCGGCCGAACGCCCTGCTCCTCACGGGCCTGACCGGGGTGCAGTCGGTGCACACGGCGGACGTGGCCGAGCTCGCCGCCGTCGTGTACGTGAACCGGAAGCGGCCGGCCGGGCACATCCTGGATATCGCGAGAGAGAAGGAGATCCCGCTCCTCTCGACGCCGCGCACCCTCTACGAGGCGTGCGGGATCCTCCGAGCGAGCGGGTTCGCCGGGGGATCGAGGACCCGATGACGCAGGAGCGGCCCCGAGAGGACGACGTCGCCGGGGCGCCCGCCGACGTCCTCTACCGGGAAGCCTTCCGGATCTCCGGGGGCGACTACGAGCACGGGGGAGAGGTGGCGGCCCGAGTGAAGGCGATCCTCAAGGAGCTGGGGATCGACCCGGCCTGCTCCCGGAGGCTCAGCATCGCGAACTTCGAGGCCGAGATGAACGTGATCATGTACGCGGAGAGCGCCGACCTCGTCCTCGAGGTCGCCGGGGACGAGGTCCGCGTCACGGTCGCGGACCGCGGGCCCGGGATCCCGGACATCGGCCTGGCGATGCAGGAGGGGTACTCGACCGCCACCGCGGAGATGCGGGCGCGCGGCTTCGGCGCCGGCATGGGCCTGCCGAACATGAAGCGCAACACGGACCGGTTCGAGATCGAGTCGGTCGTCGGCGGCGGGACCACGCTCCGGTACGCGGTCCGGATCGCCTGAGAGCGGGCGATGAGCGAGATCCGGCACTCGATCCTGTTCGACGAGAAGCGGTGCATCGCCTGCGTCGCCTGCACGAAAGCCTGCCCCAGCCGCGCGATCCGCGTGCGCGGCGGCCGCGTGCAGGTGAACGCGGATCTCTGCATCGACTGCGGGGAGTGCATCCGCGCGTGCCCGCACGACGCCATGAGCGTGAGGACGTCCTCTCCGTCCGACCTGAAGCGGTTCCGCCACACCGTGGCGATCCCCTCGACGACGCTGTACACGCAGTTCGGCGGGGACGTCCGTCCCTCCCATCTCCTCCACGCGCTGACGCGGATCGGATTCGACTCCTTCTACGACATGTCGTGGATGTGCGAGATGGTGGGCCAGGCCCTCGACGCCTACCTCTCGGAGTGCCAGGACCCCTGGCCGAAGATCTCGGTCACCTGCCCCGCCGTGATCCGGCTGATCCAGATCCGGTATCCGGACCTGCTCCCGCACCTGGCGCCGATCGAGTCGCCGAGGGAGCTGACCGCGAAGCTCATCCGGAGGCGGGTGGCCCAGGAGAGGGGCCTCCCGCCCGAGGAGATCGGCATCTTCTACGTCACGCCGTGCTCGGCGATCATGCACTCGATCATCTACCCCGTGGGGCTCGAAGAGTCGTACCTCGACGGCGCCTTCTCCGTCGCCGAGGTCTACGGGCCTCTGCGCATGGCGATGGAGGAGATGGGAGAGGCCTCCTCGTCCTCCGCCACCGGGTTCAGCCCGAGAGGGCTCGGCTGGGCGGCGGCGGGGGGAGAGAGCGCCATGATGCGCAACGCGAACACGCTGACCGTCAACGGGGTCGCGGAGATCACGCACGTCTTCGACCGGATCGAGGCGGGGAAGTTCCGGAGCGTCGACTACATCGAGGCGTACATCTGCCCGGAGGGCTGCGTGAGCGGCCCTCTCCTCGTCGAGGGCTGGTGGAGGGCGAAGCGGAACCTGCGGGAGGTGATCTCTCGGCTGGGGCGCCAGGCCTCGATCCAGGAGGAGAAGACGCGCAAGCTCTTCCGGGAGCACTTCTTCGACCTCGAGGAGGAGGTCAAGGCCAGGGCGCTGCGTCCGATCGCCCGGGATCTCAAGCAGGCGATCCTCCGGAAGCGGGAGAAGGAGGGGCTCCTCGCGCTGCTCCCCGGGAAGAACTGCGCCGCGTGCGGGGCGCCGGACTGCGCCACCCTCGCGGAGGACATCCTGGAGGGGGACGCGGTCCCGGAGGACTGCGTGTTCGTGAAGCTCGATCGGCTCGCCGGCCCGTCCTCCGCCCGCGGCGGGAAGGCATCCAACGACTCCCGGGCGAAGGAGCGCCCCGGCCCGCCCGGCGCGGCGGGCCCGGAGAGGGACACATGAGCAAGAACATGCTGGTGATGGAGGTGACCTGTCCGAACTGCGGCGACCTCCTCACGGAGGGGCGGAGGGTCCATCTCGAGGCGTACATCAAGGACACGAACCAGGACGGCAAGATCTTTCTGAGCGCGATCTTCGGCGACGACTCGATCGAGACCGACATCGAGGTCCCGGACGGGTCGGTTGCGGAGTTCCGCTGCCCGACGTGCGACGTGAGCCTGATGCTCAACACCCCGTGCAAGCTGTGCGGGGCGACGATGGCGTCCCTCAACCTCGCGACGGGCGGGTACCTGGAGTTCTGCTCCCGGCGAGGATGCAGGGGGCACGCGCTCGGAGGATTCGGCGACATCGACCAGATGATCGGCCTCGTCAACCGGATGATGAAGACGCCTCACGACTGAGCGGGAGCTGCCCATGGACCCGACCCGACCGTACGACTTCAAGCACCTGCACTACGTCGGCCAGGAGGGGCGGCTGATTCCCCTCCTCCAGCAGGCCCAGGCCGAGGACGGCTACCTGACGCGGGAGAGGCTCCTCCGGATCGGGGACGAGACCGGGATCCCCCTGACCCAGATCTACGGCGTCGCCACCTTCTACGCGCAGTTCCGGTTCAAGCCGGTCGGCAAGAACCTGCTCCGGGTCTGCCACGGGACGGCATGCCACGTGAGCGGGGCCAAGGAGCTCACCGAAGAGATCGAGGGCCAGCTCGGGGTGGCGAACGGGGAGACGACGCAGGACGGCCTCTTCACGATGGAGACCGTGTCCTGCCTCGGCTGCTGCAGCCTCGCCCCCGTGATCATGATCAACGAGACCACGCACGGGAACCTGACCCCGGCCGGGGTCAAGAAGGTCCTCAGGAAATACCGGGACGGGGAGAAGAAATGACCAGGGTGATCGTCGGCCTCGGGACCTGCGGGATCGCCGCGGGCGCCGAGGAGACCTACCGGAGCCTCGCGGAGAAGCTCTCCTCCGGTCCGGCGGGGGTCTCGCTGGGGCGCACCGGCTGCATCGGGATGTGCTACCAGGAGCCGCTCGTAGAGGTCCGGGACGGGGACGGCGGGCGCTACCTGTACGGGAAGGTCACGCCGGAACGCGCCGAGCGGATCGCCGCCGAGCACGTCGGCGGCGGGAAGCCGATTCCGGACTGGCTGGTCTGGTCGGACTCGGGCGCGGGGACGGAGTCGGACTTCCTGCGGAAGCAGACGCGGATCGCGCTGCGCAACTGCGGGCACATCGACCCCGAGGCGATCGACGACTACCTCGCGGCGGGAGGCTACGAGGCGCTGCGGAAGGTCCTCGAGGAGAGTGATCCCGACGGGCTGATCACGAGGATCGTGGACTCGGGCCTCCGGGGCCGCGGCGGGGCCGGATTCCTGACCGGCCTCAAGTGGCGATTCACGCGGCTCGCCCAGGGGAAGCGCAAGTTCGTGATCTGCAACGCGGACGAGGGGGACCCGGGCGCCTTCATGGACCGGTCGGTGCTCGAGGGGGACCCGCACTCGGTGCTCGAGGGGATGGCGATCGCGGCCCACGCGATCGGCGCCGACCACGGCTACATCTACGTCCGCGCCGAGTACCCGCTCGCGATCCGCCGCCTGAACGTCGCCATCGGCCAGGCGGAGGAGCGAGGGTTCCTCGGGGACAAGATCCTCGGGACCGGGTTCTCTCTCCACGTGAAGCTCAAGGAAGGGGCCGGGGCCTTCGTGTGCGGCGAGGAGACCGCGCTCATCGCATCGGTGGAGGGACGGCGCGGGATGCCGCGCGTCCGGCCGCCGTTCCCCGCCGTGAGGGGGCTCTGGGACTCCCCCACGAACATCAACAACGTCGAGACGTTCGCGAACGTCCCCTGGATCGTGCTCCAGGGACACGCGGCCTTCGCCGCTCTCGGCACCGCGAACAGCAAGGGGACGAAGGTCTTCGCGATGGCGGGCAAGATCCGCCGCGGAGGCCTCGTCGAGGTCCCGATGGGGATCTCCATCAAGGACATCGTGTTCGAGGTGTGCGGCGGCATCAAGGAGGGCCGGAAGTTCAAGGCGGTCCAGATGGGGGGTCCCTCCGGAGGCTGCATCCCCGCCGAGCTCCAGGACACGGTGATCGACTACGAGTCCATCAACCGGACGGGGGCGATCATGGGGTCGGGCGGGCTCGTGGTGATGGACGACACCACGTGCATGGTCGAGGTCGCCCGCTTCTTCCTGGACTTCACTCAGCGCGAGTCCTGCGGCAAGTGCACGTTCTGCCGGATCGGCAGCAAGCGCATGCTCGAGGTCCTCACGAGGATCACGGAGGGCGAGGGCAAGGAGGGGGACATCGAGCTCCTCGAGGACCTCGCCGTGCGCACGAAGAGCACCTCCCTGTGCGGCCTCGGCCAGACGGCGCCGAACCCGGTGCTCACGACGCTCAAGTACTTCCGCTCGGAATACGAGGCGCACATCCACAACCGCAAGTGCCCCGCGCACCGCTGCGCGAAGCTCCTGACCTACTCGATCACGGACGACTGCACGGGCTGCACGCTCTGCGTGAAGGCCTGCCCCACCGCGGCGATCACGGGAGAGAAGCTCCGGAAGCACTCGATCGACGTCGCGAAGTGCATCGCCTGCGGCGCCTGCTTCAAGGTCTGCCGGGCCGGCGCCATTCTGAGGGACTGAATTCATGGCTCTCGTGAAGCTCGAAATCGACGGGAAGCGGATCATCGCGGACCCGAACCGCACCATCCTCGAGGTCGCCCGCGAGAACGGCATCTCGGGCATCCCCACTCTCTGCCACGACGGCCAGCTCGAGCCGTTCGCCTCGTGCTTCCTGTGCGTGGTGAAGGTGCGGGGGGCGCGGACGCTCCTTCCCGCCTGCGCCACGAAGGTCGCCGCCGGCATGGTCGTGGTGACGAACGACGAGGAGATCCGCCTGTCCCGGAAGGCGGCCCTCGAGCTCCTCCTCTCGAACCACTACGCCGACTGCGTCGGGCCGTGCCAGCTCGAGTGCCCCGCCGCGGTGGACATCCAGGGGTACATCGCCCTCGCGGCCCTCGGGAAGTACCGGGACGCCGTGCGGCTCATCAAGGAGAAGAACCCGCTGCCGTCGGTGTGCGGCCGCGTCTGCACCCGGCCCTGCGAGGTCAAGGGCTGCCGGCGGAACCTCCTCGACGAGGCGGTCGGGATCGACTGGATCAAGCGCTACGTCACCGACCTGGACCTCGGGAGCGGGGACGCGTGGAAGCCGGAGGTGGCGCCCCCGAACGGCCGGCGAGTGGCCGTCGTCGGAGCGGGCCCCGCCGGGCTGTCCTGCGCCTACTACCTCGCGGTCCGCGGGTACGAGGTCAAGATCTTCGAGGCGCTCCCCGAGGCGGGAGGGATGCTGCGCTACGGCATCCCGGAGTACCGGCTGCCGAAGGAGGTCCTCGACCTGGAGATCGACCAGATCCTGAGCCTCGGCGTGACGCTCCAGACGAACGCGGAGCTCGGGCGGGACTTCACCGTGGCGGGACTGAAGCGCGAAGGCTTCGGCGCGATCTTCCTCGGCCTCGGCGCCTGGGCGAGCTCGGAGATGCGGGTCAAGGGCGAGAACCTGCCGGGCGTCCTGTCCGGGATCGAGTTCCTGAAGAACTTCGGGCTGCGGCGCAAGATCGACATCTGGGGCCGGGTGCTCGTGGTCGGAGGAGGGAACACCGCGATCGACTGCGCCAGGACGGCTCTCCGGCTCGGCGTGAAAGAGGTCCGGCTCCTCTACCGGAGGACCCGGAACGAGATGCCCGCGAACGCCGCGGAGATCCACGAAGCCGAGCAGGAGAGGGTTCGCATGGACTTCCTCGTGGCCCCGGTCCGCGTGATCGCGGCGGGAGACCGGGTCACGGCGCTCGAATGCCTGCGGATGGAGCTCGGCGAGCCGGACGCGAGCGGCCGGAGGAGCCCGAAGCCGGTGCGGGGCTCCGAGTTCACGATCGACTGCGACTTCGTGATCTCGGCGATCGGGCAGGCCACGCTGGTTCCCCGCCTGCTCGACGGCCGGGTCCCGGACCTCCTGCCCGCCGGCGAGGTGCTCAACCTCACGCGCTGGCAGACGATCCAGGTGCGCGAGGGGACCGGCGAGACGAGCGTCGAGGGGGTGTTCTCGGGCGGCGACGTCGTGACCGGGGCCGCGACCGCGATCGAGGCGATCGCCGCGGGGCGCAAGGCGGCCCACGCGATCGACTCCTATCTCCGCGGCGCGGGGGTCCGGCCCGAGCCCTGGGAGTTCTTCAGCCGCAAGGACACCTTCAAGAAGGTAGACCTCGAGGATCTGAGGAGCCGGGAGTCGGCGCCGAGGCGGCAGATGCCCCTCCTGTCGATCGAGGACCGGGTGAAGAGCTTCGTCGAGGTGGAGCTCGGGTACACGCCCGAGGACCTCGAGGCGGAGGCGCGCCGGTGCCTCGAGTGCGGCTGCACCGCCCTGTTCGACTGCGACCTCCGCCGCTACGCGACGGAGTACGGGGTGGACATCACCCGGTTCCTGGGCGAGGCCCGGGAGTGCCGGATCGACCGGAGCCATCCGCTCATCGATCTCGATCCGAACAAGTGCATCCTGTGCGGGCGCTGCGTCCGGATCTGCTCGGAGGTCGTCGGCGAGGCCGCTTTCGGGTTCCTCCAGAGAGGTTTCCAGACGGCGGTGAAGCCCGCGCTCGGCGGGTCCCTCCTCGACACGGACTGCGTGACCTGCGGGATGTGCATCGGCACCTGCCCCACAGGGGCGATCGCGGAGAAGTCGTCGCTCGCGAAGCCGGGCCCCTGGAAGGCCGAACGGGTTTCCTCCGTCTGCCCGTACTGCGGGGTCGGCTGCCGGCTCGACCACGAGGCGCACGGAGACACGCTGGTGACGGTTTCCCGAAGCGAGGACGAGACCGCGCTGTACGGGAAGCACTGCAAGAAGGGACGATTCGGATACCGCCACGTGAGCGCCTCCGACCGGCTCGCCGGAGCCCGGGTCCGCACCGGGCGCGCCCTCCAGGAGACGCCGATTCCGGGCGCGATCGACTACACGGCGATGCGCCTCCGGGAGCTGACGCGGCGCTCCACCGGATCGGAGATGCTGGTCCTCGTGTCCCCGCGGCTCACGAACGAGGAGATCTATCTCGCGCAGAAACTCGCGCGCGTCGCGCTGAAGACGCACAACGTCACCACCACGGCGCATCTCGTGAACCCGGGCCTGCCCTGCCCCGACGTCGTCTCTACGGCGTCCTACGCCGAGATCGCCGACGCCCAGGCCCTCCTCCTCGTCCACTCGAACCTCCCCGAGGAGCACTTCGTCGCGGATCTCCTCGTCAAGCAGTCCCTCCGCAAGGGCGGGCGGCTCCTGTACGTCCATCCCGAGGAGAACCGCCTGGCGCGCCTGGCGGAGGTGTTCCTCCGCTGCCGGCCGGGGACCGAGCCCCTCGTGGCCCTCGGGATCCTGCGGGCGGTTCTCGATCTGCGCGGCGGGCCGGTCCCGGACGTCCCGGGCCTCGGAGAGGCGCTCGCCGGGCTGCGCGGCGAAACCCTCCGGGAGCGCACGGGCGTGGACCCGGCGCTGGTCGAGCGGGCCGCCGCGATCCTGGAGAAGAGCATCCTCAAGACCGCGATCCTGAACAAGGATTATCGCGGGAGCCGGGCGGCCGGGGACGAGCGGTGGCTCGCCGCGGCGGCGCGCGGGCTCGGGTGCTCCCTCCTCTGTCTCCACGAGAAGGCGAACATGCAGGGGCTCCTCGACATGGGGGCGAGCCCCGGGTGGTACCCGGGCTACCTCCCCGCGGGCGACGAGGCCGTCGTCGAGGAACTCGAGAAGGAGTGGTGCGTGGCTCTCCGGGACCTCGACGCCCGGCCGGTCGACGTCGCCGCCCTGCTCCGGGAGAAGAAGATCCGCGTCGCGGTCGTCCTCGGGGAGGACCCGTTCGGGAACCCCGACGTGCCCGCGGATCTGATCGAGGGGCTCCTCGCCGCCGATCTTCTCGTGGTCGGGGACCTCTTCTTCACCGAGACGGCGAAGATGGCCCACGTCGTGCTCCCGCTCTCGGCCCCCGCGGAGACGAGCGGGACCTACACGAATTCCGAGCGCAGGGTCCAGCGGCTGCGGCGCGTCGTGCCGCCCCCCGCGGGACTCGAGACGTGGGAGATCCTCGTCGGGATCGGCGCCAGGATGGGCTACCGGTTCAAGATGAAGTACGCGGGGACCGGCGAGATCCTCGACGAGATCCGCCGGGTCGCTCCGATCTACGCCTCGGTCGATCCCGACGACGGAGCCGGCGGCATCTGGGATCTCTCGGGGTTCCGGCTCGCCGCGGGAGAGCTCGCCCCGCTCGCCCCCGCTGCCGCTCCCGGGCGGACCCTTCCTCTCGACCGGCTGGAGTCCGGATTTCGGGCCTGGTTCGAGGATCTGATGGAGAAGGCCCGGACCGCCCCCCGCTGACGACCGGTCACAGGCTCAGTAACCCAGGCGGAGGCCGAGCTCCAGCGTCCTCGGGGGGCCGATCTGGCCGATCGGGCGGCCGAAGTCCGGCGAGATCACGCGCCCTTCGACCGGCCCTCCGTTGAACCGGTCCAGCAGGTTGAACACCTGGAGGAACATGTCCCCGCGTCCCCGCCCCCGCGCGAACGCGAACGGCTTCGACACGCGCAGGTCGATCTGGAAGAACGTCGGCGCGGAGAGCGCCGTAACGGGCGGGAGCGGACCCTGCCCGCGAAGCGCCCGGTTGACGTTCTCCGCCTCGCGCAGCTCGTTCACGATCGCGAGCGGCGTGTCCTCGCCGGTGTTCCGGTCGACGCCCGGAGGCCGGTCGGTCAGGATGCCGTCGAGGTTGTCGTCGACCCCCGTCGTGACGTTGAAGGGCGCCGCCGAACTCCACTGGATCACGCCCGACGCGCGGAGCCCCATCCACGGCAGGGGCGACTCCCCCGACAGCACGAAGCGATGGCGCCGGTCGGCGTCCGACGGGCCCTCCTCCCCGTCCAGGTCCCTGTAGTCGGAGGGTAGGTAGATCCCCCCCTTGAGCGGATCCGGCCCCGTGTCGCGGGCCCGCGACCAGGTGTACGTCGCCTGGTACCAGAACCCCTCGTCGCGCCATCGCCAGGCGAGATCCACGCCCGTGTACTCGCTGCGCCCGTCGGTCACGATCGCGGCGATCGAGCCCGTCTCCGGGTCGGTGCCGTGCACCGGCATGCACGTGAACCGGTACAGCGGATCGGGGTTCACCGGATCGGGCCCCGCGCAGTTCTCGACTGCCGTGACGGGATTGAGATCCCGCATCCTGGGGAGCTTTCGCCCGACCGCGCGCGTCGCCTCGATCTGCGCGGACCCGTTCCGCCCCAGGGCCCACTCGGCCCCGAGCGACCCCTGGACCGTGTACGGCGTGTCGAGGCGTGTCCCGGTCGAGAACCGCATCACGAGATCCTCGGGGAACTGCACCAACTCTCGGATCGTGTCGACGCCCCACTCCTCGACCACGTCCTCGGTGATCTCGAAGGTCAGCCCCTGCACCGGGAGGATGCCGATCTTCGTCCCGGACGTGATCGCGGACACGGCCGGAAAGCCCATCGAGAGCTTGTCGTAGAACACCCCTCCGCCGCCGCGCACGACGAAGCTCCCGTCGCCGCGCGGAGCAAACGTGAAGCCGACGCGCGGAGCGAAGTTGTTCCCGTCCACGGGGGCTCCCCCGTTCGGGATCGGAGAATCCACGAGGGCGCTCTCGGGGAGCCGGAACGAGCTGCGGTCGTAGCGGAGCCCGAAGTCGAGCAGAAGCTTCGGGCCGATCCGCCACGAGTCCTGGGCGAAAGCGGAGAGCTGGGTGTCGTACAGCCGCGCCTCGGGCTCCCCGTCGATCAGCTGATAGAAGAGAGGGTACGTCCCGATGTCCGCCGGATCCCCCCCAGGGGGGTACCAGGACGGGCAAGGGATGATCGGGTACGTCCCGTCTTCGATCGCCACGCTCACCTGCCAGGCGTAGACGCCGCAGTCCCCGGGGTCGAACGGAGCGTCGGTCTGGTAGAGGAAGTTCCCGTTCGGGTTGAACCGGGTCCGGATGTCCACGCGCGTCCGCGCGAGGTCGACGCCGAGCTTCAGCGTGTGAGGGCCCGCGGACCAGGTCACGTTGTCCACCACCTGGATCTTGTCCTCTCCGCGAAGCTGGAGGTTCAGGTTGTTCCCGCCGAACGTGCCCGAGGGCCGGTCGACACCGGGGCGGCTCGAGTTCGCGTACTGGTCGAACGAAGACGAGGAGAAGAGCACTCGCGCTTCGTGAATCCACGAGGGAGAGAGAACCGAGGTCAGCGACGCGGCGAGCTGGACGTCGTCCTCCTCCAGGCGGAACCCCGCCTCCGGCGTCGTGCGCCCCCCGACCATCAGCGCGTCGGTCTTCCGCGAGTCGGCGGACAGGCGGACCATCAGGATCTGCCGGGGCGTCAGGTTGAGATCCGTCCGGAGGAACAGGTTGTCCCCCTCGACCGGCCCCACCGTGTACCCCCCCGCGACCCCGTCCCGCCCGACGCCCACGTACGGAACGATCCGGTCCTCGCGCTGCCTCTCGTAGGCGGCGAAGTAGAACGCCCGGTCCTCGAGGATCGGCCCCCCCAGACGGAAGCCCGTCTGATAGCGGTCGCCCGTGCGCGGCGCTCCCTCCGGATCGGGAAGGCTCGACACGAACGGTCCCGCGTCGTTCCACGAGGCCGCGGCCCCCTGGACGAACAGCTCCCCGCTCTCCTGGTTGCCTCCCCGCCGCGTCACGATGTTGAAGATCCCCCCGCTCGCCCGCCCGAACTCCGCCGCGTAGCGGCTCGTGTTGAGGACGAGCTCCTCCACGACGAGCTGCGAGAAGAAGGCGTTCATCGAGGTTCCGCTGACCCTGTCGTTGTTGTCGAGGCCGTCCACCAGGAACGAGTTCGAGCGCCCCGACTGGCCGTGGACGACGAAGACCGCCCCCCGCTCCCCGTAGAAGTCCGCAGCGGCCGCCTGGCGCACCGAGGAGTCGAGCAGCGGAACGTCGGTCACGACGCGGCCCGCGATCGGGAGGGCGTCCGCCACCGCCTCGCCGATCCGCATCTCCGTGCCCACCTTCTGCGGGTCCACGAGCCCGGGGCTCGCCCGCACGGTGACCTTCTCCGCGAGGCCGAGGCCGATCGTCAGATCGAGGCTCGCCGACTGCTGGAGCCGCAGCACGACCGTCCGGGACTCGCTGGAAGCCCCGTCCGGCAGGATCGCCGCGACGGTCCACGCGCCGGGCGCCAGCGACTCCATCCGGAATCGCCCCTCCGGATCGGTCGCGGCCGAGCGGACGATGCCGGAGGTCTCGGAGCGCGCCCTCACGATCGCGCCCTCGACGACCCGGCCCCGTGCGTCGCGGACGGTGCCGCGGAGCGAGGAGGAGGCGGTCTGCGCGGCGGCCGGGACCGCGAGGAGAAGCGATGCGCCGAGGACGAGCGCCCACGCCCTCGCGCGGCCCCCGGCGCGACGTTCAGTGCCCGTAGTGCCCCCAGGGCCCGGTCCCGCCGGTCCCCCTCGCGACGACGAGGAAGTAGGTCTGGGACGGGCTCCCGATCCAGCAGGTCTCCGCCGGCCCCGTGTCGGCGATCGTCGCGAAGCCGGCATCCGAAGACGCGGTGTCCGAGCCGAGGATTCGATAGCCGGTCAGGCACGGGTCCGCCACCGGATCCCAGCAGAGCTGCACGTCGCCCCCCGACTTGCTCACCAGGAGCCCCTGCACCTCCGCGGTCGGGACGCACTGCGTCGTCGCCTGGACCTCCACCGGGTAGACGTAGCTCGGGTCGCCGTAGACCTGCGTCGGGTACACCAGGCTCTCGTACGTCGTCACGATCCCGCTCGACGGGTCCTGGTACGCCGAGCGCGAGGTCACCGTGAAGTAGTAGGTCGTCCCCCTCTCGAGCCCCGACACCGTCGCCGTCGTCCCGGAGAAGGAGACCTGGCCCGGATTCGCGTCCGAGTCGAACGCGTATCCGCTCGCCCCTCCGGAGTCGGTGTCCCAGTAGATCTTGTAGCTCGAGACCCGGTGGGTGTCGTTCCCGGGGTCCCAGGACAGCGCGACGCTCGTCTCGGTCGCCGTCCCGGCGGAGATCGACCGGGGAGGGTAGAGACCGAACGTGATGTTCGTCAGGTCCACGGTCGTGAACGACGTCGGATCCGACACCACCTGCGGGGACTGCAGGAGCACGACGGAACCGAGGTAGGGGACCTGCCACAGGTACACGACGGTGCGGACCTCGTCCACCCGCCCGAGGAAGGAGCAGCTCTGCCCCAGGTACACGCAGAAGTCCGCGACGGTCCTGAGGACCAGGGCGTTGAACGTGTGGCCGGAGGGGAGCGTCACGACGCCCCCCTTGACGACCGAGCCCGACTGCGTCCCGGCGTGGGAGCCGCATCCGATCGAGTCCACGTTCTTCCCGGCGCTCCAGAGCTTGTCGAGGAACTGCGACTCGCCGCAGATCTGGTTGAAGATGTTCTGCTCGCAGTTGAACGCCGCGCTGGTCCACGAGTCCCCGGCCTGCATGTACCAGCCGATCTCGTCCTGGTGCGGGAACCTCCAGAGCGGCACCTGCGTCCGCACCTTGCCGTTGGGGTCCGTTCCGATGTAGCAGAAGCGGCTCTCCCCGTCGCCGAATGTCCCGCTCTTCCCCTCGTGCTGGGCGCCCGCGCGGATCCAGATCGTCACGTCGGCCGCCCGGTCCTCCCGCTGGGCCGCGTCGTTGGTCTTGTCGAGCGTGTCGGGATCGTCGAAGTTCTTGTCGGTCCGCTCGAGCACCGCCCCCGTCTCCGTGTAGCCGCACTGATCGAAGTTGCAGGTCTCGGATGCGTCGATCGGCGTGGAGGTCGAGGCCACCTCGGATCCGCTCGTCGGCGGCGAGAAGTTCCAGGTGCTCGCCGCGATCAGTTCCCCGACCGTCGAGTAGCCCGGCGTCGTCAGGGACGACACGGCCGTGCCCTCCCCGCGGTCCCAGCCGTAGTTGACCCCGGCGCGGGTTCCCCGCCAGAGCGCTTCGAGGTAGATCTTGAGGTCCGCCGCCCCGGCGAGCACCTCCTGCACGATCTCGGCCGACGACGCCTCGAGCCGCTCGGATCCTCCGGGCCACGTCGGGCCGGAGATCTCGGCGACAACGCCCGCGAGCGGGTCGATCCATCGATGGACGACGATCTCTCTTCCGGCGAGGGAGCCGTCGAGGGGCTCGATCGAGACAAGGGCGCGCTGCAGCGACACCTCGCGCGGCCCCGACGGAAGGTGCAGCCACCCGATCCCCACGATCTCAGTCTCGACGAAGAGTCTCTCCCGCGTTCCTCCGCTCTCCGTCTCGAGCCGCAGCGCCCGTCTCGCCCCGGGGCGCAACCCGTCCCGGTCCCGGTCGGGAAAGACCCAGGCGGCAGCGTCCCCCTCGGGACCGAGGTCGGTGTACCGGACCTCCCGCGGAGCCACGCCTCCCTCTCCCCCCGCGGGGAGGTCCCGGACCACCGCGCTGTCCGGTGCCTCGGCGAACTCGCGGACGACCTCCGCACGCCCTTCGAGGCGGGCCAGGTCCCACCGCGTCTTCCCCTCGGGGTGCGTCAGGTCGGAAGGAAGGAACTCACCCGCCTCGAGCGCCGCCAACCGGTGCCGCCGCTCGGGCTGCACGGGGGCCGCCGGATCGGCGGCCCAGGATGACGAGAGGACGAGAACGCATGCCGCGACCGCGATTCGAAGCATCGGCCCCCCTTTCCGCCGCTTCTCACGTGGGCGGACCCGGAGCCCGGCCCGCACTTCTTTTACAGCGAAGGCCGAGCCGGAACAAGAGGACGTGAGCGAAGTCGCGGGGGGCCTGCGAGCGAAAAGCTTCAAAACCTCTAGAGAATCCGGTTCCGGAAGGGGTCGCCGATCGAGCGCGGCACCCCGCGCTCCGCCGGGGGATCCCGGCGGCCCCCCCCGGCCCGGTCGGCCTCGCGCGCGAGCCGCCGCAGGCTCGCGATCGCCCGGCTCTGCATCTGGCGGACCCGCTCCCGGCTCAGATCCAGGAGCTCGCCCACCTCCGCGAGCGTCTTCCGAGGGTGGCCGTCGAGACCGAAGCGCCAGACGAGGATCCGCTGCTGCCGGTCGGGAAGCTCCGAGAGGAGCTTCCAGAGCAGGCTCTCGCGGTCCTCCCGGAAGAGACCCGCGTCCGGAGCGGCGTCCGGGCGCCCTGCGATCGTCTCCTCGAGGAGCAGGGTCGCCATGCCGCCGGCCCGCTCTTGCAGGGAGACCTCCCGGCGGCAGTATCCGAGAAGCGTCTCCACGTCGCGGACCGGCATCCCGGCCTCGCGTGCGATCTCCTCGGTGGTCGGCGGCCTCCCGATCGCCGCCGCGACGTCGTGCTCGGCCGCGCGCACACGCGTGAGCCGCCGCAGCCGGTACCGGGGCACCCGGACGAGGCTGGCCTGCCGCATCGCGATCTCGCCGATCCGCTTCCGGGCCCACCAGAGGCCGTACGTGATGAATCGCACGCCGCGCTTCGGATCGAAGCGCCCCGCCGCCTCGATGAGCCCGAGGATCCCCTCGCCCTTCAGGTCCTCGAACGGGATCCCGAGGTGCCGGTACTCGCGCGCGAGCCAGGCCACCGACGCCTCGTGCCGCCGGACCAGCTCCCAGACCTGCTCGTCGTGGGAGCCGGACGAGCCTCGCGGCGCATCCGTGGGCTTCGAGCCCGTGTCTTTGCCGTGGAACCCCGGCTCGAGGCGATGTGCCACCGCCGTCCCCCCCGGAACGGACATGTCCGCTTTCCTGCGCCTCGATCGGGAACCGTACGCGGAACGTCCGCCGGCGAGAAGCGGAATGACGCGGCCGGCGCAGGTATCTGCGGACATGCGGTCCGCTTCCGGTGCGGTCCGGCCTACAGCTTGGACCGCCGGAGACCCCGGCGGGGCCCGCCCGTCTGGACTGCCTCCGGGAAGCGGGCTACCCTGTTCGGTCCGCGCCGCGAGGAGACCCGCATGAGAGACGAGATCCGAAAGCTCTGGCCCGAGGCGGATTGGATCGCCGATCCGGCCCTTCGAGACAAAGTCCTGGCGACCTGGGAGAAGGCGTTCGAGTGGAGCCCTCTCGAACCCCGGGACCTCCGGGAGATCCCCTTCACCCTCCTCGTCCCCGACTGCCCGATCACCTTCATGGAGCACAAGCGCTGCGTCGTCCACATCGCCCGCCGTGCCGCGGAGGCGATGCGGGAGCACCTGGGCAGGGCGCTCCCGATCGACATGGACACCGTGATCGCCGGCGCGATCCTGGCCGACGTCGGCAAGCTCCTCGAGTACGAGAAGGTGGACGGCAAGGCGCGGCAGAGCCCGCGCGGGGAGGCGCTCCGCCACCCGTTCACGGGGGTCGCGATCGCCATGATGTGCGGCGTCCCGGACGCCGTCTGCCACGTCGTCGCCACGCACGCGGGCGAGGGCGATCTCGTGAAGAGGAGCACCGAGGCCTACATCGTGCACCACGCCGACTTCATGAGCTTCCTTCCGTTCAAGAACCTGAAAAAGTGAGGAGAGCATGAGCGCCACGCCGACGGGCTCGAAGGAAACCATCACCGCGAGGATCTCCCGGTACGCCGCCGGCGTGCGCTACGACGCGATCGCCCCCGAGGCGGCGCACGAGGCGAAGCGGTACCTTCTCGACTCGATCGGCTGCGCCCTCGGCGGATTCCTCCAGCACGACTGCCGGATCGCGCTCGACGTGCTCGGCGAGCACGCGGGGCGGGGGCCCTGCACGGTCGTCGGGACCGGGGCGCGGATGGACCCGGTCACGGCGTCGCTCCTGAACGCGCTCATGGTGCGCGTGATGGACTACAACGACATCTACTGGAAGCAGGACCCCTCGCACCCCTCGGACATCATCCCCGCCGCGATCGCGTGCGGGGAGCGGGCGGGGAAGGACGGCCGGGAGCTGATCGTCGGCATCGTGCTCGGCTACGAGTTCGAGCAGCGCCTGTGCGAGGCGGCGTTCCCCGGAATCCGGGAGCGCGGCTGGCACCACGCCACGCTCACCGCGTTCGTCTCGCCGATCGTCGCGGCGAGGATGCTCGACCTCGACGCCGCGAGAATGCAGCATGCGATCGGGATCTCCGGCAGCCGCCATTTCACCCTCGGCGCGGCGGTCTCCGGGAAGCTCTCGATGGTCAAGAACACGGTGGACCCGCTCGCGACGCAGAGCGGCGTCCTCGCCGCGCTCCTCGCCGAGAAGGGATACACCGGCCCCGAGCACGTGATCGACGGCAAGGAGGGGATGGTCCACTGTCTCGGCCCGGAGTGGAAGCTCGGAATCCTCGAGGAGGGGCTCGGAGCGTCGTGGCGGATCGTGCAGTGCAGCATGAAGGCGTACCCGACGGAGGCGCTGACCCACACGCCGATCTCGGCGGTGCTCGACCTCGTGCGGGAGCACGACCTGAAGCCCGACCGGATCGCGAAGGTCCACATCCGCTCCCTTGCCCGCGCGGCCGACATCCTGTCCGACCCCTCGAAGTACGACCCGCGCACGAAGGAGACGGCCGACCACTCCCTCCCGTACGTCGTCGCCGCCGCGATCGCGGAGCGGCAGGTGACCCCGGCGCAGTTCCGGGACGAGAAGATCCTGGATCCCGTGATCCGGGCGCAGCTCCCGAAGGTCGAGGTCGTCGCGGACCCGGAGATCGAGAAGCTCTTCCCGAAGCTCTACCGGACGATCGTGAAGATCACGACGGCCGACGGAGGCACGTTCGAGAAGCAGGTGGACTTCCCGAAGGGAGACCCCCGGAACCCGCTGACCGACCGCGAGGTCGAGGAGAAGTTCGAGGCGCTCGCGGACCGGGTGCTGTCGAAGGAGCGCCAGAGGAAGGTCAAGGACGCCGTCTGGGGGCTCGAGAAGCTCCGCTCGATCGGGGACCTGATGGGCCTTCTGGCGACCGACCGGTAGGGAGAGGCGCGCGATGGGACAGACCGCGATCGAGAAGATCGTTCAGAGCCACATGGCCGAGGGGCCGGGGGACCGGCCGGTGCGCGCCGGCGACTTCGTGTCGCTCCGCCCGCGGCACGTGATGACGCACGACAACACCTCGGCGGTCCTGAAGAAGTTCCGGTCGCTCGGGGTGCCGAAGGTGAAGGACCCGAGGCAGCCGGTCTTCGCCCTCGACCACGACATCCAGAACTCGTCGGACGACAACCTCAGGAAGTACCGCTCGATCGAGGCGTTCGCGAGGGAGCAGGGGATCGACTTCTACCCTGCCGGGACCGGCATCGGGCACCAGATCGTGTGCGAGCAGCTCTACGCGGCGCCGGGGGCGCTCGTCGTGGCCTCGGACTCCCACAGCAACATGTACGGCGCCTTGGGCGCGCTCGGCACGCCGATCGTCCGGACCGACGCGGCGGCCGCCTGGGCCACGAGCGAGTTCTGGTGGCAGGTGCCGCCGGCGGTCCAGGTCGTGCTCGAGGGCGCCCTCGGGGGAGGAGCGACCGGGAAGGACGTCATCCTCGCGCTGTGCGGCCTCTATCCCGACGACGTGCTGAACGCCGCCGTAGAGTTCGCGGGGCCGGGGGTCGCGGGCCTCTCGATGGACTCCCGGATGGCGATCGCCAACATGACGACCGAGTGGGGCGCGCTCGCGGGGTGGTTCCCGGTGGACCGCGTGACTCTCGACTGGGCCCGGGGCCGGCTCGCGCGCGGCGCCAAGGGATCGAGCGCTTCCGATCTCGCCTCCTGGGAGAAGGACCCTCCCCGGCCCGACGCGGACGCCTCCTACTCGCTCCGGATCCGTCTCGACCTCTCCGAGGTCGTGCCGCACGTCGCGGGTCCCGACGCGGTGCAGGTCGCGACTCCCCTGCCGGAGATCGAGGCGAAGGGGATCGCGATCCGGAAGGCGTATCTCGTGTCGTGCGTCAACTCGCGCCTCGAGGACCTCGAGGCCGCGGCCCGCGTCCTCGAGGGGAAGAGGGTCGCGGCGGGCGTCTCCTTCTACGTCGCGGCCGCCTCGAGGGAGATCCAGGAGGAGGCGGAGCGCCGGGGCGCCTGGAAGACGATCCTCGACGCCGGGGCGATCCCGTTGCCTCCGAGCTGCGGCCCCTGCATCGGCCTCGGCACCGGCCTTCTCGAGGCGGGCGAGGCCGGCATCTCGGCGACGAACCGGAACTTCAAGGGCCGGATGGGATCCCGCGACGCGAAGTGCTACCTCGCGAGCCCCGAGGTCGTGGCGGCGTCCGCCGTGGCCGGGAGGATCGCGGGGCCGAGGAAGTCCTCCTCGCGGCGGCCCGGCCGGAGGATCGAGGTCCTCGCGCCGCCCGCCCCGCCGGCGGAGAAGGTCGCGATCCTCGAGGGGTTCCCCTCCCGAGTCCGCGGCCGCCTCGTCTTCGCCCCGCAGGACAACCTGAACACCGACGGGATCTACGGGAAGGACTACACGTATCGCGAGGACATGACCCGCGAGGACATGGCCCGCGTCGTGATGGAGAACTACGATCCCGACTTCGCGAAGCGAGCGCGGGCGGGCGACGTGCTCGTGGGCGGGTTCAACTTCGGGACCGGATCCAGCCGCGAGCAGGCGGTCACGGCGCTCCAGGCCAAGGGGATCCCCCTCGTGGTCGCCGGGAGCTTCTCGCAGACCTACCTGCGGAACGCGTTCAACAACGGGTTCCTCTGCATCGAGGTCCCGGATCTCGTGCGGCGGCTCCGGGAGGCCTTCGCCTCGGAGATCGCGGCGAAGACGAGGACGGTCCTCCCGGGCGACGAGGCGGACGTGGACTTCGTCTCGGGAACGCTCGCGTTCCGAGGGGAGACGTTCCGCTTCCCGCCGCTCGGGAGCGTCCCGCAGTCGCTCGTCGTCGCGGGGGGCGTCGAGAACCTGGTCCGCCGGAAACTCGGCCTCGCGTAGAGAGGAAACGGGCAACCGCCCGACACGAAATCACGAGGAAGCTGGAGGCATCCCCATGGCGCGTCACACGGTCGTCACGATGCCGGGAGACGGGATCGGCAAGGTCGTCCTCCCGGAATCGCTCCGGGTCCTGAATGCGGTCGGATTCGAGGCCGACTACGTCCACGCCGACATCGGATGGGACTGCTGGATCGAGGAGGGGAACGCCCTCCCCGACCGGACGGTCGAGATGCTCGCGAGGCACCGGCTCGGCCTCTTCGGCGCGATCACGTCGAAGCCGAAGGCGAAGGCCGACGCGGAGCTCAAGCCGGAGCTCCGCGGCAAGGGGCTGAGCTACTTCAGCCCGATCGTCGGCATGCGGCAGAAGTTCGGCCTGGACGTCTGCGTCCGCCCCTGCCGGTCCTTCGCGGGGAACCCGCTGAACTTCATCCGCAAGAAGCCCGGCGGCGGCTTCGAGGAGCCGAGCGTCGACGCCGTGATCTTCCGCCAGAACACCGAGGGGATGTACGCCGGCGTCGAGTGGACGAACCCGTCCGCGGGCGTCCGCGACGCGCTCGCCTCGCACCCGAAGTTCAAGCCGTTCCGCGACGTCCCCGGCCCCGACCTCGCGGTCTCGGCCCGGATCGTCACCCGCTCCGGCTGCTTCCGGATCGCGAAGGCCGCATTCGAGCACGCGCGGAAGCACGGGTACAGGTCGGTCACGGTCTGCGAGAAGCCCAACGTCCTCCGCGAAACCTCCGGGATGATGGAGGAGGAGGCCAAGAAGGTCCAGAAGCTCTTCCCCGAGATCCCGCTCTGGTCGGTCAACATCGACGCCCAGATGATGTGGCTGACGAAGAACCCGGAGGAATACGGCGTCGTCGTCGCGACGAACCTCTTCGGCGACATCATCTCCGACGCCTTTGCCGGGCTGGTCGGGGGCCTGGGCTTCGCCTGCTCGGCGAACGTCGGGGCCGAGGTCGCCGTCTTCGAGCCGACCCACGGATCCGCGCCGAAGTACGAGAAGCTCGACCCGCCGATCGTCAACCCGATCGCGATGATCCTCTCGGCCGCGATGATGCTCGACCACGTCGGCGAGGGGGAGAAGGCGGAGCGGATCCGCAAGGCGATCGCCGCGGTCGTTTCCGAAGGGAAGGTCCGCACGTACGACATGCTGCGGCTCCCCGGCGGCCCCGACGTCTTCAAGCACGGCGCCGCGACGACGGCCCGGATGACCGACGCGATCCTGGAGAGGCTCTAGCTCATGATCGATCGCGCCCGATCGCGGATTCGACCGGCGCGGCACGCTTCGGCGTTGCGCGGCCGAGGGTCGCCGCGCCGCCTCGCTCCGCGCGGCGAGCGGCCTTTCGACGAAGAACCGGCCGCTCGCCGCGAGGGCCGCTTGCGGTCGAATCCGCGACGGACCGCGCAGGACCGGCAGGACCGCGAAAGGAGGGCGCTATGCCCGGCGTGATCGGACGAGGCGAGGCGGGGCGCCGCGGCGACGACGTGCGCTCCGATCTTTACGTCGCCGTCGAGATCCGGGACGGCGGGGGAATCGACCTGCGCCTCGAGTCGCGGGTCGCCGCCTACTACGGCGACTCGCTCCGGCGGCAGGCGGAGGAGACGCTCCGGGCGCTCGGGGTGGCCCACGCCCGCGTCGAGATCGCCGACCAGGGAGCGCTCCCGTTCGTCGTCGAGGCCCGGATCGAGGCGGCCGCACGCCGCGCGGGGCACGCGCCCCGAGGCGACGCCCGCCCGCCCGCGGCGGCTCCCGCGCGGGACCCCTCTCCCCGCGACCGGCTGCGGCGCTCGCGCCTGTACCTTCCCGGCGGGGAGCCGAAGTTCTTCGTCAACGCCGGGCTCCACGAGCCGGACGGGATCATCCTCGACCTCGAGGACTCGGTCCACCCGGCCGAGAAGGACGCGGCGCGCCTCGTCGTCCGGAACGCCCTCCGGGCGGTCGACTTCGGCGCCGCGGAGCGGATGGTCCGGATCAACCAGCTCCCGCTCGGTCTCGAGGACCTCGACGCGATCGTCCCCGAGCGCCCGGAGCTGATCCTGATCCCGAAGGTGGAGACACCGGAGCAGGTGCTCGACGTCGAACGGCGGATCGCGGAGATCCTCTCCCGGACCGGGAAGGACCGGCCGCTCTGGATCATGCCGATCCTCGAGTCGGCCGAGGGGATCGAGCGCGCGAGAGAGATCGCGAGGGTCTCCGGCCGGGTCGTCGCCCTGACGATCGGCCTCGAGGACTACACCGCCGACCTCGGCGTCCCGAAGACGAGGGAAGGAGCGGAGACGCTCTACGCCCGGCAGCGGCTCGTCAACGCGGCGAAGGCGGCAGGCGTGCAGGCGATCGACTCCGTGTACGGCGACGTCGGCGATCTCGACGGCCTCAGGATTTGGGCCGAGAGGTCGCGAGGCATGGGGTTCGAGGGGATGGGATGCGTCCACCCCCGCCAGATCCGCGTCATCCACGAGGCCTTCGCCCCTTCGAGGGCGGAGATCGAGAGGGCGCTCCGGATCGACGCGGCGTTCCGCGACGCGGAGGCCAGGGGCTTGGGCGTCGTCAGCCTCGGCTCGAAGATGATCGACCCGCCCGTGGTCGAGAGGGCCCGGAGGCTCGTCGAGCGGGCGCGGCGGATGGGGCTCGTCCCCGACGCCGGGGAGCAGGTCCGATGAGCCGCAGAGCGGAGATCGTGGTCAACGCGGCGGGCCGGAAGGTGCCCGCGCTCGTCAACGGCCGCGAGCAGGTCGCCTACCGGGGGGTCGGGAAGCACGTCCCCGACGGCCGGAAGGCCGCCCCTCCCGTGAGGAGCTGCGCGAGCTACCCGCCGAACGGCGACAAGCGCGCTCCGGACCTCGAGACCGCGCTCCGGGAATGCGGCCTCCGGGACGGGATGACGATCTCGAACCACCACCACCTCCGGAACGGAGACCGCGTCGCGCTCGAGGTCCTGCAGGCGGCCGCGCGGATGGGCGCGAAGGACCTCGTGTGGTTCCCCTCCGCCTCCTTTCCCTGCCAGGAGCCGGTCATCGACCTCATGGAGCGGGGGGTCGTCCACCACATCGAGGGCTCGATGAACGGCCCCCTGGGCGAGTACTGCTCGCGGGGGAAGATGCGGGGCATGGGAGTCCTCCGCTCCCACGGCGGCCGCTGGCAGGCGATCCAGGACGGCGAGGTCAAGATCGACGTCGCGGTGATCGCCGCGCCGACCGCCGATGCGTTCGGCAACGCCGACGGCTCGCACGGGAAGTCGGCCTGCGGGTCGCTCGGCTTCGCGCTGGCCGACTCCGTCTACGCCGACCGCGTGATCGTCGTCACCGACAACCTCGTCCCCTTCCCCTGCGTCCCCTGGCAGATCCAGGGGGGGAACGTGGACTTCGTCGTCGAGGTCCCCTCGATCGGCGACCCGGCGAAGATCGTCTCCGGCACGACGGAGATCACGAAGAGCCCCGACCGCCTCCTCATCGCCGAGAACATCGCCCGGTTCCTCCGGGACGCGGGGATCATGAGGGACGGCTTCTCCTTCCAGGCGGGGGCCGGCGGGATCGCTCTCGCGTTCGTCATGTTCCTCCGGGAAATGATGAAGGAGGCCGGGGTCCGCGCCCGGTTCGTACGCGGCGGCTCGACGAAGTACCTGGTGCAGCTCCTCGCGGACGGGCTGACCGACTTCATCCTCGACGGGCAGACGTTCGACCTCGACGGCGTGCGGTCCATCGGATCGGACCCGCGTCACGTCGCGACATCCCCCTTCACCTCGTACAACTACAACGGCAAGGGGAACTTCGCCTCGATGGTGGACGCGGTCGTCCTCGGCGCGACCGAGGTGGACGTCCATTTCAACGCCAACGTCGTCACCCACTCCGACGGCCGCCTCCTCCACGGGATCGGCGGCTGGCAGAACTGCCTGTTCTCGGGGTGCACGATCCTCGCGGTCCCGGCGTTCCGCGACCGGATTCCGGTGATCGTGGACGAGGTGACGACGCTCGTCGGCCCCGGCGAGATGATCGACGTCGTCGCGACCGAGCGCGGCATTGCGATCAACCCGCGCCGCAAGGACCTCCTGGACGCCGTGAAGGGCTCGAAGCTCCCGATCCGCCCGATCGAGGAGATCAAGGCCGAGGTCGACGCGATCTGCGGCGGCGCGCCACGCCGGGCCCGCTTCAAGGACAACCCGGTCGCCGTCGTGAAATGGGTGGACGGGACCGTGCTCGACACGGTGTGGGAGATCGAGGGGTAGGACCTCTCTGCCTCCGGTCGGCGGCCCCGGCGACCCGGTCTCGTGGTACAAATCCCCTGTAGGGTGCCAGCGAGAGTAGCTGGCGAAAATCGACACGAATTGGATCGAGCTGATCCTGCGCTGGTGATCGCGGAGTCATCCGACGGAGGTTCGCGGCGGTCCTGAATGAGCCACGCGTCGCGCTCGAAGCGGCCCGAAGGCGCGCGTCGGGCACACCGCCTCCCGAGAGGTGCCAGGGTTCCTACGCGGAAACCCGGGTCGCTACTCGGCGCGCCGAAGCGCGATGACCGGCAGGTGCCTTTCCCCGCCTCGGTGCTCGACGACGAGCTCGACCTCGACGCCGGGGCGGCCGCGCACGAGCGCCTGTGGTCGAGCGCACCGCGACGGTCTCGGCCTACGGTCCTGTGGCTCGAATCGCGGCTTCCGGCAAGCGGGCATCTTCCGGAAGTAGATCTCGTCGGGCGTGGCTCCCGCGAGGAAGGCGTAAGGCCGGTCGGCGTTGAACTAGGCGATGTACGCGACAATCTCGCCCTCGAGCTCAGCCCGTCGGAACGGCACCAGGATCGCCCGGGCGCATTCGGCCTTCATCGACCGGATGAACCGCTCGACGACGGCGAGGCTGCCGTACTTCCCGATGGCCCCGAATCGGCGGCGGACGCCTCGCCGGCGACACCAGGTCGCGAAGTCGCTCGCGGTGAACTGCGTGCCGTGGTCGGTGATGAGGTGGTCGGGCCGCGAGCGGAGCGCCCGGCAGACGCGACCGAGAAACCGGACCACCTCCGCCGTCGTCGGCCCCTTCAATGAAGACGGCCGCTCCCATCACCCTCCGGGAGTAGCGGTCCACGACGACAACGACCCACCAGCAGAACGGCCAGCACTGCGGGAACGCGAACGGGGCCCAGGCGGTCCAGAGACAGGACGACGTGGCGACCGTCGTGAGGTCGAGGTGCCAGACGTGATTGGGGCGCTTCGCGGTTACGACTCGGAGGCCCGATTGATCGAGAGCCTTCGGAGTCGGCTTCGGAGCCGGGTGGAGCATTCTGCGCACCGTCGTCGCGCTGAGATGGAGCCCGGCCCGGGCGAGCACCCGCGCAACGGGCCGCGTGCCCACGGAGGGGCACAACGCCTTCAGCCTCCGCACGAGGTACCCGACGAACTCGGGGAATCGATTGACCGGCTCGCGGATCTGGACGAGCGCATCGGGTTCCTCGTCGTCGAGACGGCGGTTCCAGTGGATGACGATCAGGGGCGTGACGAGCATGTGCCGAGCGGTTTGGGCCAGGGACCAGCCCCTCGCCGCGCGCAGCTCGAGGATCGCAAGTCTCTCGGTCGGACGGTAGTGCGGTCGACGCTGCGGGGAGATCCGCTCCATGCGCGAGTCCTTGATGCGGATCTCCTCCTTCAGGAGCGCGATCTCTTGGTGGAGGCGGTCGTTCTCTTCCTGCAGGTAGATTCGGGCGTTCCAGCTGCTGGCGGCGTGGCCTCGATCGGCGGTGAGGGAGAAGCGGGCCAGGGAGATGGCGTGGATCGCCCTGGACCGGACACGCCGCGACCAGTCCTTCGGCAGGCGGACACAGGATCGCTCGTCGATCGCCGGCATTCGAGCCTCCGTAGGAGCGTAGAATCAGTCCGTGCCGACGGTAGGATAAGTCGTTGCTGTGCAGGTCGATGCAGGCGGAGGAGAGGACCTAAAGAATCGGTGGCGCACTACAGAGGGCTCGATGTGGTGCGACAGATCTCGCAAGTTGAGCGCCGGGACCCAGAGGCCGCGATTCGTCTCGCATCGTTGTCCTTCGTTGAAAGTTTCCTCGACCCGGATGCGAGCGCGCCCTCGAATCTGCTCTCATCGGTTGTCCTGGATGGTGTGGAATGCGTTCAGGTCCAGCCGAACCTCTGCTTGTGCTGGTACTGCTGGACATGCATAATCTGGGAGTGCTGCAGCGTGCCAACGGAATACCCGGGCTCTTGCCGGTAAGAATGCACTTGGCCCCGACGCTGCCAAGCGCCCCGTCCGCGCAGGAGCGAGCGGGGGAGCATTCCAGCCGGGAAAAGGAATAGTTCTTGAGCGCCGCCAGGGTCGGAACGCTGCGCGCCGGAATCGTGCTGCTCGCCGTCACATTCGCTGGGATCCACTCGTTGGTTCTCTCGGACCGATTTGCGCATTTGACCGGCGACGGCTGGGTGGGTAGAAGACTGCCGAGTCTGACCTTGACGCTGGCCGACGGCAGAGTGCGCCCTGTTCCCCAGCCCGGCCCCCCGCTCGTGCTTCTCGCGTGGGCCTCTTGGTGCGAGCCTTGTCATGCCGAGATCCGGCGCCTGCTCGATCTCCAATACTCCAAGACCGTCGTCTTCGGCGTTGTCTTGCTGAACTTCGGCGAGAGTGCGGATGTCGTCCGAACACACGCGGCCGACTTCGGCCCGGGACACCCGGCCATCGCGTTGGACCCAGAGCGGGAGATTGCAAACCGATTGCAGATCGGCAGGCTACCCACGACCATCCTCGTCGATACAACAGGCAGAGTGGTCTATCGCGCTGAGGGAGGGGACCAGAGTCACGTCGAGGAGATCGAGAGACGAGTGAAGCTGGCCTACGAGGCGGCTGCGCATGGCCTGTGACCCGATCGTGTCCATCGTCTCGCTGACCAAGGTCTATCGGGGCTATGGCGTCAAGCATTGCGCCTTGCGCAACGTATCCCTGGACATTTTCCCGGGCGATAGTCTGGGACTTGTCGGTCGGAACGGGGCTGGCAAGACGACGCTCCTGAGCTGCGTTCTTGGATTCCTTCGACCCACGTCCGGTAACATCCGTGTCTTCGGCGCATCGCCGGACGATCCGCGGAGCCGTTCGAGTGTCGGCTACCTGTCCGAGGACAACAGACTCTATTCCTCCTACTCGGTCGACCAAATTCTCGGCCTCGTGAGTGAGCTCCGTTCGGTTCGTCTCTCCCCGGCGGACAAACGACTGCTCCTGGAGGACGTCGGTCTCGAAGGGGTCGAAAGAGCACGCGTGGGACGGCTGTCGAAAGGCATGCGACAGCGACTGGGGATTGCCCTTGCGAACATCGGCGAGCCGAAGCTCCTTGTGATGGACGAGCCGCTGACCGGCCTGGACCCGGTATCGAGGCAGATGACGCTCGACCTCGTACGGCGCTTCCGCCGCCAAGGTCGCACGGTCGTATTCTGCAGCCACCTGCTCGACGACGTTGCCAAAGTGTGCTCTCGCGTATGTGTTCTGCATCTGGGCGAGGTCACGCTGGATGGCACGACCGACCCGCTCGCTGCGGGTACGGACGGATGGAACTCGCGCGTCCTGTCCGCAATGGGGTGGTGAATGCGCGGCCGCGCTGTCCTGCGCCTGGCGGAGCACACGCTGCGGCTGAACCTCGGCGCCGCGGTCGTGTGCCTGCTCGTCTTTCCCGCGGTCTACCTCATGTGGCGTTTGGGCAGCGGCGCGGCACCCCGGTCGTTTTATTCGATCGCATCCAAGCTCCAGATCGTGACTGCGGTAATCTTCGGTGTCCTGGCAGCCTCGCACGAAAGGCGGGAGGGGACTCTGCGGTTCCTGCTCGCTCAACCGATCGGGCGCGATACCGTTGTGTTCGGCGAGCTGGTGAGTCTGGCCGCCTTCGGTCTTCTGAACTCGGCGATTCCGACGGTGATTCTCGTCGTCGAGGCGGCGCGCGCAGACATGCCGATCCGCGAGACGCTCGCCTTCCTGGTGCTGACCTTCGGATTCCTGCGCCCCCTCGTGATCGCGAGCGTGGCCTTCTTGCTCGCCTCCATCACGTCTCCCTGGGTCTCAGGGGCGGTCGCTCTGGCACTTCCCATCGTGTACGGCTTGATGGCGGACGGTCTCTTCGCCCGAAGCGAATTCCAGAGGACGGTGAACCGTCTGGCACGCTGGGTGTTGCCTTCGCTCGATCAACTGGACCTGTACCGTTGTTTGGCGTTGAACGAAGCCCCAGCACTCATCGGCTCGATGGTCGTTTGTCTCGATAGCCTATCGTTCATCGGATTGATGTGGCTCGTGGCACTCTTGGTGTCGCGGCACTTCGAGTCCTGAAGGGCTCCTGGTGCGCCGTGAGAAGGTCCGTTGTAGGGCGCCAGCGAGAGTAGCTGGCGGGAAACGACACGGATCTGCAGTGGGTTGGGTGCCTCGACCGACGTCTGACGCACCCGATGGATGATCGCGGCGGTCGTGAACGAGAGGGCCTGGAGAATCGGTGGCGCGCTACAGGGGGCCATCGCCATGACATCTTCCGTTCGATTCGCCGGCCGCGTCGCTCTCGCCGCCTGCGTCCTCGTGGGGGCGCTCCACGGGGTGCGGGGGGCGAGTTGGAAGTGGCTCTCCGAGTTCACGCCGGAGAGCGCCGGGAGCCTGAAGGAGCTCCACGAGGAGCTCCTGTCGCCCAGGCTCTCCGGGGTCCTCGGGGTGCCGGTCCGGGACGTCCGGCTGCGCGAGGACTTCATGGAGATCCACCTCCGCTCGGGGACGGTGTTCCTCGAGCCTCCCGTCCGGGGCTGCCCGGCGGGCGCCTACTTCGTCGGCGAGGGGACCTTCCGCTTCGTGCCCGAGGCGAGGAAGACCAGGCAGGACCTGGAGTTCTGGTTCGGCGCCCCGACGATCGAAGCGGAGCCGATCCGCAGCGCGTACTTCTTCAGCCTCGGCGGGGCTTCCCTCCTGGAGCGGTTGGGCGTCTCCGCGGAGCCGTCGGTGCCCCTCGCGGCGCCGGCGGCGTACGAGGAGGCGAAGCTGGCCCTCCGACAGACCGGAACGATGCTCCTCCGGCAGTTCCTGAACCGCGAGGGGCGGTCCAAGGGGACGTTGCACGCCGTGCTCGAGCCGGGAGCGATCCGGGACGCCGGAGAGAAGGAGGCGTTCTATCTCTACTCCCTGGACCCCGCGGCCGACGACGAGGTGAGCCTCTCGGTCTTCGGCCACTCCGAGGTGCAGTCGACGCTGCCGCACAAGTACTACTTCCACAAGCTCGCCTGGTGCCGGTCGAAGACGCCCCGATTCGTGCCGCAGGCCAAGGTGGATCTCTACAGCACGAAGCTGCAGATCGGCGGCGGGCTCCGGGAGGCGGAGGAGGAGACGACCGTGACGCTGATCCCCGACGCGGGGACCCGGGCGCTCACGTTCGCCCTGACGCCGCGCATGCGGGTCCGATCCGTGACGGGGCCCGGGGGCGAGCCGCTGCCGTTCGTCCAGTGGGGTTGGCTCGACAACGATCCGAACTACGACGCCACGCTCGTCGTCGAGCTGCCCCCGCAGAGCGAGCCGGGGAAGAGCCGGGAGATTCGAACCGTCTCCTCCGGGCGGCTGTTCGAGCCGTGGTACGAGTTCTACTGGCTGGCGGACGAGGATGCCTGGCATCCCCTTCTCGCCGACGCGGATGAGGCTCGGTACGAGACCTTCCTGTCCATCCCGAAGTCGAAGGAGGGGATCGCCGCCGGGCGCCTCGTCGAGGACTCGGTTCGAGGCGCCCAGCGCCACTATCACTACCGGACCGAGCGGCCCCACAAGCGGTCCACCGTGTACTTCGGCGACTTCGATTCGATTTCCGGCGAGGCGGACGATACGGAGGTCGGCATCTACATCGTCCGGGGGACGCCCGAGGTCAAGAACCTCAAGTACGCCCTCGCGGAGATCGTCAACATGATCCGCGTGTACAACCGACTCTACGCGCCGCTCGACCAGACCCACATCCGCGTGACGTCCACGCCGACCTCGCACGGGAGGGGGTTCGAGGGGATCATCCTGCTCAGCCAGAATGCAGGCTTCGCCGGAGCGCGCTCCGGATCCGACCTGTTCCGCGCGCACGAGGTCGCGCACCAGTGGTGGGGGAACATCGTCCGCCCGCTCCAGTCGCCGGAGGACCGCTGGCTGTCGGAGGCCTTCGCCGAGTTCTCGGCGATGGAGTACTACCGGATCCGCTTCGAGAGCGACGAGAAGACGCTCCAGCAGGTCCACGCCCAGTGGATCAAGCCGCTCCTGGACGTCAAGGAGGTCGAGTACAAGACGGTCCGCGGGGAGAAGCGAACGCAGCGATCCTCGGAGATCTCCCCGGTCATCGACGGCGGCGGGAACGTCTACACCAAGGGGCCGATGGTCCTGCACATGCTCCGGTATCTCTTCCGGCTGCGCACGGGAGGCGACGACGCGTTCTGGACGATGCTCCGGACCTTCCTGGACTCCCACGAGTACCAGGCGGCCTCGACCTCCGAGTTCGCCGCCCACGCAACCTCCGCGCTCGGGGCCGACCTCTCCTGGTTCTGGGACCAGTGGATCTACAGGACGGAGATCCCGGTCGTGTGGTGGAAGCACGAGCTCGCCGAGAAGGACGGGAAATGGCTCCTGCGGGTGAACGCCTCGCAGGACGGCACGAGCTTCAAGCTGTGGATCCCCGTGTACGCGCACTTCTCCGGGGGAAGGACGCTCGCGCGGCCGCTCGTGATGGACGGCCCGAGCGGTTCGCTGCAGATCCTCCTGCCGGAGAAGCCCGAGAGCGTGTCTCTCAACGACGGATGGGAATCGCTCGTCCGGGTCGGGCTTTCGGAGTGAGTCCGGGGAAGGCTCGCGAGCGTGGGATAATGGGGCCGCGGAAGCAAGGCATGCGAGCAGGAGGAGCGGATCCATGAGCCCGGCCGAGCGACTCCACGTTTCAGAGGCGGACCTGGCGGCCGTATGTGCGCGGTACCGCGTGCGCGAGTTGTCGGTGTTCGGATCGGCCGCCCGGGGCGAGGCCCGGCCGGAAAGCGACGTGGACCTGCTCGTCGTGTTCGACGAGGGCGCCCAGATCGGCTTGCTCCTCCTGGCGGCGCTGCAGCGGGAGCTCTCGCGCCTGTTTGCCCGGCCCGTCGATCTGGTCCCCAAGGACGGGCTCAAGCCGGGGCTGCGGGAGGAGGTGCTCTCCGAGGCCGAGGTCCTCTATGCGGCCTGAGCGGCTCTACCTCCTCGACATCGTCGAAGCCGCCGACGCGATCGCCGACCACGTGCGCGGTCGAGACCGGGAGGCGTTCTTCGCCGACCGGACCGTCCGCGCCGCCGTGCTGCACGAGCTGACGGTCATCGGAGAGGCCGCGTCCCGACTTCCGGACGACTTCCGGCACCGCCACTCGGAGATCCCCTGGGCGGACATCGTGGCGTTCCGCAACCTGGTTGTCCACGAGTACTTCGGGCTCAGCTGGCCGATCGTCTGGATCACCGCAACCGTAGACGCGCCCGGTCTCCGCTCCAAGATCCGAGCCATTCTCACCTCCGAGGGCCCTCCCGCGGCCGGGTAGCCCGCGACGGTCCCGCGATCGCGCTCTCGCCGCGAGCCGCGCGTGTGCGAGCGGTCGGGCCTGTCCCGGTTCTGGGACCAGTGGATCTACAGGACGGAGATCCCGGTCGTGTGGTGGAAGCACGAGCTCGCCGAGAAGGACGGGAAATGGCTCCTGCGGGTGAACGCCTCGCAGGACGGCACGAGCTTCAAGCTGTGGATCCCCGTGTACGCGCACTTCTCCGGGGGAAGGACGCTCGCGCGGCCGCTCGTGATGGACGGCCCGAGCGGTTCGCTGCAGATCCTCCTGCCGGAGAAGCCCGAGAGCGTGTCTCTCAACGACGGATGGGAATCGCTCGTCCGGGTCGGGCTCGCCGAATGAGTCCGGGACCGCGGATCGATGCCACCGACGCGCGCGGAGCGCCCTTCGAACGGCGGGCCCGCGATCGAACCCTCGCGCTTGACAGGAGCTCGCATTTTTTGGTACCAGGAGGACAGATCGGCGGATGAGAGAGGTCGTCCGTCGGAGATCGCAGCCGGAGGCTCACAGATGAAAACGAGCGTTGTGGTGCTGGGCGTGGTCATTCTGGTCATCGGCATCCTCGGTGTCTCATCGCGATGGGCGGATGAGATGGTGGCGGCCGGGGGGAACGATGTTCCGGCGATTCCGCCGGGCACCCGCCACCCGGTAGCCGACGGAAGCGAGACCCGTGCGGCGTCGCCGTCCCGGTGGGGTCAGGACGCGATTGAAGTGACCGGCGGGAATGATGTCCCGGCGATTCCCCCGTGTCGGAAATGAGGAGCGGAACCGAGAACGAACGACAGGAGCGCGAGCGACTCTCGCCTCGGACAGGAACCGTCACGCGGGAGCGCAGGACCAGGTCGGGGACCGCGGAGCCGGTCTTCCCTACACCATCACCCCCTCCTCCCACCCGAGCTTGATGAGCTCGATCTTCGCGGGGTCGGCGACGCCGAGGGCGTGCTTCGTCTCCGCCGCGCGGATGTGCTTCGGGGGGACGGGGAACGGCTCGTCGGCGCCGAAGTGGAGGCGGCGCTTCGCTTCGAGGATGCGCAGGCCCGTCGCGTCCACGGCGACAGGGTCGCGGCCGACGAGGAGCCCCCTGTACGGCCAGGTGTACTTCGCGCTGTAGTCGTGCGGGCCGACGCTGTGGAAGAGCGGGGTCAAGAGGACGAGGACGTTGAGCCGGGTCTTCCCCGCGACGGCGGGGAGCTTCCAGATCCCGGCGAGGTCGGCGCACGAGTCGCCGTGCCATGCGCTCGGGTCCTCGACGAACATGATGTAGTTCTTGAGGAGGCTCCCCACCCCCGACCAGTGGTGCGTCCGCATCGGGCGGACGTTGACGAGGGCGGTCGCCTCGCGGAAGACCGGGTTCTGGCGAACGCCGCGATCGTCGACGGCGATCCTCTCGGCCTTCACGCCGGCGACGACCAGCCGGTCGCGGATCGCCCGCTCGAGATCCGGCGGCGTCGGCAGGAACCGCCAGACGTTGGTCTTGATCCCGACCGTGTCCGACGCGGAGAACCACGCCTTCCACGCGTCGGCGGCCGGCTTCCCGGCGAGCGCCGCGACGCCGAGGTCGAGCATCCTCTCGAGGACCGGCCCCCTCGCGTTCCCCTCTCCGTCGAGGACGTCCGCGTCCCGCACGAGGACGACGCGGGACTTCGAGGGTGGCGCTTGCGGCTTCGCCTCGTTCCCGGGCTCCGCCAGCACACGAGGCGCGGCGGCGCCGCCGATCGCGGCGACCGCGGCTCCGCGGAGGAAGTCCCTGCGCGTCAGGCCGGATCCGTTCCCGCTCATGGCTTCTCCCCTCCCTCGCGCATCGCGATCTCGCCGAGCGCCGAGTCCGCCTCGTCCCGCGTGGGCGCGTCGAGCGCGATCGCGACCGCGCGGCCTCCGACGCGCCGGACGGCGGTCCAGCGACCGTTCTCCGTCCGGGCGAGCCCCGACTCGCCGGCGTCGGGCAGGTATCCCTCGAGGAATCTCCCGGCGGCGCGCCCGACGGCACCCTCGTCCGGATAGCCGACGATCAGGACGCGGTAGGCGTCTTCCGCGGCGCCTTCGCGGGGGACGACGGACGCCAGCACCCCCTCGACCTCCTCGGCGTCCAGATCGAGGAGATCCTCGTCCGCGAGGAAGAAGTACCGGTCGAGGAGCGCCTTCGACGGGACGAAGCGGACGCTCCGCACCGTCCTGCTCGCCGACGGCAGGAGGCCGGCGAGGCGCGGCGGATCTCCCTCGTCCTCGATGGCGGCCGCGATCGCGCCTCCGATCGCCCGGACCGCCTCCCCCGCGGCACCCGTCTCCTCGGACGGCAGGATCGAGACGAAGAATCGGCCCTTCCAGAAGGCGAGCGACGCCCCCGCCCGCTCCGACTCGCGGCCGATCCCGGCCGGATGCCCCTCGCGCACGTCGTGGTGGAACGCGCCGAAGGCCCCCTCGGCCGATCCCATCTCGAAGACGTCCGCGACGATCTCGGGGGCGCCCGGCTTCTCCCAGCGGAGGACGCGCGCCTCCCTCAAGCCGAACGCCCGGTAGACCTCGGCCGCGCCGTCGATGTAGTCGTGCAGATCGTCCGGGCCGTACCGCGTCTCGGGACCGGAGACGGCGTACCCCGCGACCGACGAGGGGAGCATCGGACGGCCCTCCGCGCATCCCGAGAGCGGGAGGAGGCACAAGACGGCGGCGAGCCAGGGGACCCGGAACCGTCCTTCCCACGGCGGCCTCATGCGGCTCTCCCGGACGCCAGTCTAACCCGCCTCGCGCGGGAGGAAGGATCGCACCCTACTTCCCGCCTCGAGCCGGCTCCCCGTGCCCCGCGGACGAGGCGTACGCCTTCTCCCCAGCCTCGATCCGGATCGGGAGCCAGTTCTGCTTCGGCGGGAGGGGGCACGTCGCGTACGGGGTGAACGCGCAGGGGGGATTGAACGCCCGGTTGAAGTCGAGGACGACGCGCCCCAAAGACGGCGGATCGGCGTACAGGAAGCGGCCGGCGGCGTACGTTTCCCTCCCGCTGGTCGCGTCCTTGAAGATGAAGAACAGTTCCCCGCGGCCGCCGCTCTCCGAGAGCGGCTCGAGCGTCCACTCCTTCCCCTCGAGCTCGAACCGGACGATCCCGGGGCACGTCTGGACCTCGACCCCGCCCAGCACGTTCGGAACGTCGACGGCCTTCGGGGGGTCGTAGGGGGTGAACCGGGCCTGCACGCGGTACGAGGCGTCGGGCGGGAAGAAGTCGAGCCCCGAGAAGCCGGTCCTCACGGGGTTCCGCGAGTCCTTGACGCGGACCGCGAACCTGTCCCCTCGCCGGATGACGTGGAAGCTCACCGTTCCCAGTCGGAAGACGTCGGGGTCCCCGCTCTCGTCGGTCCGGACCTCCCCCTCTGCGGCCCGCTCCCCGTCGATCGTGATCGGGCTGTCCGGAGAGAGCCTCACGAAGACCTTCGAGCCCTCGAGGACGAACGATCCGGCCCGCGCCGGCGCCTTCCCCTCCGGGAGTACGATCCGGTTCGAGGGGTCGCTCCCGAAGGGGTTCTCCCCGGGCTCCAGCCAGTGCAGGCCGACGAGGGTCAGCCAGCCGTCCTCGGACTTCAGGCTGGCGACGCGCCGGTCGCGCCACTCCTTGAGCGCCTTCCGGAAGAACGGCCCCTCGGAACCCGCGGCGAGCGCGACGGCCGCGAGGAGGGCGGCGCAGGCGACCGGGAAGCCGAACCGGGCCCCGCGTCCGATCATCCTCGATCCTCCCGTCCCGAAGCCGCGCCGGGAAACCGCACGCCCCGGCACCGGCCGGCCCGGCCATTAGAGGCGACCGCGGCGGCCCGGTCAAGGGCGGAGCGCCGCCCGCCCGGGACGATCATCTCCGCGGCGGGAAGCGCGGCGCCGCTTCCTCCCACGCCGCGGCGACCTCCGGGTCGAGCAGGTGCGTCGGCCGCACGTTTCCGAGCGCCGCGAGCATGACGCTCCGCACGTCCGGGATCTCGCGCTCGAGGTCGGAGAGGAGCCGCTCGACGCGGGCCCGCTTCCGGCTCTCCCTCAGGGCGCAGGCGACGGGAGGAGATTCGGGGCAGCCGGAGACGGCCGCGTGCGCGGCGACGTCCGCCTCGGCGCACTCGACGAGGGGGCGGACGACGACGAGGCGGCCGTCGCGGCTCGCGTAGCGCGCCGGCATAGCCTGGAGCCTCCCGGCGTAGAGGAGGTTCAGGAGGAGCGTCTGCAAGGCGTCCTCGCGGTGATGGCCGAGCGCCAGCTTGTTGCACCCCAGGCGGACCGCGGTCGAGTGGAGGATCCCGCGGCGGAGCCTCGAGCATAGGGCGCACGCCGAGACGCGCGGGTCCCGCGCCTGCGCCCGCTCGACGAGGGTGCGCACGTCGTGCCGCTCGATCGCGAGAGGCGCCCCGAGACCGCGCGACCACTCGAGCAGCGCGGCGCCGTCGTCCCCGGGCCACCCCGCGTCGAGGTGGAACGGCAAGAGATCGAAGCGGACGGGAGCCCGCCGCCGGGCTCCCAGGAGCATCTCGAGGAGGGCCAGGCTGTCCTTCCCCCCCGATACCGCCACGAGGATCCGGTCCCCCTCCTCGACCAGGCCGAAGCGGACGATGGTGCGCAGCATCGTTCGGCGCACCCTCTCCGCCGGGCTCCCCGGCCCGTCAGTGCCGGCCTTCACGTGAGCCTCCGCCATGCGGCGGCCACCCCGGCGCGCCGCTCCCGTACGCGTTCCGGTAGTGGTGCACCGCGCACCCCAGGAAATTCGGATGGCCGGCGAAGCGCTCCTCGAGCCGCCGAACCACGTCGAGCAGCCCCGCCTCCCCCCCGCCGTACAGCGTCTCCCCCCTCCGGGGCGCTCCTCGCCGCATCCCCGGAGATGCGGTCTCGAGGAGGATCTCGACGGGTCCGGCGGCGATCTCGGACTCGATCGCCTCCGCGGCGCGGGCCGCCCCGGATTCCCCTCCCCGGCCGACGTAGTCCATCAGGGTCACGAAGTCCGCGCGGGACTGGACGAGGCGCGCCCAGCTCTCCCCGCCGTTTCCGTCCGGGGAGGAGAGATCCTCCCCGTCGAGCCAGGTCGGGATCGTCGCCGCGAGACGGGGCCGGGGCTCGATCCGCGAGAGCTCCGCGCGGACGGCGTCGAGGAGCGCGAGGTACTCCGACGCGATCGCGCGGTTCCGGGGGGAGCCCGAGAGCCCGCCGCCTCTCTCGTCCCACGCCGTGGGACGGAAGAGCAGGAGCCTCCGTGCGCGCGCCCGGTGCGGCTCGACGTCGAGCTGCACCCCGGCGAACTTCGCCCCGGGAGCGCCCCGGGCGAGGACGCTCCGCACCCAGGCGAGGACCGGCCGGGGGTCGGCCCTCCCCGTCCGGAGGAACGGTCCCGCCCACGCGTCCTGCATCCCGCCGGGGGGCACGGCGTAGACCTCGATCCCCGCGGCCGCCGCGGCGCGGAGAAGGCGGTCGACGGAGCCCGCGTCCCAGGATCCCGGGTCCGCGAGAAAGTGGAGCCGCCGGATCCGGAGCGGCCCCTCGAGGCAGGCCCGGAGGAGGCGGTCCTGGGCGTCCGAATCCGGCTCGCCGCGGTCGGCGCGGCCGTCCGTCATCTCGACCGCCTCGCCCCAGACGTAGAGCCCCGCGGGGCGCTGGGAGCCGGCGCACCGCCCCGGCGCGGGAGCGCAGGCGAGCGCCGCGGCGAGCGCCAGCGGGCCGATCGATTTCGCCACCCCGGGATCCTCCCTCGGCGAGGCGTGGATTGTATCGCCGGCTCGAGAAGGCCCCGGGGCACGTTATGATGGCGCCCGTGAGAAACCGGATCCCGCGCGCGATCGTGCTGTCGTTCGCCGGGCTGATCGCCGCCGGCACCCTTTTCCTGAGCCTGCCGGACTGCGCCGTCGAGGGGAGGCTCACGCTTCTCCAGGCGCTCTTCACCGCGACATCCGCGGTGTGCGTGACCGGGCTGACGGTGATCGATCCGGCTCGGGATCTCTCCCCGTTCGGGCAGGGAGTCCTGGCCCTGCTGATCCAGCTCGGGGGGCTCGGGATCCTCTCGCTGAGCGGCTTCGTGATCCTGTCGCTCGGGCGCCGCGAGGAGCTCGGCCAGAGGATGTACGTCGAGACGGCCCACGGCGGCGTCCGGGGGGTCTCCCCCCTCGCCGTCCTCAAGAACGCCGTGCTCGTGTCCGCCGCGATCGAGGCGATCGGCGCGGCGCTGCTCTACGCCGGCTTCGGCCTGGCGCTCGGATCGTACGGCCTTCGCACGGCCTGGCTGGCCGTGTTCCACGCGATCTCCGCCTTCTGCAACGCCGGCTTCTCGCTGTTCCCGTCCAACCTGAACGCCTTTCGCGACGACCCGATCGTCTGCCTCACGGTGATGGGGCTCATCGTGGTCGGCGGGATCGGTTTCGTCGTGATCGCCGACCTGTCCCGCCTGCGGAGGATGCCCGCGGGACAGCGCCGGTTCTGGCGCCTGTCGCTCCACAGCCGGATGGTGCTCGCCACGACGGCGACCCTGGTCCTCGGGGGCGCGGCGCTCACGGCCGCGATCGAGTGGAACAACTCGCTTCGCGACGCCCCGTGGACCGGCCGCGTGCTGGGGCCGCTGTTCTACTCCGTGACCTGCCGGACCGCGGGGTTCGACTCGATCCGGACCGCTTCCCTGACGAGCGCGACCCTCGCCCTCGGCATCGTCCTGATGTTCATCGGCGCGTCGCCCGGAGGCACCGGAGGCGGGATCAAGACGACGAGCGCGGCGACGATCTGGGCGATGCTCGCATCGCGGGCGCGGGGGCGTCCGGCCGCGGAGATCTTCGGCCGGACGATCCCGCCGGAGACCGTATCGAAGGCGATCGCGACGGTCGGGGCGTTCGTCGCGGTCCTCGTCCTGGCAAACCTGGGGCTGAGCCTGACGGAGGTCGGCCTCGTCCCGCACGAGACGGGGCCGGGACTGCATCTGGACTTCGCGTTCGAGACCGTGTCGGCGATCGGCACGGTGGGGCTGTCGACCGGCATCACGCCGGCGCTGAGCCCCGGCGGCAAGCTGATCCTGATCGCCCTGATGTTCGTGGGGCGCACCGGTCCCCTCGTGATCGGGGCGTCCCTGATCGGGAGGCGGCGCGACGAGCAGTCCAGGCTTCCCGAGGAGGACGTGATCGTCGGCTGAGCGGCCCCGGCGGGCCGCTCCGGAGGGGACGTCCGTGAAGAGGAGAACGGTGGCGGTTCTGGGCCTGAGCGTCTTCGGCAAAGAGGCCGCGCTCGGGTTGACGACGCACGCCAACATCGACGTCGTCGCCCTCGACTACCGCAAGGAGGAGGTCGACGCGATCGCGCCGTACGTCGCACGGGCCGCGATCGCCGACGTCCGGCAGGTGGACCTTCTCGAGCGCGAGGGAGCCTCGTCCTGGTCCGCCGCGATCGTCGGGATCCGGCGGCACTTCGACACGACCGCCCTGGTGACCCACTTCCTGAAGAAGAAGGCCGGCGTGAGGACGGTGATCGTCCAGGTCAACAGCGCGCAGGAAGAGGAGACGATCAAGGTGCTCGGCGCCGATCTCACCGTGTTCCCCGAGAGGGACGGCGCGCTCCGCCTGGTCGCGACCTTCACGCATCCGCTGCTGACCGAGATCGTGGACCTGGGCGGCAACGTCGAGCTGATGGAAGTCGAGGTCCCGGCCCACTTCATCGGCCGGTCGCTCCGGGAGCTGGACCTCCGGTCGCGAAACCAGATCTACGTCGTCGCGATCCGTCCGGACATCCACGAGACCGCGGGGCGTGTCGAGGTCCCGCCCAACCCCGATCACGCGCTCGGGGCCGGGGAGCGGCTGATGCTGATCGGGCACCCGGAGAACCTGCAGGGGTTCCTCACGTCCCTGCCCCAGGGCTGACGGCGCCCCGGGACGCCCCGCGATGCCGTCCCACGGCACCGGCGGTCGCGGCCGCGACCAGCCCTGAGATCGCGAGGCCCAGGATCCGCCACGGCGTCCCGACCCCGTATCGCAGATCCACCCTGCGCGCGCCGGGGGGCAGGTCCACGGCCAGGAACCCGCCGGCCTCGCCCGCCGGGCCCGTGTCCTTTCCGTCCACGGACGCCTTCCATCCGGGGAAACTCTGCTCGAGCACCACGAGACGCCCAGGCCGCGGCGCCGCGTCGAGAGAGACCGAGATCGCCCCGGGACCGCGCCGGACCCGGTCGGGCGGCACGGGGAGCGTTCCGCCGTCTCCCCGCTTCACGGAGGCGTACGGGCGGGGGGACAGGCGCAGCGGCTCGGGGGAGCGCTCCTGGAACACGAGGCTGACCCCGGCCTCGGCCATCCTCGCCGGGTCCCGGGAGAGCCAGTAGGTCCTGTACAGGGCGGGAGACACCCACTCCGCGTAGACGTAGTAGAGGGCGTCCACCTCCGCGCGGTACGAGTCCGGAGGCAGCTTCAGGTCCCAGGTCCGGACGATGCCCCGTCCCTCCGGCAGCCGGACCGGGACCCACAGCAGGTCTCGGTCCCAGAACTCGGGACGGACGCCCGGCCGCGCGCACCCGTGGACGACCCCGGCATACGGAGGGATCCGGTCGGCCGCGCCGGTGTACGGCGCCCCGTCCCAGACGAGCAGCGCGAGGATCGCCGCGGCCATCGCCCGTGCCGACCACCCGGCGTCCCCGCGAAGGCACCGATCGACGGCGAGCGCGAGGGCGAGCGCCGCCAGCGCCGTCGCGGGGGTAAGGAACCGCCACGGAAAGTAGAGCTGGGCGAAGCCCGGCAGCCCGCCGAGCGCGCGGGCCGCGGGGGCCGTGGAGAGCGCGAGGGCGGCCGCGGCGCCGAGGGCGAGCCCGCCCGTCCGCGACCGGCGCGACCAGAGCGGCGCGGCGACGCCGGCGATCATCAGGACGGCGCCCGCGTAGAAGGGCATCTGCTCCCCCTCCAGCCCGAGCCGCCTTCTCTGCGTGTCCGGGATCGAGATCCGCGAGCGGTCCCAGAGGCGCCGCTCCAGGAGCGAGGCAGGCGCGACGCCGTGCTCCCCGTAGCGGAAGTAGCGGCTCTCCCCGCTGCGCGCGGCGACGCTTACCGCCCCCGCTTCCGCGGCGGCCGGAAGCCACCACCACGCGGTCAGCCCCGCCGCCAGCAGGACCGGAACCGCAGCTGCGCGGAGCCGCCGGAGCCGCTCCGCCGCGGGGGCGCGGGACCCGATCGTCTCGAGCGCCACAGCCGGCAGGAGCGCGACGAAGAGGGTCAGAAGCGTGGGCGGGTGCGTGAGAACGAGCCCGGCGACCGAGGCCAGGAGCAGCGCCGGGGTCCGCTGCCCGGGCTCGCGGACGGCCCGCAGCGCCGACGCGACCACCAGGGGCGCGAGGACGAACGCGTTCGCCTCCCCCAGCGCCCCCCGGTAGTCGAACACCGCGAGTCTCCAGGGAGCGAAGGCGCCCGCGGCGCCGGCGACGAGCGCCGCGCGCCTCCCCGCCCCGAGGTGCCTGGCGGCGAGGAAGAAGGAGAGCGCGGAGAGAACGTGACCGGCGAACAGCTCGGCCTTGAGAGCGGAGACCGGATCCAGCCCCGCCAGGATCCACGGCGCGGCCAGGAGGAAGTTGACGGGGCCGTAGAACTGGAAGAGCGGCATGCCGGCACCCAGGTAGGGAACCCAGAGCGGGTAGGGCACGCCCTCCGCGAGACACCGGCCGTAAGCCCAGATCCCCCAGAGATGATCGAGGTCGTGGATGCGCGGCATCCCCGTCCGCCCGAGCACGTGGCCCGCGATCCCTCCGGCGACCGCCGCGGCGGCGACGGCGGCGACCCTTCGCGCCCGTGCGGGCGCCAGGACGGCGGCTGCGAGGACGACGGCGGCGCCCGCGACGAGGAGGCGGGACGGCGGCTCGTGGACCCGGCCCGAGGTCGCCAGGAACGCCACCGCGCCGGCAACCGCCGCGATCCCGATCCCCGCGAGGGCGCCCCGGCGAGCGTCGGCCTCGCGCCCCTCTTCCCCGCTCCTACCGTGCGATCGCATGCCCCAAGCCGCCCCCGGAAAGAATTTCATTCTATGCCGGGACGCCCGCGCGATCGGGGCGGAGATCGGAGGGAAAATTTCCGGAGGGCGCGCTACACTGTTGCGCCTTCCGGAGCGCGACATGATCGGAATCCGACGGGAAGACAAGAACCGCTGGGAGCGCCGGGTGCCGCTGACGCCCGAGAACGTCTCCGTCCTGGTCTCCGGCCAGCGTCTCGGGGTCCGGGTGCAGCCCTCGCCGATCCGCGTCTTTCCCGACGCGGCCTACGCCGAGGCGGGCGCCACCGTGGCCGAGGACCTCTCGGCGTGCCGGCTGATCTTCGGCGTCAAGGAGGTCCCGCCCTCCCTCCTGGTGCCGGAGGCGGCGTACGTCTTCTTCGCCCACGTCGTGAAGGGGCAGTCGCACAACATGCCGATGCTCCGGAGGCTCCTCGATCTCGGCTGCTCCCTCGTGGACTACGAGAGGATCGCGGACGACCGGGGGCGGCGGCTGATCTTCTTCGGGCTCCAGGCGGGACACTCGGGGATGATCGACACGCTCTGGGCGCTGGGCCGCCGCCTCGAGGCCGAGGGGATCCGGCCGAACCCGTTCGCGGGCCTGCGCCCGGCGTGGAAGTACGGGACGCTGGCCGAGGCGCAGACCGCGGTGTCGGAGGCCGGCGAGGCGATCCGCCGCGAGGGGCTCCCGGAGCCGCTCGTTCCCTTCGTCTGCGGCTTCACAGGCTACGGGAACACGTACCGGGGCGCCGCCGAGGTGTTCGACCTCCTCCCGGTGCACGAGATCCACCCGGGCGATCTGGCCTCGCTGTCGGCCGACGCGGCCCCCAGGCGGGATTGCGTCCACAAGGTGGTGTTCCGCGAGGAGCACACCGTGGCGCCGGTATCGGGCTGGGACCGGTTCGAGCTGCAGGACTACTACCTGCACCCGGAGAAGTACAGGCCCGTCTTCGAGCAGTACCTGCCGCACCTGTCGCTCCTCGTGAACTGCGTGTACTGGGAGCCGAAGTACCCGAAGCTCGTCACCCAGGAGGCGCTCGCGCGGCTCTTCGCGGGGAGCGAGCCCCCGCGGCTCCGCGTCATCGGGGACATCAGCTGCGACGTCCTCGGCTCGATGGAGTGCACCGTCCGGTGCACGGACTCCGGCGATCCGGTGTACGTCTGGGACACCGTGGCCGGGCGGGACGTCCCCGGAGTGGCGGGCCGCGGCCCCGTCGTGCTCGCGGTGGACAACCTCCCCTGCGAGCTGCCCGCCGACGCGTCTCAGCACTTCGGAGAGATGCTCCTGCCGTTCGTTCCCGCGCTCGCGCGGTGCGACTGGGACGCGCCGCTCGACTCGCTTGCGCTCCCCCCCGAGATCCTCCGCGCCGTGATCGTCCACCGGGGTAAGCTCACCCCCGCCTTCGCGTACCTGGAATCCCATCTGGCCGTCTGACACGGCGTCGGCGGCCGGCCGAACAGGAGGTTGTGCGATGAAGAACGTGCTGATCCTGGGAGCGGGCCTCGTGAGCCGCCCCATCGTGCGGTACCTGCTGGAGCGCACCGATCGCGGGATCGTCGTCGCGAGCCGCACCGTCAGCAAGGCCAAGGCGCTGATCGGCGGCCACCCGCGGGGCCGGGCCGTCGCCGTGAACGTCGAGGACGACGCCCGGGTCGAGGCTCTCGTGAAGGAGGCCGAGGTCGTCGTCAGCCTCGTCCCCTACACGCACCACGTCCGCGTGGCGAAGATGGCCGTCCGGCACAAGGCGCACGTGGTCACGACCTCCTACGTCTCGCCGGCGATGCGCGAGCTCGACAAGCCGGCCCGGAAGGCCGGCGTCACGATCCTCAACGAGATAGGGCTCGATCCCGGCATCGACCACATGTCCGCGATGCAGGTCATCCACAGGATCCAGGGCTCCGGCGGCACGGTCACCCATTTCTCGAGCTGCTGCGGCGGGCTCCCGGCCCCGGAGGCGAACACCAACCCGTGGGGATACAAGTTCTCGTGGAGTCCGCGGGGGGTGATCCTCGCCGGAAGGAACCCCGCGAGATTCCTCCGCGACGGCAAGGTCGTCCAGATCCCCGGCCCCAAGCTGTTCGCCAACCGCTGGCCGTACGGCGTCGAGGGGACCGGCGTCTTCGTCATCTATCCGAACCGGGACTCCCTCCCCTACGTCGAGACCTACGGCCTCCAGGGGATCCGGAACATGTTCCGGGGGACGATCCGATACCCGGGATGGTGCGAGACGCTCAAGGCGATCGCGGATCTCGGGCTGCTCGACCTCGAGGAGCGCTCGTGGCCCTCGGGCACGACGTACGCCTCGTTCCTCGCCTCCTTCCTGAAGAAGGGCGCCGGCTCTGTCGCGGAGAGGGTCGCGGGGAAGATCGGCGTGCGGCCGGACGACCCGATCGTCTCGCGGCTCGAGTGGGCCGGCCTCCTGTCGGACCGCCCGATCCCGGAGACGAAGGCGTCGCCGCTCGACGTGCTCTCGAACCGCCTGCTGAAGATGATGGCCTACGCCCCCGGCGAGCGGGACATGATCCTGCTCCGGCACGAGTTCGTCGCGACCTGGCCGGACCGGCCCTCGATGCGGACGATCTGCGTGCTGGCGGACCACGGCGAGCCGTTCGGCGACTCCTCGATGGCCCGGACGGTGTCGCTCCCGGCGGCGATCGCGGTCCGGCTCCTCCTCGAGAAGCGGATCGGGATGCGGGGCGTCCACGTCCCCGTGCTCCCGGACGTCTACGAGCCGGTGATGGCGGAGCTCGGAACGCTCGGGATCGAGTTCAAGGAGATGAGCCACGTGCTGCTGCCGGGGCCCTTCGGCGCTCCCGTGAAGTAGCCGCAGCCGGAGGGTCCGGGGAGCCGGAAGGCGATCCCGCCGCCGTCGGAGGGAGGAACCATGGAGCCCGAGACTGCGACCGCAGGGCCGCGGAGCGACCCCGTCCTGGAGGCCGCGGAGGCCGAGCGCCGGGACGTCCTCCTGGAGCACGAGGTGTACGCCGTGCTCGCCGGGGCAGGCCTGCACGTCCCGGCCCACCGGTGCGTCGCCGCGCCGGACGAGGTGGACGCCGCGCTCTGCACGGAGCTGCGCTCCGAAGAGGCGGTCGTCAAGGTGATCTCGCCCCAGATCCTGCACAAGAGCGACGTCGGCGGCGTGGTCGTGGTCCGGAACACGCCGGGATCGCTTCGAGACGCGGTGGCGGCCGTCACGTCGGCGGCGCGGACCCGCGTCCCGGACGCGGACGTCCGCGGCGCCCTCCTCGTGACGAAGGTCCGGTTCCGTCCCGGCCTCGGCCGGGAGGTGCTCGCGGGGCTCCGCCACGACCGGGCGTTCGGTCCGGTCCTCTTCCTGGGCGCAGGAGGCCTCGACACCGAGTACCTGCTGGGCGCCCTGCGGGAAGAGGCTGCGGGCGCGCTCCGCTCGGCGGCTCGGCTCGGCCGCGACGAGGCGCTCGACCTCCTCCGGGGCACCGCCGTGCACGCGGCGCTGTGCGGAGGCCTCCGCAGCTCGCGGAAAGGGGCGATCCCGGAGGAGAGCCTGGCGCGGTTCGTCCTCGCGCTCGCCAAGCTCGCGGAGAGGATGGCGGGATTCGAGCCCCCCGGCGGCCTCGGCCTGTCGGAGCTCGAGGTGAACCCCTTCGTCGTCGCCGAGGGAACGGAGCACCTCGTCGCGCTCGACGGTCTGGCCCGCCTGCACCGGCCGGAGCCGCTCCCGGCGCCGCGGCCCGTCGCGAACCTGAGGAGGCTCCTCACCCCCTCGAGCGCGGTCGTCATCGGCGCCTCGGCCGAGGCGATGAACCCGGGGCGGATCATCCTCCGGAACCTGGCCCGGGGGGGCGGCGTGCCGCAGGACCGGATCTGGGCCCTCCACCCCAGGGCCGAGGAGATCGACGGCTGCCGCGCCTACGCCGCGATGTCGTCCCTTCCCGGGGTCCCCGACCTCGCGGTCGTGTCCGTCCCGGCCGACAAGGGCGCCGACCGGATCGTCACCGAGGTCGTGAGCCAGCACCTCGCGCACACGGTGACCCTCATCACGGGCGGATTCGGGGAGACCGAGGGCGGCCGCGAGGCCGAGCGGCGGATGCGGGAGGCGGTCGAGGAATCGCACCGGCGCCCGGACGGGGGCGTCCTGGTCAACGGCGGGAACTGTCTCGGCATCATCTCCCTCCCCGGGGGATACACGACGTTCTTCCTCCCCCCCTACAAGCTCCCCCCCCGCGACGCTCCAGGGACGAACGCCGCGAGCATCAGCCAGTCGGGCGCGTACCTCGTGACGCAGATCTCGAACCTCGAGGGGGCGGTCCGCTCCCGCTACTCGATCTCGTTCGGCAACCAGATCGACGTGACCGTCTCCGACTACCTCGAGTACCTCGAGGGGGACCGCGAGGTCTCGGTCTTCGCCGTCTACCTCGAGGGGTTCCGGCGCGGGGACGGCAAGAGATTCCTCGACATCGCGAGGAGGATCGTGGACGGCGGGAGGACGGTCCTCCTGTACAAGGCCGGGCGGACGAGGGAGGGGCGCGCGGCGGCCGCGTCCCACACCGCCGCCGTCGTCGGCGACTACGACGTCTGCCGGGACCTCGTGCGGGCCGCCGGCGTGATCGAGTGCGAGAGCCTCGACGTGTTCGAGGACCTCACGATGACGTTCTCGTTCCTCGCGGGGAGGCCCGCGGCCGGGCGCCGCGTGGCGGTCCTTTCCAATGCGGGCTTCGAGTGCACCGCCGCCGCGGACGGGCTGCACGGCCTCGAGCTGGCCGACTTCGCGCCGGAGACGCGCGAGAGGCTGCGCGCCCTCCTGCCGGGAATGGTGGACGTGCACAACCCGATCGACGCCACGCCGGTCTGCCCGACGGAGGCGTACGCCGGCTGCGCGGAGGCGATCGCCTCCGATCCCGGCGTGGACGCCGTGGTCGTCGCGGGCGTCCCGGCGACGCCCGCTCTCGAGACCCTCGCCCGCTCCGACGAGCACGACGAGGACATCTCCCGTCCGGGGAGCTATCCGTCGCGGCTGATCGAGATCTTCCGCGCCAGCGCGAAGCCGTTCGTGTTCTCCGTCGACTCCGGAGCGCTGTACGATGGGTGCGTCCAGAGGATGCGGGAGGCGGGCCTCCCCTGCTTCCGCAAGGTCGACCGGGCGATGCGGGCCCTCGGCGCGTTCGTCGTCCGCTGAGCGCCAGCCTGCGGGACGGTGGGGGTCGTCATGGGCGGGTTCATCGGGGGAAGCGCCTACGCGATGGCGCGGGACATTGCGGAGGGGTTCCACATCGTCACGGAGCGAACCTTCAAGACGATGACCCGGGCCGAGCTGGACCAGATGGCCTTCGAGCTCGACCGGTGCCTCCGGGAGACCCGCGCGGAGCAGCCCCCGCTCGACGACCTGCCCACGATCCAGCAGCGCAACCGCAAGATCCAGCGCCTCAGCCAGGCGTTCACGATCCTGAGGAGCTACCAGGCCAGGGTCCGGAGAGGCTGACCGCGCCGACCTCCCCCTCCGGGCCCTCCCCCGGGGCCGGGGGAGGCGGAAGGATCGCCCGATGCAGAAGCTGCTCGACGCGATTCGGAAGGCGTGCACCGCGGGGTCCTGGTCCCGAGGGATCGAGCTGTCCAGGGCCGGGAGCGTCGAGCGGGAGAGCGGGGACGGCGAGGAGGTAGTCGTCCGCGTCGTGCCGCGCTACGGAATGCGCGCCACGAGCGTGACGCTCTGGCCCGGGGACGCCGACTGGGAGTGCTCCTGCCCGGCGCGGGCGAGGGGGTGCGAGCACGCGGCGGCGGCCGTCATCGCGCTCCGGCGCGCCCAGGAGGAAGGACGGGAGATCCCCGGAGCGGGCGCCTCGACCGGCCGCATCGCCTACCGCTTCACGCGCGCGGCGGGAGGTCTCGCCCTCGATCGTCGGATCGTCGCCGGGGACCGCGAGCACCGGCTCGACGCGAGCCTCGCCGCGGTCGCGTCGGGCCGCGTCGCGGGCCCCCGGTTCGCCGCCTCCCCGTGGGATCTCGCCGCGGAGATCGCGCTCGGGACGCACCGCGGCGGGCTCCTGCCCCGGCATCTCGTCCCGCGCGTGCTCGGGGCGCTCGGGCGCTGCGAAGACGTCCGGCTCGACGGCGAGCCGGTGCGGACCTCCGCGTCCCCCCTCGGCCCGATCGCCGTTCTCGAGGACGGAGGCGACGGCTTCCGCCTGAGAATCGGCCGCGACCTCGCGATCCGCGAGTCCTTCGCAAACGGGGCCGCGCTGCGGGAGGGGACCCTCCACCCCATCGAGGAGCCGAAGCTGACGGCGCGGGAGCGCGAGGATCTCTCCATGGGACGGACCTTCGGTCCGGAGGACGTCGCGAGCCTCGTCACGGACATCCTCCCCTCGCTGCACGGCAGGATCCGGATCGAGGTGCGGACGGACCGGTTGCCGCGCGGAGCCGCGATCCCCCCCAGGGTCGCTTTCGACGTCCAGCGGGAAGGCGACGCGCTCGAGGTCCTCGCGACCGTGGTCTACGGCGATCCCCCCTGCGCGCGGGCCGACGGAGGACGGCTCGTCCATCTCGGAGGGCCGATCCCCCTGAGGGACGAGAAGCAGGAGAAGGCCCTGGTGACGCGGCTCGGCCGCCACCTGGACCTCGCCCCCGGGATCCGCGCCCGCTTCGAGGGAGCCGCCGCCCTGGCGTTCGCGGAGAGGCTCCGCGCGTGGGGCCCCCTCGCCGCGCGACGAGAGATCGAGCACTTCCGCCGCGAGCCCCCGCTCGTGCCGCGGGTCGCCATCGAAGGGGACCGGTTCGCGGTGGAGTTCGAGGTCCCGGCCGCGGGAGGGGGCGGGGGGGGCCCGCGCGCAGACCCGTCCTCCGTGCTCCGCGCCTGGCGGGCGGGCGAGTCCCTCGTCCCGCTCGCGGGGGGCGGGTTCTCGCCGCTCCCCTCGAGCTGGCTCGACCGGTTCGGGGAGCGCGTGGCCGACCTCCTGGCGGCCCGCGAGCCCTCGGGGAGGATCCCTGCGTGCGTCCTCCCGGACCTCGCCCGCCTCTGCGACGACCTCGACCACCCGAGGCCCGCGGATCTCGCCGGGCTGCGGCCCCTGGCGGAGGGCTTCGAGGGGATCCCCGACGCGCGGCTCCCCGACGATCTGACGGCCGGGCTGCGAGGCTACCAGAGGCGCGGGGTCGCGTGGCTCGCGTTCCTCCGCGACGCGGGCCTCGGGGCCCTGCTCGCGGACGACATGGGGCTCGGGAAGACGCTCCAGGCGCTTTGCGCGATCCGGGGCCGTACCCTCGTCGTCGCGCCGACGAGCGTGCTGCACAACTGGAAGGAGGAGATCCGGAGGTTCCGGCCCGCGCTCCGCTGTGGCGTGTACCACGGGGACCGGAGGGCGCTCGAGCCGGCGGCGGACGTCACACTGACCACGTACGCCGTCCTGCGGCTCGACGAGGAGAGGCTGCGGGCCGTCGATTGGGACACCGTCGTGCTCGACGAGGCGCAGGCGATCAAGAACCCCGACAGCCAGACGGCGCGGGCCGCCTACGGCCTCCCCGCGCGCTTCCGCGTCGCGCTCACGGGGACCCCGGTCGAGAACCGGCTCGAGGAGCTGTGGAGCCAGATCCATTTCCTGAACCGCGGGCTCCTGGGAGGCCGCGAGGACTTCCTGGACCGCTACGCCCGCCCGATCGCCGGCGGCGATCCGGAGGCCGCAGCGCGGCTCCGGGAGCGGATCCGCCCGTTCGTCCTGCGACGCATGAAGCGGGACGTCGCTCCGGAGCTCCCGCCGAGGACGGAGGTGGAGCTCCGCTGCGAGCTCGCGCCCGAGGAGCGAGAGGTCTACGACACGGTGCGCGCGGCGACCCTCCGGGACGTGGTCGAGCGCCTCCGGGCGGGCGGCAGCGTGCTGGCCGCCCTTGAGGCGCTGCTCCGCCTTAGGCAGGCGGCCTGCCACGCCGGCCTGGTCCCCGGCCGGGAGGCCGCGTCGTCGTCGAAGGTCTCGCTCCTACTCGAGGTGCTCGACGAGGTGCTCGCAGAGGGGCACAAGGCGCTCGTGTTCTCGCAGTGGACCTCCCTCCTCGACCGGATCGAGCCGCGCCTGCGGGAGGCCGCGATCGCGTTCGAGCGCCTCGACGGGAGCACGCGCGACCGGGAGGGAGCGGTCCGGCGCTTCCAGAACGAGTCGGGCCCGCCGGTGATGCTCGTGTCGCTGAAGGCGGGAGGGACCGGCCTGAACCTGACGGCGGCCGACCACGTGTTCCTCGTGGACCCGTGGTGGAACCCCGCGGTCGAAGACCAGGCGGCCGACCGCGCGCACCGGATCGGCCAGGACCGTCCGGTGATGGTCTACCGGCTCGTCGCCGAGGACACGGTCGAGGAGCGGATGCTCGCGCTCCAGGCGAAGAAGCGGGAGATTGCCGCCGCGGCCCTCGGCGAGGCCGCCCGCGCGGCCTCGCTCAGCCGGGAAGACCTGCTCGCCCTGCTCGAGTGAGGCGGGGCGGGCGGATCCCTACTTCCGCCTCCAGGTCCCGTCGGGAAGCTGGATCCAGTCGCCGGCGCTCGCCTTCTCCCGCAGCGTCGCCGCGTAGGTCTCCTGGATCTTGGGGATCTGGGCGAGGTCCACGTTCTTCGCGGCCGCGATCTCGCGGAAGAGCGCCTCCCGGTCCGCGTTCTCCGCCTTGATCGTCTGCTGCAGCTGGGCGCGAGCCTTGAGGTCGGTCAGCCTGTCCAGGTCGCGGGGCTCGAGGAGGGCGCGGTTGTTCTCGCCGACGACCCCCTGGGACTTGAGCTGCCGGATCTGGGCCGCGCGCGCGGCTCGCGACTCGATGATCTTCCGGATCGCGGGGCTCGACACCTCCGGCGCGGCCACATCCTCGGCGCGGGCCGGCGTGACGCCGAGCACCAGGTCCAGGAGGCCGACCCGGTCGCCGCGCGGCTCTTCCGCGGGGGATGGCGCAGTCGCCCCCGGCGCCGGCTCCGCCGCCGGGGCCTGCTTCGCCGCTTCCTTCTGGACCTGCTCCTCGATCTGCTGCGAGAGGTCCTTGATCGCGGCCTCGGGGAAATACACGTTGATGGTCACGCAGGCGATGGTCGCGACGGTCGCCGCCGCGAGCGCCGCGAGACGATGCAGGCTCCGCTTCATGTCCGCCTCCCTCCGGCTGCCGGCCGGCCGCTTCCCTCGCCCTCCAGTCTATCGCTTCTCACGGGCCCGTGGTCGCGGCCGAGAAATCCAGGGAGCGGAAGCGGTCGAGCATCGTCCGGAACGAAACCGTCTTCCCCGGATCCGCGTTGACCACGTCGATCCGGAACGGGAGACGCCCCTTCAGCAGCAGCTCCTGGCCCCCCCGGCGCTCCAGGCCCCGCAGGAGGAACACGTCGTTCGAGAGGCTCATGCGAATGCCCAGCGCCTCGTAGGTGTACTCGTCGAGAAACCGGTGGATCCCCCGGTCGAACACGCCGACGCGCCCGCCCGTTCCCAGGATCGCGATGTTGTTGATCGCCTTCACGTTGATCGTCCGTGGAACGCCCTTGCGCTCCACGGTCCGCACCTCCGCCTCGAGGCGCACCGGCACGCCGCGGAACAGCGAGCAGTCCTGCACGTGCCCCTCGATCGTCCCGGTCATCTCGCCGAAGTCGAACCTCCTCGTCAGGCGGCCGAGGTCGATGTCCCAGAACGAGGCCGAGAACGTCAGCTTGGGGTAGCGGGACAGGACGTCCCGCCCCGAGATGTCCCCGATCTCCACGGTGCCTCCGAAGATCGAGACCTGGCCTCCTCCGGTGACGCTCAGCTCGGAGGGCGAGACCCGGACCGACGGCAGGTATCCCTCGAGGGTCCCCTCGAGGGGGAGGAAGCCGAGAGCTCGCGAGGCCTCGCCGAGATCGATGCCGGAGAGCACGACGCCGGTCTCGACCGCGCGGGAGGGGCGCAGGAGATCGACGAGCCGCAGATCCTCGAAGCCGACCGCCCCCCCGAGGATCGGGATCGCGAGCGACCCCTCGAGCGAGACCGAGTCCGCCGCCACCGCCAGGGCGGTCTCCGTCGCCGGGATCTCGAGGCCGGCCGCCGCGGCGCGCGCGAAGCGGACGCTCCCCTTCGCCGGGCGCCCGCCGAGGGGCCGGACGCCGTCCGGGCCGGCGGGTCCCCAGGAGAGATCGAACGGGAGATCGAGGTCGAGCCCCTCGACCTCGGCGTTCCCGCCGGTGCCCGCGACGCGCACGTCTCTCGCCCGGACGATTCCTCGAAGCTCCGCCGCCCCCGTCGAAGCCGTCGCGCGAGCGTGGGCTTCGAGCGCGCCGCCCGCCTCGATCCGTCGGAAGATGGGGACCGAATCGCCGAGGGGCGCGCGGAGGTACCGGTCCACGGTCGTCCCCAGGTTCTCGACCGAGAGATCCACGGCGCCCGCCGCGGGTCCGGAGCGCGGGAGCTCGAAGGACGCCTCGACGCGCGGGCCCTCGGGGAGCGTCCACGCGAGGCGTCCGCTCCAGTCGATCCCGCGATCCCCCCGGGCGGCCGGCGCCGCGAGGACCTCGGCGTCGAGCGAGGAAACGAGGCTCGACCCGTCCAGGTAGAAGCTCCCCCAGAGGAGCTGGAAGCCGCCGACGGGAGACCCGGCGCGGAGCGCGAACGCCGGACCGCCCGCGCCCCCCTCGATCGAGAGGCTCCACGACGTGTCGAGCCCTTCGAGCGCTCGCGCGCCGTCCTCGGAGGCGAATCCGACCCCATCGACGCGGACCGTGCCGGAGCCCTCGATGCGGCCGCCGGGCTGCCGCTCCGCCTCGACGTCGGCCTGCAGCGTCCCGCGGACCTCGTAGCCCGGAGCGGGGTCCCCGACGAGAGGCCTCAGGAACGGCCTCCACGCCGACAGGTCCATCCGCTCGACCCGGGCCCGGATCGCGCCGTGCGGCTCCCCTTCGAGCCGCGCGGTCCCGCTCAGGGCGGCGCGGACGAGGCCGGGCGACTCGAGGACCGCGGCGTCGAGGCGGACGCCGAGCGCGGCCGGGTCGAGCGCCCCGCGCGCATCGATGGAAATCGGGATCGGGGAGAGCGGCGGCACGGCGACCGTGCCCGAGGCCGAGAGATCCTCGAGGCCGACGGGTCCGGCAGGGATCCTCCAGGAGACGCGAGCCCTCGCGCGGCCGTCCGCGAGAGAAGCGACCGTCGCCCCCGCCTCGCCCGAGATCTCCACGGCGAGCGCCGCCACGTCGGCCGTCCCCTCGACGACCGGCTCCGCGAGCGCTCCCGCGAGCGTTCCCCGCACCGAGACGGCGCCGCGCGCCGCGACGCCGGGAGGCCACGCGAATCCCGCCTCCCGAGCGAGCCGGACGATCCGCTCGAGGTCGAGCCCCGCCCACGAGAAGCGGGCCTCGGACTCGGGTCCGGACGGAGGGAACCGCACGAGGCCCGAGGCCTCGATCCGTCCCGCCCCGCCGGTCGCGACCTCCAGCGCGCCTTCCACCGAAGGCACCGGACCCGCCCCGATCTCCGCGTCGAGGGACGCGGCCCGCGGCAGGAGATCGAGCGGGACGGCGACGCCGCCCGCGCGGGCGCGGGCCCGCGGCAGGGAGAGATCGACGCGCAGCGGGCCCGACGCGCCGCCGTCCGCGAGCCGCACCGACCCGGCCGCGCGGACCTCCGCCCCCTCGGCCTCGACGGAGGCGCCGTCCGTCCGGAACGCCGCCCGGTCGAGACGGGCCGCGACCTCGTACGCGAAGACGCCCGCGCCGTCGCTCGCGATCTCGGCGTCGGCGAGACCGCGGAGCGACCAGCCCTCGAGCGAGGCCGGCGCGAAGCGGAGCGCCGCCCCCACGTCGATCCCGGTCGCCCGGACGCGGGCCCGCGACACGGTCCCGCTCGCGGGGTCGAGGATCAGGGCCGCCTCGAGAGACTCGACGAACGGGAGCGTGGGCCTCGCCTCGATCCGGAGCGGCGCGCCCGGGCCTTCCTGCCGAACCTCGGCGGCGAGGGAAGGCGACGGGATCTCGATGTCGATCCCGCCTCGGCGCACCACGATCCTGCTCGCTCTCGCCTCGAGGGCGCCGGTCCGCCCGGCGTCGGAGATCCGGATGGAGGCATCGAGATCCTCGATCGAGCCCCCCTCGATCGGCGGCGCCTCCGTCTCTCCGAGCAGGAGCGCCAGCGGAGGCCCCAGCGCCACCTCGGCCGCGCGGACCCGCGCCTCGCCGGCGAGATCCGCGCCGACGCCCGTGAGCGACGCCGTGAGATCCATCCTCGTTTCCGCGCCTCCGCCGGAGATCACGAGCCGGCCGTCCCGCACGTCGAGACGGCCGACGAGCACGGGCGCCTGCTCGGCCGGCGGAGGGGGCGGCCCCGGCGGGGGGGACGCGAGACGCACCTCGATCCCGTCGATCCCGATCGCCTCGAATCGCCCGGCCAGGATTCCCGGCAGCGAGCCGCGGACGCGCATCTCCCGCACCCGCGCCGTCTCGAGCATCGGCTGCGACGCCATCGCGCGGAGCGAGAGGTCGCGGAGGACGAAATCGTGGATCCCGGACGCCGACACCGAGCCGAGCCGCACCTCGGCCCCGATCCGCTCCGCGAGAACGCCCTCGACGCGGCGGCGCGGGAGGTCGCGGGCGAGCCAGGCGGCGATCGTCGCCGCGACCGCTAGGCCGGCGGCCCCGATCAGGAACCGCTTCAGGATCCGCCTCCTTCCCGCGGGGCGGCGCGGCCCGCCGCCTAGGGGCAAGTCTGCGCCGACGCGGCCACGCCCGCGTCTCTCGCCCCTCCCGCGACGGTCCCCTCGTCGGCCAGGGTGCCCAGGCACCCGAGAGCCGTCGCGCGGACGAGGTACCAGAACGCGCTTCCCGCGCCCGGATCCTCCTCGACCAGCTCGAGGGTCGTGGCGACGACGTCGGCGGCGGGGCATCCGAGCACGGCCGGGCCGAAGTCGCCGCCGCCGGACCGCAGCACGTCGAGATCCCCTCGGATCACGTCGTAGGCCGCCGCGTTCTCGGCCTCGGTCCACGAGAGAAGCGTGGTCGGCGCCTCGCGGGCCACGGCGAGGAACGGCCTGCCCAGCAGCGGGCAGGACCCGCACTCGGGGAAACGGAAGGATCCGATCCGCGTCTTCCAGGCGGTCGAGTTCAGGGCCGCGTAGTACTGCTGCGTGTACCAGAACGTGCAGTCGTCCGCCGGGTCGACACTCATCGAGCTGTAGTCCCCCCAGCGGGAGGTCCAGGACTGCGTCCCGGTCCCCTGAAGGAGCGCCGTCTCGGTTCGCGGGAGCGTGCCCGGCGGATCCGAGGCCGTGCGCCCCGCGTAGCGGATCGAGGGACAGGTGGTGCCGCTCGACACGCTGTAGCCGAGGGCCACGTCCCCCGCCCCGTCCATCGCGGCGCTCCCCATCCATCGATGGTCGGAGTCCGGGGCGTGGGTGCCGGCCTGCGCCACGAACGGCGAGCCGCCCGGGTCGCGGATCTCGTACCAACGGACGCCGGCGTGGTCGCTCCCGTCCACGTCCACCGTGTGGCTCGCGAGGAGCGCCTCGTGCGCGCCGAAGTTCCGGTAGGCGAGCCGCCACATCAGCCGATCGGCGAGCGCGTCCAGGCGATTGCCGCTCGGCTGCGGGATGCAGGCGACCGAGTAGTTGCAGAGATTCGAGTCGAACGGGAACCCCGCGGCGGTCAGGTCCACGACCGCGTCCGGGAAGCCGGCCTCGCCGAACGTGGACCGCGCCGGGTCCGTCCAGTCGACGCGGAACTCCCAGATCTGGAGCCGGTCGCTCTCCCACCCCCAGGCGTCGTCGTCGATCTCCGCGAAGTAGGCCGGGGCGCCCTCGGGCGGAGGGACCGGGCCGTCGAAGTCCGCGGGGAGCTGGCCCCCGAAGGCGGGGTCGACGGCGTACAGGTCGAAGCGGACCATCCGGGCGTCCCCGCCCTCGAGCATCCGCTCGCGCTCGAGCGCCACGACCCCCTGCCCCCGCCACTCCTGCGTCTCGCCGTCGAACTGGTTCGCCGCCATGTAGTAGGCGTCGGGCCAGACGGCGAGCTTCGGGTAGTCGTTGAGCGTCGTCGCGCTGTAGGGGAAGTCGTACCGGTACCACGGTCCCGTCGGGTCCTCCGTCGCCGACACCGCCACGCACTGGTGGAAGTTCTGCGGCCAGTCGAAGGCGAGCTGGCTCGCCAGCCAGCGGTTCGCGAGAGGGTCGTACAGGACGATCGGGTCGCCGTTGTTGTTCGTCTCGCAGATCCCTCCGAAACCGTACCAGAGCGTGTTCCCGTTCACCGGGCCGTAGAGGAGGGTGCCCGCCTTGTCCCAGACGGCGAGCGAGAGATTCACCCACTGCATCACGTGCCCGAGCCCCACGTCGGCGTTCGCGTCGGACGGGAACCGCCCGTTGCGGTTCGAGACCCCTTCGAAGCTCGCGATCGGAGACGGCATCGGTCCGGAGTCGAGCAGGACCTCCGGCGCGTAGCAGGCCGGTTCCGAAGAGACCTCGTCGACGACCGCCTTCCACCGGTTCGGGAGGACGAGGTTGAGGGCCGGCTCCTCGGAGGCGGCGACCGGCGTCTCGGGGATGTCGCGCAGGGGCGGAGAGAGGTCTCGGCGCCCCGCGGAGACGACCTCCGGCGGCGCGAGGCGGGGCTCGCCGCCGGCCTCCGCGCCGGCCGCCGGAAGGAGCAGGAAGCACGTCGCGACGATCGCTCCGGCTCGCGTCACGTTCCGTTCTCCGCGGGGAGGAGCCGGGAATATCTTAACGCATCGGATCGTGCGCCGTCTCAGCGGGGGACGGACAGGGCCTCGAGGAGATCGCGGGGGGGCTCGAACCCGCGCTCCCGGCCCGCGCGGACCGCGTCCCGGGCGCCGTCCGCGTCCCCCGAGAGGAGCAGCGCCCACGCGAGAGCCCGGTAGGCGTCCGTCATTCCCGGATCGAGCTCGATCGTCCGCCGGAACCGAGCGGCGGCCTCGGAGAACCTTCCCTGGCGCGCGAGCGTGTTGCCCAGGTCGTAGTGCGCGCTCGCCTCCCCGGGTCGGAGCGCGAGGGAAGCCTCGAACTCCGCCTCGGCGGCCTGGAGCCTGCCGAGCGCCGCGTAGGCGAGGCCCAGGTTGATCCGGGCGGCCGCGGAGCGCGGGTCGATCCGGATCGAGCGGCGGAGCATCTCGACCGCCTCCTCGATCTCGCCCCGGCGGACGAGGACGCCGCCGAGGTTGGAGAGGAGCGCCGCGTCCTCCGGGCGCGACCGGAGAGCCGCGCGGAACTCCTCCTCGGCCCTCGCCAGGTCGCCCGAGAGCGCGTGGTGGTCCCCGAGGATCCGGTGCGCGCCGGCGTTCTCCGGGGCGAGCTCGACAGCCCGCCGGAAGAGCGTCTCGGTGTCGCGCCAGTACGACGTCTGGACGCGCGAGACCGCGACGAGGGCGACGACGACGAGAGCGCCCGCGATCCGGAGGGCCCGCGCCCCCGTCGCCGGATCCGACGGCGCGCGGATCCGGGAGAGCGCCGCCGGGACCCCCCATGCGACGAGGATCGCGAGACCGACGGAGGGAACGTACGAGTAGCGATCGGCCCTCGCCTGCTCGCCGACCTGGACGATCCCCGACATCGGAGCGAGCGCGACGAGATACCAGAGCCAGCCGACGAGCAGCTCGGGACGGGAGCGCCGGAGCCTCGCCAGGAGGACCGTCGCCGCCAGGAGCCCGAGCGCCGCGAGGGCGGGCTTCCAGAGAACGAGGGCGGATCCGGGATGGGGGTGGAGCGGCGACAGGCCGAGCGGCCAGATCGTGTCGCGCAGGTAGTCGACGCAGGAGACGAGGGCGTTCCCGATCCGCGCGCCGAGAGGGAAGCTCTCGACCGTTTTCACCGCCCCTCCGGCACGCTGCGCCCAGAGCGTGAGCGCGGCGGAAGCCGCGGCCATCGCCGCGAACGGGACCTTCTCGAGGAGGAGCCGTGGGATCGCCGTCCGCTCGCCGGCCCCGGCCGGAGATCCCCGCCTCGCGAGCGGCCAGACGTCGAGGAGCAGCAGGAGCAGCGGCAGCGTGACCAGCGTGGGCTTCGAGAGGAGACCGAGGGTCGCCGTCGCGAGCGCGAGCGCGAAGCGGCCTGCCGATCTCCGCTCCGCGAAGCGAGCGTACGCGACGAGCGTCGCGGCCAGGAAGAAGAAGGCGAGCACGTCCTTGCGCTGGGAGATCCACGCCACCGACTCGACGCGCAGCGGGTGCGCCCCGAAGAAGGCGGCCGCGAAGGCGCTCCGTGCGGGGGCCCCGGTCGTCCGGCTGAGGAACCGGTACAGCAGGAGCGTTCCTCCCAGGTGCAGGAGCAGGCTCGTCGCGTGGTGGCCGGCCGGCCGGAGCCCGAAGAGCGCGACGTCGAGCATGTGCGACAGCCAGGTCGCCGGATGCCAGTTGTAGACGTCGGTCGTCCGCGCCGCCCAGGCGAGCCCTTCCGGCGTCGGGCCGGAGAGGACCCGCGGGTTCGCGGTGACGTAGTCGGGATCGTCCCAGGTCAGGAAACCGTGCCCGACGACGCCCCCGAACGCGGCCAGGACCGAGAGGCCGAGCAATCCCGCGAGCCGGATCCCCCCGCGGCCCGGCCCCTCCCGGCGACCCGCCGCCCGCGCGCTCCGGGGCTCCATGGGCGCGAACGATAGCACGTTCGTTGATTCCGGCCGTCGGCGGTGAGAAGATCACCGCCGTCCGATGAGAGAGCTGCGGTTCCTGCTCGAGGATCTCGCGTTCGGCCTCCTGGGGGCGGTCGTGTCCCGGCTTCCCGCCCGGGGAGTCGTCGCCGTCGGCGCGGGGGTGGGGCGCCTCGGCTTCGCCCTCGACCGGCGCCGCCGGAGGACGACGCTGGCGAACCTCCGCACGGCGCTGGGGGACTCCCTCGCCGAGCCGGAGATCCGGCGCATCGCGCTCGGCTGCTGGCGCCACTTCGGCAGGATCACCGTCGAGGCGCTCGCCTTCCCGCGCCTCTCGGCCGCAGACGTCGGGGGCCGCGTCCGCTACGGCGGGCTCGAGCACGTCCGCGCCGCCCACGAGAGGAAGAACGGGGTGCTCCTCTTCTCCGGGCACTTCGGGAACTGGGAGCTCGTGGCCCTCATGCAGGGTTTCCTGGGGCTCCCGCTCGCGCTCGTCACGAAGCCGATCTACAACCCGAGGCTCGAGCGGCGGCTGGCTCGGCTGCGGACGCTGTCGGGGAACACGGTGATCCACCGCGAGGGGGCGGTGAAGGAGATGCTCCGCCGGCTCCAGAGAGGAGGCGGGATTGCGATCGTGATCGATCAGGACGCGAAGGACGGGGGCGTGTTCGTCCCGTTCTTCGGGCACCCGGCCTCGACGACGCCGGCCTTGGCCCTCCTGGCCCTCAAGACGGGGGCCGCGGTCGTTCCCGTGTTCTCCTTCCCCAGGGAGGACGGAGGCTACGACGTCGTCTACGAGCCGGAGATCCGGGTCGCGCCGACGGGAGACCGCGACGCGGACGTCCTCCGGCTCACCGCGGAGTGCACGGCGGCCATCGAGCGCCGCGTCCGCGAGCGGCCCGAGCTCTGGTCCTGGATGCACCGGCGCTGGAGGACCGCCCCCGCCGCGCCCGGCTCGCGCCCGGCGATCGGGGGGGGCCGATGACGGCGCGGCGCGGTGCGGCGGGCGCGCTCGCGCTCGCCGTCGCGGCGGCCCTCGCCGCCGTCTTTTTTCCGCCGGTCCTCGCCCGGGAGACCCAGCCGAAGGAGATCGGGGCCCCCGTGCTGGACGCCCCCCCGGCCCGGCCGAAGCTCGCGCTCGTGCTGAGCGGAGGGGGCGCCCGGGGGGCGGCGCACATCGGCGTGCTCCGGGTCCTCGAGGAGCTCCGCATCCGGCCGGACCTGATCGTGGGAACGAGCATGGGCTCGATCGTCGGGGGGCTGTACGCGGCAGGATGGTCTCCCGACGAGATCGAGACGCTGCTCGCCTCGATCGACTGGAACGAGGTTTTCTCCGACAGGGTCGCCCGCGGCGACAAGTCGTTCCGCCGGAAGCAGGACGACGAGGTCTACCTGATCCGGGCGCGGCTGCGGTTCCGGGGCTGGAAGCCGTACCTCCCGCAGGGGGTGATCGGCGGCCAGCGGCTCGAGCTGCTGCTGAAGGCGCTCGAGTTCGAGTCCGCGCCGGCCGAGGACTTCGACGACTTCCCGATCCCCTACCGGGCGGTCGCGGCCGACGTCGCCACCGGCGAGGCCGTGGTCCTCGGCCGCGGCAGCCTCGCGATGGCGATGCGCGCGAGCATGTCGATCCCGGGCGCGTTCCCCCCCGTCGAGATCGACGGGAGGCTCCTGGTGGACGGCGGGGCGGTGGCGAACCTGCCGATCGGGATCGCGAGACGGCTCGGCGCCGAGCGGATCGTCGCCGTGGACATCTCGAGCCCGCTCCTGACGAAGGAGAACCTGAAGTCCTTCGTGTCGGTCTTCGACCAGGTGACCGGTTTCCTGACGGTGGGCAACCGGACCGAGGACGTCAAGCAGCTCCGGCCGGGGGACGTCCTGATCGTCCCCGCGCTCGGAGGCCTGTCGTTCGTGGACTTCACCCGCTCGATGGAGGCCGTGGCCATCGGAGAGGCCGCCGCCCGGGGAGCCGAGGACGAGCTGCGCCCCCTCGGAACGAGCGAGGCGGAGTGGGAAGGGTTCCTGGCCGGCCGCGGCCGGCCGGCGGAACCGGTCCGGCTCGACGAGGTGCGCCTCGTCAACACCAGCCGGGTGAGCGACGAGGTCGTCCGCCTCAGGATCCGGATCCCGACCGGGGGGCCGCTCGACGAGGACGTCGTCCTCCGGGAGATCGTGCGACTGTCGGGCCTCGACTACTTCGGACTGATCCAGGAGGACTTCGAGACGTCGGAGGGGCGCGGGATCCTGACCCTCCGGACCCCCGACAAGCCGTACAGCAGGAACAGCCTCCAGTTCGGGATCAGCTCCCAGAACGACTTCAAGGGCGGGGCGACGCACGCGCTCACGGTCCGCCATCTGTTCCTCGCCGTGAACCGCCGGGGCGGCGAGTGGCAGAACGTGGGCCAGATCGGGAACACGGGAGTGTTCTCGACGGAGTTCTACCAGCCGATCGACTCCGGGATGCTCTGGTTCCTCTCGCCCGGCGCGGAGTACCGCGAGCGGAATCAGAGCGTCTGGGCCGACGAGGAGGAGGTCGCCGATTACCGGATCGAGTCGACGGAGCTCCGGCTCGATCTCGGCCGCGTGTTCGAGAGATGGGGCGAGATCCGGGTCGGGGGATACTGGGGGAACTCCAAGGGGAAGCTCCGGACCGGGCTGCCGGAGTTCCCGGACTTCGACGAGCGCGACGGCGGGCTGCGGCTCCTGTTCCGCGTGGACACGCTCGACAGCACGGCCTTCCCCCGCCGAGGCACGATCGTCTGGATGCGCTACTCCCGGGCTCTTGAGAGCATGGGATCGAACGTGGAGTTCAGCCAGTTCCGGATGACCGCTGGGAAGGCGTTCTCGCTCGGCAAGAGCACGATCTATCCGGCCTTCGAGCTCTCGACGAACCTGACGCCGGCGGCCACGCTGCGCGCGGCCTACTCGCTCGGCGGCTTCCTCCGCCTCTCGGGCCTCGGCATCCAGGAGCTGACCAACGAGCGGGGGGGCTTGGGCCGCATCGTGTACTACCGGGAGCTGAACCGCCTCAGCCTGGGCGCGCTGTCCTCGCAGCTGTACGTCGGGTGCTCCCTCGAGGCGGGCAACGTCTACTCGGAGACGGAGAGCGTCGGCTGGAGCTCGCTGCGGGCGGGCGGGTCGGTCTTTCTCGGCGCCGAGACGGTGATCGGCCCCGCCTATCTCTCGTGGGGCTTCACGGAGGGCGGCCGGGCCCGCACGTACCTGACGATCGGCGAGCGATTCTGAGCGGCGAGGAGGGGAACGGCGATGAGGGGAAGAACGCGAAGGGCCCTCGATTCCGAGACGCTCCGGAGAATGGACGCGTGGTGGCGCGCGGCGAACTACCTGTCGGTGGGACAGATCTACCTCTACGACAATCCGCTGCTCAGGAAGCCGCTCGCGGCCTCGCACGTCAAGCCGCGCCTCCTGGGCCACTGGGGGACGACGCCGGGGCTCAACTTCATCTACGTGCACGTGAACCGGATCATCCGGGAGCGAGATCTCGACGCGATCTACGTCATCGGGCCCGGGCACGGCGGCCCCGGCCTCGTCGCCTGCGCCTGGCTCGAGGGGACCTACAGCGAGATCTACCCGAACGTGCCGCAGGACGAGGAGGGGATGCGCCGCCTGTTCAAGCAGTTCTCCTTCCCGGGCGGGATCCCGAGCCACGTCGCCCCGGAGACCCCGGGCTCGATCCACGAGGGGGGAGAGCTCGGCTACGCGCTCTCCCACGCGTTCGGCGCCGCCTTCGACAACCCCGACCTGCTCGTCGCCTGCGTCGTCGGCGACGGAGAGGCGGAGACCGGGCCGCTCGCGACCGGATGGCACGGGAACAAGTTCCTCAACCCGGCGCACGACGGCGCCGTGCTGCCGATCCTGCACCTGAACGGGGCGAAGATCGCCGGGCCCACGATGCTCTCCCGCATCCCCGGAGAGGAGCTCGCATCGCTCCTCGCCGGCTGCGGCTGGGACCCGATCTTCGTCGAAGGGGACCGCCCGGCGCCGATGCACCGGGAGATGGCCCGGGCCCTCGATGCGTGCCTCGACGCCATCGGATCGATCCGGAAGCTCGCCCGCGCGAAGGGGTTCGAGAAGCGGCCGCGCTGGCCGATGATCGTGCTCCGGACCCCGAAGGGATGGACGGGGCCGCGCAGGGTCGATGGCAAGCGCGTCGAGGGAACCTTCCGGGCCCACCAGGTTCCCCTGAGCAACGTGGCCTCGGACCCGCGCCACCTCAGGGCGCTCGAGAAGTGGATGAAGAGCTACCGCCCGCGGGAGCTCTTCGACGACCGCGGCCGTCCCAGGCGGGAGATCGCGGAGACGGCCCCCCGGGGCGAGCGGCGCATGAGCGCCAACCCCAACGCCAACGGCGGCGTCGTCCTGAGGGACCTGCGGATGCCGGACTTCCGCGCCTACGCCGTGAGGGTCCCGGCGCCGGGAGCGGTCGACGCCGAGGCGACGCGGGTCCAGGGCGCCTTCGTGCGGGACGTCCTGAAGCTCAACGCCGACCAGCGCAACTTCCGGATCTTCTCCCCGGACGAGACCGCCTCGAACCGCTGGAACGCGGTATTCGAGGTGACGAGCCGGTGCTCGACCGCCGAGATCCTTCCCGACGACGAGGACGTCTCCCCCGACGGCCGTGTCATGGAGGTGCTGTCCGAGCACCAGTGCCAGGGATGGCTCGAGGGGTATCTCCTGACCGGGCGCCACGGCTTCTTCTCGTGCTACGAGGCGTTCATCCACATCGTGGACTCGATGTTCAACCAGCACGCGAAGTGGCTCAAGGTGAGCCGAGGGATCCCGTGGAGACGCCCGATCGCCTCGCTCAACTACCTCCTGACCTCGCACGTCTGGAGACAGGACCACAACGGCTTCAGCCACCAGGACCCGGGCTTCCTCGACCACGTCGTGAACAAGAAGGCGGAGATCATCCGCGTGTACCTGCCGCCCGACGCGAACACCCTGCTGTGGGTCACGGACCGCTGCCTGAGGAGCCGCGACTGCGTCAACGTCATCGTGGCGGGGAAGCAGAACGCGCCGCAGTGGCTCGACATGGACGCCGCGATCCGCCACTGCGCCGCCGGGATCGGCATCTGGGAATGGGCGTCGAACGACCGGGATGGAGAGCCGGACGTCGTCCTGGCCTGCTGCGGCGACGTGCCGACGATGGAGACTCTCGCCGCGGTCGCGATTCTGAGGAAGCACCTCCCCGAGCTCAAGGTGCGGGTCGTCAACGTCGTCGATCTCATGAAGCTCCAGCCGGCGAGCGAGCACCCGCACGGCCTCTCCGACCGGGACTTCGACATCCTCTTCACGACCGACAAGCCGATCGTGTTCGCCTTCCACGGCTACCCGTGGCTGATCCACCGTCTCGCGTACCGGAGGACCAACCACAGGAACCTCCACGTTCGCGGTTACAAGGAGGAGGGCACGACGACGACGCCGTTCGACATGGCGGTGATGAACGACCTCGACCGCTTCCATCTCGCCGGCGACGTGATCGACCGCGTCCCGGGGCTCGGGTCGCGCGCCGCCTACCTGAAGCAGTGGCTCCGGGACCGCAGGACCGACCACCGGCAGTACATCGCCGAGCACGGGGAGGACATGCCGGAGATCGCGCGGTGGAGGTGGGGGGGGAGGAGGTAGGCTCTCGTTGACACCCGCCGCGGCCGCGTTGTAGCTTCGCGGGCCATGTCCCGCCCCACGCGGATCCTCCTCGGCCTGGTCCTCGGAGCCGTCGCCGGGGTCGCCGTCAACCTGGCGACCGGAGGGGGCCCGGGAACCCGGCGCTTCGTGGCGCTCGTCACGGAGCCGGCCGGGAAGATCTGGCTCTCCGCGCTCATCATGGTCGTGATCCCCCTGATCCTGTCCACGCTCTCGATGGGGGTCTTCGGCCTCGGCGATCTCCGGCGCCTCGGGCGCATCGGCGCGGTGACGCTCGCGTGCTTCCTGGCGCTGACCACCCTCTCGACGGCGATCGGCCTCTCGGCCATGAACTTCTTCCGGCCGGGAGAGAATTTGGACCCCGCGGTGCAGTCGCGGCTGATGGAGACCTACCGCGGGCAGGCCCAGGAGGCGATGGGCCTCTCCGGCACCGCGCTCTCCATGGACCTCCTCGTGAAGATCGTCCCCCGAAACCCGGTGAGGGCCGCCGCGGACGGGGACATGCTCGCGGTCATCTTCTTCTCGCTCGCCCTCGGCGTTGCGCTGTCGGTGATCCCGAGGGAGAAGGCGGAGCCCCTGGCGCGCGTGCTCGACAGCCTGGGACACGCGACCGTTGCCATCATCCATCTCGTCATGGCGGTCGCGCCCGTGGGCGTCTTCTGCCTGATCTTCAGCGTGACCGCGAGGTTCGGATTCGACCTCCTGATCAGCCTCTTCCGGTACGTCGCGACGGTGGTCGGGGGGCTCGCCTTCATGCAGGTCGTCGGCTACGCGCTGATCGTGCGCCTCGTCGCGGGCCGTCCCGTGACGGAGTTCTTCCGGAAGGTCCGCGTCGTGATGATCACGGCGTTCTCGACGTCGTCGTCGAACGCCACGCTTCCGACGACCATCGAGGTCGGGCGGGAGAACTTCGGCCTCTCGGAGGGGGTCGCGGGGTTCGTCCTGCCGCTCGGCGCGACGATGAACATGAACGGGACGGCGCTGTTCGAGGGGGCGACGGTCCTCTTCCTGGCGCAGGTGTTCGGGGTATCCCTCTCCCTCGGGCAGCAGGTGGTCGTCGTCCTCCTGTCGGTCGTCACCGCGATCGGAGTGGCGGGGATCCCCGCCGGGTCCATCCCGCTGCTCATGATGGTGCTCGCCATCGTCGGGATCCCGATGGAGGGGATCGCGATCATCCTGGGGGTGGACCGGATCCTCGACATGTGCCGGACCGTCCTCAACGTCACAGGGGACCTGGTCACGGCGCTGATCGTGGACCGCGTCGAGAGAGGGCGCGCCGCCTAGCCCGGGCGCCCCGCGGCCTCAGATCTCCGAGACGGGAAGCGCGCGGCGCGCGCCACGGGCTCCGTCTTCCTCGGCGGCGCCGAGCATCCGCCCGATCAGGCGGTCGAGGCGCCCCCGCAGCCGCGCGAGGACCACCTCCTCGCCGTCGTAGACGACGGCCAGCATCTCGCGGATCGCTCCTCCCCTGGGCTTCGCGAGGAGGAGGACCTGCTCCCCTTCGTCCCGCACGTCGATGACGGTCTCCCACCCGCGCAGCCCGAGGCGGCGCGCGTCGAGACGCCGCGGAGGTCGCGCTCCTTCCGGCACGGCGAAGACCGCCACGCCGATCCCCGTGAGATCCCGGAGGTCGAGCGGCTCGTCCCCCGCGTCGCTTCGCGTCAGGGAGCCGACGAGGCGCGTCGAGGTCCACCCGAGCTTCAGGCCGAACTCGCGCTCGAGTTCGGCCCCGATCTCCCTCTCGATCGCGGCCTCCACCCCCCGCGGCCCGCGGTAGGCCACGCAGGAGACTTCCCCCGCGACGAGGGCGACGCCGAGCGCCGCTCCCAGGAGAGATCGCAGGGTCACCGGCCCTCTCCCGGCCCCGTCTCGCCCTTCTTCATCTCGTCGAGCCCCGGCACATGGAGGGTGTCGCCGATCTCCCCGATCCGGGCGAGATCGACGGTCCCCGCGAGGTTGACGAAGACGACCTCTCCGTCGCCCCGGCCCATCACGAGGACGGTGACGCCGCGGACGATCCGCTCGTCGTTCCGCACGAACACGTCCACTCGCTCCTCCGCGTCGCGGACCCGGGCGAGACGCTCCCACCCGCCCCGCTCGAGGCGGACCTCCGTCTCCCGGACGAGACGCTCCGCCCTCTCCGCCCGGGCCGGGTCGCCGCGCAGGGAGACGACGCAGGCCGTGATCGAGCGCAGCCCCTCGAGCACCGGCGCGATGTCCGGGTCCTCCCCGGCCCCGCGAGCCAGCGCCGAGAGGATCGACGGGCCCAGATGGACCTCGACGACCTCGTCGTCCTCGCCGGCGAGACCGCAAAACGCCGATCCGTCCACGAACCCATCGAGTCTCTCGATCTCCGTGTCGGCGGCTGCGGCCGGGGCGGTCACCATCATCGGAAGAACGAGGATCACGGGGAGCAGGAATCTCATGGCTTCCTCGACGCCGCGAAGGCGGACCAACGAACGGGGACGCGGTGGAGCGCCGGGGCGACGCGCTCCGCGATCACGCGATCGCGGGCGGTCCGCTCCGCCTCCCGCATCGCTCCGGCGGCCAGGGACAGGGCGATCCCGGCCTCGCGCCGGGCCCGGGCCAGCTCGTCGCCCGCCGGGGCCTCGGGAGGACCGGGTCGAATCAGGATCAGCGAGAGGACGATCGTCGCGGCCGCGGCGGCAGTCGCCCACGCCGCCCAGACGGCAGCCCGGACGCGTTCCCTCTCCCGGCGCACCGTCCGGTCCAGGATGTCCTCCAGGAAGACGCCCGGGAGAGGACGCTCCGGGAGAGCCCGAAGGCCTTCCCGGACGGTCTCGAGGCCGGCGACGATCTCCCGGCACGAAGGACAGATCGCGAGGTGCGAATTGAGGGCCGCCTCCGCGGCCGGGTCGCGCTCCCCGTCGAGGCGCCGCTGCGCCAGATCCCGAGCGGTCCCGCACCGGTCGGTCATGGCGAAACTCCTTCGGCCGCGAGGGCTTCCCTCAGCTTCTCCCGGGAGCGGTGCAGCGCGGCCTTCAGGGTTCCGAGCGGGATGGAGAGCGACTCCGCGATCTCCTCGTATCCGAGCCCCTCGACCTCGCGGAGCAGGACGACCGCCCGGTTCCGCGGCGACAGGCCGAGCAGGGCCGACTCGAGCCGTTCCCCGAGCAGGGAGGAATCCGCCAGCCGCGCGGGGTCCGGGGCGGGGTCGGCCGTCTCGATCCCTGCGGGACCGTCGGGCACCTCCCGGCGGACCGACAGGCGCCTGGAGCGGTCGATGCAGAGCCGGTGCGCGGTCCGCAGCAGCCACTCCCGGGCCCCCGCCTCGTGGACCTCCTCGCGGTGCTTCCAGAGCCTCATGAGCGTCTCCTGCGCGACGTCCCTCGCCTCCTCCCGGTCCCGCAGCATCCAGACCGCGTGGCTGTGGACGCGGCTGCCCCATTGCCGGACGACGCGCTCGAACGCTTCTCTCGTCATGCGCCCTACCTGGAACGCGCCGCGCCCGGAAAAGGTTGCGTGCGAGCGCCCCCGAGAAGGCGGAGCGAGGCGCGAACCTGGGACGAGGCGCCCGTTCATGATATGGTGGAGTGACCCCGCGGCAGCTGCTCGGGGCGAATTCCCGCACACGGGGACCGCGGCGCCGCCGTCGACCGAGTTCGGGTCGTGGCGCGCGCGCTCCCCCGTGAAGCGACGGGTGGACGATGCCGAATCTCGAGACGGACCGCGGCGGCGAACCGAAGGGGGCGCCGGCCGCCAAGAAGCCCCTCCCCGTGATCGAGGTCAAGGTCGCCTGGTGCAAGGGCTGCGGCCTGTGCGTGGAGTACTGCAATCGAGGCGTGCTGCAGATGGACGGCGTCGTGCCCAAGGTGGTCGCGCCGGAGAAGTGCACGCGCTGCATGCAGTGCGAGGTGATCTGTCCCGACTTCGCCATCGAGGTCCGGGACGGAGAGGGGCAAGCGAAATCCCCCGGGGAGAAGCGCGGATGAGCGACACGGCGGCTGCCGGGACGCGAACGCAGGTGCTGTCGGGCAACGAGGCGTGCGCCCTGGGCGCGATGGCCGCGGGGCTCACCTTCTACGGCGGCTATCCGATCACCCCCTCGTCCGAGATCGCGGAGGACCTCAGCGAGCTGCTGCCGAAGGCGGGCGGCGCGTTCATCCAGATGGAGGACGAGATCGCGGCGATGGGGGCGATCATCGGTGCCTCGCTCGCCGGGGCGAAGGCGATGACGGCGACCAGCGGGCCCGGGTTCTCCCTGAAGCAGGAGAACATCGGGTTCGCCTGCATGGCCGAGGTGCCCTGCGTCGTGGTCAACGTCCAGCGCGGGGGGCCGAGCACCGGCCTGCCGACGATGCCCGCCCAGGGAGACGTCCAGCAGGCCCGATGGGGGACGCACGGCGACCACGCGATCATCGCGCTGGCGCCGTATTCCGTGGCGGAGACCTTCGATCTCACGGTCCGCGCGTTCAATCTCGCGGAGACCTTCCGGACCCCCGTGATCCTGCTCCTCGACGAGATCATCGGCCACGTGAACGAGAAGGTCCGCCTGCCCGAAAAGGTCGAGATCGTCGAGAGGAAAGGGCCGGACGCGCCTCCCGGGAAGTACCTCCCATACCGCCACACCGAGGACGGCGTCCCGCCGATGGCGGTCTACGGGAGGGACGGGTACCGGTTCCACGTCACGGGGCTCGCGCACGACCAGACCGGCTTCCCGACGAACAACCCGAAGGAGATCGATCTCCTGAACCGCCGCCTCGTCTGGAAGATCGAGCGGAGGCGCGACGAGATCGTCGAGGTCGTCCGGGAGCGGTGCGACGACGCGGAGATCCTCGTGTTCGCGTACGGCTCGGTCGCGCGCGCGGCCCATCAGGCGATCCGCGAGGCCCGCGAGGCGGGGATCGCGGCCGGGCTCCTGAGGCCGAGGACGCTCTGGCCCTTCCCCGACCGCGAGGTCCGGGAGTTGGCCGAGCGGGTCCGCACGATCGTCGTGCCGGAGATGAACCTGGGGCAGATGGCGCACGAGGTCGAGTGGGCGGCCCGGGGGGCGTGCCCCGTGGTGCCGTTCGGCCGGGTGGACGGGCTTCCCGTGAGCCCGGCGCAGATCCTCCATCGGATCCGGGAGGCCGCTCGGGCCTCCGGCCGGGAAGCGAGGCCATGACCGACTACGACAAATACCTGAGGCTCGACAAGTTCCCGCTCATCTGGTGCCCGGGGTGCGGCGACGGGATCGTCCTCAAGGCGATCCTGCGGGCCGTGGACCGGATCGGCCTGAGCCAGGACGAGATCTGCATGGTGTCGGGCATCGGATGCTCGAGCCGGACGCCGGGGTACGTGGACGTGAACACGCTGCACACGACCCACGGGCGTGCAATCGCGTTCGCAACAGGCGTCAAGATGGCCCGGCCCGACCTCACCGTGATCGTGGTGACGGGCGACGGCGACGCGACGGCGATCGGCGGCAACCACTTCATCCACGCCGCGCGCCGGAACATCGACATCACCGTGCTCCTCTACAACAACTGGATCTACGGGATGACGGGCGGGCAGGCTTCTCCCACGACGCCCAGGGGGAAGCGCGCGTCCACCGCGAAGTTCGGCTCGTTCGAGCCGAACTTCGACATCGTCGCCCTCGCGGCGGGGGCGGGCGCGTCGTTCGTGGCGCGGGAGACCGTCGCGAAGCCCCTGGCCCTCGACAAGCTCATCGAGCGCGCGATCCTCAAGAAGGGGTTCTCGCTCGTCGAGGTGATGACCCCCTGCCCGACGACGTACGGCCGCCGCAACAAGCCGGCCGATCCCCTGCTGATGGTCCAGGACCTCAAGGACCGGTCCGTGCCGCGCGGCAAGGTCGAGGACATTCCGGAGCTCGAGCGGGAGAGCGCGATCGTCACCGGGGTGTTCGTGGACGTGAACAAGCCGGAGTACACCGAGCAGTACGCCGGGCTCGTCGAGAAACTCGGCGGCCGGAGGACCGCCCCCGCCGCCCCGTCGGGAGGGAGCAAGACGCCATGAGCTTCCGGTACGAGATCCGGTTGAGCGGCGAGGGAGGGCAGGGCCTGGTGCTCGCCGGGAAGATCCTCGCCGAGGCGGCGGCGATCTACGACGACCACAACGCGACCCAGAGCCAGTCGTACGGTCCGGAGGCGCGCGGCGGGGCGAGCAAGTCCGACGTGATCATCTCCGACGGCGAGATCGACTACCCGAAGGCGGAGCACATCGACCTCCTCCTCGCCCTGACGCAGGAGGCCCTGGACAAGTACGTCTCCGATCTCCAGCCCGGCGGGACCCTGGTCGTGGACTCCGACGCGGTCGAGCGCCTTCCGGAGGGGAAGTGGCGCGTCGTGCGCCACCCGTTCGTCCGGACCGCCCGCGAGCAGCTCGGGAAAGCGGTGGTCGCCAACATCGTCGCGCTCGGGCTCATCGTCCGGCTGTCGCGGGCGGTGAACGAGGACTCCGCCGAGCAGGCGATCCTCGCGCGAGTGCCGAAGGGGACCGAGGATCTGAACCGGCGGGCGTACCGGCTGGGTCTCGACCTCGGCGGCGAGGCCGCCGCGGCCCGCTGACCGAATTCCGTTAAGATATCCCGCCGATGCACGCCGCATTTCAACGGCTCTTCGCGCGGGTCCGGCCGCTCGGGAACCCGGCGCGGAAGCACCTGTGGGCGGTGGAGCGCTGGGGCGAGACGCTGGTCGGGCGCCTCGAGGCGGCGGGAACGCTGGCGGACGTCCATCTCGACCGCACCGCGCCGGTCCCCGCCGAGGACTTCGACGTCGTCGCCGCGGCGGGCCGGGACCCCGAAGAGAGGCTCGCTCTCCTGGGGACCTTCTACTGCGTGCAGCACCTCCACCAGAACGCGAGGGCGCTCGAGCAGCTCGCCATCGACCTCGCCGAGGACCCGGACAGGCTCCGCTCGTACGCGTCGTTCCGCGATCGGGCGGAGGAGCAGTTCTCGCTCCTCATCACGACCTACATCCGGCAAGTGCTCCGCGTGGTCCGCCACCCGGACGCCGGCCCGTTCGCTCTGCTGAGCGTGGGCACGCGCGGCCACCAGGACGACGTGGACATCGCGGTGATCGACTCGGGGGACGGCGACCGGTCCGCGATCGACGGGACGATGGCGCGCCTCGCGGCGCAGTGCCTGAGGTTCGCGAGCCCTCTCGACAACTATCTGGCCCACGAGGTCGGCGCGCCAGGATTCTGCGTCGGCATCGAGGAGCTGGCGGCGGCGCTCCGCTCCGGGCGGCTCGACTGCGTCGTCGTGACCGAGCTCCTCCGCGCCGAGCTCCTGGACGGCGAGCCGGAGATCCACCGCCGTCTCCGCGACGAGGTGACCGCCGAGTACTTCTTCCGGCAGCGCGGCGACAACCTCCGGCACGAGCTGTACCTCCGGGGGCTCCTCGGCGAGACCCGCTCGTTCCTCCTGCGCCCGCCGGCCCGGGACCGGGTGAACCCGAAGGACGAAGGCCTGCGCCTGATCCTGGGGCTGACGACCGCGTTCCAGGTGATCGAGGGGCTCGGGACGTCCGCGAGGGGGGAGCTGTTCGACGACCTGATCGCGTGGAGGCCCGAGCTGGCCCGGCCCCTCGCTCGCCTGAAGCGCGCGTGGATCTTCCTCGAGACGTTCCGCCTGGCGACGCACCTCCTCATCTCGCAGGAGGAGGACCTGGCGGTCGAGGGCCCGGAGGCGGAGGAGTCGCTCCGCGTTCTCGCCGGGGCGCTCGGGTACCGCGACCGGGGGCCCGTTCGCGCCGTCAGCCACCTGCTCGTCCACTACCACGAGGCGCTGGAGGCTGCGGGGCTGGCCGCGAACCTCCTGATGACCGAGGTGGCGCGCCACCTGAGGGATCACGGGCCGTTCTCGCGCTGGGCGACCTCGGCGCCGAAGGGCAACCTCGCCGTCGAGCTCGCGAGGAAGCTGACCGAGGCCTCGCTCGCGTTCCGGGGGGTGCGCTTCTACGACGACCTGATCGAGGCGTTCTCGGCCCCCGGGGGACCGCATCTCGACGCCTTCGCGCGCGGCTTCGCGGGCCTCCCCGAGGACGAGCGCCGCGGCATCGCCGCGACCTACGCGGACTGGGGGTGCGACGCGCCCTATGCGTTCCTCTCGATCCTGACGCTCCTGGCGGCGCGGAGGGTCGCCGGCCCGTCGTTCGAGGCGGCGCGAGAGATCGCCGACCGGTTCCTCGCGCGCCTCTCCCGGCTCCCGGAGGCCGTGCGGGCCCTGTCCCGCGTGTTCCGGTACTATCCGGCGCTCGTCAACCGTTTCCTCCTCGGCCTCGACCCCGCCGGGCTCGAAGGCCTCCTCGCGGCGACCGAGGTGCCGATCGGCGACCCCGAGGTGGCTCTCGCGCGGGACCGCCTCCAGGCCGCCATCCGTGTGCACCTCAAGAGCAGCCCGTACATCCTGCGGGTGCTGGGCCGGGTCACGGAGCGCCACCCCGCGACCGTGGACGCGCTGTCGGACGACGCCACGCTCAGGACGGTCGCCCTCGGGCGCCTCGCGGCCAGCGAGAGGCACCCCAGCGCCGAGGAGCAGAGGGGGCTCCTCGGAGACTTCTACGACATCGAGTTCCTCCGGATCGCGATGGGCACGCTGCGAGGGGAGCCAGACCGGCGGGCCCGCGAGGGCTTCTCGGACCTCACGACGAACTACCTCGACCGGCTCTTCGATTTCTGCTTCCGGGAGGCGGACCGGGACGCGCGAGGCAGGGTCCCGCCGCGCGACCGGATCGGGATCTTCCTCGCGGGCGGAAACGCCCGGCGGAGACCCTACGACGAGGACTACGACGTCGTGGCCCTCGTCGATTCGGACGCCCCGGAGGACGTGCTCTTCGCCGAGCGCGTGGTCATGCGGATGAACCGCCAGATCGCGAGGCGCGGCATCGTCGCGCAGTATCGCCTGGCCGAGCACGTCGGACGGTTCGTCGCGACGCTCGACGAGGTGGCCGCCCTGCTGGCCGGGGACAGGGGCGACCTCTTCGTCGACCGCTGCCAGCTCCTCGGGGCGAGGCGAGTGGTGGGGAGCCACGGGATCGAGGACCTGCTCTGCCGGCGCGTGATCGAGCCGTTCCTCTTCGACGACGCGGCCTCGTTCGCGGAGCGCGTCGCGCGGGAGATCGGGGAGAGGCGGCGCGCCCACCGCCCGATGCCCGACGGGCTCGTCCACCTCAAGGAAGCGCCCGGGGGGCTCCGGGAGATCGACCTGAGCCTGGCGATCGCCAAGGCACGGCTTCGGATCTGGGACCCGTCCCGTCCCGACCGTGTCGCGGAGATCGGCCGGATCGATCCGGCCCGGGCCCCCCTCTACGAGGGCCTCGGCGAGGTCTACGACTTCCTGGTCGCGCTCCGGTCGGCCTACCGCGTCACCGTCGTCGCGTCCGACGAGATCGAGCGGAGCCGCCTCGACGCGCCCGCCCGGATCTTGGGATACGAGAACGGGACGGGGGACGCGGCGCACCGGCTCTTCGAGGACCTCGAGCGGCGGATGGCGGCGGCCGCGGCGTTCGTGGACGAGCTGCTGTCCGGCGCGTGACCGGATCGGCCCGTCATGCGGCCTTCGGCCGGAGCGCGCCCTCCTCGAGCCAGTGGGCGTAGAGCGTGCGCACCCGATACGGGTCGGCCTCGATCTCGGCCTCGCAGGCGTCGGCGGTGCAGCCGGCGGCGGCCTTCGCCCAGACCTCGCCGGCGAACCGGGCGTCTTCCTCCGCCTCCGTGAGCGTCCACTTCGGCCCCGCGGGCTCGAACATCATCCCGTCCGGCACGAGGGCCAGAGCCGCCTGGAACTCGTCGTGGCGCCGCACCCCCTCGAGAATCAGCGGCACGACCTCGATCGCCCCTTCCGGGGCTTCCCCCCCGTCCGAGGCCGAGGAGCGGAACACGAACGTCCCGGGGAACGGCCGCTCGAACACCGCGTGGGCCGCGGCCTCCCCCTGGAGCCTGCCGGCCGCGCACCCGGCGAACCGGCCCTTCGCGAACCGCATCACGGCCACGCGCGCCTGGCCGGCGTCGAACAGCGCGAGCTCGCCGGTCGCCTGGGAGTCCGCCAGCGACTGGAGCAGGTTCGGAAGGGCGAACAGCTCGAGGTCTCCCGTCAGGACCTTCGACGGCACGGCGGCCCGCGCCCGCTGGGCCGGCTCGAGACGGGAAAGCGCTTGCCTCGCCTCCTCCGCGATCCCCTGCCGCTCGAAGCGGTGCGCGACCTCCTCGAGCACGGTCCGGACGTCCGGCGTCGAGGTCCCGGACACCGCGCGGACGAGGTGGAGGAGCCCCGGATCGACGCGCTTGACGACGATGCCGAGGACCTTCGTCGGCATCCGGTCCCGGATCGCCTGGAGGAGCGCCGCGAGCTGCTCCGGATCGATCGAGAGGTCGATGCGGCCGAGATTGTCGATCCGGGCGACCGCCTCGCCGAGCTCCGCCCCGGGAGAGAACGCGTGGGCGGCCACGGTCCGGAGCGCGGCAGGAGACCCGTGCCCCGCGAGGGCCGCGCACAGCCGGTCGAGGAGGTCCCAAGACTCCTCCCCGGCGGCCGCGGCGCCGCGCCGCAGGTCCGCCTCGAGCCGGTGCAGCCTCTCGATCAGCGCCTGCTCGGCGACGGAGTGGACGATCCGGCCGAGCGCTCCGATCGCCTCCCGCACGCTGATGTACGGCTCCCCCGCGGCCATCGTGGACCGGAGGTTCGCGATCTCCTCGTCGAGCCGCGTGTCGTCGGACCTCGGGAGGCGGCGCAGGAGGAACACGAGGTTCCTCCGGAACCACCCCTGCTCGTCCCGGATCTCCCCGCGAACGCACGCTCCGAGCCGGTCGAGGAGCATCGGCCGGCAGGTGTCTCCCTGGCACTCCAGGAGCACGAGAAGGAGCTTCCGGGCCTCGCGCTTCTCCTCGCCCTGCAGCTTCTCGAGCAGCCCCTCGGGGCCGTAGCCCGGGAAGAACCCTAGCACCCGCTTGAGCAGCCCGTGCTTCTCCGTCGCCTCGGCGCAGCGCCTCAGGACCGCTTCCGAGAGCGAGTCCTGCGCCTGCACGAGGATCGCCCGGACGCCGGCCGCGTCGAGCCTTCGCTCCTGGATCAGCTTCCCCGCCGCGTCGAGAATGGACACCGACTGCGGAAGCCGCCCCTCGTTGAACTGCTCGACCGCGGTGTAGACCATCTCGCGGAGCCTGCGCGCGGCCTCCTCGGCGTCGGGGGCGAGGCTGACGATCTTCTGCATCGCCTCGACCGGCCGGCTTCCCGGCATCTCGCGCGCGCCCGGAGCGGCGAAGGGCAGGGCCCAGCCGGGAAGGCTCCAGCCGAGCGTGCGGAACACCTGGTCCATGGGAGTCGCGCCGCCGCGCTCCTGCACCTGGGCGAGGTACCGGTCGAGATCGGCGCTCGACTGCGCCTCGATCGCCGCGGTCGAGAAGAGGCCGGCGAGGAGCGACGCTCGATCGCCTTTCCCGACCTGGATCGGGCTCGCGCCCTGCGCGCCGCTCGGGGCCGGAGCCGTGCCGAGGCGCTCGAGGAGCAGATTGAGCCTCCGGATCTCGCGGGCCACGCCCTCGCCCGCTCCGGAATCGCCCCCGCCCGCTCCCGCGTCTTCCGCCGCGGCGGCGGCCCCCCCCGCGCCGTGCAGGTACTCCACCTTGGAGATCGTCGAGCTGGCGGTGGTCGACTCGGCGAGCCGCCCGAGACGCGCTCGAAGCGACGTCCGCTCCGACTCCGGGCAGATGTTCGCGAGGAGCCCTCCGAGAACGTCGAGGTAGCGGAGGAGCGGCGTCCGCTCGACGAGATCGAACTCCGAAAGGATGTGAAGCTTCTTCAGGGAGTGGAACACGTAGTCGGAGACCGGGACGCGGGCCCCTGGGGCGCTGAGCTGCGACTGGATCCACTCCGCGATCACCCGGGCCGCCGACTCCGGCGACGCGGACGCGAGCGTCTGGAAGGAGTCCGCGACCATCAGCGGAGCGATCTCGCCGGAGAGGTACCGCTGCACCTCCCGGGCGGCCTCGCGGAACTCCGCCTGCCCCTGGGCCTCGCCCATCCGTCTCCCCCGTCCCGGGCCGCGCGGATTCCGCACGCCCCCCGGGAGAATCTGGTTGCTTTGGGGGGCGAGGTCAAGGCGCCCCCGGAGACCCCGGCCGGGGGGCCTCCCGGGTCCTGTACAATGCGCCCTTCGGCCGGAAAAAACGGGAGAATCGACGATGAAGCGGAATCTCGTCCCCGTCCTCGCCGTCCTGCTCGCCGCGACCCTCGCCCCTCTCGCCGCCCCACGGGAGGGGAAGGCCGAGAAGGCCGCGCCGGAGACCCGCATGAAGTCCGAGACGTTCTCCGGCCTCGCCTTCCGGAGTCTCGGCCCGGCGCTGATGTCGGGGAGGATCGGCGACATCGCGGTCCACCCGCGCAAGAAGAGCACCTGGTTCGTCGCCGTCGCCTCGGGGGGCGTCTTCAAGACGACGAATGCGGGCACGACCTGGACTCCGGTCTTCGACGGCCAGGTCTCGTACTCGATCGGCTGCGTCGCCCTCGACCCGCGGGACCCGCGGACCGTCTGGCTCGGCACCGGCGAGAACAACAGCCAGCGGAGCGTCGGCTACGGCGACGGCGTGTACCGGTCGCTCGACGGCGGCCTGACGTGGGAGAAGATGGGGCTCGAAGCGTCCGAGCACGTCGGGAAGATCCTCGTCGACCCCCGCGACTCGCAGGTCGTCTGGGTCGCGGCACAGGGCCCCCTCTGGGCGGCGGGGGGCGACCGCGGGCTGTACAAGACGACCGACGGCGGGAAGACCTGGAGCAAGTCGCTCGGCATCTCGGAGGACACCGGCGTCACGGACGTCGTCATGGACCCGCGCGACCCCGACGTCCTGTACGCCGCCTCGTACCAGCGCAGGCGCCACGTCTGGGGGCTGATCAACGGCGGACCGGAATCGGCGCTCCACAAGACGACCGACGGCGGCGCGACCTGGCGCAAGCTGGAGAACGGCCTCCCCAAGGAGGAGATCGGGCGCATCGGCCTCGCCATCTCTCCCGCCGACCCGGACGTCGTGTACGCGACGATCGAGGCGGCGAACAAGGCGGGAGGGTTCTTCCGCTCGACCGACGCGGGCGGGAGCTTCGAGAAGATGTCGGACTACGTGTCCGGCTCGGCCCAGTACTACCAGGAGATCGTCCCCGATCCGAAAGCGGTCGGCCGCGTCTACTCGATGGACACCTGGATGATGGTGACCGAGGACGGCGGGAAGACGTTCCGCAAGGTCGGCGAGCGGTACAAGCACGTCGACAACCACGCCCTCTGGATCGATCCCGACGACACGGAGCACCTCCTCGCCGGCTGCGACGGAGGAGTGTACGAGAGCTTCGACCGGGGGGCGACCTGGGGCTTCCACGCCAACCTGCCGGTCACGCAGTTCTACCGGCTGGCGGTGGACGACGCGCGCCCCTTCTACCACGTGTACGGGGGGACGCAGGACAACAACACGATCGGCGGCCCCGTCCGGACCGCGACGGCCCACGGGATCGTCAACTCCGACTGGTTCATCACGACCGGAGGCGACGGCTTCTGGTGCGCCGTCGACCCCGAGGACCCGAACGTCGTCTACTCCGAGTCGCAGTACGGCGTGCTCACCCGGCTCGACCGCCGGACCGGCGAGACGGCGGACATCCAGCCGCAGGCCGGGCCCGGCGAGGACCCGCTCCGCTGGAACTGGGACGCGCCGATGATCCTGAGCCCCCACTCCCGGACGAGGCTCTACTTCGCCGCCCAGCGCGTCTTCCGGAGCGACGACCGGGGCGATTCGTGGAAGCCGGTGAGCCCCGACCTGACCCGGAGGATCGATCGCAACCGGCTGAAGATGATGGGCCGGGTCTTTGGCGTGGACTCGGTCGCGAAGAACGCCTCGACGTCGTTCTACGGGAACATCGTCTCGCTCGCGGAGTCGCCGCTCGTCGAAGGGCTCCTCTACGCCGGGACGGACGACGGCCTGGTCCAGGTGACGGAGAACGCCGGGCAGTCCTGGCGGAAGACCGAGAAGTTCCCGGGCGTTCCCGAGAACGCGTACGTCTCGGACCTCGCTCCCTCGCCGCACGATTCCGGCACGGTCTACGCCTCCTTCGACAACCACAAGATGGGCGACTTCAAGCCGTACGTCCTGAAGAGCACGGACCGCGGCGTCACGTGGCAGTCGATCTCCGGGGACCTCCCCGAGCGCGGGACGGTCTACGCGCTCGCCGAGGACCCGGCGGTCCGCGGCCTCCTGTTCGCCGGCACCGAGTTCGGGGTCTTCTTCACGCCGGACGGCGGCGGCCGCTGGATCCAGCTCAAGGGAGGCGTCCCGCCGATCGCGGTCCGCGATCTCGCGATCCAGGCGCGCGAGGGGGACCTCGTGCTCGGGACGTTCGGCCGCGGCTTCTACGTCCTCGACGACATCGTCCCGCTCCGCCAGGCCGCGCCGGAGGCCCTCGAGAGGGAGGCGATCCTCTTCCCGGTGCGCCCGGCCTGGATGTTCATCCCCTCGCTCCCCTTGGGGCTGCGGGAAAAGAGCTCGCAAGGCGACTCGTTCTACACGGCCCCGAACCCTCCGTTCGGCGCGGTGTTCACCGTGTACCTGAAGGACGAGATCCGCTCCCTCCGGAAGGAAAGGCAGGAGAGGGAGAAGGAGATCGCCAAGAAGGGAGGCGACGTCTTCTACCCGACGTGGGACGAGCTGCGCGCCGAAGACCGGGAAGAGGAGCCGGTGCTCGTGCTGACGGTGAGCGACGCCGACGGGAACGTCGTCCGGCGCCTGACCGCCCCGGCCAAGAAGGGGTTCCAGCGAATCGCGTGGGACCTCCGCTTCGCGTCTCCCTCGCCGACGAGGCTCGACACGCCCCCCGACGACAACCCGTGGGCGTCGCTCCCGATCGGCCCGCTCGCGGCGCCGGGGACCTACCGCGTCTCGCTCGCGAAGCGCGTGCGGGGGGAGACGACGGAGCTGGGAGAGCCGCAGTCGTTCACGGTCTCCCCCCTCGGCGCCGCGGGCCTCCCCGCGGCGCAGGCAGCCGAGTCCGCGGCGTTCGCACGGAGGACCGCGAGCCTCCAGCGCGCGGTCCTCGGCGCGGGGCGCGCCCTCGGCGAGGCGAGAAACCGCCTCGCCCACCTGAAGAAGGCGGTCTTCGACGCGGCGGGCGCCGATCCCTCGCTTAGCGACCGGGCGGTCGCGCTCGAGCGCAGGCTCGCCGACCTCGCGATCGAGCTCACGGGCGACGAGACGGTCGCCTCGCGGAACGAGCCGGTTCCGATGTCGCTGACCGACCGCGTCCAGACCGTCGTCTACGGCCACTGGACGACGACCGGAGCGCCGACCGGCACGCAGATCCGCGGCTACGACGCCGTCGCCTCGAGCTTCGGCGACTTCCTCGCGAGGCTCACGGCTCTCGTCGAGACGGACCTCCGGAAGCTCGAGCGGGAAGCCGAGGCGGCGGGAGCGCCGTGGACCCCCGGGAGGGTGCCGGAGTGGAGGAGGGAGTAGGCGAGCCGGGCCGGACCCGAGGGCCCGGCCCGGCCGGTTCTCCGGAATTCCGGATCAGAAGTTGAACCCGATCCCCGCGATCGGCCCCTTGTTCTCGATCTCGAACGTGCCGCCCTCGGGGGCGTCGAAGCTCATCTTGTTCGCCCGGTAGCCGGCGAAGATCTGGAAGAACGGGAACGGCTTGATCTGGATCCCGGCCTCGAGCTCCTGGCCGTCGCCGTTCGTCAGGCTCCCCTCCCCGATCTCGATGTCGTCGAGCTTCGGCAGCCAGGCGACCCGGCCGTAGAGGTAGACGATCTTCACGGAGAAGCGCCCCTCCGCCACGACGCGCGGCCCTGACGTGTCCGCGCTCTCCCCTCCTCCGGACAGGTCCACCGTCTGCCACCCGAGCCCGACGGCGAGGAAGTTCCCTTCGGTCGGGGAGAACACCCTGTACTTCGCGTCCAGGTTCAGGTACTCCATGTCCGCGCCTTCGGGGCTGGGCTGGAAGTACCCGGCCGAGACTCCCCACTTCTTGAAGAACCACAGCTCCGCGCGGGCCGCGACGTCGCCCGAGCCCTCCGAGACGCCGCTGACGTCCGTGTCCGAGTCCCAGTAGAGGGCGGTCACCTCGCCGTCCACGGGCCCCAGGGCCAGGGCCGGAGCCGTTCCAAGGGAAGCCGCGAGCGCGGCCAGCGCGATTGCGGCGAGACGCAGCATCTTCATGTCCCACTCCTCCCGCGCACCGGGTACCGGGCGCGCAACGTCAGGGGGAATATCGAGACCGGGCGGCAAAAAGACAAGCCGGGCGCTCCGGAGGCCCCGGCGCCTTGAAACTGCCGGGCCCCACCGGGCGTAGAGTAGTGGGCGCGGCGAGCGCGCCGGCTGGAGGGGTGGGGCTCTGCCTCGCGAGCGGGGGATGGGAATAATGAAGAGACGAACCGTCTTCTGGGTCTCGGGCATCGTCATCGTGGTCGGGGCCGCCGGCGCCGCGGGGCTCGTGATGCGGGGCCGTCCCAAGGGGACGCCCGTGCAGACGGCCAAGGTGGACCGCATCGACCTTCAGGCCAAGGTCACGGCGAACGGGAAGATCCAGGCGCAGAAGAAGGTGGACATCTCGGCCACGATCCCCGGGCAGATCACGCAGCTGTGCGTGCGCGAGGGGGACGAGGTCCGGAAGGGGCAGCTCCTGCTGCAGATCGACGCGACGAACCCGCGAGCCTCGGCCCGCAGCTCCGACTTCTCGATGCAGGCCCTTCTGAAGGATCTCGACTCCGCGCGGTCGGGCCTGGAGCAGGCGGGGCTCGACGCTCGGCGCGCCGAGGAGAACTTCTCCGCCGGGATCCTGCCCGCCGCCGACCGGGACCGCGCCCGGACCGCCCTGGCCACCGCCGAGGCGGCCCACGTCGCCGCGGAGCGGCGCGTGGACCAGGCGCGCGCCGTTCTCGAGGGGGCCCAGGACACGCTGGCGAAGACGACCGTGCGCTCCCCGATGGACGGCATCGTCACGGCGAAGCGCGTCGAGGAGGGGGAGGTCGCCGTGATCGGGGTCCAGAGCTCCCCGGGCACGGTCCTCCTCCAGATCTCCGACATGTCGGTCGTCGAGGCCGAGATGGAGGTGGACGAGACCTCGATCCCCAGCGTCGCCCTCGGGCAGGAAGCGGTCGTCCGGATCGATGCCTACCCGAACCGCTCGTTCCGGGGGATCGTGACCGAGGTCGGATCGTCGCCGATCCTGGCGACGACCGCCGGAACGGAGGCGATCAAGTTCAAGACGAAGATCCGCCTCGAGGACCCTCCCAAGGGGATCAAGCCGGGGCTCTCGGTCCAGGCGGACATCCTGACCGGGTTCCGGCCGCAGGCGGTCGCGGTGCCGATCCAGGCGCTCGTCCTCCGCGAGATCGAGCGCAAGCCCGGCGAGGCGCCCCCTCGCGGCGCGCCCCGCGACGAGGAAGGGGTGTACGTCGTCGAGAACGGGAAGGTGCGCTTCCAGCCCCTCGAGACCGGCCTGTCGGGAGAGCTGTCGATCGAGGTGCTCGAGGGCCTCGAAGGCGGGGAGACGATCGTCACCGGGCCGTTCCGCGCGCTCCGGAGCCTGAAGCCGGGCGACGCGGTCCGGGACGAGCGGCCCGGCGAGGGCGGCCCGCCGGCCGCGTGAGCCGATGGACCTCGCGGAGCTCGGCCGGGCGGCGTTCGACTCGGTGCGGAGCCACAAGCTCCGCAGCTTCCTGACGCTGCTCGGGATCATCATCGGCGTGACGACGATCGTGGGCGTCGCGTCGGTGATCACGGGTCTCGAGGCGTACGTCCAGGAGAAGCTGATCCAGCTGTCGCCCGACGTGTTCGTGATCACGAAGTTCGGGATCATCCAGAGCCGGGAGGAGTTCTTCCAGGCGGTCAAGCGGCCCGACTTCGACTACCACGACGTCGAGGTCCTCTCGGGAACGCTCGCGCTCGCGGACGCGGTGGCGGCGGACGTGACGACGGCGGCGCCGGTCAGGTACCGCGACCGCCGCCTCGCCGACATGCGGATCCACGGTACGACCGCCAACTTCGCGGGGGTCGTGAACCTCGAGATCGAGTCGGGGCGCTACTTCACCGAGGCCGACGAGACGGCGGGCTCGCCGGTGGCGGTCATCGGGTGGGACATCAAGGAGGAGCTCTATCCGGCGGTGGACCCGATCGGCCGCGACATCCTGATCGGGAACGCCGCGTTCCGGATCGTCGGCGTCGTCGCCCAGCAGGGCCGGATGCTCGGCCTCAGCCAGGACAACCAGGCGTGGGTGCCGATGCACGCGTTCCGGAAGACCTGGGGGCGGAGGAACTCGATCGACCTCGTGCTCCGGGCCCGGGGAGGCGTCGCGGGCCTGGACGCGTCGATCGACGAGGCGCGCGCCGTCGTGCGGGCGCTTCGCCACACCGGCTTCCGGGAGCAGGATCCTTTCGGGCTCGTCACGGCCGAGGCCCTCCAGGGCCTGTGGCGGCAGATCTCGACCGCGGCGTTCGTCCTCACCCTCCTGATCGCCGGAGTGTCGCTCGGCGTCGGAGGCGTCGTGATCGCCAACATCATGCTCGTCGGCGTCGTCGAGAGGACGCGGGAGATCGGCGTCCGGCTCGCGGTCGGGGCGCGCCCGCGGGATATCCGCCGCCAGTTCCTCCTGGAGGCGGCGATCCTGTCGGTTTCCGGAGGCATCGCGGGGGTCGTCCTCGGATCCGCGGCGGCCTTCGCCGTTCAGGGGATCCTGCACTTCCCGGCACGCGTCACGCCGATCGTCCTGTCCGCCGGACTGGGCCTCTCCGCGGCCGTCGGCCTCGTCGCGGGCTACTGGCCCGCGCGGCGGGCGGCGGCGCTCGTCGTCGTGGACGCCCTGAGGGACGAGGCATGAGAAGGCCCGGCTCGGGCTGGATCGAGAACGCGCGCTTCGCGCTGGCCGCGATGCGGGAGCAGAAGCTCCGGAGCTTCCTGACGCTGCTGGGCGTCATGGCCGGGGTCGCGACCGTGATCATGATGGTGAGCTTCGTGGTCGGCTTCGAGCGCCAGGTCACCGCCGCATTCACGTCGTTCGGCTCCCACCTCGTCCAGTTCCAGAAGTTCGAGCCGCGCTTCGGCCCCGGCGGTCACCCGGAGGAAGAGCGGAACCGGAGGGACCTGACGATCGAGGACGCCCTCGCCCTCAAGAGGCTGTCGAAGCTCGTCAAGGCGGTTTCGCAGGAGCGCTACCTCTTTCGAGGGGGCGTCGTCGTGAAGGCGGGAAGGAACCAGATGGACAGCGCCACCGTCTTCGGCACGAACCCCGACTACTCCGAGGCCAACGTCCATTTCGTCCAGGACGGCCGGTTCTTCACCGATTCCGACATCGAGCACGCGGCGCCGGTCTGCGTCATCGGGCCCGACGTCGCCGACAGGCTCTTCCCGCTCCAGGACCCGATCGACCGGGTCCTCACGATCAACGGGCGGTCGTACCGGGTGATCGGGCTGTTCGAGTCGAAGGGGCAGTTTTTCGGCGGGAGCAACGACGCCTTCGTGTCGATCCCGATCAGCGCGTTCGATTCCCTGTTCCCCGAGGTCAAGAACGGCGGTGGAGACACGATCCACATAGCCACGGTCCCGAAGCGCCCCGAGGACTTCGAGGCGCTGATCGACGAGGAGACGGCGATACTCCGCGCCCGCAGGGGCCTGAGGCCGGGGCAGCCGAACGACTTCGCGGTCATGACGAGCGTCGGCCGGCTGAACCAGTTCCGGCAGATCACGGGCGGCGTGGCCGCCGCGATGCTCGTCATCGCGGCGATCGCGCTCCTCGTCGGCGGCGTCGGCGTCATGAACATCATGCTCGTCAACGTCACCCAGAGGACGCGGGAGATCGGGCTCCGCAAGGCGATCGGGGCCCGCAGACGGGACATCGCCGTCCAGTTCCTGGTCGAGGCGGTGACGCTGACGGCCGTGGGGGGAACCCTCGGCATCGGCCTCGGGCTCGGCGCCGCCTTCCTCGTGCGCCTCACGCTCGAGTTCCAGGCGGCCGCGCCCGTCTGGTCGATCGTCCTCGGATTCGGCGTGTCGACGGTAGTCGGCCTCGTCTTCGGCATGTGGCCCGCGATCAAGGCGGCGCGCCAGGACCCGATCGAGGCGCTGCGGTACGAGTGAGATCGGCGATCGGGGGACAGCAACCGATTTAGAATGGTTGCCGTCCCCGATTTCGGGGCGGGGAGAGGAACATGGGCGGTCGGGGGATGCGGCAGTA